>NZ_VFMR01000001.1:2405930-3007413 GCF_006715145.1 Microbacterium sp. SLBN-146
GTCCTGATCTTCTCCACGACGACGGGACTCCTCGCTCTCGATGTCGTCGACCAGTGGGCCAACAACGTCGGCATCGTCGCATCGGCGGTCCTCACGACGGTGCTCGTCGTGTGGGTGGCGCGGAAGGGACCCGAGCTGCGGTACCACCTCAACACCCTCTCCACGTTCCGGGTGG
Source organism: Microbacterium sp. SLBN-146 (assembly GCF_006715145.1). NCBI lineage: Bacteria > Bacillati > Actinomycetota > Actinomycetes > Micrococcales > Microbacteriaceae > Microbacterium > Microbacterium sp. SLBN-146. The sequence goes on from NZ_VFMR01000001.1 coordinate 2,406,106, forward strand.
GCAACATCTGGGTGATCCTCGTCGGCGTCCTCGGACCCGTCGTCCTCGGCTACATGCTCATCTCGAAGATCGTCTCGCTCATCGTCGAGGGGTACGGCGGGCTCCCCGCCTGGTACCTCGGCGTCTTCGGGTGGGGCACGGTCGCGCTCCTCGTCGTGGGCGCCGTCCTCGTCACGGTCGTGCCGTGGCGTCGGTCGCCCGACGACTTCACTCCGTGGCCGCCCTATCCGCCGGCGTCCGATGAGCGCACGCCTGCTTCGCAGAAGGGAGTCCGGTCATGACTCCGATCGCCATCACATTCCTCATCCTGTCGATCCTGATCGTGTGGGGAGGCCTCGTCGCGAGCGCGATCTTCCTGCGCAGACGCCCCGAGCCCGACACGTTCCCCGAGGGTGCTGCCGACGACCATCGCGAAGACGACGCGCCCATCGAACACGACACGTGACACCGCTCACCCGGTCGGTGTCGCGCTTGACGCCGACCGGGCGGGCTTGTTGGCTGGCTACATGACAGACCCCACCCCTGACGCGTGGCGACGCGTCGACGCTTACCTGACGTCCACTCTGGTGGGGGGAGACGACGCGCTCGTGGCCGCCGTCGCCGATCAGAACGCCGCGGGGCTCCCCGCCATCGAGGTCGCGCCCGTCAACGGCAAACTCCTCCACCTTCTGGCGCGGATGTCCGGGGCCCGACGGGTGCTCGAGATCGGCACGCTCGGGGCGTACTCCACGATCTGGATGGCGCGCGCCCTCCCCGCGGACGGTGTCGTCGTGACGATCGAGGCAGAGCCCCGCAATGCCGAGATCGCCCGGGCCAACGTCGACAGGGCGGGCGTCGGCGAGCGCGTCGAGATCCGGCTCGGGCGGGCCGCCGAGGTCCTTCCCACGCTCGAGGGGGAGCCGCCCTTCGACCTGGTGTTCATCGACGCCGACAAGGAGTCCAACACGATCTACCTCGACTGGGCGGCGCGACTCGGCCGCTCGGGAACGGTCGTCGTCGTCGACAACATCGGTCGCGGGGGAGAGGTCGCCAATCCGGCCACCGAGCGCTCGGACGTCATCGGGGCGCAGCGCGGACTGGAACTGCTCGGCCGGGACCCGCGATTCGAGGCCACCGCCCTCCAGACCCTCGACGCGAAAGGATGGGACGGCGTCGCCATCGCACTGGTCGTCTGAGCGGGCGCCGCGTGTCGTCGATCCGGATGCTGCGCCTGTGGCCGCGGCATCCGCATCACTAGACTCGACACGGACCGACGACGCTCCACAGATCCACCTCCACGAACTAAGGAGTCCCAGTGGCATTGATCGAGGCTGTAGGCGCACGCGAGATCCTCGACTCGCGCGGCAACCCGACCGTCGAAGTGGAGGTGCTGCTGGACGACGGCATCGTGCAGCGCGCAGCCGTTCCGTCGGGCGCATCGACGGGAGCCTTCGAGGCGTACGAGCTGCGTGACGGCGACAAGAGCCGCTACAGCGGCAAGGGCGTCCTCAAGGCCGTCGCCGCCGTCATCGACGAGCTCGGTCCTGCCATCGAAGGCGTCGACGCGAGCGAGCAGCGCATCATCGACGAGATCCTCATCGAGACCGACGGCACCGAGAACAAGTCGCGCACCGGCGCGAACGCGATCCTCGGCGTCTCGCTCGCGGTCGCCAAGGCGGCGGCCGACTCGGCCGACCTGCCGCTCTTCCGCTACCTCGGCGGCCCGAACGCGCATGTCCTCCCCGTTCCGCTGTTCAACGTCATCAACGGCGGCGAGCACGCCGACAACGGCATCGACTTCCAGGAGTACTTCCTCGCACCGATCGGCGCAGACACCTACGCCGAATCGCTGCGCTGGGGCACGGAGATCTACCACGTGCTCAAGGGCGAGCTGAAGGCCGCGGGCTTCAACACGGCCCTCGGTGACGAGGGCGGCTTCGCCCCCGACCTTCCGAGCAACCGCGAAGGTCTCGACTTCCTCATGAAGGCGATCGAGAAGGCGGGCTTCACGCCCGGCGAGCAGATCGCGGTCGGACTGGATGTCGCGGCCACCGAGTTCTTCAAGGACGGCGTCTACACGGTCGAGGGCAACGCCTGGTCGGCCGACAAGCTGACCGACTATTTCGCCGACCTCGTGGCCAACTACCCGATCGTCACGATCGAGGACGCGCTCGCCGAGGACGACTGGGATGCGTGGAAGTCGCTCACCGACGCGATCGGCACCAAGGTGCAGCTCGTCGGCGACGATCTCTTCGTCACGAACCCCGAGCGCCTGCAGCGCGGCATCGACCTGGGCGTGGCCAACGCGCTGCTGGTGAAGGTCAACCAGATCGGAACGCTGTCCGAGACGCTCGACGCGATTTCGCTGGCCACTCAGAACGGCTACCGCTCGATGCTCTCGCACCGCTCCGGTGAGACCGAGGACACCACGATCGCCGACCTCGCGGTCGCGGTGAACGCGGGTCAGATCAAGACCGGCGCGCCCGCCCGCAGCGAGCGCGTCGCGAAATACAATCAGCTTCTGCGCATCGAGGAAGAACTCGGCGACGCCGCGATCTTCGCGGGTCGCGGAGCATTCCCGCGCTACAAGGGCTAGAAAGCACGATCGAAGGGGGAGCCGTGGCCAAGACGACGGCTCCCCCTTCGCGTGCGCGGCGGGCTCCACGCGAACGGCCCGCGCTCGACGTGCGGGAGTGGCTGGGCGGCATCCGTCTGTCTGGCTTCATGGTCATCATGCTGGGGCTCGTGGTTCTCGCGGCCTTCGTGCTGGTGCCGACGGTGGGCACCTATCTCGCGCAGCGGCAGCAGGTCGCCGCGCTCGAGCGCTCAGTGCAGCTCGGGCGTGAAGAGGTCGAGGTGCTCGAAGCGCAGCGGGAGCGCTGGAAGGACCCCGCGTACATCACGACGCAGGCTCGCGAGCGTCTTTATTACGTCAACCCCGGCGAGGTCGTCTACCTCGTCGACAACGATCTGCCGCCCGAGCAGATCCCTCAGGAGCAGGCCGCCGTCAGCGATGAGGTCGCACAGACCCGCACCGACTGGATGGCGCAATTCGTGCGCTCCCTCACCGAGGCGGGGCTCTCCGAGACCGTCACGGCTCCCACGGTCGGGGTGCCGGATCCCGCGCCGACCGACACGCCTGCCCCATGACGCGGCGGGTCCGCGTCCAGCATCGCCCCGGCACACACGGGTAGCCTGGAGGCGTGCCGACTCCTCCCTATGCGCCCGTGAGCGATGCCGATCTCGCTGTCATGCGCGAGCAGCTCGGACGCCCAGCGAGGGGAGTCGTGGGGATCGCGGCACGCTGTGTGTGCGGCAATCCGACGGTGGCGGCAACGGCGCCGCGGCTTCCCGACGGAACGCCGTTCCCGACCTTCTACTACCTGACCCACCCCGGCGCGACGGCGGCGATGTCGGCGCTCGAAGCCGACCAGGTGATGCGCGATCTCAACGCCGAACTCGCCGAAGACGACGATCTTCGCGCAGCGTACGCGCGTGCGCACGACGCCTACCTGACGGACCGGGCGGCGTTCGGTGACGTCGAAGAGATCGACGGCATCTCCGCCGGTGGGATGCCGAGTCGCGTCAAGTGCCTTCATGCGGTCTTGGCGCATACGCTCGCGGCGGGTCCCGGGGTGAACCCGATCGGCGACCGCGCACTAGCTCTGTCGACCTGGACACCCGATCGGTGCGTCTGCGCTCACCCGGGCGGCGGCGGATGAGACGCGTCCTCGCGTGCACCGCCGTCGCCGTGCTCCTCGCGCTCGGCGGGGCGCCCGCCGCGTCGGCCGCGACGCCCGTGACGGTGCCCCAGGTCTCGGCGACGCCGCAGCCGGACGCCGTGCGCGCGGCGCAGTACTGGCTCGAGGACTACGGCATCCGTGACGCCTGGGCGACGACGCGCGGCGCCGGGGTGCGCATCGCGATCATCGACACGGGGATCGGCCGCGGACCGGCGGAGTTCGACGGTGCCGTCGTGGACGGCATCGACGTCTCGGGAGCAGGATCGTCGGACGGACGGATGCCGGTGGGAGCGGTCGACGCGAACCACGGAAGCTGGGTCGGCTCCCTTGCGGCCGCGCGTGGCACAGGCCCCGAGTCGGGCATGATCGGCGTCGCGCCCGAAGCCGAGCTGCTCTCGATCTCGGTCGGCTTCGGCTCCGCGGCATCCGTGTCGTTCGTCGAGCAGATCGCCGAAGCGATGCACTGGGCCGTCGATCACGGTGCCGATGTCATCAACCTCTCGCTGACCACCAACATCCCCGACTGGGACGAGAGCTGGGACGAAGCGTTCCAGTACGCGTTCGACAACGACGTCGTCGTCGTCGTCGCGGCGGGGAACAGGGCGAGCGGAACGACGAAGGTGGGAGCTCCCGCCACGATCCCCGGCGTCCTGACCGTCGGCGGAGTGGACCCCCAGGGGCGTGCGAGCGTCAACGCGTCGACGCAGGGCATCACGATCGGTGTCTCCGCGCCGAGCGAAGACCTCCTCGGCGTATCCGCCGACGGGCGGCTCGTGCAGTGGGACGGCACGAGCGGCGCGGCCCCCATCGTCGCGGGCATCGCGGCGCTCGTGCGGGCGGCGCATCCGGATCTCGACGCCAACAACGTCATCAACCGCATCGTCCAGACGGCTCGTCCCGCCGGATCCTTGCAGGAGCGCGACCCCATCTACGGTTACGGTCTCGTGGATGCCGCTCGTGCCGTGACAGCAGACGTCCCGCTCGTCTCGCAGAACCCCATGGGGAGCCTGACGGAGTGGATCCGCCTCTACCGGCGCGCCGACGCGGCGCCCGCTCCGGAGCAGACGACGAACCCCGTAGAGATCGCGCCGCTGCCGCAGGCGGAGATGCAACCGCGCGCCGTCAGCTCGCTGCTGCCCACGCAGGACACCCTCCTCTACGGGTCGCTTCCGCTCCTCCTGGTCACGGGCACCGCTATACTGGGGGCGCTCGGCGTCACTGCAGCTGTCCGACGCATCCGATCGGCGTCCCGCGCGCCGAGCCGCTGACACAGGAGAACTCCCCGCCGTGACCAACACCGTGCCCAAGATCCTCATCGTCGGTGGCGGATACGCAGGCTTCTACACCGCCTGGAAGCTCGAGAAGCTTCTCCGCAAGGGCGAAGCAGAAGTGACGATCGTCGATCCGCTGCCCTACATGACCTACCAGCCCTTCCTCCCCGAGGTCGCGGCGGGGTCGATCGAAGCGCGCCACTCGGTGGTCGCCCTTCGTCGCCACCTCCACAAGACGACGGTCGTCGCGGCGAAGGTGACGGGTATCAACCACGCCGGCAAGGTCGCGACCATCACCCCGATCGCCGGCGAGCCGTACGAATTCGCGTACGACCAGATCGTCGTGACAGCGGGCGCGGTGTCGCGCACCTTCCCGATCCCGGGTATCGCCGACAATGCGATCGGCCTCAAGACCATCGAGGAAGCCGTCGCGATCCGCGACCGCCTCATGTCCAACTTCGACAAGGCGTCCGTACTGCCCCCCGGACCCGAGCGCGATCGGCTCCTGACCGTTGTCGTCGTCGGTGGAGGGTTCGCCGGCATCGAGGTGTTCGCCGAGTTGCGCTCGCTCGCGTCCTCGCTCATCAAGAGCTACCCGCAGGTGACTTTCGAGGACACCCACTTCCACCTGGTGGAAGCGATGGGGCGCATCATGCCCGAGGTGTCGCTCAAGACCAGCGAATGGGTTCTCTCGAACCTCGCCAAGCGCGGTGCGTTCGTGCACCTCGACACGCAGGTGACAGGTGCCATCGACGGCAATATCGAGCTGTCGACGGGCGAGACGATCCCGTCCGACTTGATCATCTGGACAGCGGGCGTCATGGCCAACCCCACGGTCGTCCGTGGCGGCGACCTGCCGGTCGAGGAGCGCGGTCGGATCCGCACGCGCGCTGATCTGCGCGTCGGCACGGAAGAGGAGTTCGTCGAGGGCGCGTGGGCGGCCGGTGACGTCTCTGCTGTTCCCGACCTCTCCGGCGGCGGTGTCGGCGGCTACTGCGTCCCCAACGCCCAGCACGCCGTCCGTCAGGCGAAGCTGCTCGCGAAGAACCTCGTCGCGGTCCTCCGCGGAGAGCTCCCGCGCGAGTACAACCACAAGAACCTCGGCGCTGTCGCAGGGCTCGGCATCGGCGTCGGCGTGTTCCAGTCCGGCAAGCTCGCCATCAAGGGCCCCCTCGCGTGGATCGCGCACCGCGGCTACCACGGGCTGGCCATGCCGTCGTGGGAGCGCAAGTTCCGCGTCGTCGGCGGCTGGTGGAACAACTTCTGGCTCGGCCGCGATCTCGTCAACCTCGAGACCGTCCAGAACCCGCGCTACGTGTTCGAGGAGTTCGCGGCGCGTCCGCGTCCGCCGCAGCCGGCGGTGACTCCGCCCGCGGAGCCGCGTGACGCCGGCAAGCGCGCCGACGAGAAGGAGACCGTCGAGGCGGAGAAGGCGTCCGCCTCGCGCTGACCGGTAGCGTGGGACCGCGTTCAGCTCTCACGGACGCGCCCCCGTAGCCCAATGGCAGAGGCAGGCGACTTAAAATCGCTCCAGTGTCAGTTCGAGTCTGACCGGGGGTACATGCTCGCCGATCGACGCGGCGCTGATCTCGCTACTTGTTGGTGCGACCGTGCGGTGTCGGGACGTTGATCGTCGACGTCGTGCGACGACAGGCCTCGCACGTGACCAGGGCGATGGTCGCCGTCGTCGATGCGCCGGCGGGAGCGGCGCCGCAGGCGGGCCGTGTCGTCCCGGCGGCGGTGTAGTGAACGTGTCCTGGCATGCGTTCATGGAACCGCACGACGCGCGTCACCGCAACGGGTCCCGGGCACGGCGCTCCACATAGGCTGGTGCCCATGCGCGCCCCCTCGGAATGTTGCCCATGAGTCTCGAGCTTGTCGGACGTGCGCCGACAGGGGAGACCTGGCGCCGGCCCGCCGACCACTGGCGCTCGCTGACGGAGGCTGTCGCGGGCATCTCCGGTCCCGTCGCGGCGATAGACGTCCCTGCCCTCCGCCACAATGCGCTGGACATGCTGGTGCGCGCAGCAGGCGTCCCCATCCGCGTCGCGAGCAAGTCGGTCCGCGTCCGCGACGTGCTCGACGCCGTCCTGGCGATTCCCGGGTATCGCGGGATCCTCGCCTTCACACTCCCCGAGGCGCTCTGGCTCGCGCGTGATCACGACGACATCGTGCTCGGCTACCCGACGGTGGATCGGGAGGCGATCGCGCACCTCGCCGCCGACGAGGAGGCCGCCGCGCGCATCACCCTCATGATCGACGACGTCGCACACCTGGACATCGTTGACGCCGTTGTGCCCGCGCGGAACCGGCCCCGCCTCCGGGTCGCGATCGATGCCGACGCCTCGTGGCGTGCGCCCGGTCTCGGTCACATCGGGGTTCGTCGCTCGCCGGTGCATGAGCCTTCCGATGTCGTGGACCTCGCTCGGCGCGTCATCGCCCGGCCGGGTTTCGATCTCGTCGGCCTCATGATGTACGAAGCTCAGATCGCCGGGCAGGGGGATGCGACCGGATCCGGCGACGCCGTCGTGCGGTGGATGCAACGACGTTCCGGGACGGAATTGCTCGAGAGGCGCGCGGCGATCGTCGCCGCCCTCCGCGACGTCGCCATGCTCGAGTTCGTGAACGGCGGCGGCACGGGCTCGCTGGAGCTCACGGCATCCGATCAGGCGGTCACGGAACTGACGGCAGGAAGCGGACTTCTCGCGGGCCACCTCTTCGACGGATACCGTGCGTTCACCCCCGCCCCCGCGGCGGCCTTCTCTCTCGAAGTGGTCCGAAAGCCCCTCCCGGACATCGCGACCGTCCTCGGCGGCGGATGGATCGCCTCGGGCCCCGCAGTGGCGTCGCGTCAGCCTCTCCCCGTCTGGCCGTCAGGGCTGCGCACGCTCGCGCGAGAGGGGGCCGGCGAAGTGCAGACGCCGCTCCAGGGCGATCGGGCGCGCACGCTCGCCGTCGGCGACCGTGTGTGGTTCCGGCATGCCAAGAGCGGCGAACTCGCCGAACGCGTCGACCGCTACGTGCTGGTCGAGGGCGGGCAGGTCGTCGGCGAGGCGCCGACCTATCGCGGCGAAGGAAGGACGTTCCTGTGACGCGTCCCGGAGGCGCATGGGAGAACTGGGCGCGCACGGCGAGGATCCGTCCGCAGCGCGTGGAATACCCGCCGACGACGTCCGCCGTCCAGCGCGCCGTCGTCGCCGCCGCGCGACGCGGGATGCGCGTCAAGGCCGTCGGATCCGGGCACAGCTTCACGGACATCGCTGCAGCTCCCGATGTCCTCCTCGAGTTGGAGGATCTCACGGGTCTCGTGCGCGTCGACCGCGATCGCGCACGCGTAACGTTGCGGGCGGGCACGCGCCTGCACCAGATCCCACGGCTGCTCGCGCCCTACGGCCTCGCGATGGCGAACCTCGGCGATATCGACCGACAATCGATCTCGGGAGCCGTGTCCACCGGCACCCACGGGACGGGCGCGCGTTTCGGTGGCATCGCGACGCAGATCGTCGGACTGCGGCTCGTGACAGCGACGGGCGATCTGCTGGACATCGACGAGGAGAACCATCCCGAGCTTCTTCCCGCGGTCGCTGTCGGGCTGGGGGCGATGGGCATCATCGTCGAGGTGACCCTGCAGTGCGTGCCGGCGTTCCTCCTCCACGCGGTCGAGCGTCCGGACCCGCTCGCCGATGTACTCGATGGACTGGAAGCGCGGGCAGCCGCCGATCACTTCGAGTTCTATTGGTTTCCGCACACAGATGTCGCTTTGACGAAGACGGACACGCGTCTCCCCGAGAGCGCCGTCCGACGACCGCTCCGTCCGGTCGGCAGATGGATCGACGAGACTCTGCTCGCGAACGGCGTCTATCGCGTGGCGTGCGCCGCGGGCATGGCCGTCCCCGCCATCACCCCGCCGTTCTCGCGACTTGCCGTGCGGCTGACGGGCGACCGCGAGTACACCGACCGCTCTGCCCGTGTTCTGACGCAGAGACGCACGGTGCGATTCCGCGAGATGGAGTACGCCCTCCCGGCCGCGCAGGTCGCACCGGCGTTCCGTGAGGTGCGTGATCTCATCGCCGACCGCGGATGGCGTATCTCGTTTCCCATCGAGGTGCGCTTCACGGCAGCCGACGAGCTGTGGATGTCGACGGCATACGGCCGGGAGTCCGGCTATATCGCCGTGCACCGCTACTTCCGCGAGGATTCGACGGAGTACTTCGGTGCCGTCGAGGAGATCATGTTGGCCCACGAGGGTCGTCCGCACTGGGGAAAGCTGCACACGCAGGATGCGGCGTCCCTCCGCCAGCGGTACCCGAGATTCGAGGATTTCACGGCACTTCGTGACCGCCTCGACCCCGAGCGGACGTTCTCGAACGACTATCTCGCCCGCGTCCTCGGTGAGTAGCGCCTGTGAGAGTTCGCGCTCACCCTCGTAGGCGCGATGCCCATGGCTAGGATGAGGGGAACGTTCGAACGGAGTATGTAGCTATGTGGGAATGGCTCATTCCGGTCCTCATCGTCGTGGCAGTCGTCATCATCGCAGGCATCTACCTGTGGGCGACCTACAACTCGCTCGTTCAACTCAACGTGCGAGTCGACGAGGCCTGGAGCGATATCACGGTGCAGCTGAAGCGACGCGCCGATCTACTGCCGAACCTCATCGAGTCGGTGAAGGGGTACGCGGCGCACGAGAAGGCGGTCTTCGAGAACGTCACTCGCGCACGTGCCGAGTCGCTGACGGCGACGACTCCCGCCGAGGCAGGGGTCGCCGAGGGACACATGCAGCAGGCGCTCAAGTCGCTGTTCGCTGTGGCCGAGGCATACCCGCAGCTCCAGGCCAGTCAGAACTTCCTTCAGCTGCAGCAGTCGATCGTCGACACTGAGGACAAGATCCAGGCGTCGCGCCGGTTCTACAACGGCGGGGTCCGGGAACTGAACACCAAGATCAAGGTCTTCCCGAACAACCTCTTCGCCCGAAACCTCGGCTTCCGCGAGCGCGAGTTCTTCGAAGTCGTGGATGGCGCCGCGATCTCGGAACCGCCCCGCGTGCAGTTCTGAGCGGAGCTCGCCTGGCAGCCATCCGGCTGCGATGGACGGTCGCATCTCGATACGCGCTTCGCGCTACTCGATGAGCGGTGGGGGTGCTTCGCGCTACTCGATGAGCGGTGGGGCCGCTTCGCTCTGCTCGATGAGCGGTGGGGGAGCTTCTCGCTCGCCGATGAGCGTGCGGCGTCCGCGTCCATTTCCGATCCCATCCCAACGAGATCGGGGGCCCCGCTGACGCGGGGCCCCCGATGGGGTGAAGTGGAAACCGTGCCTAGGCGGCAGGCGCCACCAGGGTGAACTGGACCGTCGTGGTGTTGCCCGCGACGTCGTACACGACGAGCGTGTTCGCGCCGAGGGTGCCGCCGAAGGTTCCGGGCTTGACGAAGTTGACATCGGACCACGGGTTGTTGCTGAGGTCCTTGACGACGCCGTTGAGCGTCACCTTGTCGATCTTCTGCGCGTCATAGAGCTTGAAGCTCACGAGCGAGTAGGTCCCGTCGGCACCCTTGGTCTCGCTCGCCCCGGTCTTGATCGTCACGGTCGGTGCCGTGGCGTCGAGGGTGACCGTGAACTCCCGAGTGACCGAGACGTTGCCCGCGACATCCTGAGCGTTGTATCGGATCTGATACGTGCCGTCCGGCAGCGAGACCGACGCCACGTGGCTGACAGCGGTCGCGCCGTTGCCGGCGGTCTGCGTCGACTTCACGAGCGTTCCGTTGCGGTACACGTTCGCCACGACACGGTCGAGACCGATGTTGTCCGTCGCGTCCACCTGGATGTCGAGGGACTTCAGCGGTCCGGCCGACGTCGGCGACACGAGGGCCGTTTCGGGCTTGACGGTCTCGGCGGGGATGCCGAGTCCACCAGATGCGTAGGCTGCGCGCGCCCCGCCGACGACGGGAAGCGAGATCGCCGAGGTGAGCGCGTCGAGCGTCACCGTCGCGTTGGGCGAGCCGGCGACGAAGCCCGAGAGGTTCGTCGAGACGACGACGCCGATGCGCGAGCCCGCCTTGAAGACGTAGTCATAGGGCTCCATCTTCCAGTCGAAGTCGTACTTCTGGCCGGGGACCACGTTCGTGGCCGCCCCATCGGCGAGGGACTCGCGGTTCGACGAGTCGAGCACACCGCGCGAGAGGCGCCAGTACGACGATTCGGTCGAACGACGCTCGACCTCGAGGTAGCAGGCGTTGTCGAACTGCGTCTCCGCGCCCCAGCAGGTGCGGTTCGTCGTGTTCTGGATGCCGTCACCGGGCGAGCGCGGCGTGCGGAACGCCGTGCTGTAGTCGACGAGCAGAGCCGACAGGTTCGACTGCTCCTGGCTCAGCGAGGCATCGAGCTTGACGATCGGCGTGCCCGAGATGCGCAGGTCCTGCGTCAGCGGCTGCGAGAGCAGGACGAGACGGTTGGCCTGCGGAGCCTCCGGGTTGTTCGCGAGTGCACCCTCGGACGGCGAGTTCGACCCTCCGACGATCTGCAGCGTCGAGGCGCCTTCGACGGGGCGGAAGCCGAGGCTTCCCGCGGTGCCGGACGTCGTGCCGCTGAGGCTCAGGTCGACGTACTCGGTGCCCGGTGCGGGCCAGGAGGCCTCGTCGACGTACTCGGACGGACCGAACTCGACGGTCGACTGCGGCTCGTTCATGATGCCGTTGTCGATGCCCTGCAGCCAGTAGTCGTACCAACGGTGCAGTGTGTCGACCCACACGTCGCGACGGAACTCGAAGGGATCGATGTGTCCGAGGCGGGGGAGCCACACCTTGCGCGGGACGTCACGCTCGGACAGGGCCTGCCAGTAGTCGGCGAACTGGCTCATGCGGACGTTGTCGTCGTTGAGGCCGTGGATCGCGAAGACCGAGGCCTTCACGTTGTCGACATCGAGCACGTAGTTCCGCTCGTCCCAGAAGGGGTTGTAGTCGCCCGTCTCGTCGCCGTCGATGGCGTTGAGGTTCTCTCGCACGGGCGCGCACAGTGCGCGTCGCTCGGGGTTGGTGACCGTGTTCGAAAGGCTCGCCGGGTAGTTGGTGTTGTGGCGGATTCCGTTCGTGCGCGAGTAGCGGTACCAGTCGCTGATGGCATCGATCGGAACGATCGTCGTGAGGCCCTCGACGCCCGTGGCTGCGACGCCGTTGGCGAGAGTGCCGTCATAGGACTTGCCGATCATGGCGGACTTCCCGGTGTGCCACGTCGCCAGGACCGGGTCGCCTGCGGCGTTGTGACCCGGAACCCGGCCGTTGAGCCAGTCCACGACGACCTTCATGCTCTGGATGTCGCCGGCTCCACCGTGGAGGGGGCAGCCGGTGGAAAAGCCCGTGCCGTTCATCTGCGCGTGGATGACGGCATATCCGCGCGGCACGAAGTAGTTGTCGTAGTAGAGCGGGAAGAGGTCGGTGACACCGTCTCCATCGAGGTCCTGCAGCCGCTGGGATTCGTTGCCACGGCCGAGCGTCGTGAAGTACGGGCTCGGGTCGATGATGGCCGGCACCTTCAGCGACGCGGCGGTTTCAGCGGGGCGGATGATGTCGATCGCGGTGACGTCGGTGACACCGTCGAGATCCTGGTCGACGCCCTCGACCGGGATGTAGACGCGCTCGCGGATGGCGCTCGCGTAGTCGGAGAACGGCTGCGTCTTACCGTCGACGACGGGGATCGCGGGGTCGGGAGCCGCGACGGCGGCGTTGGGGGAGAGAACGGTGACAGCGAGGGCTGCGACCGTCACGAGGGCGGCGATCGAGCGCTTTCGGCGCGCGACACCGCGCGAGGCGGGTTCGGATGGAGAGTGCATCATGTTTCCTGCATAGCGGCACTCGGGGGGTCACCGCCACCATAGAGTGCAATGTCACCAGAAAGTTACGCGGCCGCCGATCTGTCACAGGACGTTTACCTCGTCGGTGAGATGTGTCACATGCGTGTCATCTGGAACCGACAGACTGCGCTTCCCGATAGTGATACTCAGCGTCAGCCCCCGTGCCGTCAGTCGACGACGAGAGCCATCGCGTCGGAGGCGAACTCGACTGTTCCGCGGAGCGCCCAATCATCGGCGCGGTAGGTGAACGACGCGGCGCCGCCGTCCCGTCCGACACCCGATGCGGTCGCGGCGATGACGCCGCCGGTCGCCGCGAACGACTGACCGTCGGGTGCGAGCGCGACGACCGGCGGGGCCTCGATGCGAAAGGCGATCGCGTCCAGACGGGCCAGATCAGCCGCCCAGGGAACCCGCAGTCCGCAGTCGTCGGGCACGGCGTCGGTGGCCTCCGCACACCCCGCCGCGTACGCGTCCAGCTGCCGCTGAGCGAGCGCCGTCGCCTCCGGCGTGAGAGTCGGCTCGAGGGAGAGCGCCACCGAGTCGGGGCTCGTGACGGCGACTTCGGATCCTCCGGCGAGGATGCCGACAGGCATGGGTTCCACGGGGTAGACGGCAGGGAGGAGTCGCACGGAGAGTGCGGTGACAGCGTCCCCCACTCGGACGGCATCGCCGAGAGTCGTGGACACCTCGAGCGATCCGAGCTCGTCGACGTCGAGCTCCCAGCCGTCGTCCGCGCGCGCGAGAACGAAACCTAGCGTCCGTCGCTCGCCGCCGAGCCGGACGTTCGCCTCGACGCGCTGCGCGCCGTCGCGCACCTCGCCCACGGTGTAGTCGTAGTCTTCGATGTATCCCGTCGCTCCGGCGAAGGCGGCGCTGAGATGCTCGGTGTCGCTCGCGTCGGGCAGGAAGCGCTCGACCGCGGCGACGTCACCGTCGGCGAGTGCCGCGAGGTATCTCCCGGCCGCGTCTTCGGCAGACTCCGGTCTCGTGACCATCCACGCCGCCACGGCACCCGCCGCGGCAGCAACCGCGACGATGCCGGCCGCTACTCCGATCACCGCGCGCCGTTTCACGCTCTCACGCTATCCGGGTCGTCGCCCACCCGGGCATCGGCTTCGTCATGGCGAACCGTGGGCTCTGGCGACGCACTGTCGTGTCTCCCGGCGCCGGGGAGCGCGGACACGATGTCGCCGGTCGCATCGCCCCATCGGGACACCGAGATCGCGTCGAGCTGCTGCCACGACGCGGCCGTCCGCAGCTCGGCCGCGAGTCGCTCGGGCGCATCGGCGGGACGTGTGCGCTCCCACCATGCCGACTGGACGAGCAGCCGGGAGCCCGCGCGGTCGGCCTTGAGATCGACGCGTCCGACGATGTCGTCGTCGACGAGGACGGGGAGCGAGTAATAGCCGAAGCGGCGCTGAGGCGCGGGGGTGTAGATCTCGATGCGGTACTCGAAGTCGAAGAGGCGCTCCGCACGATCACGGAACCACACGACGGGGTCGAAGGGCGTCAGGATGGCCGCCGCGTCGATGCGGCGGGGGAGTCGCGCCTCGGTGTGAACCCACGCCTTGGCGGGGCGACCGGCCGTCATCCAGCCCTCCACGCTCACCTGCTCGAGTTCTCCTGCATCGACGAGTTCGCCGATCGCCGCGAGCACGGCGCGCCTGTCGCGCAGGCGCCAGTAGTCGGCGATGTCGGCGGCCGTTGCGACGCCGTAGGCGCGCGCGGCGCGACGGACGAGCTCTCGAACCGCGTCGTCGCGCGTGACCTGCCGCGCGAGCGCCTCGCGGGGGACGACGTGCTCGGCGAGGCCGTAGGTGCGCTCGAAGCCGCGTCGCCCCGCGATCGCGACCTCGCCGAAGAGCCACAGGTACTCGAGGGCATGCTTGACGGCGTCCCAGTCCCACCACTGTCCACGTGTGCCCCGCTGGATGTCGTAGTCGATCTGCGCGGGACGCAGGGGGCCGCGATCGGACAGTTCGCCACGGACCCAGTCGACGACGTCGCGGTTGCTGTGGAACCAGCCGTCCGCCTTCGTCGCGTACTTGGCCCGCATGTCGTCCATCCGGAATCGGAAGAGCGACCAATCCGTGGAGGGAATGAAGGCGGCGACGTGCGCCCAGTACTCGAGGTAGGGCGCGCGGCGAGCGAACAGGAGACGGTCGAGGGCAGCAGGGTCGTAAGATCCCAGCCGGGAGAACAGCGGCATGTAGTGCGACCGCGCGAAGACGTTGACGGAGTCGATCTGCAGCGTCGCCATGCGAGCGAGTTCGAGGTTGAGTTGGCGCGTGCCGGGGGACAGGGGGCGTGGTCGCGCGAAACCCTGCGCAGCGAGGGCCATGCGGCGGGCTTCGGCGCGGCTGAGCGTGGATCGTCGAGGGGAGGAGCGCATCGCAGCCAGCCTATTGACGACGTCCGACATCGTCCTTCGTACATGAACCGCGGGGAATGCCCCGCGCCTAGACTGGCCGGATGAGCGATTCGCAGCACGAGGGCGGGGAGCACAAGCCGCGCGGCTCGCTGTTCGATGCCCTCCGGGATCGTTCGAGGGTCGTCACGATCGACACATCGGCGTCCGTCCCCCGCGGCCTGCGCATCGCCACTGCCTATTCGTGGCGTCTGCTCGTCGTCGCAGCCGCGTCTGCGGTGATCATCTGGCTCGTCATCCAACTGAAGCTCCTCGTCATCCCGCTTCTCATCTCGATCCTCATCACGGCACTGCTGTGGCCGGGATTCACCTGGATGCTGCGGCGCCGCGTTCCCAAGTGGCTCGCGATCGTCATCTCGGTTCTCACGACGCTCGCCGTCGTGACGGGACTCATGTGGCTCGCGGTCTGGCAGATCACGCGGCAGTGGTCCTCGGTGCAGGCCCGGTCGGTGGATGCGATCGAGGACTTCCGTCAGTACCTGATCGACGGACCTCTCCATCTCACCGGGACCCAGATCGACGATCTGCTCCAGCAGGGGTGGTCGTTCCTCGAACAGCAGGCATCCCTCCTGTGGTCCGGCGCTCTCGCGATCGGGACGACCGTCGGTCACGTCGCGACGGGGGCGCTCCTGGCCCTGTTCATCCTCCTGTGTCTTCTCGCAGACGGTGCGGGTATCTGGCGATGGACGACGCGTCTCTTCCCGCGTACGGCACGGCCGGCCGTCGACGGCGCTGCGAAGGCCGGATGGCGGACCGTCGTCAACTACGCGCGCACGCAGCTGCTCGTCGCGACGATCGACGCCATCGGCATCGGGCTCGGCGCCTTCCTCCTGGGAGTTCCGCTCGCGATCCCCATCGCCGTCCTCGTCTTCCTCGGTGCGTTCGTCCCGTTCGTCGGTGCCGTCGTGACCGGCGCCCTCGCGGTGTTCCTCGCGCTCGTCTACAACGGTCCGTGGACGGCGTTGTTCATGCTCCTCGTGGTCCTGGGGGTCCAGCAACTGGAGGGGCACGTCCTGCAGCCGCTCCTCATGGGCTCCGCCGTGAAAGTGCATCCCCTCGCCGTCGTCCTCGTCGTCGCGGGCGGCGCGATGATCGCGGGGATCCCGGGCGCTCTCTTCGCCGTGCCTCTCGCGGCCTTCGTCAACGTCGTCGCCGTCTATGTCAGCAAACGAGGATGGGAGTCGGCGGCTCCGCCGACAGGCGACTACATCTGGAGCACTGTCCCTCGACCGAGGAGAACCCCCGCGTGACCGCTTCCCAGACCCCAGCAGCGCAGGCCCTATCGGTCATACCGACGCTCGCGGCGTTCGAGGACGCCGCCGCGTCCCTCGCGGGCGTCATCGTCCGCACGCCGCTCGACGAGTCCCAGCACCTGTCGGAGGTCCTCGGCGTCCCGGTGCACCTGAAGCTCGAGAACCTCCAGCGCACGGGGTCGTTCAAGGTGAGGGGAGCGACCTACCGCCTGTCACGGCTCACCGCCGACGAGCGCGCCCGCGGCGTCGTCGCCGCTTCCGCCGGCAACCACGCGCAGGGCGTGGCCCTGGCGGCGAAGACGCTCGGGATCCCTGCCACGATCTTCATGCCGCTCGGCGTTCCGGTTCCCAAGCTCCTCGCGACGCGCGGATACGGCGCCGACGTGATTCTGGAGGGTGCGACGGTCGAGACGCCGCTGCGTCTTGCCGCCGAGTTCGCCGAGCGGACGGGCGCAGTGTTCATCCATCCGTTCGACCACCCCGACATCATCGCGGGGCAGGGGACGCTCGGTCTCGAGCTGTGGGACGAAGTCCCGGGTCTCGAGACCGTCGTGGTCGGCATCGGGGGCGGGGGGCTCACCGCGGGTGTCGCGGCGGCTCTCAAGGGGCGTGCGGCCGCCGAGGGGCGCAGCATCCGGATCATCGGAGTGCAGGCGGCGAACTCGGCTGCCTACCCCACGTCGCTCGCCGCGGGGCACCCCCTCGAGGTCGCGACGACGCCGACGATCGCCGACGGCATCGCGGTCGCGAGGCCCGGAGACCTCCCGTTCGAGATCATCCGTCAGCTCGTCGATGATGTCGTGACCGTGTCCGACGACGACATCGCACGTGCCCTGCTCGTTCTCCTCGAGCGCGCCAAGCAGGTCGTCGAACCTGCTGGAGCGGTGGGCGTCGCGGCGATCCTCGCGGGCAAGATCCAGGCATCCGGACCGACCGTCACGATCCTCTCGGGCGGCAACATCGATCCGCTCCTCCTGCAGAGGGTCGTCTCACATGGGCTCGCGGCGTCCGGTCGCTACATGACGCTGCAGATCCCGCTGCCGGATCGGCCCGGTCAGCTCGCCCGTGTCTCGGAACTCGTGTCGCACGCCGGCGCCAACGTCATCGAGGTGCTCCACACGCGTCACGGACAAGGACTGCAGATCAGCGAAGTCATCCTTCAACTGAGCGTCGAGACGCGCGGCGAGGACCATCGTGCCCACGTCATCTCCGTGCTCGAGGGCGCGGGATTCGCGCCCCGGCTCATGCCGGATTGAGCGAGAAGGTCACTGACCGTTGTAGGTCTCTACCTTGATGACCTCGACGGCGATCTCGCGCCCGTTGGGAGCGGTGTAGCTCGTCTTCTCGCCTTCCTTGAGGCCGAGGATCGCCGCTCCGAGCGGAGACGCCTCGCTGTAGACGTCGAGTTCGGATCCGGACGCGATCTCGCGGTTGCCGAGAAGGAAGACCTCTTCGCCGCCGGCGACGACGGCGGTCACGACGGTACCCGACTGCACGACCCCCGTGCTCTCGGGCGCTTCGCTCACGGTTGCCGACTTCAGGAGGTGCTGGAGAGTGCGGATGCGCGCCTCCTGCTTGCCCTGCTCGTCCTTCGCCGCGTGGTAGCCGCCGTTCTCCTTCAGGTCGCCTTCTTCGCGAGCCGCCTCGATGCGCTTGGCGATCTCTTCGCGACCGACCGTCGAGAGATGTTCGAGCTCGGAAGCGAGACGGTCGTAGGCATCCTGGGTGAGGAAGGTCGCCGGGGCATCGCTGGACACGTCGGACTCCTTGCTGTCGGGGGAGGTACGTCGAACGCCCCGGCACTAGCCAGGGCGTCGTTCCGAAGAGACTACGTCACCCAGCAGGAGTTGACAAAACCTGTCGTGCCGAGCGCCGTCGTCGGGATGACCTCTTCGAATGCGCGCGCGTGGCTCTCGGATGCCGGGTACTCGACGACCTTCCAGCCCACGACGCCATGCTCCTCGTCCTGCGCCTCGAGGGCACACGCGACCGAACGACCCGTCGGCGCGGTGAATTGGAAGTTGACCACGACGGTGCGTTCGTTGACCACGGCGAAGCCCGTGGTGTCGACGTCGACGGCGTCGAGGGAGGATGAGATCGTCGACCATGCCAGCATCCCCGCTGCCACCGCGCCGACCGTGACGGCGGCACCGATCGCCCACCGCGTCGTCGATCGACGTCCGCGTCCGTATCGCGCGTCGAGCTTGTCTTGTGTCGTCATCGCCGTCCGTCGGGAAGATTAGGCTGGTGGTTCCAGGCTATGCGCTGCGGCGCGAATCGAGGACACACATGAACGACGCGCTCGACCGCTTTGTGCGCGCGCTCGCCGAACCGATGCCGACGCCGTCGATGACGGTCGATCCGACCCTCGTGACGCCGGGGCCCTGGGGTTTCGCGATCATCGTCTTCATCTCGCTCGCCGTCATCCTTCTCGTGTTCGACATGCTCCGCCGTATCCGCCGGGGTCGCGTCCGGGCCGACATCGCCGAAGAACTCGAAGCCGAAGCCGAGGCTCAGCGACAGGCCGAGGCTGCCGAAGCGGCGACGCAGACCGACGACGAAAACGTCGACGCCGCGGGCGACGACATGACGGGCGACTCGCGCTCCTGACGCCTCAGGCGCCGTGGTAGGCGGGCTGGAGGGCGATGATGAGGCATGCCGTCCAGTGGCAGAGGAACGCCAGGACCGTGCACACGTGGAAGATCTCGTGGAAGCCGAAGTGCCCCGGCCACGGATTCGGCCGCTTCAGCGCGTACACGACCGCTCCGAGCGTGTAGAGCAGCCCGCCCACGATGACGAGGATCATCATCGGAGCACTCGCCTGGAATAGCGGGACCATGTACATGACCGCGGCCCAGCCGAGGACGAGGTAGAGCGCGACGTAGAGCCACCGCGGCGCGTCGATCCAGAAGACGCGGAACAGGATGCCGGCGAGCGCCCCGCCCCATACGAGCGACAGCAGGATGACCGCCTGGTCCGTCGGGAGGGCCAGCACGGCCAGTGGCGTGTACGTGCCCGCGATGAGCAGCACGATGTTGGCGTGGTCGATCCGCTTGAGGATGACGCGCGTGCGCGGACCCCAGTTGAAGCGGTGGTACAGGGCAGAGTTGCCGAAGAGCAGCAGCGAAGTCGTCACGAACACCGCGGATGCCCACTTGGCAGGTGTGCCCTGGGCCAGGACGATGAGGATGATCCCGGCCACGATGGCGACGGGGAAGGTCGCCGCGTGGATCCAGCCCCGCCAGGTCGGCTTCAGCTCCGGGGTCGCGGCATCGACGGCAGCGGCCTCCATCAGCGGCAGCTCGGGAACGCCCGGGGCGGGGGGAATACGGCGTCGGCGGCTCACCCTCACAGCGTAGGCCTCGTTGCATACCGCCCGGGGAACATACCGGGTCCCGTCCGAGGCGGCATGCGGTCTCATCGCGCGACACGCGAGGGCGGCGAGCGGTAGCGTAGCCGTGTGGCGCATTCTTCGTCGGACGAGGGGAGAGGGCCCCTCTACCGGTTGTACATCAATCGGCTCCGTCGGCGACTCGACCCATCCGCGGTGCCGCGGCATGTCGCCATGATGATCGACGGCAACCGGCGGTGGGCGCGGCAGCTGGGCTACGACTCGGCGGCGCACGGCCACCGCGCGGGCGCCGCGAAGATGCGGGAGTTCCTCGAGTGGTGCGACGACCTCGGGATCGCGGTCGTCTCGCTCTATCTCCTGTCCAACGACAATCTCGTCAAGCGCGATTCGAGAGAGCTGTCGGACCTTCTCGAGATCATCGCCGAGCTGGCCGAGGAGCTCTCCCACGAACGCGACTGGAGGGTGCAGCACGTCGGACGCCGCGACCTCCTGCCGCCAGAGCTCGCGCGCGTCCTCACCGACGCTCAGGAGCGGACGAAGGGCAACAGCGGGCTGCACGTCAATCTCGCGGTCGGCTATGGAGGGCGCGGTGAGATCGTGGACGCCGTCCGCAGCGTCATCGTCGCGCACGATCGATCGGGCGGTTCTCTCGAAGAGCTCGCGGCGAGCCTGACACCCGAGCAGATCGGCGAGCACCTGTACACAGGCGGCCAGCCGGATCCGGACCTCGTCATCCGGACGTCGGGCGAGCAGAGGCTCAGCGACTTCCTCCTGTGGCAGTCGGCCCACTCGGAGTTCTACTTCGTCGAGGCGCTCGGCCCCGATCTGCGCGAAGTCGATTTCCTCCGAGCGATCCGCGATTTCACGCGGCGAGACCGTCGTTTCGGTCAGTGATGCCAGAATAGGTCGGTGATCGACCTCGAGACATTCCGCGAGTCCTTCGACGGCGAACCCGGATACCTCGACTGGGCCGCGTTCGGTCCGCTCTCGCCTTCCGTGCGAGCCGAAGCGCAGGCCGACACGGAGCTTCTCGGGTCGGGGAGGCGAACGAGCATCGACCTCGTGGCTGAACACGCTTTCGCCGCCCGCGCACTCGTCGCGGAACTCTTGGGAGCCGACACCGACCAGGTGACCCTCCAGCCGTCGACGACCGACGGTCTGATGCACGCCCTGTACGGGCTGTCCGGCGGTCTCCTGCTCTCGCGCGGCGAGTTCCCCGCGCTCACCGTCACGGCCACACGCGCCCGCGACGCCCTCGGGCGGATCGACCTGCAGTGGGTGGAGCCTCACGACGGCCGTATGACACCGGACGTCGTGCGCGATGCGCTCACGGAGGAGACGCGCGCGGTCGCCGTGAGCCTCGTCGACTACCGCACGGGCTATCGCACCGACCTCACCGCCCTGCGCGAGGTCATCGGGGACCGCCTCCTCATCGTCGACGCGATTCAAGGCTTCGGTGTCGTAGAGGCGGACTACGCCGCGGCGGACGTCGTCGCTGCGCACGGATACAAGTGGCTCCGCGCGGGCCGCGGTACGGGGTTCGCGTGGTTCGGTGAACGCGCACTCGAGCGCCTCTCTCCCGTCCTGTCGGGACGTGCGGGCATCGACGGCGATCTGCCTCTCGATGTCGTGCCCCTCCCCGCGGCATCCGCTCAGGCCTTCACCGTGAGCCCCGTCGACACGCTCGCTGCGGCGCGGCTCGCGACGGCCCTGCGCGACGTCCGTGACTGCGGTGTCGCCGCCATCAGCGACGAGCTCGCGCAGCGGACAGCCGATGTCATGTACTTCGCCGATCGCTACGAGCTGCCCGTCCTGACGCCTCGAGAGCCCGAGCGGCGCGGCGGCATCGTCACTCTCGCCCCCGCGCCCCACGAAGCCGCACCGCTCGCGGCGTCTCTGGCCAACCACGGGCTGACGGTCACGGTGCGGTCAGGGCTCGTGCGGGTGTCGCCGCACGTCGGAACGGGAGCCGATACGCTCCGCCTCTTCGGCGACGCGCTCGCGGCGTTCGCTGCCACGCGCGCGTGGTGAACGTGAAATTCATACGCCCGTAACCTGGGGCACCGCGTGTCGGGCGCGCGAGCGACTCGGTCTCGGACGTAGCGTGAGGCATCGGGCAAGGAGCCCGTTCGAGTCGGCCTTTCGGATCGCGACTCGTGACCCCTGGTCGACTCGTGACTGCCGGGTGAGACACCCGGGGCGGGAGTGGGTTGTGACCACACGAGCACCACAGCAGCAGAGCAGTCGCGTCGCCGATCAGGTCGACGAGGTCGAGCAGGACCTGCACACGTTCGTCCTCGATACGTCCGTCGTGCTGAGCGATCCGCGGGCGTTCTTCCGGTTCGCCGAGCACAACGTCGTGATCCCGGTGGTCGTGATCACGGAGCTCGAAGCGAAGCGGCACGACCCCGAGATCGGCTACTTCGCCCGGCAGGCGCTTCGCCACCTCGACGAACTCCGTGTCGAACACGGACGACTGGACTTCCCCGTGCCTGTCGGCGAGGGTGGCACGCTGCGAGTGGAGCTCTCCAATACGGATGCCACGGTCCTGCCCCCCGGTATGCGCCTCGGTGACAACGACTCCCGCATCCTCGCGATCGCGATGAACCTCGCGCAGGACGGCCAAGCCGTGACCGTCGTCTCGAAGGACCTTCCGATGCGTGTCAAGGCGGCATCGCTCGGTATCACCGCCGAAGAGTACCTCGCCGAGCAGGCCGTCGATTCGGGCTGGACCGGCATCGCCGACATCGACGTCTCCGGCGACGAGATCAGCGACCTGTACGAGAGCGAAGTCGGCTCGAGCGAGAGCGTCCGCGGGTTCCCCATCAACACGGGGCTCATCATCCACTCCGAGCGGGGGTCGGCTCTCGGTCGCGTGACGGGAGACGATTCGTTCCGTCTCGTGCGGGGCGACCGCGAGGTGTTCGGACTGCACGGACGCTCGGCAGAGCAGCGGATCGCCGTGGACGTGCTCCTGGATCCCGAGGTGGGCATCGTCTCCCTCGGCGGACGAGCGGGAACGGGCAAGTCGGCGCTCGCCCTGTGCGCCGGCCTCGAGGCCGTCCTCGAACGTCAGCAGCAGAAGCGCATCATCGTCTTCCGCCCGCTCTTCGCCGTCGGCGGGCAGGAGCTCGGCTTCCTGCCGGGTGACCAGGGCGAGAAGATGAACCCGTGGGGACAGGCGGTGTTCGACACGCTCGGCTCCGTCGTTTCAGGGAACGTGCTCGACGAGGTGCTGGAGCGCGGTCTGCTCGAGGTCCTGCCGTTGACGCATATCCGCGGTCGATCTCTTCACGATGCGTTCGTCATCGTCGACGAGGCGCAGTCGCTCGAACGGAACGTCCTCTTGACTGTCCTCAGCCGTATCGGACAGAACTCCCGCGTCGTGCTCACGCACGACGTTGGCCAGCGCGACAATCTGCGTGTGGGCCGTCACGACGGTGTCGCCTCGGTGATCGAGACGCTCAAGGGGCACTCGCTGTTTGCGCACGTCACGCTCATGCGCTCCGAGCGGTCCGCCATCGCGGCCCTCGTGACGGAGCTGCTCGAGGCGGGTGAGCTCGCCTGAGAAATCGCGACCGGAGGGGTGCGAAGGCGCCCCTCCGGTCGGTCCCAGATGAGACTCTTCTCATTCCGACCCGGCATGAGAAGAGTCTCATCCGCCGTGGGGGTCAGCGCGCGTCGCCGCATGTCACGATGGGATCCAGTCCGAATCCGGGCTGAATCGTCGAGGCTGCGGAGGCACACGTGGACGGAAGAGCGCGTATCGCGTTCAGCGGTCTCGCCGCCTTCGCGGTGACCGCGACAGTCGTGGCGACCGTCGTCACGACGAACGCCGCCGCCTTCGCGGACGCTCCGGGAACCGCGATCGACGCCGCCGTGGTCGATGTCAATGCCACCGCCAAGCCAACGGCGATGCGTCCTTCCGAGGTCATCACCGACCTGACAGATGCCGCCCCCGCCGCCCCCGCAGCAGCGCCGACGACCGCACCCGCGCCGGTCGACGTCCCGGCCGAGACGCTCGTTGCTCCGGCCCCTGCCGTCGTGGTCTCCACCCTCCCGGCCGCAGCCTCTCCCGAGCCCGCCGTCGAGCCCGAGGCTGAACTGTCGCTGCGCGACGCCCTGGCGTCGGACGACCCCGAGGCCCTCTATGTCTGGGCTGCC
Source organism: Microbacterium sp. SLBN-146 (assembly GCF_006715145.1). NCBI lineage: Bacteria > Bacillati > Actinomycetota > Actinomycetes > Micrococcales > Microbacteriaceae > Microbacterium > Microbacterium sp. SLBN-146. The sequence continues at coordinate 2,430,136 of NZ_VFMR01000001.1, forward strand.
GCGCACGGATGGTCGCGCGAACGGGCCGACCGTTTCCTGTCGACTCGGCCTGGTGCCCGTGACGGTGAGCGGCGCAACGACGAAACCCGTCACGACGATCATTCAGAGCACCGAGACAACGACCAGCGCGGCCGTTTCGCCGCCCCCAGCCCACCCGTGCAGACGGGTTCCCCAGCCGTCACCGAGTCTCCCCAACGAGGTGACGGAACGAAGAGAGATCGATCGCCCGGTTCCCCAGACCACCGCGATTGATGTGACCGCGCTTCCCCAGCCCGGTCTTCAGCCCCCGACGTTCCAACGTCGGGGGCTTCTTCGTCTCACTCCCAGCGGTAGCCGGAGCCGCGCACAGTGGCGATGTGGTGCGAACCGAGCTTGCCGCGCAGGTAGCGCACGTAGACATCGACGACGTTCGACCCCGGATCGAAGTCCAAGCCCCACACACGGCTGAGCAGAACTTCTCTGCTGAGAACGGTGCCGGGGTTGCGCAGGAACTGCTCCGCGAGGGCGAATTCGCGCGCCGACAGTTCGACGTCCGTTCCCGCGACGCTCGCTCGGCGCGCGAGGACATCGAGGGTCACGTCTCCCTGCGTCACAACGACACTCGTGCTGGTCCCGGAGTCGCGCAGTCGGGAGCGGACGCGGGCGAGAAGCTCGTCGAAGGTGAAGGGCTTCGCCATGTAGTCGCTCGCACCCGCGTCGAGCCCTTCGACCGTGTCGCGTGTGCTCGAGCGGGCTGTCAGCATGATGACCGGAAGGGATGCGTCTCGTGCGCGCAGTTCGCGCAAGACCTCGAATCCATCCATCGAGGGCAACCCGACGTCGAGGAGGACCAGGTCGATGTCGCCCGCGAGCGCGGCTTCGAGCCCTTCGACCCCGTCGTCGGCTGTCACGGTGTCGTATCCCGCGCCGCGCAGTCCACGCGAGATGAAAGCGGCGATGTGGGGTTCGTCTTCGATGATGAGGATGCGGGTCATCCTGAGGCCTCTCGCTGGAGCACGACGTCTCCCGCACGAACGGGAGCAGGGATCTCGGGCGTCGACACCGGAAGCGGCAGGTGGATCGTGAAAGTGGCGCCGCCACCGGGGGAGTCGGTCACGATGCAGTGGCCGCCATGGGCTTTCGAGATGGCGTCGACGATCGCGAGCCCCAGGCCCGAGCCACCTACCGACCGCTTGCCGTGTGCGCGGTCGAAGCGGCGGAAGATCCGATGGCGGAGGGCCGGGGGAATGCCGCTTCCGTGGTCTCTCACCCAGAGGCGGATCCCGGTGGCGTCCTTCTCACTCCCGAGCTCGACCGGCGAGCCGGCAGGGGTGTACTTCGCGGCGTTGTCGGCGAGCTGCAGCCACGCCTGCACGAGGCGGTCCTGGTCTCCCAGCATCCGCCCCTCGGCGACGTGCTCGACGCTCCACGTGTGACCGGGAATGACGGCCACGAGTTCGCCGACGCGCTCCGTGAGGGCCGCGAGGTCGATGCGATCGATGGCGAACGATCCACCCTCGACGGTCGCGAGGAGATCGATGTCCTCGACGAGGCGCGTCATGCGGTCGAGTTCGGCGATGCCGAGGTCTCGCGCGAAGGAGACATCGGCGGCATCCGACGGATCCATGAGCTCGAGGTGCCCTCGCACGATCGTGATCGGCGTCTTCAACTCGTGGCGGACATCGTCGAGCAATTGTCGTTGGACATCGATGCTCCCCTCCAGCCTGTCGAGCATCGAGTTGACGGTTCGCGAGAGATCCGCGATCTCGTCGTTGCCTTCTGCGGGAAGGCGAGGGGACAGATCCGTGAGGGTGATGGCGCTCGCGGTATCCCGCAGATGCCGGATGGGGGAGAGGAGGCGTCCCGTCACGAACCAGCCCACGATCCCCATCGCTGCGAGCATGACGACGGCGGCGACCGCGTATGTCGTCATGGCCGCTGTGACGGGCGCGAGTTCGGACTCCAGATCCACGGCGCGCACGTAGACGCCCGTCTCGGGGTCACCGTCGACCGTGATCGGGATGGCGATGTACCTCAACGACCCCGCGTCTGTGACGGCTGTGCCGACGACCGTTTCCCCCGTGGCCGAGGTCTCCGCCACGACGCGGTCGATGAAGTCCTGGTCGTCCGAGATGTCGAAACCGGAGAGCGTGGAGGGGACGAAGCGGGGCTTGCCCTCGATGATCGCCACCGATGCCTCGTTGCGTGCCGGTACAAGACGGCGTACGGCGTCGTTGAGGAACGACTCGACCGTCGAATGGTCGCCCACGTCGACGAGGTCGCCGGGTGTCGAGCTCTCGTCGGCCTCGCGTGCGTCACCGGCGATATCGGCGACCGACTGCAGCCGCGACACCTGGTTCTCGAGGCGTTCGTCGATCTCGTTCAGCACCCATTCGCGCTGCACGAGGAACGTCACACTGCCCACGACGGCAAGGCCGACGCAGGCTACCGCAAGAACTGCCCCCAGGATGCGGACGCGTGCCGAGATCGGGCGTGGTGTACGTGCCACTCCCCGATTATGGCCCCCCGCGGGCTCTCCCGCGCACTTCTCGCGTGCCGGATCAGCCCGGATGCGTCATCGACAGCAGATCGAGACGCTCGTCGAGCTGCGCGAGCGTCAGCTCACCACGGTCGACGTAGCCGAGATCGAGGACGGCTTCACGCACCGTGACGCCGTTGGCGACGGCGTGCTTGGCGATCTTGGCCGCGGCCTCGTAGCCGATGAGCTTGTTGAGCGGAGTGACGATCGAGGGCGACATTCCGGCGAATGCGGCGGCGCGCTCGATGTTCGCTTCGAGGCCGTCGATCGTCTTGTCGGCGAGGAGACGCGTCGCGTTGGCGAGAAGCTCGATCGACTCGAGGAGGGCCGAGCCCATCACGGGGATCGCCACGTTGAGTTCGAAGGCACCGGATGCGCCCGACCACGCGATCGTCGCATCGTTGCCGATGACCCGCGCGCAGACCATGAGAACGGCCTCGGGGATCACCGGATTGACCTTGCCGGGCATGATCGACGATCCCGGCTGCAGGTCGGGGATGTGAAGCTCGCCGAGACCTGTGTTCGGTCCCGACCCCATCCAGCGGATGTCGTTGTTGATCTTCGTGAGCGAGACGGCGATGGTGCGCAGTGCACCGGATGCCTCGACGAGCGCATCGCGGTTGGCCTGGGCTTCGAAGTGGTCTTTCGCCTCCGTGATCGGCAGCTCCGTGTCGGCGACGATGAGTTCCAGGACCTTCTGGGGGAAGCCGGCGGGCGTATTGATGCCCGTTCCTACGGCGGTTCCGCCGAGCGGGACCTCGGCGACGCGGGGGAGGACCGACTGGACGCGCTCGATTCCGAGCCGCATCTGGCGCGCGTAGCCGCCGAACTCCTGACCTAGGGTGACCGGGGTCGCGTCCATCAGGTGCGTGCGTCCGGACTTCACGACGCTCTTCCACTCCTCGGCCTTCGTCTCGAACGCCACAGCGAGGTGGTCGAGAGCAGGGATGAGGTCGTCGATGAGCTCCTGGGTCACGGCGATGTGCACCGACGTCGGGAAGACGTCATTGGAGGACTGGGACGCGTTGACGTGGTCGTTCGGGTGGACCGGCGATCCGAGGTCGTTCGTCGCGAGGGTCGCGAGCACCTCGTTCATGTTCATGTTCGACGACGTTCCGCTCCCGGTCTGGTAGACGTCGATCGGGAAGTGCTCCGGGAACTCGCCCGCGATGACTCGGTCGGCCGCACGGGCGATCGCGTCGGCGATCGCACCGTCGAGAGTGCCGAGTTCCTTGTTGGCGAGTGCTGCGGCCTTCTTGATCCGGGCGAGCGCCGCGATCTGCGCCGGCTCCAGTGCGTCGCCCGAGATCGGGAAGTTCTCCACCGCACGCTGCGTCTGCGCGGCGTACAGGGCATCCTTGGGGACGCGCACTTCGCCCATCGTGTCGTGTTCGATGCGGTATTCGATATCGGTCACGTCGTTGTTCCTTCTCGGTGTGTCGTGGGGATGGTCAGTCGTCGGCCGTGACGCCGATGGCGATCGAGGGAACCGCCGTGCCTTCGCTGAGCCGGTAGTTCGCCCCGACGATGCCGAGGCGTCCGTCTGCGACGGCAGCGCTGATGAGCTCGGAGGACTGCAGGAGAGCGGCCACGGTGTCGCGGAGGTGCTCTCGGCCCACGGCTTCGGCGTCGACGGCGGCGGGCGCGACGCCGTCGACCGTCGTCGCGCGGATGACCCTGCGGGCAGCAGGCACGATCGGGGCGATCTGCCTCCAGATGTGCGTGGGAAGCGGAGGTGCATCGAGCTGCGTGCTCTCGATCGCGGCGTTCACGGCACCGCACGCGTCGTGGCCCAGCACGACGATGAGCGGCACCTCCAGAACGGCGACGGCGTACTCGAGGCTCCCCACGACGGAGTCGGAGATCACTTGACCGGCGTTGCGGACGACGAACAGATCGCCGAGGCCCTCGTCGAAGATGATCTCCGCCGCAAGTCGGGAGTCGGAGCATCCGAACAGTGCTGCGCGCGGGCGCTGACCGGCTGCCAGCTCATGGCGGCGTTCGACGTCCTGACGCGGATGGCGCGGCTCGCCCGCGACGAAGCGGTCGTTGCCGTGGCGCATTTCATCCCACACGGTCTGAGGCGTGGTGTCGGTGGTCACTCGGACTCCTCTGTCGGCATGTCGGCCAGGGTGAGCACTTCGGCGGAGACGGATGCGGCGAGGTCGTCGAGCGCTTCGTCGTCCGCGATGCCGTAGATCAGGACCGTATCGCCGCCGACGGACGTCGAGAGGGCGACGGAGATGTTGCCCGTCCGCGACGGATCGAGCTCGTATCGGTCCCACACGACACCGTCGATCGTGACCGTGTCGCCGGGCGCGGCACCCGAGAGTACCCGCGCCGGCCACGCCGCGTCCGCGTCGAATCCCTGCGCGACTCGGAGGAAGCCGCGTTCGTCTTGATCTGCCGGCGCGTAGACGATCGTCCAGGACCGCACAGAGCCCTCAGATTCGATGGCAGCGCGATTGACGGTCCAGTAGTCGGAGACCTCCGGGGCGATCGCGGGGCGACCTTCGCTGGCGGCGACGCGTTCGGCGGCCGCAGCCACGTCGATGGGGTCCTGTGGTCCCGGTGTGCCACGGGGGACGATGAAGATGATGACGGCGACGATGGCGACCGTCACGATGAGGGCGGCGACGAGATTTCTCGCCGTCTGACTCGACCGGTAGACCCGCGAGGACTCGGCCTTGCGTGCGGCGGTCTCGCCCGCCGTCTCGGGACGACCGAGTTCGGCGACGACGCGAGGAGAGCGCTCTGCCATCAGCTGTCCGTGTCGGGGGAGTCGCGGACCGCTTCGAGACGCCGTTTCGCCCCGAGAAGCCACTCTTCGCAGCGGGCTGCGAGAGCCTCGCCGCGCTCCCACAGAGCCAGGGACTGTTCGAGCGTCGGGGCTCCTTGCTCGAGTTCGGCGACGACGCGCACGAGCTCGTCTCGCGCCTGTTCGAACGAGAGCTCTTCGACGGCAGGGGCGGCCGGGTCGGTCATGCTGTCCATTCTAGAGTCGAGTCGATCATCGCACCGGCCGTGGAACTCAGGAGTCATGGTCGATCGGCGGGCGGAGATTCCTCCGTCACCTCACCCCGCGATCGGGCTGCGAAGGATCCGCGGCCCACCGTCACGACGACGTCGACACCTGGCGGCGCCTGCGCGGCATCCCGCACGATGACGCCATCGGCGAGGTGGGTGATCGCGTACCCGCGCGCGAGTGTCGAGGCGGGTGAGAGCGCGCGGAGCGACGCGCGCAGCTCGGACGTGCGACGAGTCTGCGACTCGAGCAGACGGTCGATGCGCTCGCGACCGCGCGCGACGCTAAGGAACACGTCGTGCGACCGGCTCGTGAGCATGGACTCGGGGGCGCGCAGCGAGGGGCGGGAGCGCAACTGCTCGAGCTGGGCGACGTCGTGAGTCAAGCGCTGCGTCAGACGCGACGTCAGACGCGCGCGGAGCTGTCCGACGAACGCGCGCTGCTCCGCGACGTCGGGAACGATTCGTTTGGCCGCGTCGGTGGGCGTGGACGCCCGAAGGTCGGCGACGTCATCGAGCAGCGGGTGGTCGTTCTCGTGCCCGATCGCCGAGACGATCGGCGTGGATGCCGCCGCGACGGCCCGAAGCAGGCGTTCGTCGCTGAACCCCAGAAGGGTCTGGGGATCCCCGCCGCCACGAGCGATGACGATGACGTCGACGTCCGGGTCCGCATCGAGTGCTTTGAGCGCCGCGATCGTCTCGGGCACGCAGCGGTCGCCCTGGACGGCGGCGTGCTTCGTGCGGAACCGCACGTGCGGCCAGCGGAGTTCGGCGTTGCGATGGACGTCCTTCTCGGCGTCCGAGTTCTCGCCGGTGATGAGCCCGACGAGGTGCGGGAGGAACGGAATCGGCTTCTTGCGGCGCGGATCGAAGAGGCCTTCGCTGCGCAGCTGCGCGCGCAACCGCTCGAGCTTCTCGAGCTGATCGCCGAGGCCGACATGGCGCATCGCCGAGACCGAGAAGCTGAAGTCGCCCGTCTTGACGAAGTAGTCGGCCTTGACGCACGCGATGACGTGATCGCCCACACGGAGGTCGTCTGGCAGCCGTTCGCGCGTCGAGGACCACAGTCGGAACGAGATGGCCGAATCGGTCGCGAGGTCCTTGACGCGCCCGAAGACGTTGCCGCCGCGGAGATTCCACGACGTGATCTCACCCTCGACCCACACGGACCCCCAGTTCTGAACGAACCCGCGGATCGTGTCGTTGAGCCTCGCCACCGACGTCGGTGCATCGGATCGAGAATCCCGCGGATGCACGGAATCCGGGGGTGGAGCCTCGCCCGGAACCGGGGCCGGCTGGAACGTCGTCATGCAGTCCTCTCGATGCGGCGCGCCGATACGCGTCGCCGGCTCGGCCTTCGCTCAGGCCCGCGCCCATAGAATCGGGGATGTGAGCCTCGCGTCTGCAACCCCTGCTGTCCGCATGCCCATGCCCCGCGTGCCGCGGCGGCGTGAGCGACTCCAGGATATCCCGGTGCAGGGACACAAGCGGGTGCTCCTGGCAGCCCCCCGCGGCTACTGCGCGGGCGTCGACCGCGCCGTCATCGCGGTCGAGAAGGCACTCGAGCGCTTCGGCGCCCCCGTGTATGTGCGCAAGCAGATCGTCCACAACATCCACGTCGTGACGGAGCTCGAGCAGAAGGGCGCCATCTTCGTCGAGGAGGTCGACGAGGTTCCTGAGGGCGCACACGTCGTCTTCAGTGCCCACGGGGTCTCGCCGGCAGTCGTCAACGCGGCATCCGATCGAGGACTCCTCGCGATCGACGCGACGTGCCCGCTCGTCACGAAGGTCCACCGCGAAGCCGTGCGCTTCGCCAAGAGCGACTACGAGATCCTCCTCATCGGCCACGAGGGCCACGAAGAAGTCGAGGGCACTGCGGGAGAAGCTCCCGATCACGTCACGGTCGTCAACTCGCCCGACGACGCCGACCGCGTCGAGGTGAGAGACCCGTCGAAGGTCGTCTGGCTCTCGCAGACGACGCTCTCGGTCGACGAGACCATGGAGACGGTGCGTCGACTGCGCGTGCGGTTCCCCGAGCTCCAGGATCCGCCCTCGGACGACATCTGCTACGCGACGCAGAATCGCCAGGTCGCGATCAAGAAGGTCGCGAAGGGCGCAGATCTCGTCATCGTCGTCGGCTCGGCCAACTCGTCGAACAGCGTGCGGCTCGTCGAGGTGGCGCTCGAGTACGGGGCGAAGGCCGCGTACCGCGTGGACTACGCCGACGAGGTCGAGCAGGCCTGGCTCGACGGTGTCGAGACCGTAGGCGTCACGAGCGGTGCGTCGGTGCCCGAGGTGCTCGTGCAGGAAGTGCTCGAAGAGCTCGCCGGTGCCGGGTACCGCGACATCGAAGAAGTGCGGACGGCCGAGGAAGACCTGCTGTTCTCGCTCCCGAAGGAACTCCGCCACGATGCCGCGGGCAATCGCGACGATCGCGCGATGGGCGGGCGCGGCCGCGTATGAGCGGAGACTATGCGCCCGAGATCGGGCCCGACGGGCGTGAGCGCCCGCGATTCGGCGAATACGCCACTCCGGAGGAGCAGCGCTCCCGGATCCAGCAGCCGGATGTGACCGAGGCGCTTTCGACGGGATCTGCGCCCGTCGATCAGGTCGTCGACACGCCCGTCGACGCGACGCCGGAAACCCCCGCTCCCGTCGCGGCATCGGCAACGCCTCGCCCGGTTTCAGCGGTGAATCGTCTCGCGACGATCGTGCTCCTCGCCTTCGGTGCGGCCAACGTGCTGTTCTCACTCTTCAGCTACCTCAACCTGGCGCCCGCGATCGAGCGATCGATGGACGTCCTGGGCGTGCCGGGTGAATTCACGAGCTTCGACGCAGCGCGTACGTGGGGGATCGTCGCGGCGATCGTGCTGCTCGCCGGCTATGTCGTCACCGCCGTCATCACGTGGCGCGTCCTGAAAGCCGGGCGCGTCTCCTGGTGGATCCCGCTCGTCGGCGCCGTCGTGACCTTCATCGCCGTGAGCTTCTGCATCGCGGTGCCGCTCATGGGGGATCCCGCTTTCATCGACTTCGTGTCTTCGGGCGCCTGAACGGCTCTCGTAGGATGACGGGATGCCGCGTCTGCTCGCCATCTGCGCCGTCCACCGACTGAGGTCGGACGCGGGCCCCGTCGGCGTCACCGCCATCGACAAGAGGCGCATCGATGGCGAGGCGAAGATCGGCGCCTACGGCGTCCGCACCGACGTCCAGGCCGACCGTCAGCATCACGGCGGTCTCGACAAGGCGTTGTACGCGTATGCCGCGGAGGATGCGGCGTACTGGGAACACGAGCTCGGCCGTGAGCTGCCGCCCGGGTTCTTCGGTGAGAACCTTCGCACGGAAGGCATCGACGTCAACGCCGCCCTCATCGGCGAGCGCTGGAGGATCGGCGAGCGCGTGGAGGTCGAGGTGACGATGCCGCGGACACCATGCCAGACCTTCGCCCGGTGGGTGGGTGGGTGGCGACGACGAACGGGGCTGGGTGCGCCGCTTCTCCGATGAGCGGCGACTCGGACCCTACCTGCGCGTCGTCGTCAAGGGGCGCGTGTGCGAGGGCGACGAGATCACCGTCATCCATCGTCCCGAGGGCGCCCCGACGATCCTGGACGTCTATCGGGGTCCGTGAGTCCTGTCCCGGTTGCCGTGAGACGACGGATGCCCCGACCCGGCGATGGGTCGAGGCATCCGGGAGTCGAACGTCAGGACGTGCTCTGGCCGTAGGAGCCGAGCTGCTTCGTCGCCGCGACGACGCGCGCCGCCATCGCCGACTCGGCGATCTTGCCCCATGCGCGCGGGTCGTAGGCCTTCTTGTTGCCGACCTCGCCGTCGACCTTCAGGACGCCGTCGTAGTTCGAGAACATGAAGCCCGCGACCGAGCGGGTGAAGGCGTACTGCGTGTCGGTGTCGATGTTCATCTTCACGACGCCGTTGGCGACCGCCTCGGCGATCTCGGCATCGGTCGAGCCGCTGCCGCCGTGGAAGACGAGGTCGAGAGGCTTCGCGCCGGTGCCGAACTGTGCCGCGATGCCCTTCTGGATCTCGCCGAGCAGTTCGGGCTTGAGCTTGACGTTGCCGGGCTTGTAGACGCCGTGGACGTTGCCGAACGTGAGAGCCGCGATCCAGCGACCGTGGTCGCCGAGACCCAGAGCCTCGACCACCTGCGCGACGTCTGCCGTGGTCGTGTAGAGCGCATCGTTCGAGCCCTCGTGCTGCACGCCGTCTTCTTCGCCGCCCACGACACCGATCTCGACCTCGAGGATCGCGTTGATCGCCTTGAGGCGGGGGAGGAGCTCCTTGGCGATCTCGATGTTCTCCGCCAGCGGGACGGCGGAGCCATCCCACATGTGGGACTGGAAGATCGGGTTTCCACCGTCGGCGACGACGGCTTCCGAGGCGGCGATGAGCGGCAGCACGAAGTCATCGAGAGCCGGCTTCGGGCAGTGGTCGGTGTGAAGTGCGACGGTGATGGGGTAGTTCTTGGCGACTTCGTGGACGAAGGCGGCGAAGGCGAGGGCACCCGTCGAGCGGCCCTTGACGGTGTGGCCGGCGAAGTAGTCGGCTCCACCCGTCGTCACCTGGAGGATCCCGTCGGAGCCGGCTTCGGTGAGTCCCTGGAGGACAGCATTGACGGACTGCGAGCTGGCCGCGTTGATGGCCGGGTACGCGAATCCGCCCGCCTTCGCGCGGTCCAGCATCTCGGCGTACTGCTCAGGGGTGGCGACGGGCATGTGTGCTCCTTCGAAGATGTGGGCCAACTCGCACGAGTCTATCGATGCACGTCCCCCGTCCGGGGACGGGTCCGCGTCCTCCGTTAGGCTACCGACGACCGCGAGACGAGAGGAGATCGGCGATGGCTCGCAAGTCCCTCGTGTCCCTCGTGGCCGACGAACTGCTCGATCGCATCATCGCGGGGGAGAGCCCGGTGGGTGCGCCCCTGCCGAGCGAAGCCGAGATCGGCGAGTCCTACGACGTCAGCCGCGTCACGGTGCGGGAGGCCCTGCGGGTCCTGTCCACCCAAGGGATCATCCGCGTCACATCGGGAATCGGGTCGCTCGTCGCTCCTCTCGATGAGTGGCAGTCCCTTAACGCGATCCTGAGATACCGCTCGGCGCGCGGCGACGACGGCGAAGTCGCGGAGCAACTCATCGCCGTCCGCCGGATGTTCGAGACAGAGGCCGCCGCGCTGGCGGCCACGAGGCTCACGCCGGACGCACTCGCCGAACTGCAGCGCTGCATCGACGCGATGACGCGGGCTGCCGATGCCGGCGAAGTGGACGGGTTCGTCGAGGCGGATCTCCGTTTCCACGATGTGATTCTCCGCGGATCTGAGAACGTCTTCCTCGCTGCCCTCTTCGAGCCGCTGACGAGAGTTCTCGCCGAGCGGCGCGCCCAGACTTCTCGCGTCCCCGAGATCCAGAGACATGCCATCGCCGAACACACGTCGATCCTCGCAGCGCTCCGCGAGGGCGACGCGAGTCGGGCGCGTGCGGCCATGGATCACCACATGCAGCAGACGCTGGACGACCTGCACACGTACGTGCTCTCGCGCCCCAGCTGACATCCGTCACACCGACCGTTGACACGGGGTCTTTCGCGATCTAACCTGTATGACACCTGACAACAGGTGCCTGATGAAGATGGTGCCGACAACGGAGTTGCTCATGAATCTCGCTGCGATGCTCGATCGTTTCCCCGCATCTCGCGGCGTCGACCCCGCGGTGATCGCCGACCGCGTCAACCGCGCGCATCGAGTGCTCATCGTTCTCGACGACGACCCGACCGGGACGCAGTCGGTCGCCGACCTGCCCGTGCTGGCGAAGTGGGAGGTCGCCGACTTCGAATGGGCTCTCGACACGGGGGCGCCTGCCGTCTACGTTCTGACGAACTCGCGCAGCGTCGACCCCGCGACGGCGGCGCGCATCAACCGCGAAGTCGTCTGGGCAGCTGTCGCAGCGGCTCGCGCACGCGGCATCCGCCCCGTCTTCGCGAGCCGCAGCGACTCGACGCTGCGGGGTCACTTCCCTCTCGAGCCCGACACCATCGCGGCGTCCCTCGCCGCGTTGGGCGAACCCGAGGTGGACGGGGTCGTGCTCGTCCCGGCGTTCCCCGATGCGGGCAGGGTGACGATCGGCGGTGTCCACGGGATGGTCGACGGCGACACCTTCACGCCGGTGGGGGAGACGGAGTTCGCCCGTGACTCCACCTTCGGCTACGCCTCGTCGCGGATGTCGGAGTGGGTCGAAGAGAAGAGCGAGGGAAGGATCGCCGCCGCGGATGTCGTGGAGATCACGCTCGACGTCATCCGCACCGGAGCCGAGGCCGTGGCGGAAGCGTTGACGACGGCCCGCCCGGGGAGTGTCTTCACGGTCGACGCCGTCAACGAAGACGACCTGAGGCAGCTCGCGCTCGGACTCGAGTTGGCCGAGGCGGCCGGTCGCACCTACATCTACCGGGTAGGACCCCCGTTCGTGCGAGCCCGGATCGGGCAGGCGCCGCGTTCGCCGCTCGACGTCTCTTCGCGGTCGGCCGACTCCGATGGCCGTGCTCCGGGCGGGCTCATCGTCGTCGGCTCGCACGTCGGCGTCACCAGTCGCCAGCTCGCCGATCTGACCGCTCGGCATCCCGCGGCGCTCGTCGTCGAGATCGATGTCCCCGCCCTCCTGGACCCCGAGACCGGGACCTCTCCCGTCGACGACGCCGTGATGCTCGTCGTCGAGGGGCTCGCGAGCGGGGACGTCATCCTCCACTCGAGCAGGACACTCATCCGCACCGACGACCCCGAGGAGAGTCTCGCGATCTCCCGCACCGTCTCGGATGCGCTCGTCGCCGTCGTCCGCCGCACGATCGCCGAACGGACACCGCACTTCGTCATCGCGAAGGGCGGAATCACATCGAGTGATGTCGCGAGCCGCGGACTCTCCATCCGTCGCGCGATGGTCCGCGGATCCCTCTTTCCCGGCATCGTCTCCGTGTGGGAACCCGCCGACGGTCCCGCCACCGGCATCCCGTACATCGTCTTCGCAGGCAACGTCGGAACCGACACGACCCTCACCGAGGCCGTCGAGAAGCTCTCGGCCCACGCCCGCACCTCCGTCGCTCGGGACCGAGCATGACCGAAAGGCACCGCATGACCACCCCTACCGTCGCCGTCCTGGGACTCGGCGCCATGGGCCTGCCCATGGCTTCGCGCCTCGCCGAGGATCTCGTCGTCCGCGGCTTCGACATCGCTCCCGCTCGTCTTGCGCTCGCCGAAGAGGCGGGAGTCATCAGAGCCGAGAGCGCGCAGCAGGCCGTGCGAGGTGCGCAGGCCGTGCTCCTCGCCGTGCGCGACTCGGCGCAGCTCGCGGACGTCCTGTTCGGTGAGACAGGCATCGTTGCGGATCTCGACGCCGGCTCGATCGTGATCCTGACCAGCACGGTCGGTACCGATGGGCTCGCCGACATCGTGGCGCGCCTGGCCGAGCACGCGATCGACCTCGTCGATGCGCCGCTATCGGGCGGCCCGGTTCGTGCAGGGGCGGGCGATCTGCTCATCGTCGTCGGCGCGACTCCCGACGCGCGTGAGAAGGCGTGGCCGATCCTCGAACGCCTCGCGTCGACCCTGACGGTCGTCGGCGATCGGCCCGGTGACGGGCAAGCGCTCAAGACCGTCAACCAGCTCTTGTGCGGAGTCCACATCGCGGCCGCCGCCGAAGCTCTCGCGCTCGCCGACGCTCTCGGCCTCGATCCCGAACGCACCCTGGAGGCGCTCGGGGCCGGCGCCGCGGCATCCTTCATGCTGGCCAATCGCGGTCCGCGGTCTCTGCAGGCCTACGACGAAGGCGGAGCCGAGGTGCTCAGCCGCCTCGACATCTTCGTGAAGGACATGGGCATCGTGTCGAAGGCCGCGCGCGCCGCTCACCTGGCAACCCCGCTCGCTGCGGCCGCCGAACAGCTTTACCTCCTCGGAGAGGCGCAGGGACTCGGTGAGAGCGACGATTCCGCTGTCATCCGCGTCATCGCCCCCGAACGTCGTTCCCGCTGATCCCCTCACCCCCTCATCGCTGTCGAAGGAGACACTCATGCCGGTCCCGATTCTGCTCGCCATCGGAGTGGGAGGAATCCTCCTCCTGCTTCTGCTCATCGTCCGATTCAAGGTCAACGCATTCCTGGCTCTGCTCATCACGAGCATCCTCGTCGGGCTGGCCGCGGGAATCCCGCTGGCAACCGTCCCCGCGACCGATGACGCGCCCGAAAGGCTCGGCATCATCCCGGCGATCATCGCGGGAATGGGGGGAACGCTCGGCTCGGTCGCCATTCTCGTGGCGCTCGGCTCGATGCTGGGGCGCATCATCGAGCTGTCGGGCGGAGCGTCGAGCCTCGCGGGGCGCTTCACCAAGCTCTTGGGGCCCCGTCGTGTCTCCGGCGCGTTGACCGCAGCGGCGCTCATCCTCGCAATTCCGGTCTTCTTCGACGTCGGATTCATCATCCTCGTTCCGATCATCTATGGCTTCAGCCACGCTGCGGGGCTCAATCCCGTGAAGTTCGGACTCCCGGTCGCGGGCATCATGCTCGCCGTCCACGTCGCCGTCCCGCCGCACCCCGGCATCGTCGGAGGTGCTGCTCTGCTCGGAGCCGACGTCGGCATGCTCACACTGCTGGGCATCGCGATCGCACTTCCGCTCGGTGTCCTGTCCCACTTCGTCTCGAAGTGGCTCAACCGTCGCGACTTCCCGATGCTCGCCTCCACGAAGGTCATGTTCGACGACTTCGGTGGAGGGAACGACACAGGTCGCGAAGGAGTCGGACCGGGCACGACGATGACCGGAACGATGACGCGGACCGAGGCGCCGCCGTCGGCGGGCATGATCCTCACGCTCATCCTGACGCCGCTCGTCATGATCGGCGCGGGGACGACGGGCGCCGCCCTGCTTCCCGCGGGCAACGCCGTGCGCGACATCCTCGGCTTCATCGGCGCCCCGATCTTCGCGCTTCTCGTGACCGTGCTCCTGGCCGCCTTCTTCCTCGGAGTGCGTCGCGGATGGTCGGGCGCGCATGTCTCCGACGTCTTCGAGTCGGCACTGCCGCCCGCTGCGATCGTCATCCTCGTCACGGGCGCAGGCGGCGCGTTCGCTCGCATCCTGACCGAATCGGGTATCGGCTCGGCGCTTGCAGGCACGCTCCTGTCGACGGGGCTCCCGATCATCGTGCTCGCCTTCGTCGTCGCCCTCGCGCTCCGCGCCGCCCAGGGCTCCGCGACCGTGGCGATCCTCACGACCGCGGGCTTGCTCGCCGAGGCCGTCACGTCGGGCGGGTACACCCCCATCCAGGTCGTCGTCATCGCCTTGGCGATCGCCTTCGGTGCGCTGGGACTGTCCCACGTCAACGACTCGGGCTTCTGGGTCGTGACGCGCTACCTCGGCCTCGGAGTGGCCGACGGACTGCGCACGTGGACCGTTCTCACCACGACGCTCGGTGTCGCCGGCTTCGCCGTGACGTCGGTCGTGTGGCTCCTGGTCGGCGGGATGTCGGCGTGATGGTGTCCAGGAACGTCGTGGATGAAAGAAACGTGATTCTTATGTCGGATGCTCGCGGGAATTCCCGTCGTGCGCGCGGCTCGCTGGCTAGGCTGACCGCATGGTGAGCCTTTCCGCCGACATGAGTCCGCTGCATCCTGACCGAAACCTCGCACTCGAACTCGTTCGCGCGACGGAAGCCGCGGCGATCCGCGCGGTTCCCTTCATCGGGCGGGGGCGAAAAGAGGATGCCGATGGGGCGGCCGTCGATGCGATGCGAGCCTTCTTCACGACCGTGAACTTCGACGGCACGATCGTCATCGGCGAGGGGGAGAAGGACGAAGCCCCCATGCTGTACAACGGCGAACGGGTGGGCAACGGTCGAGGACCGCGGGCGGATGTCGCGGTCGACCCGATCGACGGCACCTCGCTCACGGCCGCGGGGCGCAACAATGCGCTCTCGGTGATCGCCGTGTCGGATCATGGCACGATGCTCGACGCGTCGGCGGTGTTCTATATGGACAAGCTCGTGACCGGGCCAGCAGGGGTCGGAGTCGTCGATATCCGGCTTCCCATCGGTGAGAACATTCGTCGCCTCGCCGAAGCTCTCGGCAAGCCCGTCGACGAGCTCGTCGTGTCGGTTCTCCATCGCCCCCGTCATGACGCGCTGATCGAGGAGATCCGCGCGGCCGGTGCGGGAACGCGGCTCATGAGCGACGGCGACGTCGCCGGCGGGATCAATGCCGCACGGCACAACGCGCGCACCGACATGTGCGTCGGCATCGGCGGGAGCCCGGAGGGGATCGTCACGGCGTGCGCGATCAAGGCGCTCGGCGGGCACATCCAGGGTCGCCTGTGGGCGCGCGACGACGACGAGAAGCAGAAGGGCCTCGATGCCGGCCTCAAGCTCGACGGTCATGTCTACGAAGCCGACGACCTCGTGCGCGGCGACAACACGATCTTCGTCGCGACAGGCGTGACGGAGGGACAACTCGTCGCGGGTGTGCGTCGAGAAGGCGAATACCTGTACACGGAGAGCGTCGTCCTCCGTGGCAAGTCGGGCACGCTCCGCCGGATCTCCTCGGAGCACCTCGTTTCGAAGTGGCTGTAGCGGCGCACGGGGCGGGTCGGGACGCCCACGGCTGATCGGATCGAGAGCCGGATGGGATCCGAGGGACTCGTGTTGCAGATGTGAACGTCAATCCTCCCGATTCACAGTCGCCTCTGGCAGAATCGGCAGCGGTGTCAGTGACGACACGTCACCGTTCACCCTCGAGGAGGCTCTCGATGTCCATATCGTCCGGCACAACCGGTCCCCAGACGGGGGCGCACGCCGTCGTCGCCAACGCGATCGATCCGGCTCGTCGCCCCGATGTCCTTTTGCGCGTCCGTCGCGATGAAGGCCATGAAATCAGTGCGTGGTGGATGATCGGGGCATTCGTCCTGGTCTCCACCGCCGTCATCACTCTCCTGAGCTTCGTTCCCGGCGGCGCGTGACGTCCGCCGGAGCGAGTCCCGGTGCTCACACTTCTCCTCCGAGTCGCGAGCGGAGCTCGTCGAGTTCTGATGACCGAGCAGCTGTCTCGTGAGGGAGTTCGAGCCCTTCGAGAAGCTCCGGTGCCGTCATCCGACGAGGTGACGAATCGATCGTCGCAGGCGCGGAGATCGAGTCGAGCTTCGTCTCGTCGATGCCCGGGAAGCGGCGTGCGCTGACGAGCACACGCGACTCGAGTGAGCCGACGAGCCGGTTGTAGCTGTCGACGGTGCGTTCGAGTGCGCGTCGGAGATCGTCGGCGTGTCCCGCGAGCCCTCCGAGGCGGTCGTAGAGCTGGGTGCCGAGGTCGAACAACGTGCGCGCCTCTGCGGACACGTCCTGCTGCGTCCAGGTGTAGGCGACCGTCTTGAGCACCGCCCACAGATTGACCGGGGAGGCGAGCGCGACCCGCTTGGAGAAGGCGTGGTCGAGGAGAGCCGGGTCTTCCTCCAGGGCCGCCGCGAGGAGCGACTCGCTGGGCACGAAGCACACGACGAACTCCGGGCTCGACGACAACCCCGCCCAGTACTCCTTCTTCGCGAGGGCATCGACGTGCGCGCGCACCGCCTTGACGTGTTTCACGAGGAGCGCCGATCGGCGTGCTGCTTCGGATCCTCCCGCGGTCGAGGAGATGGCGCTCGCTTCGAGGTAGGCGTCGAGCGGCACCTTCGCATCCACCGCGATCGCCTTGTCGCCCGGAAGCCTGATGACCATGTCAGGACGCCCGTCTCCGGCATCGCTCGAGACCGTCGCCTGCAGATCGAAGTCGACGTGGCGTGTGAGCCCCGCGGCCTCGACGACGCGCTTGAGCTGCGTCTCTCCCCAGACGCCGCGCGTGCTGCCGGAGCGCAGCGCTCCCGCGAGCGACTCCGTCGTCGTGCGGAGGACCTCGTCGGTCTCATGTGCGCGCCGGAGCTGCTCGGCGAGCGCGCCGAACTGGGCGTGGCGGTCGCGCTCGAGGTCATCGACCTTCGACTGCATCGTGTGCAGCGTCTCTTGCACGGGTCCGAGGGCGCGAAGCACGGCCTGCTCTCGCCGTTCGCGTTCTTCCCGCGCCGCGTGGTCGGCGCGTGTCTGCGAGACCAGTTCGCGGTAGAGGAGATGCTGGTGGTCGAGCTGCGTTTGCACGCCGAGCCGACTCGCCTCGGCACCCGCGAGCGCCGCACGAGCCTCGGCGAGATGGCCAGCCGCGCGAGCGCTCCCGCGAGCGACACCGGCGATCCAGCCTGCAAGAGCGCCGAGAGCGAGGCTCCCGACGACGATCAGTGAGACGGTGAGTGCGTCCATGGTGAGAGCATGACGGAGGGGTCCGACATCGCGGCGCAGGCGCGGATCAGGCCGCGAAAGTGCGTGGCAGCTCGGGCTGGGCGGCGATGACGATCTGCGACACGCGGACGCCCGCGCCGATAGCGACATCGTCGATGTCGTCCACACCCAGTCGACGCGCCGCATCGATCATGACGTGGGCGCACGCGAGCGCGTCGGCCGTGGCATTGTGATGCGCGAACTCGGCGAAGCCGGCTTCGGCGGCGACGAACGGCAGTCGGTACGACGGGAGCTGGTACACGCTTCGGGCGACCTGCAGAGTGCACGCGTAGCGGTACGGCGGGCACTCGTCTCCGGTCGCCTCGCACGCGCGCTTGAGGACGGCCATGTCGAACCCGGCGTTGTGCGCGACGAGCACGTCGGCACCCGCGAAAGCGGCCAGGTCGCCGAGCTGATCGCTCCACGACTTCGCATCGACGACGTCCTCCGCGCGGATGCCGTGGATGCGCGTATTGAGGTCGAAGAAGGCGTCGTGCCCCGCCGGCGGACGGATGAGCCAGCCCGTCGAGGCGACGACTTCGCCCCCGCGCACCCGCACCATGCCGACGGCGCAGGCCGACGCATTGCTGGAGTTCGCCGTCTCGAAGTCGATCGCGGTGAAGTCCAATGGCACGAATCCACCTTCACCCGGCGCGCTCGCCGCGCGGGGGAGGCGCGCCGGTCACGCGTCGTAGGCTCGATGCGTGACCGACCACGAGGATCTTTCACGATCGTTCGGAGCCGCTGCGGGTGCGTACGAGGCGGGCAGGCCGGACTACCCCCTCGAGGTCGTCCGCTGGTTGCTGGAGCCCGCGCGCCTCGCGGACCGGCGCATCCGCGTCGTCGACGCGGGCGCCGGTACGGGAAAGCTCACCCGGGTCATCGTGGAAGCGGAGGCCGAGGTGGTAGCGGTCGACCCGGACCCGGACATGCTCGCGGTGCTGCGTTCCCGGGTGATCGGCGTCCCCGCGTTCACCGGGACAGCGGAGCACCTGCCTCTTCCCGACGCGTCCGTCGACGCTGTTCTGCTCGGCCAGGCATGGCACTGGGTCGCCCCCGATGCCGGTGCGAGAGAAGCCGCGCGGGTCTTGGGGCCGGGAGGACTCCTCGGTCTCGTGTGGAACATCCGCGACGACGACGTGCACTGGGTCGCCGAGCTGACAGAAGCGATGCGGGGGAGTCACGCCGAGCGGATGCTGGCCGAGGACGGCGTGCGCATCGGCCTGCCGTTCCCGACTCCCGAGCGGAAGACGTGGCGGTGGGTGCGGACGATGGATCGGACGGCGCTCCTCGACATGGTCGCCTCCCGCAGCTACGTCATCACGGCCGATCCCACGCACCGCGCCGAGATCCTGGCGTCGGTGGAAGCGATCTTCGATCGCGAGCGACGTGACGAGGACGGCACGGACGTCGTCGACCTGCCCTACCGGACCGAGGCCTTCCGCAGCATCCTCCCGTGATGGCGGCGCGTGGGGCGTGGAGCCGTCACACGTAGACTGGATGCCCGTGGCTCTTACTATCGGCATCGTCGGCCTGCCCAACGTCGGCAAGTCCACTCTGTTCAATGCGCTGACCAAGAATCAGGTGCTCGCGGCGAACTATCCGTTCGCGACGATCGAGCCCAACATCGGCGTCGTGAACCTTCCCGACCCGCGTCTCGACACGCTGGCCGAGATCTTCCACTCCGAGCGGATCCTCCCGGCCGCCGTGTCGTTCGTCGACATCGCCGGCATCGTCCGCGGAGCATCCGAGGGAGAAGGACTCGGCAACAAGTTCCTTGCGAACATCCGCGAGGCCGACGCCATCGCTCAGGTCGTGCGCGGCTTCGCCGACGACGACGTCGTGCACGTCGACGGTGCCGTCAACCCCCGAAACGACATGGAGACGATCAACGCCGAGCTCCAGCTCGCGGACCTCGAGACGCTCGAGCGGGCGATCACGCGGTACGAGAAGGAGGTCCGCGGCAAGAAGCTCGACCCGTCGGTCCTCGAGGCGGCTGTCGCTGCGCGCGACGCCCTGCAGCGTGGCGAGCTCCTGTCGGCGTCGGGAATCGACATCACGCCGATCCGTGAACTGGGTCTTCTCACCGCGAAGCCCTTCATCTTCGTCTTCAATGTCGACGAAGCCGTCTTGACGGATGCCGCGGCGAAGGCCGCGCTCGCGGAACTCGTCGCTCCCGTACAGGCCGTCTTCCTCGACGCGAAGATCGAGTCGGAGCTCATCGACCTCGACCCCGAGGATGCCGCGGAGCTGCTGGCATCCACGGGGCAGGACGAGTCGGGCCTCGACCAGCTCGCCCGCATCGGCTTCGACACACTGGGACTGCAGACGTACCTGACGGCGGGGCCGAAAGAGGCGCGCGCCTGGACGATCGGCAAGGGCTGGAAGGCACCGCAGGCGGCGGGTGTCATCCACACCGACTTCGAGAAGGGCTTCATCAAGGCCGAAGTCATCTCGTTCGACGACCTCGTCGCGACGGGATCGGTCGCCGAGGCCCGCGCGAAGGGCAAGGCGCGCCTCGAGGGCAAGGACTACGTCATGCAGGACGGCGACGTCGTGGAGTTCCGCTTCAACAACTGACGGTCGTCGGGATTCTGAACGTCCTCACGATCGTCTGCGTGCGACATTGCGGAGTCATCGAGCTGCCTGCCCGCGCGGTCGTTGTCAGCGTCGGAGCCTGGTCGACCTGCGGATGAGGGATGCCGCGGACACGGCGAGTCCGAGCGCGAGCAGGCCCGCACCGGCGATCAGGACGGGTGACACCTCGATGCCGGTGGCTGCGAGGTGCGCAGACGTCGGCTGCGACGTGGGCGTCGAGCCGCTGCCGGGCGCGACCGCCTGCACAGTGGCTTCTGCGGTCTCCGAGGTGACGCTTCCCAGGCAGTTCGACACCACGGCGCGGTAGGAGCTGGTCCGTTCAGGCGTGGTGGTGAGGGATCCCTCGGTCTCGCCGACCAGGTCCTCCCACGTGGAGCCGTTCTGGATCTGCCACTGGATCGTGGGCGTCGTGTCTCCCTCCACGCTGATGCTCGTCGCGAAGGTGCCTCCGGGCGTGATGGTCGCCGAGGCAGGTTGCGCGACGATCGTGGCGGCGCTGCCGTAGGTGAATCGGTTGGGGAAGGTGAACGAGTAGTCCTGGCCGAGCTGCGTGTACGAGACGATCACATTCACCGGCCCGCATTCACCCGGGGGAGTCTGCGCCGTCCAACGGGTTCCGTCGTAGGTGAGATCCGTGCCAGGCGTGCCGCCGAAGGTCACCTCGGTGACCGTCGTCGCACCGCCCGGGACGAGGGTGGGCGGGGCGTTGGGGACGAAGACCGGAAGTCCGTACCCGCCCGTGCCCCACGTGTACACGTTGCCGTCCGAGCCGAGTGCCGTCGAGGCATCGGTGGTGAGCGAGATCGTCGCGAACTCGACCCCCTCGGGCACCAGAACGCGGATGGGTACGGCGGTGCCTGTGCGCTCCAAGCCGTCACCGAGCTGGCCGGCGCGGTTGTCGCCCCACGCCCACATCGATCCGTCCGCCGTCAGAATCGCCGTGTGGTAGCCGCCCATGCCGAGCTCGGTGACGACAGAGCCCGCAGGCAGCTGCGCCTGAACCGGTGTCGCGCGGTTGGTGGTGCTTCCGTCGCCCAGCTGGCCGTATCCGTTGTCACCCCAGCCATACACGGTGCCGTCGGTTGCGAGGGCGACTGTCGACTGGATGCCCGAGGAGACACTCGTGAACGTCAGTCCCGCGGGCGTGTCCACCCGTGCGGGCACGTCGCGACGAATCGCGACCCCGCCGTCGCCCAGCTGACCGAAGTTGTTCCAGCCCCAGCTGTAGAGAGCGCCGTCCGACGCCAGCGCGACGGAGTGGTAGGCCCCCGCGGCGATGGACGTGAAGGTCAGTCCTTCCGGCACCAGCACCCGCACGGGAGTGAGTCGGCTCACGAGCGTTCCGTCGCCGAGCGTTCCCTCCGGATTGGCGCCCCAGGCGTACGTATTGCCGTCCGAGCCCAGCGCGAGCACATGCGTGTGGCCGACGGACAGTCGGGTGAATGCGACGCCGGGCGGTGTGGCCACGGACACAGGGGTCGAAGTGCTGGTCGTCGTGCCGTCGCCGAGCTGGCCGTAGTCGTTGGTGCCCCAGCCGTAGGTCTTCCCATCAGAACCGATCCCGAACGCGAACTCGATACCGCTGTAGACCTCGGTGAACGTCACGCCGGCCGGAGTGCGCACGGGCGCCATCCCCGCGACGCCGCTGATCGTGCCCCGGCCCAGCTGGCCGCTCTGGTTGTCGCCCCAGGCGTAGATGCGTCCGTCCGAAGCCGCGGCCGCCGTGAAGTTGAAGCCTCCCGACACCGACGTGAATCGTTCCTGAGGGAGGAGGTCGCTCACGATCGTGCCGCCCGTCGTCGGACCGGACACGGGACTGGGTGCAGCGGATGCCGCCAGAGGCGCGGTGGACATGAGTCCAACCAAGATCAGAAGCGCGGCGGCAGTGGTCAGGTGGGTGCGGCGAGTGGTCGTCACGGGATATCTCTCCTCGAGGCAGCCGTCCGGCGTTGCCCCTCGCTCCATGCTCTGCGAGCGGCCTCAGCAGCACCACGGACCTAGGTCGCCTGTCTGACGCGTCACGAGCCGGTGGGCTGCGGCGTCCGATGCATCGCTGCCGTCCTCGTTTGCTACCGTCGTCGAGGACGAAACCCCGTGAGAGGACAGACGAGACGTGACGGACATTGAGATCTTCGAGCCCGAGGGACGCGCGATCCCGTATGCCGTCGAGGGGGAGGGGCCTGCGGTCGTGCTGATCGCGGGACAGGGTCTCACGATCGGATATCTCGGAACCCTCGCGCACTCGGTCTCGGAGGAGGACTTCCGCGTCGTTCGGATCGGGTCGCGCCGACCGTCTGACGGAGCGGTCGCCGTCACCATGCACGATCTCGCTCGGGACGTCGTCGATGTCATGGACCATCTTTCCGTCGATCACGCCTGGGTCGGCGGACACGGGTTCGGCGGGGCCGTCGCCCGCATCGTGGCGCTCGATCATCACGATCGCGTCAACGGAGTCCTGCTTCTCGGGGTCGCGACCGACGCGACCGACGCTGTAGACCTGGCGGACGTTGCGGCGCCGTTCCACGATGCGGGCGTTGTCGCACTGCAGCGTGCAGCGTGGGAGGCGCCGGGCGAACTCGCTCCGACGGTTCCCGTCCTCGTCATCCAGGGCGCCGACGACCGCATCACCCCGCCCGACAACGGCGAGGCGCTCCGCTCATCAGCACCGGGACTCGTCAGCGTCGTGACGATCGACGGGGCAGGGCATCTGTTCCCCGCAACACACATGGGAGCAACCTCGTGGGCGATCGAGGACTATCTCGACTGGGACTGACTCCCACCCACCGCCGATGTCGCTGTGGTGTCACGCCCCTGAGGGTGGCGCCGCGTGGGTCCGGTCTTCGACGATCGGATCCGCGGCATCCTCCTTCGCTGCGTCGTCCTGCGCACCAGGCGCTCCCAGATCGGCATCCGCGAGAACGAGCTTCTCGATCTGCGTGCCGGTCGTGGCATCCACGCTCTTCCAGTAGGCGAACGCACGCTGGAGCACGTCCCCCTTCACTCCGCCGAGGAGGTGCCCGGCGACCGTCTTGACGAAGGCTGTCCGCTGCGCGTCGTTCCAGACGTCGCGGACGAGCGCGCCTGCTTGCGAGAAGTCGTCGTCGTCCGGCCGGAGGGTATAGGCCTCCCGCACCATGGCGCCGTCCGTCTCCCATCCGGGATCGACCTCGCCGACGTTGTCGGCGTAGCCGCGGCCGAACGAGTTCGGAGCGTACACCGGGTCATCGCCGCGGTGCTCATACGCCATCGGACCGTCCTGCGTGTAGGTGTTGACGTCGACGTGCGGGCGGTTGACGGGCAGCTGCAGATAGTTCGCGCCGATGCGATGCCGGTGCGTGTCGGCATACGCGAAGGCGCGTCCGAGGAGCATCTTGTCGGGCGAGAACCCGATTCCGGGCACGAGGGCCGAGGGCTCGAACGCCGCCTGCTCGATCTGGGCGAAGAAGTTCTCCGGGTTGCGATCGAGGGTCATGGTGCCGACCTGGATGAGAGGGACGTCGGCGTGGGGCCACACCTTCGTCAGATCGAACGGGTTGAGGTGGTAGTCCTTCGCGTCGTCGTACGGCATGACCTGTACCGACAGCGTCCACGAGGGGAACTCTCCGCGGTCGATCGCTTCGAACAGATCGCGGCGGTGGAAGTCGGCATCCTCGCCCGCAATGCGCGTCGCATCGGCATCCGTGAGGCCCTCGACACCCTGGTCGCTGTGGAAGTGGTACTTGACCCAGAACTTCTCACCGGCTTCATTGACCCACATATAGGTGTGCGATCCGTAGCCGTTCATCTTGCGATACGACGAGGGGATGCCACGGTCGCCCATCAGGTACGTGACCTGGTGGGCGGACTCGGGGTTGAGGCTCCAGAAGTCCCACTGCATGTTGTTGTCACGCAGCCCGCTCCCGCCGCGCCGCTTCTGCGAGCGGATGAAGTGCGGGAACTTCATCGTGTCGCGAATGAAGAAGACGGGTGTGTTGTTGCCGACGAGGTCGTAGTTGCCCTCGGTCGTGTAGAACTTGAGCGCGAATCCTCGAGGATCGCGCCACGTGTCCGGGGAGCCCTGCTCGCCGGCGACGGTCGAGAAACGCGCCAGCATCTCCGTCCGCACGCCGGGCTGGAAGAGTCCCGCTTTCGTGTAGGCACTGACATCGTTGGTCGTTTCGAAGACGCCGAACGCGCCGGAGCCCTTCGCGTGGACGTTGCGCTCCGGCACACGCTCCCGGTTGAAGTGGGCCATCTGATTCAGGAAGTGCACATCGTGCAGCACGATGGGGCCGTCGGCGCCGATCGTCAGGCTGTTGCGATCGCTCGGTGCGGGGGCGCCCGTGTCCGTCGTGGATCCGAGATGCGCTTCGGCGGAGGGGGCGGTCTTGATCGATTCGCCGTCGTTCGGTACGGGAAGCTCGGGCATGGGTGTTCCTCCGCGGTTGTCGTCAGCCGGGTCGTCCGACCGCGGCATGCCCCCACACCATCACTGCCGGCAGGCGGAGTCAACGGGGTTCCCGGTGCGGCCCGGGTGTGCTTTCCTTCGCGCTGTCCGTTCGTCCGGGGATTCAAGAAGAGAAGGGCGGCCCGCTGCCGAGTCGCTCGCGGGCCGCCCGAACGACGGATCGCGGCGACCCGAACGCCGCGACATGATGAATCGGTCGCTCAGAGGGGAAGAGGCGCGTCCGGTCACCCTGATACCAACATGTCGGATGTCCACAGGTGATGCGGTCCGGTCAACTCTCTCTGCGACAATGTCCGGATGACACGGTCGAGAGGTCCACGCGTCGCACGCGGACTCGCTGCCGCGTCGATCGCGACCTTCGTCGCCCTGCTCTCGCACATCGCGGCGGGAGGCGGGCTTCCGGGCCCCGTCGGCGTGGTGGTGCCATGGACCCTCGCCGTCCTCATCTGCATCGCACTCGTGGGCCGACGGCTTTCGGTATGGCGGCTGAGTCTTTCCGTCGTGGTGAGTCAGGTTCTCTTCCACGTCCTCTTCGTGCTCGGCTCGGGCTCTGCTCAAGGCGCTGCACCCCTCGGTCACGACCACGGCGTCGGCGCGACGGCGCTCAGCTCCTCCGGTGTCGCTCCCGGCGACATCGAAATGTGGATCGCGCACGTCATCGCCGGAGTCGCCACGATCGCCCTCCTCCACCGAGGCGAGCTCGTCTTCCGCGCGCTGCTCGACGCGGGAGCCGAGTTGGCGGTCGTCTTCAGGACGGGGTTCGTCGGCGTCTCCCCGCATCTCCGCGTAGATGACGGTCCCGCGCGGCTCGCGCTGGTCGTCGACCCGGCTGGTCTCCCGCCGCTCGGTTGGGACCCGCGATCCGAACCCCGCCGCGGCCCCCCGGCCGCTGCCGTGTCAACGCGTCTCCCGATCGCCGCCCTTTAGCACGACGTCCTTCTTCGGATGTCGTCCTTTGGTGGGTCGGTGTTCACTCTCCTGCGTTTTGCTGTGCGCCAGGACATCCCTTCGCCTCCATCCCATCTCCACAGCGAGGACACCATGACCTCCCTTCTTCTCAGTCCCGACCTCTCGACGAAAGTCACCTTCGAGCCCACCGACCTCGTCCTCTTCGTCTGGCCGCACCGCGAACCGGGGCAGCCGCCTGCAGCGGGTGATGAAGCCCGCCGCGAGGCAGCTCACACGCCCTGGGCGATGGGCAACGACAAGGCTGAACGCGTGCGTATTCTCATCTCGGTGGTCGGGAGCACCATGATCGGCGCGTGGAGCGTGTCGGACACGATGAGCGTTCTCACCGAGCCGAAGGGGAAGTCGCGACGGGTCAATCGAGCCACGTTCACGGCCCACGACGACCCGCGGCTGCATTTCCTGGCAGGGCAGCCCTCCCAGGTGCGGCCGCGACGTAATCCGCAGACGACGATCGAACTCCGCGATCTGTGGGGGAGCGACGTGCTGCTCGCCCCCGCACCGGAGGACGTCGATCATGGAGTCGTACGCGTCGGCGGATTCACGCTCACCGTACGCGAAGACGGCAGCGCGGATCTCATCTACCCCGCCCAGTCGCCTGTCACGCTCCGCCCAGAACGCTGGTGAGGATGCTCTCGCTGATCGCCTGTGGATAAGTAATTCGCCCCCGAACGCATGTTCTAAACTCGGGGGATGACATCAGGATCCGCACGAGACGACGAACTCCACGTCGAGTCTGGTGGTGCGTTCGACGGTGACGATCCTCATCCCGATACGATCGACCGGGTACTCGAGGTTTCGGACGCCATCGGAGCTCTCTCCGCGCAGCGGCTGATCGGCGTCGCGATGGTTCTCGCAGAGGCCCGCGATCGGGATCGTCGTTCGGAGATCCCAGCCGCATCGAACGAGATCATCGAGCGTTCCGTCCGACTCGAGCTCGCCTCCGCGTTGCGCATCACGGAGTATGCCGCCGGCGAGATGATCGCGCTGTCGACGTCCGTCGTAGGGCGCTATCCCGCGATACTGCGGGCACTGTCGAGTGCGGAGGCCACCGAAGCGCACGCGCGGATCCTCGTCGATCGTCTCAACACGATCGCGCCCGAGCACCGGAAGTTCCTCCTCGATCGCGGACTCGAACTCGCGCGTGAACTTCCGGTGGGGTCCTTTCGCCGCAGACTCGATCGCCTTGTCGAGGCGATGCGCGAGAGCTCGCTGAGCGAGCGCCACACACGGGCCGTCATCGACCGACGCGTGGTTCTCGAAACCGCCGACGATGGGATGGCGTGGCTGCACGCCTACGCGCCCGCCGTGGAGCTGTACGCCGCGTATGACCGGCTCACGCGAGTCGCGAAAGTCATCGCCGACAGCGAGGACGTGCGCACGCTCGATCAGGTGCGCGCCGACGCGATGTGCGACGTGCTCATCGACGGGTGGTCGCCCGATCACGGCGAGGCTGCGCGAGGAATCAGGGCCACCGTTGTCGTGACTGTTCCCGCACTTGCGCTCCTCGCAGGGGGTGACGCCGTCCCTGCGGGGTCCGACGCTGCGACGGTCGAAGGCATCGGTCCCGTGCCTCTCTCGGTGGCGCGCCAGCTCTGCGGGTCATCGGGGGGCTGGACTCGCGTCCTGACGCACCCCGAGAGCGGAATGGTCCTCTCCGTCGGGCGAGAGAGGTATCAGCCGCCTGCCGAACTCGCCAAGCTCGTGAAGTGGCGTGCAGACCGCTGCATGGCGCCGGGGTGCGGGATGCCGGCGTCTCGGTGTCAGATAGATCACTCGATCGCCTGGAAAGACGGAGGAACCACCTCCGTGTGGAACCTCGGGCCGCTCTGTCAGGGTCATCACACCGTCAAACATCACGCCGGATGGCAGATCCGACAACTCGATGGCGGCGACATCGAGTGGATCTCGCCCACGGGGCGTCGATACGTCGTCCGCGCTGAGCGGCGCGTCCCGGCCTTCCGGCCGTCACACGCGCCGGACCCTGGGCCGCCGTTCTGATGCCGTCGGCGAACGTCCCTCGTTCCCGCGCGGCTCGGGAGCACCCCCAGCGTCCATCACGTCGTGACTGCCGTTCATCGGATGAACATCGTGCGTTCATCGACTCCGAGCGGTCGAGGTCCGACGATTGATCCACCGGCGAGAGGGTCGCCGCCCCGAGCCCGAGAGGTGAGCGATGACCGGTCCGACGAGAGTGCTGTCGCTGTACGAGGGGTTCTTCGCCGGAGGAGCGCGCATCCTCCACACCGACGTCGCAGCGGGACTCCACGCATCCCGCGGCGAACGCGGCGGACAGCAGCACAGCGTCTTGTCCATCGCGTCGTCGGCTCGACGCGAGTCGACCCTCCAGTCGATGGAGCATGACCCTCGCTATCTTCGTCTCATCCGCGAAGGAGTCTCGGTTTCGACTCTCGGCCGCACGGCTGGTGAGATGCCCCTCGAGGCATCGACCTTCACCGACCTCGAGCTGCGCGTCGCCGCGGAAGCCATCGGCCAGGCAGACGTCATCCTGTCGCTGAAGGAGCAGCCTCTGGGCCTTCTGCTCGCGCTCCGTGATCGCGGGTTCATGCCGGACGTGCCCGTGGCAGCGTGCCTCCACCGCTCCGACCCGACGCACTCGGGTCCCGCACTGGGGTGGTTGTCGGAAGCCACCGCGACGGGTCTCGTGACGGCGACGATCTCCTGCGCGTGGACGACGAGCGCCGCCTATGAACGCGCGACACCGGGTGTGGAAGCGCGGTATGTCATCCCGAACGGCATCGACACGACACGATTCCGGCCGGGGACTCCGCGAGAGGTCCGGGCAGCACGCGCTCGGCTCGGAGCTGCGGCCGCATCCGCCGTCGTCGTGTTCGCGGCGCGTTTCGACGCCATGAAGGATCCCGGACTGTTCTTCCGGGCTGTCGCGGCTCACGCGCGGCACCGCCCCGATACGCACTACCTCGTCTGCGGCGCGGGCATGGTCCGGGGCAACGAGGCGTTGCGCGCGATGCTCGATGAATCAGGTGTGCCGACGCACGCCAACGTGCACTTGCTCGGCATTCGCGACGACATGCCGCTGATTTACCGGACGGCCGACATCGTCGCCTTGACGAGCGCTTTCGGTGAAGCATCCCCGCTGTGCCTCATCGAAGGAGCTGCGAGCGGTGCGACCCCCGTCACGACCAACGTGGGCGACTCTGCGCGTGAGGTCGACGGCTTCGGTCTCGTGACCGCGCATGACCCCGAGGAGATCGCCTCGGCCTGGGAGCACGTCCTGACGCGTCGGAGTGCCTTCCGGGACGCCGCCATCGCCGCGCGCCCGCGTCTCGGACGAGAGCGGATGCTCGACGACTATCGCGCCGCAATGGACGACCTGCTCGTCACGCGCCGCATCGCGGCCTGACTCACGGCGGCCTCGCTCTCGCTCGGATTATGTCGAGTCCTTTCCGTACGTTGCGCCATGTTTCGGGTCGGGGTTCTCGATCGCCGTGAGGATCGCGACACTCGGGACATGCCCCACGTCATCGA
The DNA here is from genome assembly GCF_006715145.1 of Microbacterium sp. SLBN-146. Classification (NCBI taxonomy): domain Bacteria; kingdom Bacillati; phylum Actinomycetota; class Actinomycetes; order Micrococcales; family Microbacteriaceae; genus Microbacterium; species Microbacterium sp. SLBN-146. The sequence goes on from NZ_VFMR01000001.1 coordinate 2,459,532, forward strand.
CGCGAGCGCCCTGAACGCGGAACTGGCCGCCGGCCGCAGCGTTCGACTGCTCGACATACGTTGGCGCCTCGATGCTCCCGAGGGCCGCCCGTCGTATCTGGGCGCCCACATCCCGGGTGCTGTGTATGTCGATCTGGAACGGGAACTCGCCCGTCCCGGGCATCCCGAGGAGGGGCGCTATCCCCTCCCTTCTCTCGTGAGTCTTCAAAGCGCCGCTCGTCGGTGGGGGATCAATGATGGCGACCTCGTGGTGGCCTACGACGACAACGACGCCGTGGCAGCGTCGCGGGCGTGGTGGCTCCTCCGCCGTCGCGGGGTCGATGTTCGCGTGCTCGACGGTGGCGTCCGGTCATGGTTCGCCCGCGGACTGCCCCTGGAGAGCGGTGATCGCGTCGTCGGGCAGGGCCACGTCACGCTCCACGACAACGACCCGGGGGTCGCGTCTCTTCAGGAAGCGGGGACGGCGCCTCGCGACGGAACGCTCGTCGACGTGCGGTCACCCGAGCACTATCGCGGACACGTCCTCGGTCTGGATCCCGCGGCCGGGCACATTCCCGGGGCCATCAATGTCCCGACGATCACTCACACGACGAGCGAAGGTACGTTTCGAGATCCGGAGGACATTCGGGCCAGCATCCTGGCCGCGGGCGTGGACCCGCGGCGTCCCGTGGTCCTCTATTGCGGGGTCGGAGTCGCGTCGACCCATTCCGCGCTCGCCTTCGCATTGGCGGGGATCGATACACGCGTCTACTCGGGGGCATGGAGTCAGTGGTCGCGCTCGCCGGGGCGGCCCGTTGCGGTCGGTCGTACCCCGGCCGGGTCCATTCAGGGCTGGTGAATCGAGCGGTCTCCGTATCAGGATGCCCGGCGCACCCCGCCCGCCATGTCGTCGACCCGGCGGTTGTCAACCGCCACCCGCCATCGCGATCCGATCCGTAGCATCGGGAGCATGACCATCGAGTTCGACGTCCGCCCCATCGAGGTTCGCGATGCGGGCCAGGTGCTGACGCTTCAGCGCGCCGCCTTCGTTCAAGAGGCGCTCATCTACGGCGACCCCGATATGCCCGCGCTCACACAATCGCTCGAGGAACTGGAAAGCGAGCTCGCCGACAATCTCGGCTGCGTCGCCGTCATGGGTGAGCGGGTCGTGGGTGCGGCGCGGGCACGCGCATCCGACGATCTTCTGCTCGTCGGACGCATTGCGATCGCTCCCGACGTGCAGGGGGGAGGTCTGGGCAGCACCCTCCTGGAAGCCGTCGAGGAGCGGGGCAGGAAGAACGGATGCCGCGAGGCGGAACTCTTCACCGGGTCGCTCAGCGAAGCCAACCTCCGGCTCTACTCGAAGCTCGGCTACCGCGAGTCCGACCGAGTCGAGCAGGGCGACGGCATCGCCGAGATCTACCTCCGCAAGGAGTTGTGAGCGATCTCGACGAATGTCGGTGGTCGCTGACAGGATGACGGCATGCCGGAGTCTCCTGAAGTGCAGGCCCTCGCGGAGTTCCTCGACGATCGCCTCACAGGGCAGACGATCTCATCCGTCGACATCCTGGAGTTCCGGGTGATCAAGACGCGTGCAGCTCCGCCCGGCGATCTGGTGGGGGAGTCCATCAGCGGTGTGGATCGCTTCGGCAAGCATCTCGACATTCGAGTGGGAGACCGCCATCTCGGAGTCGCGCTCGGTCGCCATGGGTGGGCCCGCTGGACTAGCCGCGGCGGCGTGACGGCCGCTGAGGGCGAGACTCCGCCCGCGCTCGCCTCGATCGGGTTCGACGGCGGAGATCTGCTCGAGTTCACCGATGCGGGCTCGTGGGTCTCGCTCGGCCTCTCGGTGACAGATCGACCGGCCGACGTCGCAGCAGTGGCCAAGCTCGGCGCGGATCCGGCCGATCCTGCATTCGTCCGCGCGCAGCTCGACGCGGTCGTAACGGGGCGTCGTAAGCAGCTCAAGGCGCTCCTGCAGGAGCAGGAGTCGATCGCAGGTATCGGGAACGCCTACTCCGACGAGATCCTCCACCGTGCGCGACTTTCGCCGGTCATTCATGCGTCGGAGCTGGACGATGAGCAACGCGGGGCGCTCTTCGACGCGACCGTCGGCACGATCCGCGAAGCGATCGGGGCCAGACGCGGGATCCCGATCGACCAGCTCAAGGCAGCCAAGGTCGCGTCGATGCGCGTGCACGGACGGGCCGGCGAACCGTGTCCCGTGTGCGGGGACACGGTTCGCGACGTCCGACTCGGGTCGTCGACGGCGTCGTACTGTCCTGCCTGCCAGACCGGCGGAGCGATTCTCCACTAAGGCCCTGCGCGCTCAGGCCGTCTGCGCGCTGTGCGGCCCCTCCTCGATTTCCTCGATGAGCTTCGCGTTGAACGCGGGCAGGTCGTCGGGCGTTCGACTCGACACGAACCCGGCGTCGACGACGACCTCCTCGTCGACCCAATCGGCCCCGGCATTGCGAAGATCCGTCTTGAGGCTGGGGTAGCTCGTCATCGTTCGGCCGTCCACGACGCCCGCCTCGACGAGGACCCAGGCTCCGTGGCAGATCACGGCGACAGGCTTGTGCTGGGCGAAGAAGTCCCGGGAGAACGCGACAGCGGCCTCGTCCATCCGCAGGTGGTCCGCGTTGACGACGCCGCCAGGAAGGACGAGCGCATCGAAGTCGGATGCCGCGGCATCGGCGACAGCCATGTCGACGCGCTGTTCGTGACCGTTCTTTCCGGTCACGGATCCGTCGGCGGGGGAGACCAGGGTCGCCGTCGCACCCTCGTCCACGACCGCCCCCCACGGCGAGGTCAGCTCGCTGTCTTCGAAGCCGTCGGTGAGCAGGAACGCGATCTTCTTGCCGTCGATGCGGGCCATGATGTCTCCTTCGTTCGGGGTGTTCGGGGGATGACACAACGGTACGAAGCGCGTCGTCCCGCGTTCAGGGGCTTGCGTGTCGCAGGGAGATGACGTACCGACTCACGGGATCGTGCGCGTGGAAGGCGGCGCTGCGCCACGTCCTCGGAGCGCGAGTAGCATGGTGCGCATGTCGGCCTCTCCGTCCTCCACATCCGCGACCGTTCCGTCCCTCGGCGTCGAGAAGAACCTGTTCCTGATCGACACCGGCGCAGAGTCGTCCTGCTGCGGGGGCGGAAGCTGCGGCACCGGCATCGACAGCAGCGCAGACGGAAGCGTCGACAGCGCGGCGGCGGAGTCCGCGAGCCGCAGCAGCGACGCCGGCTGACGCCAGCAGGTCCCGTCGTGAACTCTCGGTCCGCTCCGACGGACGCGGGGTCACTCCGGCCGGGCGTTGCGCGGGTCCTGCAGTCGGAGGAGGCCGTCTACGGGCTCATCCTCGTCTCCGGCATGATCGTCGTGAGCAACAGCCTCGTCGGAACGTCGATCAACGCGCTCCTCACCGTGGTCGTGACGGTATTCGTCTTCTTCTGTGCTCATGTCTACGCCGGTACGCTGGCCCGCCTCGCGGCGACGGACGGCGCTGCAGGCTTCGGGCCGAGTCTCGTCGCGTCTGCGAAGCACTCGCTGGGAATGCTGATCGCGGCAGTCCCGCCCCTCGTCGTTCTCCTGCTCGGCGTGACGAGGGTGTTTCCCGACGACACCGCGATCTGGGCGGCCTTGATTCTCGATACCGCTCTGCTCGCCGTGCTCGGCTGGTTCGCCGTCTCGCGATGGACGGTCCGGGTCTGGCCGCGCATCCTCAGCGCTGTCATCACTGCCGGCTTCGGGGTCATCCTCGTGGCGTTGAAGGCACTCATCCACCACTGATCACGACGCGAGAGTCGCGCCGGCGATGATCAGTGAGTGGCGGAGAGGTCCTCGTCTTCCACGACGTCGGCCGGCTTCCGCACGAACAGCGCCAGAACGACCGCGCCGGATGCGATGCACGCGCCGACGAAGAACGCGACGTGGACGCCCTGCGCCTGCGCCAGGACGGCATCCGATCCGTTGCTCAGCGCGGCCGCCGAGGTGACGGACAGCAGGGTCACGAAGAGCGCCGTGCCTGCGGCGCCGGCAACCTGCTGTACCGTCCCCACGATCGCGCTTCCGTGCGGGTAGAGGCGGCGGGGAAGCGAACCGAGCGCCGACGTCATCAACGGCGTGAACGTCAGGCCGAGGCCGAGGTTGAGTCCGAGGTAGACGACGACGATCCACGCTATCGGCGTGCCCTCGTCGAATGTCGCCATGCCCCACAGCGCGCTGGCCGCGATGACGAGTCCGGGGATGACGAGCGGTGTCGGCCCGAACCTGTCGAACAGGTTGCCCACGATGGGAGCCATGACACCCATGAGGATTCCGCCCGGCAGCAGCATGAGGCCCACCGTCAGGGTACCGAGGCCCAGAACCTGCTGCAGGTAGATCGGAAGGAGGATGAGCGAGCCGAACAGGGCCGCGAACACGACGCTGACCAGGACGACGGCGAGGCTGAACGTCTTGCTCCGGAAGGTACGCAGGTCGAGGAGCGCGCCGTCCGTCTTCTGCAGTTGGAGCTGACGAAGCACGAAGGCGGTCAGCGAGACCCCGCCGATGACGAGGGGGATCCACACGGGAACAGACGCGTGTCCGGAGGCGGATTCGCCGATGCTGCTCAGCCCGTAGATCAGTCCACCGAATCCGACTGCCGACAGCAGGACGGACAGGACGTCGAAGCGGGCGTTGCGATTCGTCTCCGTGACGTTGCGGACCCAGACAGCGCCGAGCGCGATGGCGAGGAGTGCGATGGGCAGGACGATCCAGAAGATCGCGTGCCACGTGAGGGTCGAGAGGATGAGACCGGACACAGTCGGGCCGACGGCGGGCGCGACGGCGATGACGATCGTGATGACGCCCATCATGCGTCCGCGATGGGAGGCCGGGACGATGTTGAGCACTGTCGTGAACAGCAGCGGCATCATCACGCCGGTGCCGCTGGCCTGCACGACCCGCCCCGCCAGGAGGAACTCGAAGCTGGGCGCGAGCGCCGCGATGAGTGTGCCGAGAGCGAAGAGACTCATGGCAGCGAAGAACACCTGGCGGATCGTGAATCGGCTCAGGATGAAGCCCGTCAGCGGGATGACGATGGCCATCGTCAGGAGGAAGCCGGTCGTGAGCCACTGCCCCGTCGACGCCGTGACGCCGAGGTCTTCCATGATCGGCGTCAATGCGACGCCCATCGTCGTCTCGTTGAGGATCACGACGAATGCGGCGACGACGAGAAGCGCGATGACCGGGCCGGTGCGGACGGGTGCGGACGGCGCAGGAACGGGAACCGCACCGGTGCGGGGGCTCAGGTCGGTAGCAGCCATGGGGGCGTCTCCTCGGGCTCAGATCGCGGCCTGAATCCGCGAGGTACGCGGGCTCAGACGGCAGGACGAGATGCCACCCGAGGATGGCAAGCTTCCAGGGTAACGGCGCGCGCGGACATCGCATTCCCGATGCACGTGGAAAACTCTCCGCTATGTCCACCCCTCGCCGCTCGATGCTGATCGTCCGCGCTTCGGTCGCCGTCGTCGTCGGAACGGGGGTCTGCGTCGCCGTCGCCTCGTGGCTCGGCCTGGCGGCAGGGCTCGTCGCCGGATGGGCGGCCCTCGCCGCGACAGCAGCCGTCTGGGTCGCGGTCCTCATCTGGCCGATGGATGCCGCACGCACGCGCGCGCACGCGGTGGCGGAGGACCCCGGGCGGTCGGGGGCCCGCACCGTCGCCCTGATCGGCAGCATCGCGAGTCTCGGAGCGGTGGGCATCGTGCTGATCGAGACGGGAGACCGTCCGGAGCTCGAGTCCTACGTGCTGGCGGCGATCGCCGTCATCAGCGTCGCGGCATCCTGGTGTCTCATCCAGATCGACTACACGCTGCGGGTCGCCCGCATCTACTACACCCCGCCGGAAGGCGGCATCGACTTCAATCAGTCCGAGGATCCGACCTACACCGACTTCGTCTACTTCGCGGTCGGCGTGGGGATGGGATACCAGGTCGGCGACACCAGCGTGCGGACGAACGAGATCCGCCGCATCGTGATCGGTCAGGCCTTGCTGGCCTATCTGTTCGGGGCCGTCATCATCGGCACGGTGGTCAACCTCGTGCTCGATCTGGGCTGAGTCCCGACCTCACTCCTGCTCGAGCGACTCGTCCTCGACTGGCTCGTCCCACTCTTCGCCGCCGATCGCGTCGGTGGGATGAGGAGTCGGCTCCTCTTCTTCGAGGGACTTCGGGGTGGGGCTGAGCAGCTCGTCTTCGGGGATCGCCTTCAGCTCGTCGATCTCCGCGCGGAGGGCGTCGAGGTCGGATCCGTCCGGAGTCGGGTTCTCGGGAGTCGAGGTCATGCCAACAGACTAGTCCCGGTGTCGCGGGCGCTCGTTAGGCTGACCGGATGAGCATGGGCGGACGAGGCGGCGGCGGGTTTCGCCCCGTCGACATCGCGGCGCAGCGTCGCCTGAATGCCGAAGCGCCCCGAGTCGAGAACCTCGGCCGTCGCGTCGTCGCACTCTTCCGACCGTATCTGGGCCGGATCATCGTCACGGGGATCCTCGTCATCGTGGGCGCCGCCGTCGCTGTCATCCCGCCTCTCATCGTGCAGCGCATCTTCGACGACGCGCTCTTCCCCGTCGCGGGCGGATCACCCGATGTGCCGCTGCTATGGCGTCTCGTGCTCATCATGATCGCGCTGTTCCTGCTGTCGGCGGGCCTGGGGGTCATCCAGACCTGGCTCACCGCGACGGTCGGCAACGCCGTGACCGGCGATCTGCGCGTGCGACTTTTCGAGCATCTCCAGGCGATGGAGCTGGGCTTCTTCACCCGCACGAAGACCGGCGTCATCCAGTCGCGACTCCAGAACGACGTCGGCGGTGTCGCCGGCGTACTGACGAATACGGTCACGAGCATCCTCGGCAACGTCGTCACCGTCATCGCCTCACTCGTCGCGATGATCATCATCGACTGGCGTCTCACGATCATCGCCGTCGTGCTGATGCCTTTCCTCGTCGTCGTCCAGCGGCGGGTCGGCCAGGTGCGCGCGCGGATCGCAGGGGAGACGCAGGAGTCGCTCTCCGAGCTGTCGGCGATCACGCAGGAGACGTTGAGCGTCTCCGGCATCCTCTTGTCGAAGTCGTTCAACCGTCAACGCACCGAGTCCGCACGCTACGCCGACGAGAACCGCAACCAGGTGCGCCTGCAGGTTCGCCGCGCGATGAGCGGCCAGGGGTTCTTCGCCGTCGTGCAGGTCCTCATGGCCAGTGTGCCGGCGGTCATCTACCTCGTGGCCGGATACCTCATCACGGGCGGCACCGACGCCATCACGGCGGGGACGGTCGTCGCCTTCACGACTGTCCAGGCACGACTGCTGCAGCCCCTCATGGGACTCATGCGCGTTGCGCTCGACGTGCAGACGTCGGGCGCGCTCTTCGCGCGCATCTTCGAGTACCTCGACCTCGTTCCGGCGATCAGCGACGCTCCCGATGCCATTGACGTCTCACGCGCCCCCGGACCCATCGGCGGGATCGAGTTCCGCGACGTCGTCTTCCGCTATCCCGACGCCGCGGAGTCTGCCCGTCCCACCCTTCGGGGCGTGTCCTTTCGTGCCGAGCCGGGGCAGCACGTCGCTTTCGTGGGTCCGTCAGGGGCCGGCAAGACGACGGTGCTGTACCTCACTCCGCGGATGTACGAGGCTTCGGGCGGAGCGGTGCTCTTCGCGGGAGAGGACGTCCGCAGGCTCACGCAGGAATCGATCATCGACCACGTCGGCATCGTGTCGCAGGAGACCTACCTCTTCCACGCGACGATCGCCGAGAACCTGAGATACGCGAAGCCCGGCGCGAGCGACGCCGAGCTCGAGGCGGCATGCCGTGCGGCGAACATCCATCACGTCATCGAAGGCTTCGAGCGGGGATACGACACCCTCGTGGGCGAGCGGGGGTACCGTCTCTCCGGCGGCGAGAAGCAGCGCATCGCGATCGCCCGCGTCCTGTTGAAGGACCCGCCTGTCCTGCTTCTCGACGAGGCGACGTCGGCGCTCGATACGGTCTCCGAGCGCGTCGTCCAGGAGGCACTGGATGCCGCAGCCCGGGGTCGCACGACGCTCTCGATCGCGCACAGACTCTCGACGGTCATCGACGCGGATGTCATCCACGTGATCGAGGCGGGGCGGATCGTCGAGTCCGGCACGCACGCGTCGCTTCTGGCGGCAGGGGGGCTCTACGCCGAACTCGCCGCACAGCAGCTGGCATCTTCGCGAATCCTCGAGGCGGAGGAGTCCGAGCCGCCGCCCCCGCTTCCCGACCGGCGCGCGGACCGCGCCCCCGAGGGCGGCGCCACCGACCGCGAGGTTGTGTTCGTTCCCGATGATCTGGTTGGTGGGGATGTGCCGGCGGTTCCGGGTGTCGCGCCGACCTCATGGCCCGCGTCGCCTCCGGCTCCCTGACGTCGCGGACGGGCAGTGCGCCGCTACCAGCGCAGCGCCATCTCCACGGCAGCCGAGGCGGGCTCGACCGCGCGCGAATGCAGACTGCGAACGAAAGCTCCGAGTTCTCGACGGTAGGCAGGGTCGGGATGAGCCCTGGCGATCTCGATGAGGGGCGGAACATCCATCGTGAGGATGAGCCGCACCCGCGACGCCGCAGCGGCGGCGAAGCCCGCAGCGTCCAGCACGGCGATTCCTCCCGCGAGCGCGTCGATGTAGTCGCGCAACACCGGCAGCCCGTCTTTCCGCTGTGTGATCGACGTGCCCTCGGCGCGTTCGCGCCACTGCACGACGACGTCCGGGATCACATCGAAGCTCCGCGCGGTCGTGTACAGCAGTTGCGCCGCGAGCTGGTCCTCGTAGGTTCGCCCGAGAGGGAACCGCAGGTTCTGCCACATTTCGCGACGGCTCACCTTCGACCACGCGACGATGTTGCCGGACGCATCGGGGTGCTCGGCGAGCGTCGTGCGATCGCGCGCGGGGGATGTCGCTGCCGCTACCCACGGCTGCACGTCGCCGGGGGAGTAGCCGCCGCGGGCGTCCGGTCGAAGGCGCACGTACGCTCCGGCGACGAGATCGCTTCCCGTGCGCTCGATCGTGCCGACGAGGCGTTCGACGGCGCGCGGCATCATGACGTCGTCGGCATCGAGGAACCCGATGTAGGGGGTCGTTGCGAGGTCGAGGCCTGTGTTGCGTGCCGCGCTCAGTCCTCGCTGGAGGTCGTGGTGGACGACGTGGAAGCGCGGGTCTGTCTCCGCCGCGGCCTCGAAGATCGAGCCCGTGGCATCCGTCGAGCCGTCATCGACGAGCACGGCCGTCCAGTCGTGCCGGGTCTGGGCGCGGAGGGAGTCGATCGCCTCACGGGCATACGACTCCACGTCGAAGCCCGGTACGACGACGGTGAGAGCGGGCGAAGACGTCACCCGCCCGATGCTACTGCCGTGACGGATGCCGCGACCGCCGCCGCGAGTGCGTCGGGATCGAGCCGCGCCTCGTGGGGGAAGGTGAAGCGCACGGCGGTCTGCGCGACCTCGGGCGCGACGCCCATCGCGAGGAGGACGTGCGAGGGCTCGTCGCTTCCCGCGGCGCACGCCGAACCGCTGGAGGAGACGATGCCTCGCCGCTCGAGTTCGAGGAGCACCGCCTCGCCGCTCGTCAGAGCGAACGTGAAGCTCGCTGTACCGGGGAGCCGTCCGGTCGGATGACCCGTCAGGGTGGCGGACTCCACGCGCGACAGCACCGCCGCGATGAATGCGTCGCGCAGCGCGGCCACACGTGCGGAAGACTCGGCGCGCTCGGACTCCGCGAGCTCGAGTGCCGTCGCGAGTCCAACGGCACCTGCGACGTCTTCCGTGCCGCTTCGACGTCCACGCTCCTGCCCGCCGCCGTGCAGCAGGGGCTCGAGGGGCACACGGCCGCGAACGATGAGCGCGCCGGTGCCCTTCGGGGCACCGAGCTTGTGACCCGCGATCGAGAGGCCATCCGCACCGGTGTCGGCGAGTGGAAGCCAGCCCGCCGCCTGCACGGCGTCGAGGTGCAGGGGGATGCCGCGCTCGCGCGTCACGGCAGACAGCGCGCGAACCTCCTGGACCGTTCCCACCTCGTTGTTCGCGTAGCCGAGCGTCACGAGCGCTGTGTCGTCACGGAGGGCTGACGCGAGTTCCTCGGGGTGGACACGCCCGTACTCGTCGACGGGCACGCGCGTGACGTCGACATGGTGGAGGCGCGCGAGGAAGTCGGCGGACTCGAGGATGGACTCGTGCTCGATGCCGCTCGTCACGACATGGTTCCCGCGAGAGGCGAGCGTGATCCCCTTGACGGCGAGATTGTTGGCCTCGGTGCCGCCTGACGTGAAGACGACGTCGGAGGCTCGCATGCCGACGACACGGGCGACGCGCGCGCGTGCGTCCGACAGGGCGTCGGCGGCCGCCTCGCCCACAGTGTGATGACTCGACGGATTCCCGAACCACCGCGTCAGATAGGGCATCATCGCCTCGAGGACCTCGGGGCGCACGCTCGTCGTCGCTGCGTTGTCGAGGTACAGCATCATCGGACGGCCTCGTCAGTCGTGGTCGATGCGCACGTCGAGGCCGAGGTCGAGCGCGGGCGCGGAGTGCGTGAGGGCCCCGACCGAAATGACGTCGACGCCCGTCTGCGCGATCGAACGCACCGTCTCCAATGACACGCCCCCCGATGCCTCGACGATCGCGCGTCCGGCCACGAGGGCGACGCCGGTCCGCAGATCGTCGAGTGAGAAGTTGTCGAGCATGATGGTGCCGATCCCGGCGGCCAGGACGGGTTCGATCTGATCGAGGCGGTCCACTTCCACCTCGATGTGCGTCGTGTGGGGGAGCACGTCCTTTGCGGCGAGGAGCGCAGCCGTCACCGATTCACCCAGGTGTCCGATGACGGCCAGGTGGTTGTCCTTGGCCATGACGGCATCCGACAACGAGTACCGGTGGTTCCGCCCGCCCCCGTCGCGGACGGCCTTGCGTTCGAAGGCACGCAGGCCCGGTGTCGTCTTGCGGGTGTCGACGATGCGCGCCCGGGTGTCGGCAACTTCGTCGACATACCGGCGCGTGAGTGTCGCGATGCCCGACATCCGCTGCACGAAGTTCAATCCGATCCGCTCCGCCGTGAGGACGGAGCGTGCCGAGCCCCGCACGACGGCGAGGACGTCGCCCGCGTCGAACGACGCGGCATCCTCGACGAGATGCTCGACCTCGACGAGAGGATCGGTCAGCCGGAAAGCTGCCGCGAACACCTCCGCGCCCGAGAGGACGCCCGGTTCGCGCGCGACGAGGGCTGCTTCGGCACGCGCGCTCGCCGGCAGGAGGGTCTGGCTCGTGAGGTCGCCCCACGGGGCATCCTCTTCGAGAGCTGCCCCGACGACGCGATCGATGGTGGTGCGGTTCATGCGAAAGCCTCCTGGCGATCGGGGAGGTCGGGAGATTCGGAATCGGCTATCGCGTCCGAACGGAAGTGCGCGCCCACCGACCCGCGCCGTGCGAGTGCCGCCTCCACGACGGCGGTCGCCACGACGAGCAGGTTGTCGTCCTCGAACTCGGATTCGGTCTGCGGCGTCCGTCGGCGAGAATTCCAGTGCGACAAGACGGATGCCGCGAGTGTCAGCCCTGCCGCGTCGCGGACGAGACCCGCGCAGCGCCACATGAGATCCTGCAGCGCTTCCCTGCTGAACGCGGGAAGGTCATCGACCGCTCGAGCTTCTCGCGCGACGGGGCGCGTCATCGTCGTGTCGGGAGAGTCGGGCCAGGTCCCCGCGACCGCATCGGAGTCGATGACATCGCCTGTGCGCGCGCCGAAGACCGCACCTTCGAGAAGCGAGTTCGACGCGAGGCGGTTCGCTCCGTGGACACCCGTTCGTGCCACCTCGCCGACGGCGTAGAGCCCGGGCACACTCGTGCGGCCGAAGAGATCGGTGCGGACGCCGCCCATCAAGTAGTGCGCGGCGGGGACGACGGGAATCTGTTCGGTGGCCCAGTCGAGCCCTCGAGCGCGCACGGCGGCGTCGATCGTGGGGAACCGCGCCGCGAGGAACGCCCGGCGCTCCTCGACGGAGTCTCGGAGCCCCGTTGCGTCGAGGAGGACGGGGCGACCGTCCTGTGCCTCCATCTGACGGGCGATCGCCCGCGCGACGACATCGCGCGGCGCGAGTTCGCCGTCGGGGTGCGCGTCGAGGGCGAACCTGCGCCCAGACTCGTCGCGGAGCACGGCACCCTCGCCGCGGACGGCTTCGGAGACGAGGAATGCCTCGCCGACCGCGAGGATCGTCGGATGGAACTGGACGAATTCCAGATCCTGCACGACTGCGCCCGCGCGGATCGCGGCCGCGATGCCGTCGCCCGTCGCAACGGCGGGATTCGTCGTGTGGGAGTACAGCTCTCCCGCACCGCCCGTCGCGAGGACGACCGCGTCGGCTTCCACGACGAGGCGACGTGGCGTCGAGCCCGGCGCGCCGATCAGCAGGTCGACGCCCTGGACGCGACCCGACCATGACACGAGGTCGATGAGGAAGGCGTGTTCGACGACTTCGACGCCGCTTTCGCGGAGTCGCTCGACGAGCGCGTGCTCGATGGCGGTCCCCGTGGCATCCCCTCCGGAGTGGAGGATGCGCGGATAGGAGTGCGCCGCCTCGAGCCCCTTGACGTAGGTCCCGTCGGCGTCGCGGTCGAAGGCGACCCCGAGGCCGACGAGATCACGGATGCGCTCGGGGCCCTCCTCCACGAGGACCCGGACGGCTTCGGGGTCGGCGAGTCCCGCGCCCGCGAGGAGCGTGTCCCGCACGTGCGCCTCGACCGAATCGTCGTCGAACATGACGCCGGCGATACCGCCCTGCGCATAGCGCGTGTTCGCGTGCGCGAGGACGTCCTTCGTCACGAGCGTCACACGGCATCCGCTCGCTGCGGCGTGCAGGGCGACCGTGACGCCCGCGATGCCGCTCCCCACGACAATCGCGTGCGTCATGATGTCGGCACCCCCGCGGGGGAGGTCGACGCGGGAGGCTTGGCGGCGAGCATCCGTTCGAGAGCCACACGGGCGGGTTCGGCGACGTCGGCCGGCACCGTGATGCGGTTGGGGGTCTCGCCGGCGACGAGAGACTCGAGCACCCACGCGAGGTAGCCCGGGTGGATGCGGTACATCGTTGAGCACGGGCACACCACGGGATCCAGGCAGAAGATCTCGTGCTGCGGATACTGCGCGGCGAGGCGCTGGACGAGGTTGACCTCGGTGCCGACGGCGAAGGTGGTCGGCTCCGTGGCCGCTGCGATCGCCTTTCGGATGTAGTCGGTCGATCCGGCCTCGTCTGCCGCGTCGACGACGGCCATGGGGCACTCCGGGTGCACGATGACGCGGACACCGGGGTGTTCCGCGCGGGCCTTGTCGATCTGGTCGACCGTGAACCGGCGATGAACGGAGCAGAAGCCGTGCCAGAGGATCACGCGCGCGTCGTCGAGGTCTTCCGGCGTCGAACCGCCGAACGGCTTTCGGGGGTTCCACATCGGCATCTGCTCGAGCGGCACGCCCATCGCCTTCGCGGTGTTGCGCCCGAGGTGCTGGTCCGGGAAGAACAGCACGCGACGGCCGCGTTCGAAGGCCCACTCGAGAACCGTGCGCGCGTTGGACGACGTGCAGACGATTCCCCCGTGTCGGCCGACGAAGCCCTTGATGGCTGCGGACGAGTTCATATAAGTGACCGGGATCACCGGAACGCGTCCGTCGGGACCCGCGGCATCCATGTCTCCGTAGACATCGGCCAACTGCTCCCAGCATTCCTCGACCTGATCGATGTCGGCCATGTCCGCCATCGAGCATCCCGCCGCGAGGTTGGGGAGGATCACGGCCTGGTCGGGCTGTGACAGCAGGTCGGCCGTCTCGGCCATGAAGTGCACGCCGCAGAACACGATCGCCTCGGCATCGGGGTGCTCGAGCGCGGCGTTGGCGAGCTGGAACGAGTCGCCGACGTAATCGGCGTGGCGCACGACCTCTTCGCGCTGATAGAAGTGGCCCAGCACGACGACGCGATCGCCGAGGACGGCCTTGGCGGCGATGATCCGCGCGTCGAGTTCGTCGTCGGTCGCATCGCGGTACTCGCGCGGCAGTTCGCCCTGTCTGGGCGACCCCGTGGGGATGACGTCGCCCATCGACGATCCGGGCCCGTAGCCGGGTCGAGTGTCGAAGTCCCACGGCCCGACGGCGAGGTCGGTCGTACAGGTCTCGGTGGTCGACGCCCCCGAGACGATGGCCTGGATGGCGTGGTCGACCGATGGATCGGCGGGCGTGGCGGGGCGAGGCCGGAGGCTGAGCGGTGCGGTGGACATGGCGGTTTCCTTCGGGTGGCGTCAGCGGCGCGACGTGAGCGGCCCGCGGTCGGCGAGCTCGACATCGCTGTTGTAGCGGTAGAGGCGGGCGGGTCGATGACTGCCCGTGCGGAAGGCATCGGTCGGGATGAGGGTGCCGGAATTCTCGACCTGGCGACGGAAGTTCGCCGGGTCGAGACGTCGATCGAGGATCGACTCGTAGACCTCGCGGAGCTCGGCGAGGGTGAACTCGTCGGGCAGCAGGCCGTGCGCGATCCGGCTGTAGCCGACCTTGTTGCGCAGGCGCCACAGTGCGTAGTCCACGATCTCGTCGTGGTCGAACGCGAGGGTCGGGAGGGCCGTCGTGTCGAACCAGGCGACGTTCTCCTGTGGCTCGATGCCCGACTCGTCCTCGCGCAGCAGCGCCCAGTAGACGATCGAGACGACGCGAGTGGGGGAGCGATCGACGGCACCGAACGCGTAGAGCTGCTCGAGATAGCTGGGAGCGAGCCCCGTCGTCTCGGCGAGGGTGCGGGATGCCGCGGCGTCGAGGCTCTCCCTGGCGTCGAGCCAACCACCCGGGAGGGCCCATCGCCCCTCGAACGGGTCGCGTGTGCGCCGTACGAGGGGGAGGACGACGGAAGCGCGGTCGACTCCCGGCGTGCGTCGCAGCGAGAAGATAACCGTCGACACCGCGACGCGCGTGACATCGTCGGCGGCCGGGGAGGCGGGCGACGCGTAAGCGGTAGCGGTAGCGGTGGGGGTTGTTCTTGTCATTGTGACTCTAACTCTCGAGAATTGATCTTAGAGTCATCTCGACCAGAAGGCAAACCGCCTCGTCAGGATGACTCACAGGAGCACTGCCTACGCTGATTCCGCGGCGGCTCGCGCAGACGGCCGCACGGATCGCCGTCCGACGAAACAGGGAGACACCGCGTGCTGGTCGTGGACGTGATCGTGATCGTGGCGCTCCTCGCCGCGCTCATCCTCGGTGTGCGTCGGGGGTTCTTCGCGAGCATCGGCAGTCTCGCCGGCCTCGCCGCGGGAGGAATCGCCGCGTTCTGGCTGACGCCGCTCGTCACGGCGTGGGTGCCATCGCAGTCGTGGCGCGGACTCGCCGTCCTGGGCGCGACCCTCGTCCTCCTCATCGGCGGCACGGCGCTCGGCTCGGCCATCGGATCGGTCTTCCGCTCGGGCGCCGACAAGCTGAAGCTGCGGGGGATCGAACGCCTTCTCGGGGGCATCGCGAGCGTCGTGGTCGCAGCCCTCGCCGTCGTCCTCGTCGCACCCGCCATCTCGGCCACCGGCATCCCTGTGGTCTCGACCGCCGTCGCATCGTCGCGCGTCATCCAGGCGATCGATCTCGTGACGCCGGCACCCCTCGACGGCGCGCTCGCCGAACTGCGGTCCACCGTTCTCGATGACGGCATCCCGCAGCTCGGCAATCTTCTGTCGCCGGGAACCGCGCCGCCGGCTCCGCCCGTCGCGCTCGACGATCCCGAACTGCAGCGTGCCGCGGCATCCGTCGCCCGGGTGTCCGGCACGGCGTACTCGTGCGGCCGGAGCTCGACGGGCACGGGGTTCATCGTGGCCGCCGACCGCGTCGTCACGAACGCCCACGTCGTCGCGGGCGTCGACACGCCCATCGTCGAACTGCCCGGCGCTGAGGCCCGCGAGGGGCGGATCGTCTACTTCGACCCGATCGACGACCTCGCCGTGATCGCCGTCGACGGCCTCGCGGCCGCGCCGCTGCCCCTCGCGCTCAGCCTCTCTGCGGGGGCGTCGGGGGCCATCCAGGGCTATCCGTACGGAGGACCGTTCGAGATGATCTCTGCGGCCGTGCTGTCGGTGGGCTCCGTGCCCGTCCCCGACATCTACGACGACGCCTGGAATCCCCGCGAGATCTACTCCCTCGAAGCCGGCGTCCGCCCCGGAAACTCGGGCGGTCCGCTGCTGACGGAGGACGGCGCCGTCGCCGGAGTCGTCTTCGCCCGAGCCGAGAGCGACGCGTCGCGCGGGTACGCCGTGACGATGGCGGAACTCAGCCCCGTCGCCGACGCCGCACCCGGTCTCTCGCAAGCCGTCTCATCCGGTCCCTGCATCACCGGATGAGGCCGCTATGCTGGCCGGGTAACTGAAGACAGGCCGCATGACGTGTGCGGGAGAGCCCCGACTCCGGACAGGAGCGGGCACCGAAGGAGCAAGCCTCCCCGCCAATCTCTCAGGTCCTCGTACCGCACCCGCCCGGCCGCTCTGGAAAAGGACTCCGACGTGAGCCCTGCCGAAGGTGAAAGCCCCCGTGGTGAAACTCTCAGGCCAATGACAGAGGGGGAGTTCCACGGCCGCCCCGGCAGCCACCCGCGTGACCACGGGAGAACTCATGACCGACCTGCGCTTCACCCCTCTGCGCGAGCGCCACGAAGCGCTCGGAGCATCCTTCACCGACTTCGGCGGATGGGCCATGCCCGTGCGCTACACCTCGGATCTCGCTGAGCACCACGCCGTGCGGACGGCGGCGGGTCTCTTCGACATCTCGCACATGGCGCAGTTCCGCGTCGTCGGGCCGGACCGTGACGCGTTCCTCGCGTACGCCCTGGCCTTCGATCCGGCGAAGCTCGCGCTCTCGAAGGCGAAGTACACGATGATCCTGGCGCCGACGGGCGGGATCGTCGACGACCTCATCGTGACGCGCAATGCTCCCGACGAGCTGCTCGTCGTCGCGAATGCGGGAAACCGCGACGCCGTCCGATCAGCGCTGGAGGAGCGCAGGGCCGGCTTCGACGCCGAGATCGATGAGCTCGACGCGTCCCTCATCGCCGTGCAGGGCCCGCGGGCTCAGGAGATCCTGGAGGCGACGGCGGGACTCGATCACGACGACGCGCTCGCGATGGGACACACGCTGGACTCGCTCCCGTACTACACGGCGATGGGTATGCGGTTCCGCAACGGCGCCGTGCTCGTCAGTCGCACCGGGTACACGGGGGAGGACGGGTTCGAACTGAGCGTCGACTCCGCCGACGCAGGCGCGCTCTGGGACGCGCTCCGCGACGCCGGTGAGCCCCTCGGGCTCGTTCCCGCGGGTCTCGCCTCGCGCGACACACTCCGCCTCGAAGCCGGTATGCCGCTCTACGGCCACGAGCTGTCGCTCGACGTCGTCCCCGCCCAGGCAGGCCTCGGCCGCGTCATCCCGCTCGCGACGAAGGAGGCCGACTTCGTGGGCCGCTCCGCTCTCGAACGCGGAATGCCCGAAGACGCCGCCGTGCTCGTCGGCCTCGTCGCCGACGGCAAGCGTGCGGGACGCGCAGGCTACGCCGTCTACGCCGGTGACACGCGCGTCGGCGAGATCACGTCCGGCGCCTTGAGCCCGACGCTCGGCCACCCGATCGCGATGGCGTATGTCGCGGCATCCGTCGCGGATGCGGAGACCCCCCTGACTATCGACGTGCGCGGCACCCGCATCGCCGCGACCGTCTCGACCCTGCCCTTCTACAAGAGGAACGCGAAATGACCGATCTCACCAGCCTCAAGTACACCGCCGAGCACGAGTGGGTCGCCCTCGACGGCGACATCGCCACAGTGGGGATCACCGACTACGCAGCGGACAAGCTCGGTGATGTCGTCTTCGTCGAGCTCCCCGAGGTGGGTGCGACCATCGACGCGCACAGCATCGTGGGCGAGATCGAGTCCACGAAGTCGGTCGGCGAACTCTACGCGCCTCTCACGGGAGACGTCGTCGAGGTCAACGACGCCGTCGTCGACGACCCGTCGCTCGTGAACTCCGATCCGTACGGCGACGGGTGGCTCGTGAAGATCACGGTCGACCCCGCGGCGGTCGCCGACCTGCTCGACCGCGACGCCTACCTCGCACTCACGGGCGGTGACGAGTGACCGGCGCCTTCGCAGAGCGGCACATCGGGACGGATGCCGCAGCCCAGCGCACGATGCTCGACGCGCTCGGCTACGACTCGATCGATGCGCTCCTCGATCGCGCCGTCCCGTCGTCCATCCATGCCGCACCTCGTGAGACGAGCGACATCCCGCCCGCCGCGACCGAGGCGGAGGCACTCGCAGAGCTCCGTGCCCTCGCATCCCAGAACCGCACGGCGCGGCCCATGATCGGCCTCGGCTACTACGACACCTTCACGCCGTCCGTCATCGCGAGGAACGTGCTCGAGAACCCGTCGTGGTACACCGCCTATACGCCGTACCAGCCCGAGATCTCGCAGGGTCGGCTCGAGGCGCTCATCAATTTCCAGACGATGGTCACCGACCTAACGGGGCTCACGACCGCCAACGCATCGATGCTCGATGAGTCGACCGCCGTCGTGGAGGGAATGCTCGTCGCTCGTCGCGCGTCCAAGGCCGTTTCGAACGTCTTCGTCGTCGACGCCGACGCGCTCCCGCAGACGAAGGCACTCCTGCAGGCGCGGGCGAGCGCACTCGGGATCGAGCTGGTCGAACGCGACTTCGCGCAGGGCGAGGTCCTGCCCGACGGCCTCTTCGGCGTGTTCGTCCAGTATCCGGGCGCGTCCGGAAGGGTCTGGGACCCGTCAGCGGTCTTCGACGCAGCGCATGTGGCGGGCGGCCTCGCCGTGGCAGCGGCCGATCTGCTCGCTCTCACTCTCCTGCGTTCGCCCGGCTCCCTCGGGGCGGACGTCGCGGTCGGGACGACGCAGCGCTTCGGTGTGCCGCTCGGCTTCGGCGGTCCGCACGCCGGTTACATGGCGGTCAGGTCGGGCCTCGAGCGTCAGCTTCCCGGTCGGCTCGTCGGCGTGTCGGTGGATGCCGCGGGCCACCCCGCCTACCGCCTGTCGCTGCAGACGCGCGAGCAGCACATCCGTCGTGAGAAGGCGACGTCCAACATCTGCACGGCACAGGTCCTCCTGGCCGTCATGGCAGCCATGTACGCCGTCTATCACGGACCCGACGGGCTGCGAGCGATCGCGACCGACGTCTCGAAGAAGGCGGAGGCGCTCGCCGCGAGGCTCCGCTCGTACGGGTTCTCCCTGGCATCCGATTCCTTCTTCGACACGGTGCGCGTCTTCGTTCCCGGGACGTCACGCCGCATCGTCGACCGGGCACGCGAACGCGGCTACCAGTTGTTCTGGGCCGACGACGCATCGGTGGGCGTGTCGGTCGACGAGACGACGACGGCCGATGATCTCGCCGCCGTCGCGTGGGCGTTCGGGCTCCCCGAAGGCGAATTCGCCGGCGCGGGTGAGCAGGGCGAGCGGGCGCTGCCGTTCCACGACGCGGAGCCGCTCTCGGCTGTTCCGGCGGGTCTCGCGCGGGACGACGAGTTCCTGACACATCCCGTCTTCACGTCGCACCATTCCGAGACCGCCATGATGCGCTATCTCAAGCAGCTGGCCGATCGGGACTACGCCCTCGACCGCGGCATGATCCCGCTCGGCTCCTGCACGATGAAGCTCAACGCCGCGACCGAGATGGCCGCCGTGTCGTGGCCGGAGTTCTCTCGCATGCATCCTTTCGCACCCGAGGCGGACGTGCGCGGCTATCTCGCGATGGTGGAACAGCTCGAGGCATGGCTCGCAGAGGTGACGGGCTATGACGCCGTCTCCCTCCAGCCGAACGCCGGGTCGCAGGGGGAGCTCGCGGGACTCATGGCCATCCGCGGGTATCACCGCGCGAACGGCGACACCGAGCGCACCGTGTGCCTCATCCCGTCCTCGGCCCACGGCACGAACGCCGCATCGGCGGTGCTGGCGGGCATGAAGGTCGTCGTCGTCGCGTGCGACGAGGCGGGGAACGTGGATCTCGCCGACCTTCGCGCGAAGATCGCGGCACACGCCGATCAGCTCTCGGCGCTCATGATCACGTATCCGTCGACGCACGGTGTGTACGAGCACGACGTGCTCGAGATCACGCAGGCCGTCCACGACGCCGGCGGGCAGGTCTACGTCGATGGAGCGAACCTCAACGCGCTCCTCGGCTACGCGCGCTTCGGCGACCTCGGCGGCGATGTGTCGCACTTGAACCTGCACAAGACGTTCGCGATCCCGCACGGCGGAGGGGGTCCCGGCGTGGGCCCCGTCGCGGCGAAGGCCCACCTCGCGCCGTATCTGCCGTCGCATCCGCTCGCCCAGCGCGCCGATCACGCGGGTGGATACGTGTTCGAAGGAGGACCGATCTCGGCAGCGCCGTACGGCTCGGCTTCGATCCTCCCGATCTCGTGGGCGTATGTGCGGATGATGGGCTCGCGGGGGCTTCGGGATGCCACAGCCGCAGCAGTCCTGTCGGCGAACTACATCGCCGCGCGGCTCCGCGATCACTATCCCGTGCTGTACACGGGCGATGGCGGACTCGTCGCGCACGAGTGCATCCTCGACCTGAGGCCCCTGCGTGAGGCGACGGGTGTGACCGTCGACGACGTCGCGAAGCGCCTCATCGACTACGGGTTCCACGCTCCGACGATGTCGTTCCCCGTCGCGGGGACGCTCATGGTCGAGCCGACCGAATCCGAGGACCTCGGCGAGATCGAGCGCTTCATCGAGGCGATGATCGCGATCAAGGCCGAAGCGGATGCCGTCGCGGCGGGCGAATGGCCCCAGGGCGACAACCCGCTCGTCAACGCGCCGCACACGGCCTCGTCGGTCATCGAGGGGGAGTGGGAGCATCCCTATTCCCGATCGACGGCTGTGTACCCCGTGCACGCTCTCGTCCGGACGAAGTACTGGCCTCCCGTGCGGCGCATCGACCAGGCGTACGGCGACCGCAACCTCGTGTGCGCCTGCCCGCCCATCGAGGCCTTCGCCTGACCCGGTGACGGGTGCCGTTCCGCGGCATCCGTCACCGTCCTGTCGTTCCGCGCCCGCCGCGCCTGCGCTCGGGCCGCCGAGACTGCATCTCGCGGCCGAGACCGCGGTCGCAGGGTGCTGTCTCGGCGCGGCGGTGCAGTCTCGCGGTCGAGGGCGTTGTACGCGACGGACGCCCGCGCCCGCGCGGCACCTGTCCGTGGCATCCCCAGCCGAGACTGCATCTCGCGGCCGAGACTGCGGTCGCAGGGTGCTGTCTCGGCGCGGCGGTGCAGTCTCGCTCCGAGGGCGTTGTACGCGACGGACGCCCGCGCCCGCGCGGCACCTCTCCGTGGCATCCCCAGCCGAGACTGCATCTCGCGGCCGAGACTGCGGTCGCAGGGTGCTGTCTCGGGGTGGCGGTGCAGTCTCGCGGCGCAGGAGGTGTGTCGAGCGCCGGTGGGGTGGGGAGGGCTACCCGGGCGAGGTCAGCGTGGGCCCAGGAGGCGCCGCATCGACAAGAGCGCGGCGGTGTCCTCGCGGGAGACGAGCGGCAGCCCGTGGGCGAGGAGGCGGTTGCGGAGAGGCGCGAAAGTCGTCGCCTCGAGCCAGCCCCAGTGGGTCACCGCGCGGACATGGGTTTCGAGACGGATGTCACGCTCGCGGCGTGCCCGCAAGGCCCGCGCGGGATCGCCGAACGAACCGTCGTACTTGATGTCGCCGTCGGCCTCGCCGAGCAGCGACCAGTCCGGCCACCAGAAGTCGCCGCGATCATCCGCCTCCGGCCCCCGTGAGAACTCCTTCTGCAATTCGGGAGCTGGAAACCCGAGCCACCTGATGGCGATGCGGCTCACCGATTCAAGTGGCGACTCCGCCGAGCCGTCGGCCGAACTCAGCGGATCGCGCGCGCGGTCACGGCCGCGACTACTCACCCGTAGCTCATTCACGCCCGCGAGAAGGCCTGCCGTCAGGCTCGGGTCAGTCCGGAGCGCAGCGTCAGCGACCGCAAGTGCGACCGCCGGATGCCGGTGGCGCGCCACGTCCACGGCAGTGTCCGCCGGCGAAGTGACGCCAACGGTCTCGAGCTCGATGAGATGTCGGTCACCGGACCCTGAGTGCATTCGCACACCGGCGACGTCTCGCGCGGTGGAGTTCGGACCACCGAGGACATGAACGGTCGTCGGATCGCGGAACACCGGCAGTCCGAGCAGCGCGCAGGCCGACTCGAGGCAGAACACCGCATCGGGCCTCTGCATCGCAACAGCGTGGACCCTCGCCAGATAGCGTTCCCATCCGCGCAGCGCCGACCACTCCGTGGCATCCGCATAGATGCCCTCGCGAACTCGGATGAGCTCGCCTCGCGCGACCCCGCGCACCGGATGGCTCAGTCCGGCCGCGTGGTGAAGGGCCAGCGGTGCTCGCGCAAGGGTGGGAATGGTCGCCATCAGGAGATCCTCGCGCTCGCTTCCCTTCGCGCTGACGGGCCCGCCGAAATCTGGGGAGGACATCCCCACAGAGCCGGCTGTGGAGGAGTCAGCGTCGCACCCTCGCCGCGGCGCCGCCCGCGACGCCGAGACTGCATCATCCGGCCGACACTGCACGTTCCGGCCGCAGTCTCGGCCGGGGGATGCAGTCTCGCGGACAGTGGTCTCGCGGGCAAGGGGTCTCGCGGACAGGGGCCTCGCGGGCTGGGAGTTCCGCGGACAGCGGCGACGCGGCCGTGGCGGCGCGGCCCCACGATCGCGTCAGGGCGCGGGTCAGGGCGTGGGGGAGCCGCTCGGTGTCGGGGAGACGCTCGGAGTGGGGACCGGCCCGAAGAGGCCCGGCCACAGCGCCACGGCGAGCGGGTAGCCCACGAAGGCGACGATGTCGATGACGGTGTGGGCGATCACGAGGGGCATGACGCGGCCCCAGCGCCGGTAGCACCAGCCGAACACGACGCCCATCGCGAAGTTGCCGACGATCGCACCGAATCCCTGGTACGCGTGGTAGGCCGCACGCAACGCGGCGGTGGACAGGATGATCGTCCACCATCCCCACCCGAGGCGACGCAGGCGATCGAAGAGGTACCCGACGAAGATGACCTCCTCCGTGAGGCCCGCGCGAAGAGCGGCGAGCACGAGGAGCGGCACCGTCCACCACGCCGCGCCGAGCGGCGATGCCTGGACCTGCACCGTGATGCCGAGGGCGCGGCCGGCCGCGTACAGGGCGAGCCCCGGAACGCCGATGAGGGCTGCCAACAGGATGCCGCGGCCCACGTCGCCTCCGAAGCGACGGAAGTCCAGCCCGATCCGGCGCAGGGCGCTCACCCCGGGTTCCCAGAGCAGGAACACGACGAGGGCGACGAGGGCGAGGCCGAAGAAGATCGACAGGAGCTGGTAGAGGACGTCCCAGAACGCCGCGCTGTCGCGTGACGGGTTCAACTGCGTCTGCTGATCGCCGATCGGAGTCGGGCGCAGGAGCGCGCGCACGAGCGACAGGACGGAGTAGAGCGCCGACTGTCCGACGGTCACCGCGAGAACGAGACCGATCTCCCAGCGTGTGCGCGATCGGGCGTATCCGCTTCCACGCTCGAGGAGGGGCAGATCCAGGGCCGGATTCACGCGCATCTTGTCAGAATGTCACAAGCTCGTCGCGCTGAGTTAAGGATCTGTAACGGTTTGCCCCACACGTTTTGCCCAGTTCCCCGAGCATGCTTATGGTTTCCCCTATCCGTGTCCGGTGCTGTCTCAGGCCGGGCACATCACCCTTGCACAGGAGGAAATGTGAAGATCGCGCGTCTTGCGGCGGGCGTGGGCATCGTGGCGGCAGGAGCACTCGTGCTCGCCGGCTGCGGCAACCCATACCAGTCCGAAGTCGTCGAAGGCACGGAGATCACGGTTGCGTACAACTCGGGATTCTTCCACTTCAACGACGACAGCTCGGCCGGAAACAACACGGCCAACGGCAACGTCAAGTACATGACGGACACCAGCTTCGGGTACTACGACAACACCCCGGAGTATGTCCACCGCACCGACTTCGGCACCTACGAGAAGACCAGCGATGACCCGCTGACCGTCGAGTACGAGATCACCGCCGACGCCGTGTGGTCCGATGGTGTCCCGATCGACGAGGCCGACCTGCTCCTCCAGTGGGCAGCCATGTCCGGCAACGTCGACGAGGCGTTCTCGCCTGCCGCGACCACCGGCTACAACCTCATCACCGAGACGCCGGCCACCGACGACAAGAAGATCACCCTCGTCTACGACGAGCCCTACGTCGACTGGGAGCTCGTGAGCCCCCTCGGCGTCTCGGCCCACGGCACGTACGCGCTCGCCTTCCCGGACGAGTACAGCGACGTCCAGGCTGCGTACGACACGTGGAAGGACTCGGGCGAGGAAGGCGACTTCACCGCTTACAGCGACGCCGCCAAGGCATTCGCCGAGGACGCGAAGCAGAAGGTCGTCGACGCCATCACCGACGGTGACACCGAGGTGCTCGCTGCCCTCGGCGACGCGTGGAGCAACGCCTACGGCTACACCACCCTCCCGGACAGCCCCGCCGCTGCCCTGACGAGCGGCCCGTACATCGTTGACGACATCGTCGAGGATCAGTACATCACCATCGCGAACAACCCCCTCTACACGTGGGGTCCGTCGCCGAAGTTCGAGAAGATCACGGTCCGCACGATCGCGGACTCGACGACCGCCCTCCAGGCTCTGGAGTCGGGCGAGCTCGACATCTGGACCGGCCAGCCGACGTCGGACATCCTCGAGGTGGCCAACGGCATCGACACGGCCGACGTGCAGACGGGCGTCCAGGCGTCGCACGAGCACATCGACCTGACGGTCAACAACGGCGGTCCCTTCGACCCCGCCACCTACGGCGGAGACGAAGAGAAGGCGCTCAAGGTTCGCCAGGCGTTCCTGATGACGGTGCCGCGTGAAGAGATCGTCGACAAGATCATCAAGCCGCTCAACCCCGAGGCGACCGTCCGCAACACGAACCTCGTTTCGCAGGCCGACACGGCGCGCTACGACGAACTCGTCGCGGCGAACGGCTCGGACGCGTACGCCGAGGTCGACATCGAGGGTGCCAAGGCGCTTCTCGCGGAGGCCGGAGTGACGACGCCCATCGAGGTCGGCTTCTGGTACCCCGAGGGCAACGTCCGCCGTGGTCAGCAGTACGAGCTCATCGCCTCGTCCGCTGCTCTCGCGGGCTTCCAACTCGTCGACGAGGCAGAGCCCGACTGGGTCTTCACCGACCCGTCGGCCGAGCCGATCAACCCGCACGACGCGACCCTGTTCGCGTGGTCGCAGACCTCGACCGCCATCGGTGGATCCGACCAGATCTACGCGTGCTACGACGACCCGATGGCCAAGGGTGGAAACTACAACGGCTACTGCGACGAAGAGGTGTCCGACGCACTCGCGACACTGAACGTGACGGCAGACGAGGCGACGCAGACCGAGCTGCTCGTCACGGCCGAGACCGGAATCTGGTCGGACGCGGTCACGCTTCCGATCTTCCAGTTCCCGGGTCTCCTGGTGTCGAGTGACAAGGTCACCGGTGTGGAGATCATGCCGCTGAGCCCGGACTACTTCTGGAACTTCTGGGAGTGGGCCCCCGCCGACGCCGGCGAGTGATCCTGTCGTCCGGGTGAGCGGTCCTGCCGTTCACCCGGACAGACACGACCGATGACTGTGGGTGCCGAGGCGAACCCTCGGCACCCACAGTCATGTCCGGCGGTGCTTCGTACGCACGATTCCGCCGACCGCGTAGTAGTTTTGGGCGCAGTCCGATCGAGTCCCCACAGGGACGCCGCGGACTGACTTCGGCCCCATATCCGAGAGGGCTCACGTGCTGACCTTCATCCTGCGACGACTGGGTGCGACGATCCTCGTCCTCCTCGTCGCATCCTTCATCGTCTACAACCTCACAGCGATCACCGCCGATCCGCTGCGAGAGCTCCGCGCAAGCAACTCGCCCAACCGCGAGGAGCAGATCGCCAATCGGATCGAGCTGCTCAATCTCGATCTGCCGCCCATCGTGCGGTATTTCTCGTGGCTCGGCGGGGCAGCGAAATGCGTCATCCTGCAGTGCGACCTCGGCATCGCCTTCTCGCGAAGCAACCAGCAAGTCACCGACGCGGTGGGCAACGCCGCCGGCTCCACCATCCAGCTCGTGACAGCCGCGACGATCATCGCCATCATCTTCGGGCTCACGATCGGCATCCTCACGGCTCTCCGCCAGTACAGCGGCTTCGACTACACGGTCACTTTCCTGACCTTCGTCGTCTACTCCCTCCCGATCTTCTGGGTCGCCGTTCTTCTCAAGGAGTTCGGCGCCATCCGCCTCAACGCCTTCCTGTCCGATCCGGAAGTCACGGTCTGGGCGATCCTGCTCACGGGACTCATCTCCGGCATCATCTTCATGAGCGTCCTCGGCGGAAGCTGGAAGCGCCGCCTCATCACGTTCGGCGGCGCGTTCATCGCCGCCGGCGGACTTCTCTGGTTCCTCGGCATCACGGGATGGTTCGCGCGTCCTCAGATCGGCATTGCCGGCATCATCATCACGGGCATCGGCGCGGCGATCGGTATCACCGCGCTGTCGACGGGCCTCGCGAACCGGCGCGCCCTCTACTCGTCGCTCATCGTCGTTGGAATCTGGGGCGCCCTCTGGTATCCGCTGCAGTTCCTCTTCCTCTACGTCCCCACCGGGTGGATGCTGTTCTTCCTCGGCATCGCCGCGATCGGACTGGGCATTCTCGTCGGCGTGGTCGTGGGCGGCGACGGCAAGCGGGAAGCGGCGAGGACTGCGGCCGTCGTCAGCTTCATCACGTTCTTCGTCGTCGTCGTCGACCGAGTCCTGCTGGTCTACCCCGACTATGTCGACCGCATTCCGCAGTCGGGCGTCATCGCGACGATCGGATCGAGTACACCTGGTCTGCGCGGAGACATGTGGTTCCAGATCCTCGACGGATTCGCCCACCTCATCCTCCCGACCATCGCCCTGGCGGTCGTGTCGATCGCCGCCTACACGCGGTACGCGCGCTCGAGCCTGCTCGAGGTCATGAACCAGGACTACGTGCGCACGGCTCGTGCGAAGGGGCTCACGGAGCGCACCGTCGTCGTCCGCCACGCGATGCGGAATGCGCTCATCCCGATCGCGACCATCATCGCCTTCGACATCGGCGCTCTCATCGGCGGTGCCGTCATCACCGAGACGATCTTCGCCTGGAAGGGGATGGGCGCGCTCTTCGTGGACGGTCTCAACGCGGGCGACGTGAATCTCGTGATGGGCTTCTTCGTCGTCACCGGCGTCCTCGCCGTCATCTTCAACCTCATCGCGGACCTCTTGTACTCCGCACTCGACCCACGGATCCGGGTGAGCTGACATGTCGACCACGATTCCTACCGGAGCCCCGCAGGACCGCGGGAGCGAACAGTCCATCGAGCAGAAGGCCGTCGCAGGCCTCAGCCAGGGCGCCCTCGTCCGCCGACGATTCTTCCGTCATGGCGGCGCCATGGCAGCCCTCGTCGTCCTCGTCCTCGTCATCCTGCTGGCCTTCACCTCCGTCGGCACCGTTATCGGCGGGACAGGAACGCTCGAAGCCGGTCCCGGCGGGGAGCTCCAGATCAACGGCTTCCGCATTCCTGGTTGGTGGCCGCTCGACTGGTTCACGCAGTACCCCGTCGTCAACGGGGGAGCGCCGACTCTGTCGCTGTGGCCGCTGAGCCTCGGCGAGCACCCGTTCGGTCAAGACACGCTGGGCAAGGACATCTTCGCCCAGGTCATGCGTGGAACGCAGCAGTCGCTGACGGTCATGTTCCTCGTCGGCATCGTGTCGCTCGTGATCGGCGTCCTCCTGGGATCCCTCTCCGGTTTCTACCGCGGCTGGGTCGACTCGCTCGTCATGCGCTTCACCGACGTCATCATCATCATCCCGATCATCGTCATCGGCTCGATCCTCGGACGGCTCTTCGGTGGCAATGCGATCGTCTTCGGTCTCTTCCTCGGCATCCTGAGCTGGACCGGTCTTGCGCGACTCGTGCGCGGCGATTTCCTCGCTCTTCGCGAGCGCGAGTTCGTCGATGCCGCCCGCGTCGCGGGCGCGAGCAATGCCCGGATCATCTTCCGGCACATCCTTCCGAACGCCGTCGGCGTCATCATCGTCAACACGACGCTCCTGATGAGTGCCGCCGTGCTGATCGAGGCGGCGCTCAGCTTCCTCGGCTTCGGAATCACGTACCCGGACGTCTCACTGGGTCAGATCATCAGCGAGTATCGCGAGGCGTTCCGCACGCGACCGTGGCTCTTCTGGTGGCCGGGTCTGTTCATCGTGATCCTCGCGCTATGCATCAACTTCATCGGCGATGGGCTCCGCGACGCCTTCGATCCACGCCAGCAGGGCAAGGTCAGCCGACGCAAGGCTTCGCGCGCGATCGCCGCCATCCCCTCAGTCCAGGCCGTGCAGATGGTCGAAGGTCCGACATCGAGCGACGATGACGACGTCTATATGGACGGGTTCAGCAGGTTCCCCGAACCCGAACCGAGGGTCGATCCCGTCGAGCGGCCCGGCACGGGGCCGGATGGCGATGCGGATGCCAGCGGGCCGGGGTCGAAGGACGGTCAGCCGTGAGGCAGCAGCGCGATGCTCAGGACGGCGGCCGCAATCAGGACGGCCGTCACTCCGATGTGCAGCACGCCGAGGGTGGTGGCCGTTCCTCCCGCGAGCGCGGGGCCGGCCGCACGCCGGTACTCCTCGAGGTGCCGCAGCACGAGCGTCGCGGAGTCTCCCGACTCGGTACCCGCAGCATCCGACGGGCGACGCGTCTCGCCCTCGCCGGGGGTCCCCGCGACCTCTTCCCGGCGGGTGGACAGGGCGCGACGTGCGCCCGGAGCCGGCGCCGCCCACGCGCGGATGCGTCGACCGTCGCGCGTGTGGATCGTGAGCGCGTACCGGGTGTCGACGCGATCGATGTCTCCCCAGGGGACTCGGTGCGTGCGGAAGGGATTGCCGATCTCGGCGAAGCCTTCGGTCACGGACACGTACGGGCGGACGTAGAGAAGCCACGCGAGCCACGCGGCGAGCACGAGCGGCCACGCCCATGCGAGGAGGCTCGCCACGCCGTCGGTGACGGCCATGAAGACCAGACCCGCAGCGCACGAGGCGATCGCGATCCACGCGAGGATCTGCCCGCCGCGGGGACGAAAGACGACCGGTTCGGGCATGCGCCCATCCTGACACGGGAGACTGACCGATGAGCACCCATGAGAGCGGCCGCACGCGTCGCCACGCAGCACCGAAGCCTGAGGGCGGTCCTGTCCTCTCCGTCAAGAACCTCGGCGTCGAGTTCTGGGTCGGCGGGTCATGGGCCGCGGCGGCCAAGCACGTCACCTACAATCTCGAAGCCGGGAAGGTCCTCGCGATCGTCGGTGAGTCGGGCTCCGGAAAGAGCACGAGCTCGATGGCGATCATGGGACTCCTCCCGAAGAACGCCCGAGTGCAGGGGAGCGCGGTCCTCGCGGGGCGAGAGCTCATCGGGGCACCCGACAAGGTTCAGCGACAGGTGCGCGGCGAGGGCATCGCGGCGATCTTCCAGGAGCCGATGACGGCGCTCAACCCCGTGTACACGATCGGCTTCCAGATCTCCGAGGTCCTCCTCACGCACCGCCCCGGCATGACCCGGGGCCAAGCGAAGGAGCGCGCGCTCGAGATGCTCCGCCTCGTCGAGATGCCCGACCCGCCCAAGGCGTACAACTCGTACCCCCACCAGCTCTCCGGCGGCCAGCGTCAGCGTGCCATGATCGCGCAGTCGATCGCGCTCGATCCCCGTGTCCTCATCGCCGACGAGCCGACGACCGCCCTCGATGTGACGGTCCAGGCGGAGATCCTCGATCTGCTGCGGAACCTGCACCAGAAGCTCGACTCGGCGATCATCCTCATCACGCATGACATGGGTGTCGTCGCCGACATGGCCGACGACGTCATGGTCATGAAGGACGGCGACGTCGTCGAGTACGGCGCTGCCGAGAAGATCTTCGCCGACGCCGAGCACCCCTACACGCGCGCCCTCATGGCGTCCGTGCCGCACCTCGGCCTCGGATCCGCGGGCGAAGAGGTCGCGAGCGTCCGCGACGACACGACTGCCGCGCTCGTGCTCGACCGACTCAGCATCGATTACCCCAAGCGCGGCCGGGTTCCTGCTTTCCGTGCCGTCTCGGATGCGTCGCTCACGATCCAGCCGGGAGAGGTCCTCGGCCTCGTCGGCGAATCGGGCTCTGGAAAGACGACGATCGCGCGTGCCGTCGTCGGCCTCCTCCCCATCGCGGAGGGACAGCTCCGTGTCGCGGGCCAGGAGATGGTCGGTGTCGACACGAAGCAGCTTCGAGCGGTCCGGCGGAAGCTCGGCATCGTCTTCCAGGATCCTGGATCGTCGCTCAACCCGCGCTGGCCCGTGGGTGAGTCGATCGGAGAACCGCTCGTCCTGGCGGGACGCGCGAAGAAGGAGATCTCCGGGCGGGTCGAGGAGCTTCTCGACATGGTGGAGCTTCCGCGCGACTTCCGCAACCGCTACCCGCACGAGCTCTCGGGTGGCCAGCGGCAGCGCATCGGCATCGCGCGCGCCCTCGCGCTCGATCCGACGGTGCTCGTGGCGGACGAGCCGACCAGCGCGCTCGACGTCTCCGTGCAGGCGCGCGTGCTCGAGCTCCTCCAGCAGATCCAGAAGGAGAAGCAGTTCGCGACGCTGTTCGTGACGCACGACCTCGCCGTCGTCGACCTCCTCGCCGACCGGATCGCCGTCATGCAGCATGGGCGGATCGTGGAGCAGGGGACGAAGGACCAGATCCTGCGCAATCCGCAGGACCCGTACACGCAGCGCCTCATCGCAGCCGTCCCGGTTCCCGATCCGGCCGAGCAGCGCCAGCGTCGTCAGGCGCGCGCTGCCCTGTTGGCATCCCAGAAGTAGGTCCAACACCTCTATCGCTCCGGGTTGCGGTATCTCTTCCGGATGCCGCAACCCGGCGGTTCAGGCTGCTCACGGGTCCCTGCGTTAGGCTGGGGTGTCGGACCCTTCGATTCTGCTCAGGGTCCGCCTCTCTCTTCTCATCACACTCGCAAGGACCCTTTTATGGCGCGCGCCCTCCGTCCGGACCTCCGCAACGTGGCGATCGTCGCCCACGTCGACCACGGCAAGACGACGCTCGTCGACGCCATGCTCCGTCAGACCGGCTCCTTCGGCTCGCACGAGCACATGGAAGAGCGCGCGATGGACTCGAACGATCTCGAGCGCGAAAAGGGCATCACGATCCTCGCGAAGAACACGGCGATCACCTACAGCGGCATCCACTCCGATGTTCCCGTCACGATCAACGTCATCGACACCCCCGGTCACGCCGACTTCGGCGGTGAGGTCGAGCGCGGCCTGTCCATGGTCGACGGTGTCGTGCTGCTCGTGGATGCCAGTGAGGGCCCGCTGCCGCAGACGCGCTTCGTGCTCCGCAAGGCGCTCGAGGCGAAGCTCCCCGTCATCCTGCTCGTCAACAAGACCGACCGTCCCGACGCGCGCATCGCCGAGGTCGAGGAGGAAGCGCACGATCTCCTCCTGGGGCTCGCATCCGACCTCCAGGACGACGTGCCCGACCTCGACGTCGACGCGCTGCTCGACGTCCCCGTCGTCTACGCGTCCGGCCGTGCCGGTGCGGCGTCCCGCACGCGTCCCGGCAACGGCGAGCTTCCCGACAACGCCGATCTTGAGCCGCTGTTCGAAGCGATCCTCCAGCACGTCCCCGCGCCGTCCTATGACGATGAGGCCCCGCTCCAGGCGTGGGTCACGAACCTCGACTCGAGCCCCTTCCTCGGTCGCCTCGCGCTCCTTCGCGTCTTCAACGGCACGCTCAAGAAGGGTCAGACGGTCGCCTGGGTCCGCCACGACGGCACGACGAGCAACGCCCGCATCACGGAGCTGCTCAAGACGCGTGCCCTCGACCGGTACCCGGCCGAGAGCGCCGGCCCCGGTGACATCGTCGCGATCGCGGGCTTCGAGGACATCACGATCGGTGAGACGATCGCCGACCCCGAAGACGTGCGCCCGCTGCCGCAGATCCACGTCGACGACCCGGCGATCTCGATGACGATCGGCACGAACACGAGCCCGCTCGCGGGCAAGGTCAAGGGCCACAAGCTCACGGCGCGCATGGTCAAGGACCGCCTCGATCGCGAGCTCATCGGCAACGTCTCGCTCAAGGTCGTCGACATCGGTCGGCCCGACGCGTGGGAGGTCCAGGGTCGTGGCGAGCTCGCCTTGGCGATCCTCGTCGAGAACATGCGTCGCGAAGGTTTCGAGCTCACGGTCGGAAAGCCCCAGGTCGTGACCCGCAAGGGACCCGACGGCAAGATCGAGGAGCCGTTCGAGCACCTGACGATCGATGCCCCCGAGGAGTACCTCGGAGCGATCACGCAGCTTCTCGCCGCCCGCAAGGGACGCATGGACAACATGACGAACCACGGAACGGGATGGGTGCGGATGGAGTTCATCGTCCCGTCGCGCGGTCTCATCGGATTCCGCACCGAGTTCCTCACGACGACCCGCGGCACGGGCATCGCGAACGCGATCTCCCACGGCTACGAGCCGTGGGCGGGGCAGATCGTGACGCGTCAGAACGGCTCGATCGTCGCGGACCGTTCGGGTGTCGTCACCCCGTTCGCGATCATCGCGCTGCAGGAACGCATGTCGTTCTTCGTGCAGCCGACGCAGGAGGTCTACGAGGGCATGGTCATCGGCGAGAACTCGCGCGCCGACGACATGGACGTCAACATCACGAAAGAGAAGAAGCTCACCAACATGCGCTCTTCGACGTCGGACTCGTTCGAGTCGATGACGCCCCCGCGACAGCTCTCGCTCGAGGAGAGCCTCGAGTTCGCGCGCGACGACGAATGCGTCGAGGTCACGCCCGAGATCGTCCGCATCCGCAAGGTGAACCTCGACGCGACCGAGCGTGCCCGCGCGACGGCACGTCTCAAGCGCCAGGACGCCAACGTCTGAGGCAGGATTCGGTCCGCGAACGGCAGAGTGGACCGGGGGTCCGCTCTGCCGCGGTCGCTAGGCTCGATGGAGTGAGTCCGGAACCGATCTTCGACGATGCGCACGCACCGGGGGAGTCGCGCCGGGCCGTGCGGGAGGCGCTCGGCGTGGCTCTCGCGACGAGCGCGTACGGCGTCTCGTTCGGAGCCCTCGCGGTCGTCTCCGGCTTCGACGTGTGGCAGACGTGCGTCCTCAGCCTCCTGATGTTCACGGGCGGATCGCAGTTCGCCTTCATCGGCGTCATCGGCGCCGGGGGAGTGGCGGCGGCGCCGGCCGCGATCGCGTCGGCATCCCTCCTCGGGATCCGCAACATCGCCTACGGCATGAGCATGTCTCCCATCATCGGGCGGGGCGCCGTGAAACGTGCCGCGGCAGCGCACTTCACGATCGATGAGTCGACGGCCGTCGCGCTCGCCCAGCGCACTCCGCGCGCACGCACGCTCGGATTCTGGGTCACCGGCGTCGGCATCTACGTCGGATGGAACCTGTCGACACTCGCGGGCGCCCTCGCCGGAGACGTCCTGGGCGATCCCAAAGCATATGGGCTTGATGCCGCGGCTGCCGCCGCCTTCCTCGCCCTCCTGTGGCCGCGTCTCCGGCGGCGCCAGCCCATCGTCGTGGGTATCGCGGCGGCGCTCGTCGCGACGCTTCTGACCCCTGTGCTCATGCCCGGCATTCCCGTCCTCGTGGCGGCGCTCGTCGCCGTCGTCGTCGGCTGGTTCAACTGGCTGGGGGGAACGTCCGCCGCGGAGGCGGGGGAACCCGATGATGTGCCCGAGCGGGAGGGGCTCCCGTGACCCTCTGGAACGCGGTCCTCGTCGCCTCGATCATCTGCGTCGCCCTGAAGACCTTCGGATACCTCATCCCCAGCCATTGGCTCGACGCTCCGCGACCGTCGCGCATCGCCGACCTCCTGACGGTCGCGCTCCTCGCGGCGCTCGTCGCCGTGCAAGCACTGGGTGCGGGACAGAGCATCGTCGTGGACGCGCGCGTGCCCGCCGTCCTCGTCGCCGCGGGTCTTCTCCTCCTTCGTGCGCCCTTCCTCGTCGTCGTCATGGCGGCGGCCATCGTGGCCGCTCTCCTGCGACTCTGGGGATGGGCGGCCTGACGTAGGCTGGCGCGGTGGCTCTCTCCTGGACACGTGTCGGCACGTGGATCGTCGCCTTCCTCGTAGGACTCGTCTACGGCGTGGCAGGAACGATCGCCCACGGCTTCACGCTCGCAGGTCTCCCGGTGGGCCTCGCTCTCGGGATCGTCGGATGCGGCGCGCTCGTCGTCGCCGTGCGCCTCCTGACGTCTGATCGGTGGGCGGCCCTCGCGACGGGACTCGGCATGGTGCTGGCGACTCTCGTGTTCTCGGGGCGCGGCCCGGGCGGATCGGTCGTCGTCCCCGACACCGGGCTGGGAATCGTCTGGACGCTCGCGATCCCGCTGCTCGTGGGCCTCGTCGTGGCGTGGCCGTCTCTTTCGCCCGTGCGAGCGCAACGCGACGGCGCGCTTCGCGGAGAGGACGCCGCCGAGGCGAACTAGACTTGTCGACGTGACATACGTGATCGCCCTTCCCTGCGTGGATGTCAAAGACCGCGCCTGCATCGACGAGTGCCCGGTCGACTGCATCTACGAAGGCGAGCGCAGCCTCTACATCCATCCCGACGAATGCGTGGACTGCGGAGCCTGCGAACCCGTCTGCCCTGTTGAGGCGATCTACTACGAAGATGATCTGCCGGAAGAGTGGCAGGACTACTACAAGGCGAACGTCGAGTTCTTCGACGACATCGGATCTCCCGGCGGCGCGGCCAAGGTCGGCGTCATCCACAAGGACCACCCGGTCATCGCCGTCCTCCCGCCCCAGGAACACTGATCGTGGGGGTCTCCGACCTCGCCGACTACCCCTGGGACGCCGTCGCGCCCTACGCGGAGCGTGCTGCTCGGCATCCTGACGGCGTCGTCGACCTTTCGATCGGGTCTCCCGTCGATGCGACGCCCTCCGTTGTGGCAGCGGCCCTGGCGGATGCGACCGACGCGCACGCGTATCCGCAGACGATGGGAACCCCCGCGCTGCGCGCCGCCATCACGGACTGGTACGCCCGCCGGCGGGGCGTCCCCGGGCTGAGTCCTGAGAACGTCCTCCCCACGGTCGGTTCGAAAGAGCTCGTCGCGCTCCTTCCGCTCCTCATGGGGCTCGGCGGCGGTGACGTCGTCGTGCACCCGAAGGCCGCCTATCCGACGTACGAGGTCGGCGCTCGACTCGTGGGTGCGACTGCCGTGGCATCCGACGATCCCGCAGAGTGGCCGGACGGCACACGTCTCGTCTGGATCAACTCTCCGGGGAATCCCGACGGGCGGGTGTGGGATGTCGAGGCGCTCCGACGACGCGTCGATCGCGCGCGCGAGCTCGGTGCCGTGCTCGCGTCGGACGAGTGCTACGCAGAACTCGGCTGGGACGCTCCGTGGGACGGGGAGCCGATTCCGTCGGTCCTCGATCCGCGGGTGACAGGCGGCGACCTCCGCGGGCTTCTCTCGGTCTACTCGCTCAGCAAGCAGTCCAACCTGGCGGGCTACCGCGCCGCCTTCCTCGCGGGCGAGGCCGACATCGTGGCGCGCCTGCTGACAGCGCGCAAGCACCTGGGGCTCATGCTCCCCGCGCCCGTCCAGCGCGCGATGACCGCGGCTCTCGGCGATGATCTTCACGTCCGAGCGCAGAAGGAGCGCTACCGGGCTCGCCGCGCGCGCCTGAAGCCCGCGCTGGAGGCGGCAGGCTTCCGAATCGATCGCAGCGAAGCGGGGCTCTATCTGTGGGCTACGGAGGGGCGTGATGCGTGGGAGAGTCTCGGACGTCTCGCCGATCTCGGCATTCTCGCCGGTCCTGGTCACTTCTACGGTGAGCATTATCCACAGCACGTCCGCCTGTCACTGACGGCGAGCGACGAGCGCATCGACGCGGCCGCGCGACGTCTGTCGGCGGCCGAGGACCCGGCGGGAACTCCGAGCGCGGTCTCGTCCGTGTGAGATTCCCTCCATCGGATTCGGCTGAGCTTTGGTGGTGTCCGACGGTGTGGTCCTGGCCCGATAGGCTGTATTCAGGCGGTCGCTCTGCACCCGGAGCTCCGCGCCGGACCCCGCGACGTCTGCGGTGGGTATCCGGACGACACCCCCGCACGACCACAGAATCGCGAGGAGGCGGCGTGAGCGACGCAAACCCCCAGCAGGAGAAGGCCACCCTCACGGTCGGAGACCGGACGGCGGAGCTGCCGGTTCTCCGGGGCACGGACGGCCTCCCGAGCATCGATGTCTCGACCCTCACGCGGCAGACGGGCCACACCGCGCTCGACTATGGTTTCGTGAACACGGCGGCCACGAAGTCCGAGATCACCTATATCGACGGCGACCAGGGCATCCTTCGCTACCGCGGATACCCGATCGAGCAGCTGGCTCAGAACAGCACGTACCTCGAGGTCGCGTGGCTGCTCATCTACGGCGAGCTTCCGAGCGCCGACGAGCTGGCCGCGTTCGACGACCGGATCCGTCACCACACTCTGCTCCACGAAGACCTCAAGCGATTCTTCTCGGCGCTGCCCCACACAGCGCACCCGATGTCGGTCCTGTCGTCGGCGGTGTCGGCTCTCTCGACGTATTACGAGCGCGAATCGGATCCCCACAACCCCGAGCATGTCGAGCTCAACACGATCCGGATGCTCGCGAAGATGCCCGTCATCGCGGCGTACGCGCACAAGAAGAGCATCGGCCAGGCCTTCCTCTATCCCGACAACTCGCTGAGCTTCGTCGACAACTTCCTCAAGCTCAACTTCGGCGTCCTGAGCGAGATCTACGAGGTCAATCCCGTCATGTCGCGTGCGCTCGAGCGCCTGCTCATCCTCCACGAGGACCACGAGCAGAATGCATCGACCTCGACCGTGCGCCTCGTTGGATCGACGGGAGCCAACCAGTTCTCCTCGATTTCGGCCGGCATCAACGCGCTCTATGGTCCGCTGCACGGCGGTGCGAACGAAGCGGTCCTCGACATGCTCGCCCGCATTCGCGATTCCGGCGAGAGCGTTCAGCGTTTCGTCGAGCGGGTGAAGAACAAAGAGGACGGCGTCAAGCTCATGGGCTTCGGACACCGGGTCTACAAGAACTACGACCCGCGCGCCAAGCTCGTGAAGGAATCCGCCGATGAGGTGCTGCGTGAGCTGGGAGTGCACGATCCGCTCCTCGACCTCGCGAAGGAACTCGAAGACATCGCGCTGAACGACGACTACTTCAAGGAGCGTCGGCTCTACCCGAACGTCGACTTCTACACCGGCGTCATCTACAAGGCGATGGGCTTCCCGACGCGCATGTTCACGGTGCTCTTCGCGATCGGCCGTCTGCCGGGCTGGCTCGCGCAGTGGCGCGAGGCGATCAACGATCCGCAGACCAAGATCGGCCGGCCCCAGCAGCTCTACGTAGGGGCGCCGGAGCGTCAGTACCCCGGACTCGGCTGAGCGATTCCTAGAGCGTCGCCGCGTAGTCGGGGACGATCTTGCTGTCGTCGTGCGGCGGCCGCTCGTAGCCACGGGACTCCGGACGTGGTGGGATCTCGATCTCGGGTCGTTCAATGACCTCGTACGGGATCTGCGACAGCAGATGGGCGATCATGTTGATCCGTCCGCGGCGCTTGTCCTCGTTGTCGACTTCGAACCAGGGCGCTTCCGGAATATCGGTGTGGACGAACATCGTGTCCTTCGCGCGAGAGTAGTCCTCCCACTTCGTGATGGAGAGCACATCGTTGGGGCTGAGCTTCCAGCGCCGCATCGGGTCGTCGTTCCGTGAACGGAAGCGCTTCTCCTGCTCGACGTCCGAGACGCTGAACCAGTACTTGAGCAACAGGATGCCCTCCTCGACGAGCATCCGCTCGAAGATGGGTGCCTGGTGCAGGAACCGGTGGTATTGCGCGTTCGTGCAGTAGCCCATGACATGCTCGACGCCGGCACGGTTGTACCAGGACCGGTCCATCAGGACGATCTCCCCAGCGGCGGGAAGATGCGCGACGTAGCGCTGGAAGTACCACTCGGACCGTTCGCGCTCCGTCGGCGTGGGGAGGGCCACCACACGCGTCACGCGGGGATTGAGATACTCCGAGACGCGCTTGATCGTGGAGCCCTTGCCCGCGGCATCCCGCCCCTCGAAGAGCACGATGATGCGTGCACCGCTCGCCTGCACCCACGCCTGCATATCGACGAGCTGCGCTTGCAGCCGGCGGAGTTCGGTTTCGTAGGTGTTCTTCGCCAGACGGTGCGTCATGCGCAGAGCCTACGCGTGGAGGGCCTCGTTCAGCGTGACGCCGACTCCCGCGCGGCGGGTCGCCTCGACGGCACCCGTGAGCGAATTGCGACGGAAGAGGATGCCGTCGTGGCCGGAGAGCTCCGCACCCTTGACGGTTGCGCGCGAGCCGTCGGGCCGAGGCGCCTCGTCGACGAGCACGATCTTCGTGCCGGCGGTCACGTAGAGGCCGGCTTCGACGATGCAGTCGTCGCCGAGCGAGATGCCGATGCCCGCGTTCGCCCCGAGGAGCGTTCGTGCGCCGATCGACACCTTGTGCGTTCCGCCGCCCGACAGCGTGCCCATGATCGATGCGCCGCCGCCGATGTCGCTGCCGTCGCCGACGACGACGCCCTGCGAGACGCGGCCTTCCACCATGGAAGCACCGAGCGTTCCCGCGTTGAAGTTGACGAATCCCTCGTGCATGACGGTCGTCCCCGGCGACAGGTACGCACCCAGGCGTACGCGCGACGCATCGGCGATGCGGACACCCGGGGGAGTGACGTAGTCGAGGAGACGCGGAAACTTGTCGAGCCCCTGCACCTGGATGCCGTCGCGCTGGAGGAGGGGGCGGAGTCGCGTGAGATCGTCGGGATGCACGGGCCCCGCATTCGTCCACGCGACGTTCGGAAGATGCCCGAAGATGCCGTCGAGGTTCACGTCGTTGGGCTTCACGAGGCGGTGGGACAGTGCGTGCAGGCGCAGGTACGCATCGCTCGTCGAGACGGGCGGTGCCGCGAGCTCGATCTCGATCGCGACGACGTCGGACGAAACGCCACGGCGCTCGTCGCGGACGGCGAGGCGGTCGAGATCCGCGGGCGCGATGGCGGGGTCGAACCCGAGCGGAATCCGACCGTGTGCGGGAGACGGATACCACGTGTCCAGCACCGTGCCGTTGTCCGCCGTCGTCGCAAGGCCTGCGCCCCAGATCCACCCGTCGTCGCTCATGGCTTCCACGCTAGCGGGATTCGCGGCGTCGTTAGACTCGGAGGATGCCGGCGCTCGACCTCACCGCGACTTCGATCGATCTCACGCGCGCGATCTGCGACATCCCCAGCGTCTCCGATGACGAGACGGTGCTCGCGGATGCCATCCACGAGGCGGTACTCGCCCTCCCGCACCTCGAGGTCTACCGCGACGGCGACACGATCGTCGCGCGGACGAACCTCGGGCGCGATCAGCGCGTCGCGATCGCCGGGCACATCGACACCGTCCCTCTCAACGCGAACCTGCCGACGCGCGACATCGAGATCGACGGCGAGCCGTACCTGTGGGGTCGGGGAACGGTCGACATGAAGGCGGGGGTCGCCGTGCAGCTCAAGCTCGCTCACGACCTCGTCACCCCGCGGGCGGACATCACCTGGATGTGGTACGACCACGAGGAGGTCGACGCCGACCTCAATGGGCTCACGCGGCTCGCGGCATCCCGGCCCGATCTCTTCGCTGCGGACTTCGCCATTCTCGGCGAGCCCTCCAATGGTCAGGTCGAGGGCGGATGCAACGGCAACCTCCGCGCGATCGTGCGCACGCGCGGAGTCCGCGCGCACAGCGCGCGCTCGTGGATCGGCGAGAACGCGATCCACAAGGCCGCCCCCGTGCTCGCACGACTGTCGGAGTATCGTCCGCGCGAGATCGAGGTGGAGGGGCTGCTCTACCGCGAAGGACTCAACGCCGTGCGGGTCGGGGGAGGAATCGCCGGCAACGTCATCCCCGACCTCTGCGAGATCGAGGTCAACTACCGATTCGCCCCCAGTCGCGACGCCGATGAGGCCGAACGACACGTGCGTGACGTCTTCGCCGGATTCGACGTCGATGTCGTCGATCTCGCCATCGGCGCGCGCCCGGGGCTCGACGCTCCCCTCGCGCAGGAGTTCGTCGCCGCCGTGGGTGCCGAGCCGCGGCCCAAGTACGGCTGGACGGACGTCGCGCGTTTCTCCGCGATGGGTGTTCCCGCGGTCAACTACGGTCCGGGTGACCCGCACCTCGCGCACCACGACGAAGAGCGTGTGCCGCTCGCGCAGATCATCGAGGTCGAACGCGGACTGCGCGCGTGGCTCAGCTGACGCCGCCGCACGACGACACCGAGCGGGAGGCCCCGGCGACCGCGTGGGCGCGAGCGCCCATCGCGGTGCGCATCGGCCTGCTGTACGTTCTCTCGCGGCTCGTCACGACGGGCTTCTTCTTCATCGCGGCCGAATTCTCGGGCCCCGCTTCGCGCTACGGTCCGGATGCCACCGTCGGCACCTTCGCGATGGGCTGGGACGCGCAGTGGTACTGGATGGTCGCCGTCAACGGCTACCCCAGCGTTCTTCCCCTCACCGAGGCGCGACAGGTCGCCGAGAACCAGTGGGCCTTCATGCCCGTCTACCCGATGCTCGCCCAGGCGCTCGGTCTGCCATTCGGTTCCTGGGCCGTCGGCGCCCTCGTGATCTCCCTCGTCTCGGGATACCTCGCGTGTCTCGCCCTCCATGCCCTCCTCAAGAGTCGAATCGGGGCGAGCGCGGCGATGTGGGCGACGCTCTTCTTCGCCTCGGGTCCGCTTGCCGCCCTCTTCCAGGTCGCCTACGCAGAGACTCTCTTCCTCCTCTGGCTCTTCCTGGCGCTGTGGGCGGTCGAACGGCGGCGGTACGCGTGGTTGTACCTGCTCATTCCGCTCATGGGATACACACGACCCGGCATCCTCGCGTTCGCACTCTTCCTCGCGCTGCACGGCATCCATCGCTGGTTCACGCGGCGACGCGAACCCCTCCCCGTGTCGCACATCCTCCACATCGTCTTCCTCGGTCTGCTCGCTGTCGTGGTCGGCTTCTCATGGCAGGTCTTCGCAGCCTTCGTGACGGGAGACCCGGGAGCGTACCTCGCGACCGAACTCGCGTGGCGGCGCAGCTGGATCGGTGACGCGGAGTCGTCGTTCATTCCGTTCGACGGGTTCATCCACGCCGCGGCGTTCTGGTTCACGACGTGGGGGTTCGGACCTGTCGTCGGCTACGTCGCCCTCGGCATCCTCGTGATCGGACTCGCGGCGCTCCTCGTCTTCGAGCCGCATGTCCGTCGACTCGGCGTCGACATCCGCCTGTGGTCGGCGAGTTACGTCGTGTATCTGCTCCTCGTCTTCTTCCCCCAGTCGAGCATCTTCCGGCTCCTCGTTCCCCTGAGCCCCCTCTTCGGAGCCGCTGCGGTGCCGCGATCTCGCTGGTGGCGCGGCGGATTCCTGGCGCTGTGTCTTCTCGGCCAGTGGTGGTGGATCTACAACATGTATGCGCTTGCAAACACCTATTGGCAGATCCCGTGAGGCCCGTCTCCGTCGACCGAGCAGCCGGTGTGCGGCGGGTTCGGTAAACTCGACGGGCAGACCTCACGAAAAGGAGCCGTTATGGCAGCCATGAAGCCGAGAACCGGAGACGGGCCGATGGAGGCCGTTAAGGAGGGTCGCCTCATCATCGTGCGCGTGCCGCTCGAAGGAGGAGGACGCCTCGTCGTCTCTGTGAACGACGCTGAGGCCAAGGAACTCTACGACGTCCTGGGTGGAGTCGTCGGAGCAGCGTAACGTCACACGCAGAACGACCGGTCTTCGGACCGGTCGTTCTGCGTGACCCGGTCGGTCAGTCGGTGGCGATCGTCGTCAGTTGCAGCAGTCCTTCGCCGACGATCGACAGAGCCCCGATGACGGCGGGAGACGACTGGGTCTCCTGGATGAGGGAGCGGTAGGCGCTCGTGACGGGATCACGGCGCACGGGATCGGCAACCGCGCCGCCCCCCAGAACGCGTGGCACGAGCACGGTTCCGCCTGCGCGGACGAGTCGCAGGCCGTGCTCGACGTATTCGATGACGCCTTCGGGGTCAGCGTCGACCAGCACGATGTCGTAGGAGGCCTCGTTCATACGCGGCAGGACATCGGATGCCCGGCCCGTGATGAATCGTGCGCGCGCGGCGGGGATCTTCGCGTCGCCGAATGCTCGACGCGCGACGCCCAAGTGCTCGGGCTCGTTGTCGATCGTCGTGAGCGTCGCGCGCGGCGACCCGTGGAGGAGCCACAGCCCCGAGACGCCGGCGCCCGTCCCGATCTCGACGATGTTGAGGGCTCGCGAGGCGGCGGCGATGACGGCACACTGCGCGCCGACAGGGGAGCTGACGGGCGCCGCGCCGATCTCGAGCGCGTGCTGGCGAGCGCGAGCGATGTGCTCGGGCTCGATCGTCGCTTCAGCTGCGAATCGTTGATTCGCGTCGTATTCGCCCATCGTGATGCCTCCGTGCACAGCCTACGGCGACGCGTCGCGCGCGACGGCCAGGCGCGGCGGTAACCTGATCTCATGTTCTTCGGCCTCACGATCGAGAAGCTCCTGCTGATCGGTCTCATCGCGGCCTTCGTCATCGGACCCGAGCGGCTGCCACGGTATGCCGAGAACC
Organism: Microbacterium sp. SLBN-146; assembly: GCF_006715145.1. Taxonomy (NCBI): domain Bacteria; kingdom Bacillati; phylum Actinomycetota; class Actinomycetes; order Micrococcales; family Microbacteriaceae; genus Microbacterium; species Microbacterium sp. SLBN-146. The sequence continues at coordinate 2,502,316 of NZ_VFMR01000001.1, forward strand.
TCGCGACCTTCACGAAGCGCGCCCGTGATTGGGTATCCAACGCTCGCACGCGGGTCAAGGATGAAATGGGTGATGATTTCAGCGACGTCGACTGGAAGACCCTCGACCCGCGCCAGTACGACCCGCGTCGCATCATCCGCGAGGCTCTCCTCGACGATGCCCCCGTTGCGGCCATCGCCCCGGCGAGCCAGAAGGTCGTCCCACCCCCTCTCACGCCGACTCCGCCCTCGTTCCGCGCGGGCGACGTGCCCCCCTACGACAACGAGGCGACCTAGCGCGGGGACGCGCGTCCGCCGGAACCCGAGCTCCAGCCGCCGAGAAGACCCGAATCGTCGGCTTTCGGCCCGAGATCGGACCGTTCGGGTCTTCTCGGCGGGGGGATGCCGGGCTCCTCAGGCGTTCCGGAAGGGGAGGCTCCTGCCCTGGAGGCCGCGGGGCATGGCCATGAGGGCTGCGGCGAGCTGCGCGATAGAGGTCGCTGCGGGATCGGTGGGGTCCGTGATGACGACAGGGGTACCGGCATCCGATCGCTCGCGCAGCGTCGTGCTGAGGGGGATCGATGCGAGAAGCGGAACCTCCTCGGCCGCCGTCGAGAGTGCGGACGCCACCTGTGCGCCACCGCCCTCGCCGAACAGCGCGAGCCGGGATCCGTCGGGAAGCGTGAGAGCCGCCATGTTCTCCACGACTCCGACGACCCGCTGACCTGTCTGACGGGCCACGAGGCCGCTGCGCACCGCGACATCCGACGCGGCGGACTGCGGTGTCGTGACGACGACGACTTCCGCGTTCGGAAGGAGTTGGCCCACGGAGATCGCGATGTCGCCCGTCCCGGGCGGCATGTCGAGAAGCAGGATGTCGAGGTCACCGAAGTAGACGTCGGTGAGGAACTGCTGCACCGTGCGGTGGAGCATCGGCCCACGCCATGCGACGGCGCCGAGCGGCTCGTCGTCACGACCACGGCGGAGGAACATCCCGATCGAGATGACCTTCACCCCGTGGGCGACGGGAGGAAGCATGAGGTCGTCGATGCGGGTGGGTGCGGGCACCGATCCGTCCGCGCCGACGAGTCCGAGGAGACCCGGGATCGAGAAGCCGTGGACATCGGCATCCACGAGACCCACCGACGCGCCCTGCGCGGCGATGGCCACAGCGAGATTGGCGGTGACGGTCGACTTGCCGACGCCGCCCTTGCCGCTCGTCACGGCGATGACCCGCGTCAGGCTGCCTGGCCCGAACGGCATCGTGCGTGCGGGGCGACCACCGCGCAGGCGTTCAGTCAGGGCCGCGCGCTCGTCGGGGGTCATGACGCCCAGTCGCACCTCGACGGTCTCGACTCCGGGAACGGATGCCGCAGCATCGCGCACTTCCCGTTCGATCCTGTCCGAGGCGGGGCAGCCGACGATTGTCAAAGCCACCCCAACCTGTGCGACGCCGTCGCGCACGTCGATCTCGCGCACCATCTCGAGGTCGGCGAGAGACCGGCGCAGTTCCGGGTCGATCACGGCTCCGACGGCGCTGCGTACGGAGGCGGACACGTCGGATGTCATCGGCGCGGTTCTTCGCCGTCGAGGCGCTCGAGAAGACTCTTCAGCTCGGCGCGCAGCGCGTCGCGCGTCACGACCTCGTTCTGGAAGTCCGAGACCGCCATGCGCAGCGCCACGATCTCGCGGGCGAGGTACTCGGTGTCGGCGAGGTTCCGCTCTGCCCGCTGGCGGTCCTGTTCGATCTGCACGCGGTCCCGGTCGTCCTGGCGGTTCTGCGCGAGGAGGATCAGGGGTGCGGCATACGACGCCTGGAGCGAGAGCATGAGCGTCAGTGCCGTGAAGCCGTTCGCAGCGGAGTCGAACCGCGCGTCGACGGGCGCGAGTGTGTTCCACGCGATCCACGCGACGCAGAAGAGCGTCAACGCGACGAGGAAGAACGGCGTTCCCATGTTGCGTGCGATCCACTCCGTCGCACGCCCGAAGCGGTCGCGCGACGGCTGCGCAGGTCGGGGCGCGAGCATGCCGGAACGACCGCGAGGGGCATCGAGCGCCGGCACGCGGCGCGAGGCGCGGGCCATCACGCGACGCTTCCCGTCGAAGCGGGCGTGCTGTCGTCGTGCGAACGCCAGTCCTCGGGGAGCATGTAGTCGAGCACGTCGTCGATGCTGATGGCGCCGACGAGTCGGCGCGCTTCGTCGACGACGGGCACCGAGACGAGGTCGTAGCTTGCGAGCAGGCGCGCGACTTCGGCCGCCGACACGGTCGCGGAAAGAGGCTCGAGTGAGTCGTCGATGATCGCGCCGAGGCGCTCATGCGGGGGATAGCGCAGCATCCGCTGGAAGTGCACCGTTCCGAGATAGCGTCCGGTCGGCGTCTCGTAGGGCGGGAGGGTGATGAAGACGGCGGCCGCGAGAGCAGGGTGCAACTCGTGGCGGCGGATGAGGGCGAGGGCCTCTGCAACGGTCGCGTCGGCCGACAGGACGATCGGCTCGCTCGTCATGAGCCCACCCGCCGTGTCGGGTCCGTACTGCAGCAGCGCGCGGACGTCCTCAGCCTCTTCGGGCTCCATGAGCTCCAGGAGCTCCTCGGACCGCTGCTCCGGAAGCTGGCCGAGGAGATCCGCGGCGTCGTCGGGTTCCATGGCGTCGAGGATGTCCGCCGCGCGCTCGTCGCCGAGGGCTTCGAGGATATGCACCTGATCGTCTTCCGGCATCTCCTCGAGGGCGTCCGCGAGGCGGTGGTCGGGGAGTTCCTCGGCGACCTCGATGAGCCGCTCGTCCGGGAGATCCAGGAGCGTATTGGCCAGGTCGGCGGGCTTGAGGTCGGAGTAGGTGGCCACGAGCTGCTCAGCGGATTGGGACTGACCGGGAGCAAGGCGCTCGCGCACGTCGCTCCATGCCGCGAACGTCGTCGTCCCCTTGGCGAACGGAGACGCGCTCGTGCGCGGTCGACGCAGGAACAGCTGTCCGACGTCCCAGTCGCCGAGCCGGCTGCGCTCGATCGCGACGTCCTCGATGACGGCGTCGCCGGAGCCGTCGACGAGCGTCACACGGCGCCCGAGCAGTTCCGACATGACGCGAACTTCGCCGCCGCGCTGCTGGAAGCGACGCACGTTGATGAGTCCCGTCGTGATGACCTGACCGGTCGCGATCGACGTGACACGACCGATCGAGACGAAGACATGCCGTCGTCCGGGAATCTCGATGATGAGGCCGATGACGCGCGGAGGATCGTCCTTGCGATAGATCACGACGACGTCTCTGACCTTGCCCAGCCGGTCGCCTGCGGGATCGAAGACGGAGCATCCCGCCAGGCGCGCGACGAAAACCCTCTGCGTGCTCACACCTCCCAGCGTAGACCCGCGTGGGAGGATGGAGAGATGAGCATGATGGGCGGTCGCTTCTCGCAAGGCCCCGACGACGTCGGGCAGACCATCGCCAGCTTTCCCACCTACGACCGTGCTCAGAAGGCCGTTTCCTCGCTCATCGCGGGTGACGTTCCCGCGCGCGACATCGCAATCGTGGGACAGGGTCTGCGGTCCGTCGAGCGCATCACGGGCCGCCTCGGCTACGCCACCGCGGCACGATCCGGCGCGATCAACGGTGTCCTCCTGGGACTCCTCTTCTCGGCGATCCTCGTCATCGGTTCTCCCTCGGTGCCCATTCAGGCCTTTGTCGGCGTCCTCTTCGTAGGGATCGCGGTCGGGATGCTGCTGAGCATCATCACGTACTCGTTCGTGCGTCGTCGTCGCGACTACGCCTCCGTGACGCAGGTCATCGCGGACCACTACGAGGTGTCCGTCGCACCCGCGAGTGCGGCGCGCGCGCGTCAGATCATCGGTGCGCCGCAGACCGTTGCAGCTGCGCCGCCTCCCCAGGCGAGCACGGCGCACGAACCTCCCCGATACGGAGAACGCGTGCCTTCTGACGACGGCCACGCCGCCCAGCATCCGGCTCCCGATGATTCTTCGGCGCGCGATGCGACGCCGACGGCCGGTGACGACGATCACGACCGGGGGACAACTCCGGATCGCGACGAACGCGGCGGGGACCCGTCGAGCGCATGACCGAGTCCGCTGTGCGGATTCCGGTCGCGTTGCCCTCCGGTGTCGTCGAGGTCTCCGGAGCCTACGGCGACATCACCGGCGCGCGCTCCGTCGTCGCCGTTGCGCACGGCGCGGGCGGGACGTTCGCGCAACCCTTCCTCGAAGGACTCGTCTCGGCGCTCGGCGGGCTCGGCCTGGCGACTCTGCGCTTCAACTTCCCGTACTCCGAGGCGGGGCGGCGTCTGCCCGGGCCCGCGGCCCACGCGGTCTCGACATGGAGTGCCGTCGAGGCGTGGATCGCGGGGGAGCGGCCGGGAGTGGACTTCTGGGCCGCCGGCAAGTCCTACGGCGGGCGGATGGCCTCCATGGCGGCCGCGGAAGGCAAGATCTCACCACGAGGACTCGCCTACCTCGGCTACCCGCTCCACCCGCCGGGTGCCCCTGAGAAGCTCCGCGCCGAGCATCTCCCATCCATCGCCGTCCCGCAGCTCTTCGTCGAAGGGACGAACGATCCGTTCGTCCTGCCGCACGAGCAACTGACAGCGGTCGTCGCGGCGTGCCAGGACGCGGAGCTCGTCTGGATCGACGGTGCCGGTCACTCGTTCGACGTGAAGGGTCGCAAGCGCCCCGCTGACGAGGTCGGAGCGGGGCTGGCTCCGATCATCGCGCGCCGCGTCGCCGAGTGCTTGTGAAACGGCTCAGGTGAGCCGCGCGATCCAGGCTTCGACCTCGTCGGCCGTCCGTGGGATGTCGGCCGAGAGGTTGACCGGGCCGTCGGCTGTCATGAGGATGTCGTCCTCGATGCGGACACCGATTCCGCGGAGCTCCTGAGGGACCGTGAGGTCGTCGATCTGGAAGTAGAGTCCCGGTTCGATCGTGAACACCATTCCGGGCTCGAGAGGGGCGTCGTAGTACATCTCGCGTCGCGCCTCGGCGCAGTCGTGTACGTCGATACCCAAGTGGTGGCTCGTCCCGTGGACCATGTAGCGACGGTGCTGACCACCCTGATCCGCATCGAGCGCCTCTTCCGCGGACACGGGAAGGAGTCCCCACTCGGCGACGCGGGCGGCGATGACCTCCATGGCCGCCGCGTGCACTGCGCGGAAGGGGACGCCGGGCCGCGCCGCGGCGAACGCCGCATCCGCAGCTTCGCGCACTGTTTCATAGACGCGGCGCTGGACGTCGGTGAATGTGCCGTTCACGGGGAGCGTGCGGGTGATGTCGGCGGTGTAGAGGCTGTCGACCTCTACTCCGGCGTCGATCAGGATGAGATCGCCGGGAACGACGGCTCCGTCGTTCCGCGTCCAGTGGAGGTAGCAGGCGTGGGGCCCTGATGCGGCGATCGTCTCGTATCCGACGGCGTTCCCGTCGCTGCGGGCACGCTGGTGGAAGACCCCCTCGACGATGCGCTCGCCTCGAGGATGCGCGATCACGCCGGGGAGGTTCGCGACGATGTCGTCGAACCCGCGTGCCGTCACTTCGACGGCGAGCCGCATCTGGGCGATCTCGTACTCGTCCTTCACGAGGCGCAGCTCCGAGACGAAGCGCGTGAGCGCGGGGTCGTGACCGACCGTCAGATCGTCATCGTCGAGCTGCAGATCGTCGAGGTGTGCTGTTGCGAGGCCCAGTTCCGACGCGACGCCTGCGAGCGAGGGACGCGGGCCGATCCAGAACTCGCCGATCGCGGCATCCGAGTAGAACTCGCTCGTCGTGCGGTCGGCGCGCTCGCGGAAGTAGAGAGTCGGCTCGTGGCCCTGGTCCTGCGGCTCCAGGACGAGAACGGCGTCGGGCTCGGCGTCCGAGGCCCAACCGGTGAGGTGAGCAAAGGCGGAGTGCGCGCGGAACGGGTGGTCGGTGTCATTGCTGCGCTGCGCGAGGCCGCCTGCGGGGATCACGAGACGCTGGCCCGGGAAAGCGGCGGAGACGGCGGCACGGCGAGCTGCCGCGAAATCCGCCTGCTCACGTCGCGGCGGATGCGACTCGGGACGATCGGCCCACCCGGTCGAGATGGTGTCGAGGAACCCGCGCCCGAACGGCTGTCGCCGGTTCGTGCTGGTGGTGGCGGGCGTCTCGGACGGCTGGGTCTTGGCATCCGTCGCGGTGTCTCCTGCGCTGCTCATGCAGACCAGTCTCGCACGCGGTACGCGCCGCGTCACCGGTCCGCGACGGGCTCCAGCTGGACGACGAGAGGTCGGTGGTCGCTTCCGGATCCATCGAGCGAGCGGACGACGAGCGAGCCCGTCGCCTGCCAGTGCGGGGAAGTCATCACGTGATCGATCGGTGCGCCGGCAAGGGGAGGGAGAGCTGTCGTCCACGTGCCGATCGCACCGTTGCCGGTCTCGGCCGCCGCATCGTGGCACAGGCCCATCGTGCCGCCGTCCACGCCGAGTCCTGTCATATGGTCGAGGGTCGCGTTGAAGTCTCCCGCCATGATGACGTTCGCGTCGGCGCACTGGTCGGCGAGCCACTGCAGATCGTTCCGCCAGGACTGCATGGCCGACGGTCGGGGCGCGACGGCGTGCGCCGCCACGATGATCGGCCCTTCGCCCGACGTCGGCATCGCGACCGCGCTCGGGACCGTCGACGTGTTGCTCGAGCCGTCGCGCGACGATTCGATGACCGAATAGTCGCCGAGCTCGGGTGCGATCAGGATCGTCGTCGACCCGGCATCCCACACCGTCGAGGGATTGTTGACATGGTGGGCCCACATGGGTCTGCCGAGATCGCGCATGAGGATCGCGACCTGCTCACCGGTCTCGATGGTCGTCTCCGGGAGCGTCACGACATCGGCGCTCATCGCGACCGCCATCTGTGCGATGGCGTCAGGCGGCGTCGCATCCCCGGCGGTGTTCCACGTCATGACCCGGATGGACGTGTCGGTCTGCGCGGGGAGCTCTTCGGTTCCGAGGCCGCGCGAGGTGAGGATGACCACGTTCGCGACCCCTGCAGCCCCCGCGACGACCGCCAGCGCGAGTCCGAGCGCGCGGAGCGGCCGGGCGATCATGAGAAGAAGGGCGACGAAGGCTGCAGCGAAGAAGGCGACAGCGACGAGGCCGCGGAACGACACGATCTGGGCGACGGGGAAGTAGCGATCGACGCGGAAGACGCCGGGAAAGGTCAAGACCGCAGCGGCCGCCGTGCAGAGGACCGCCAGGATGATCCCGAGCACGCGAAGCACGCGCTCGACTCTATGACGACATTCTGGGAGTTCCGTAAGCCGATGCCCCGCTCCACCTCCCGCTACTGTCGAATGCGTGCAGCCGACTCGCCGATTCCAGGGGCCGATCGACCTGCACCTGCACTCGACGCATTCCGACGGTACGGAATCGCCGGCGCAGGTGATGCAGGCCGCCCATCGGTACGGCCTGCGTACAGCGGCGTTGACCGATCACGACACCACCTCCGGCTGGGCTGAGGCCGCGGAGGCCGCCGGATCGCTCGGGATCACCTTCATCCCCGGGATGGAGCTCTCCGCACGGCACGAGTGGCGGAGCGTCCATGTGCTGGCCTACCTCATCGATCCCGATGAGACGGCGCTGCGCACCATGACCGACCGCATCCGCTCATCGCGCCTGGATCGGGCACGACTCATGGCCGAGCGGATCGCGCGTGACTACGACCTGCAGTGGGACGACATCGTCGCGCAGACGACGGAAGGTGCCACGGTCGGTCGTCCGCACATCGCCGATGCACTCGTCGCGCGCGGATTCGTCCGCGATCGCACCGAGGCCTTCTCCGACATCCTGAGCCCGCGCGGCGAGTACTACGTCGCGCTCTTCGCTCCGGACCCTGTCACCGCCGTCGAGGTCGTGACGGCCGCCGGCGGTGTCGCCGTCGTGGCTCACCCCGCCGGTCGTGCCGGAGTCCTGCCGCGCGCGCTCCTCAACGACATGCTCGATGCGGGTCTTGCCGGATTCGAGCTCGGACACCGCGAGAACGTCGAGCCCGGCATCCGGATGCTTCGGCGACTCGTCGATGAGCGCGATCTCATCGTGACGGGATCGAGCGATTACCACGGGCTCGGCAAGCCCAATCTGCCCGGCGAGAACACGACGGCCGACGACATGATGGCGCGCATCATCGATCGCGCAACGGGAAGCGCCCCCGTCTACCCCTGACGGGCGGACGAGGGCGCTCGGTCTCCGACGTCAGCTGAGGGCTTTAGCCTTCAGGCTGTCGTACTCGGCCTGCGTGATCGTGCCGGCGTCGAGAAGCGACTTCGCCTTGGCGATCTCGTCGGCGGGGCTCGTCCCCGCCACGTGCTTGATGTAGTCGTTCTGAGCCCGCTGGAGGTCGCGTGCCTGGGCTGCGCCGCGTTCGGCCATGCCGCCGCCCCGAGCGATGAGGTAGATGAGCGCCGTGATGAACGGGAAGAAGATGAGGAAGAAGATCCAGACCGCCTTCCACCATCCGCTCAGCTTGTGATCGCGGAAGAGGTCGGAAATGATCGCGAACAGCGCGAACAGGTAGGCGACGAAGACGAACGCCCACAGGAACCACCAGATGAGGTCCCAGAACGAACCCCAGAATCCCTGGTATTCGACGGTTTCGAAGAATCGCACGGCTGTGCCTTTCGTAAGGGGGCTGATGGGGCCGAATGGCCCCGTCAGCGCTCACGATAGCGCCTGCCCCGCCCGCGCGTCAGATGCTCCGACACACGCCGAGACGCCGGCACGACGGCCGTGGCCGACGCGTCACGCTCCCTGCGCGGGAGCACCGCCCGTCCGGGGTCCGCGGCGGCGCCGACGACGTCGCGGTGCGGAGTTGCCGTCGTGGTGCTCCGAGCCGCCTCCGTCGTGCGTGCCCGCGCCCTCGGTACCGCGGTCCGCGGCATCGGCCGTGCGAGCGGAACCGTCGGAGGACGCCGCGTGCGACGCTCCCTCGACGAACGTTGCGCCGACGGGCTCGGAAGCCCCACGGCGGCGTCGGCGGCGCGTCGTGCCGGGTGCTGTCGCGCCGGCCTCGGATGCCGCGTCCGACGCGCGTTCGGGCTGTGTGCGTACCGCCTGCGTCTTGGGCGCCGTGCGAATACGACCCTTGGTGCCCGCGGGGATGTCGAGGTCGCTGAAGAGGTGAGGGCTCGACGAGTACGTCTCGGTGGGCTCGGGCTGACCGAAATCGAGCGCCCGATTGATGAGTGCCCACTTGTGAAGGTCGTCCCAGTCGACGAAGGTCACGGCGATGCCGGTCTTTCCCGCGCGACCGGTGCGTCCGACGCGGTGCAGATACGTCTTCTCGTCATCGGGGATCGTGTGGTTGATGACGTGCGTGACATCGTCGACGTCGATGCCGCGAGCGGCGACGTCCGTCGCGATGAGCACATCCTTCTTGCCGGCCTTGAAGCCCGCCATCGATCGCTCGCGCGCCTCTTGGCTCATGTCGCCGTGCACAGCGCCGGCGTTGAAGCCGCGATCGTTCAGCTCGTCGACGAGCTTCTGGGCGGCACGCTTGGTGCGCGTGAAGATGACGCTCTTGCCGCGCCCTTCGGACTGCAGGATGCGGGCGATGATCTCGTCCTTGTCGAGCGAGTGCGCGCGGTAGACGAGGTGACGGATATTCGCCTGGGTGAGCCCCTCATCGGGGTCATTGGCCCTGATGTGGATGGGGTTCGACATGAAGCGGCGTGCGAGGGCGACGATCGGTCCGGGCATCGTGGCGGAGAAGAGCTGCGTGTGGCGCACGGGCGGCACCTTCGAGAAGATCTTCTCGATGTCGGGGAGGAACCCGAGATCGAGCATCTTGTCGGCTTCGTCCAGAACGACCTCGGTCGCTCCCGACAGATCGAGAAGCCGCTGGTTGTTGAGGTCGATGAGTCGCCCGGGCGTGCCGACGACGATCTGCGCGCCGGCCTTGAGCTGATCGATCTGGCCCTCGTACGCCTTGCCGCCGTAGATCGCGACGACGCTCGTCGGGCGACCGCGCGTGAGCATGTCCATGTCTTCGAAGACCTGTACCGCGAGCTCGCGCGTCGGAACGACGATGAGGGCTTGGACGCCCGGTGCCGGGTTGGGGCCCAGACGCTGGACCACGGGGATGCCGAAGCCGAACGTCTTGCCCGTTCCGGTCTTGGCCTGTCCGATGATGTCCTGCCCGGGGAGCCCGAGGGGAATCGTCTGCTCCTGGATGGGGAAGGCGTCTACGATGCCGCGTTCCGCGAGCACATCGACGATGTCCTGGTCGACGCCGAGATCGGCGAAGGTCGTCACGATATGAGCCTGTCTGGCGGTGAGAGGCCGCCGGGGGTGAATGGTCCACGCCCTTCACTCAGCCACAGGCGCGGGGGCCCCGATCCGACGCCGGGACATATCCAGGATAACCGGATGCGTGCGGGCCGTAGTCTTAGAGCGTGGTCAAGTGGTTCTGGCAGCGGTCGAGGCCCGCCTCCGGCGGACTCTCGTTGCGCGCGCGCGGAGATTTCGGCGGGGCGACGCGTGTCGACTTCGAGGAGCTCGCTCCCGATATCGACACCTTCCTCGGCCAGGCCGCCTATCTGCAGCTCGGGTTCTTCGAAACGCTGTCCGAGCTGATCGCCCTCACCCCCGAGTTGGCGCAGAAGGAATCGCTCTCCCGCGCGGCGGGGGCAGCGTTGCGCAAACACGAGGAGCTCGTCGGTGTCATCCGGGAACGCGGCGATGACCCGACTTCCCTCATGCTCCCGTTCCGCGAACCGCTCGATGCTTTCCGCCGCGAGACCCACGGCGTGCGTCCTCACGAGACGATGCTGTCGGTGCACATCACCGCGGGGATGCTGGATGACTTCTACCTCGCACTCGCGGCGAGCTACGGCGAGACGGGTCGGCGCGTCGCGCGCATCCTGAGGGCAGACGACGACCGGCAGGCGATCGTCGACATCATCGGCGCGCGCATCGCGAGCGACGAGCAGTGGCGATCGCTCCTCGCGCTGTGGGGTCGGCGCCTCGTCGGCGACACTCTTCTCATCGCGCGCGCGGCGCTGCGGCCCGGCGAGCTCCGCATCGCCGACGAGGCCAAGGTCGAGCCCGTGTTCACAGAACTCATGGCCGCGCACTCGCGTCGGATGGACGCGATGGGACTCGCTGCCTGATCGGCCAGGACGCCTGGCCGGGCACCGCCCCGGCGGGTCTCAGACGAGCTTGAGGCGAGCGCGTTCGCTCTCGTCGTGCGCGACCCGCGTGCGGGTGAGAACGAGCAGGAGCGGCCACGTGACGACAAGAGGCGCGACGAGTGCCGCGAGCCAGGGCCACGGCGAATCGATGCCGACTCCGGACCACGTCAGGATCGTCCACGCGAGTCCCGCTGCAGCGGCCCCGATGACAGGGCCGAGTACGACACCGCGAGTCGCGCGGCCCGCGACGAGGAAGTGCAGCGCCGTGCCGACGGCGGCGCCGAGGATGAAGCCGAGGAGGATCTGCATCGTGATCAGGCGACGAAGCCGACGCGGCGCGACTCTTCTGTGCCGACCTCGACATAGGCGAGTCCGGACGTGGGCACGATGTAGGCGTTGCCCTTGGCGTCGGTGAACGTGACGTGCGTTGCAGCCGCGTCCAGCGCCGCGGCGACGGACTTCTTGACGTCTGCGGCAGGCTCGTTCGTCTCGAAGGTGAGCTCACGGCCGGTGTTCGCGATGCCGATGCGGATCTCCACGTGTATGACCTCCTGCGTGCCGGAGCCGGTCCCCGGGCGCATGGCAACTCTACGACACGCGCAGGGGGCTCCTCCTCGTCGTCCGCACGCTCTCGGCGAACGCCGCGATGTCGGAGACGCGCGCTAGCGTCGACGTCATGATCTCCGGGGAGGAAGCGATGCTCGACGCGTTCCAGCACGCCGTCGTCGCCGCCGATCCGCAGTGGTCGGCCGTCGTCGTGGGTGCTCCCGGCAGCGGAAAGACGACGACTCTCGCGGCCCGCGTCCGCGCTCTCGTCGACCGGGGGATCGAACCCGACGGCGTCCTCGTGCTGACGCCGTCCCGTCAGACGGCGACGGCACTGCGCGACCGCCTCGCCCTGGCGGTCGGGCGAGCGACGTCGGGGCCGCTCGCCCGCTCCGTCGCATCATTCGCCTTCCAGATCGTCCGCGCCGCCACGGTGGCCCGCGGCGACGACCCGCCGCAGCTCTTGACGGGCGGAGACGAGGACCAGCTCGTCCATGATCTCCTCGACGGAGACGCCGAGGACGAACGGTCCGGCACGTCGCGATGGCCTGAATGGCTGGGCCCCGATGTCCGCGGCAGCGCGGGGTTCCGCACCGAAGTGCGGGCGTTCATCGCGGAGTGCACTGCGCTGGGGGTCGACCCCGTCCGGCTCCGTGCGCTCGGCGAGCGGAGCGATCTTCCGGCCTGGGTCTCGCTCGCGTCGTTCCTGCGCGAATATCACGCTGTCCGCGCCGCCATGCGGGGATCCCATCGCGATGCGGCGGGGCTCGTGCGGGAGGCGGGGATGATCCTGCGCACCGCGCCGCCCGGCATCGAGGCCATCGACCGCCTCGTCGCGATCCTGGTCGATGACGCGCAGGAATTGACCCTGGGCGGCGTCGAGCTGCTCGAGGCGGCGCATGCACGGGGCATCCCCGTCATCGCCTTCGGCGATCCGGACGTCGGCTCCGGTGCCTTTCGCGGCGCGACACCCGAGAACTTCGCGCGCCTGTGTGCGGCGCTCGGCGAGACAACGACGCTCGGCGCACCCCACCGCGGCACGGCGTGGCAGACCGACGTCGTACGGCGCGTCGCCGAACGCATCGGCTCGTCCGGCATCGTCGCGCACCGCGCAGCCCCCGTGGGAGTCGAGCCCGATGGCTCTGTCCGCACGTGGATGCTGCGCTCCGCCGCCGAAGAGTACGACGCGATCGCTCGTCTCCTGCGGGAACGCCACGTGCACGACGGCGTCGCATGGGGCCGGTGCGCCGTGATCGCCCACGACACGCGTCAGCTGACCGCGCTGGAGGCGGAGCTGTCCGCACGCGAAGTGCCCGCACGTTCGGCGGGGCCGGGTCGCGCGTGGGGTGCGCATCGGGCCGTTCGGGATCTCGTGCGGCTCATCGACCTCGCGCTGCGCGAGGACTGGTCCTCCGACGACGTGTCGACCGTGCTCCTCGGCGTCTACGGTCGTCTCGATGCGATCGAGCTCAGGCGACTCGTCTCGACCCTCCGGCACGCCGATCTGGCACTCGGCCGCACCACGCCGGGGCAGGATCTGCTGCTCTCGGCCTTCCGGACGCCGCTCGAGTTCGACCTCGTCGACACGCGGGAAGCACGCCGCGCGTCCCGCGTCGCCCAGATCGTCGCGACCCTGCGATCGGAGTTCGACCGGGGGGCGACCGCTCACGATCTCCTGTGGACGGCGTGGGATCGCGCGGGACTCGAACGAGCGTGGGCCGACCTCGCGCGCGGTCACGGTCCTCTCGCCGACCAGGCCAACCGGGATCTCGACGCCGTGGTGGGCGTGTTCCAGGCGGCGAAGCGATTCGTCGAGCGCTCCGTCGAGACGGATCCGCGGGCGTTCGTGCGAAGCGTCCTCGACAGTTCCGTCGCGGAGGATCGACTCGACGCCCCCGCGCACGACGAGAGCGTCCGCGTCCTGACACCCGCTGCCGCACTCGGACTCGAGTTCGACACGGTCGTGATCGCCGGAGTGCAGGAGGGCGTCTGGCCCAACACCCGCCTTCGCGGCAGCCTTCTCGATACGTGGCGGCTCGCGGACGCCGTGAATGGCGACGCGGCGACGCCCGCAGCTGCGCTCGATCGCCGCCGCAGTGCCATGCACGACGAGCTGCGCCTCTTCGCGCGAGCGCTGTCGCGCGCGCGCACGCTCGTCGTCGTGACCGCCGTCGATGACGACGACTCGGGTCCGAGCGTCCTGTTCGAATTCCTGCCGCCGCCCGAGCCGTACTCGGCTGAGCACCCGCTCTCGCTGCGCGGAACGGTAGCCCGCCACCGTCGGACGCTCACGTCATCCGCTTCCGCAGCGGCGGTCGCCCACGCGGCAGGGCAGCTCGCCGTGCTCGCCGACGCTGCCGTCCCCGGAGCCCATCCCCGCGAGTGGTACGGAGTGCCGCCACCCACGACGACCGGCCCGCTCCGCGACCTCGCCCGCGAAGACGTCCGTGTGTCACCGTCGCGCCTGCACGCGCTCGAGGAGTGTCAGCTCGACTGGGTGATCGGCGACCTCGGTGGTGATCCGGGTGGCGCCACGGCGGGACTCGGCACGATCATCCACGCCGCGCTCGAGCACGCGACGGGAACGGATGAAGCGAGCCTGTGGCACGAAGTCGAGACCCGGTGGGGTGATCTGTCGTTCGAGGCGGAGTGGCGCGCTCGCGCGGAACTCACGCGAGCGCGTGACCTCGTCCGGCGGCTGCATCTGTACCTCCGCCGCTTCGAGGATGCCGGTGGTGCGCTCATCGGCGCCGAACCGCACTTCGAAGTCGCGATCCCGCTGGACGACGCCGAGATGTACGAACACGGGGCGATCCTGTCGGGCTACATCGACCGCGTCGAGCTCACGCCAGAGGGAACCGTCGTCATCGTCGACCTCAAGACCGGCAAGCGTGAACCGCAGACCGACGCCAAGGTCGCCGACAACCCGCAACTGGCCGCTTACCAGCTCGCGTACGAGACGGGCGCGATCCCCGCTGTCGAGGGCGCCGATCCCGGAGGGGCGAAGCTCCTCGTGCTGCGACCGACCGCGACGGGAAAGGACTACGTCACTCCGACGCAGGCACCCTTCGACGAAGAGACGCGCGCAGCGTTCCTCGCCCGGGTCCGCACCGCCGTCACCGCCATGCGCGGTACGTCCTTCGCCGCGCCCTATGAAGAGCACTGCCGCGACGAGTTCTCGTACGGTCTGTGCCGCATCCACACCATCGGGGCGGTGAGCGCGTCGTGACGGGCGGGCAGGCCCCCGTGCTGTCGGCGCGGGTCATCTCGGCGGCGCTCGGTCAGTTCCCTCCGACCGACGAGCAGGCCGCCGTCATCGAGGCGCCGCTCACGCCGGCTCTCGTCATCGCGGGAGCAGGGAGCGGGAAGACCGAGACGATGGCGGGCCGTGTCGTCTGGCTCGTTGCCAACCGTCTCGTCGAGCGGGATGAAGTGCTCGGCCTGACCTTTACGCGCAAAGCGGCAGGCGAACTCGCAGAACGCATTCAGCGCCGACTCGGGAGGCTCGCTGAGTTCGAGCGGCGTGGACTTCTCGAACACTTGCCGCGCCTCTACGACGAGGGGCGACTCTCGGTGTTCGCCGACCTCGAGCGGATGACTGAGGGGCCAGGCGCCTTGCGGGCACGAACGTCCGCGATGGACGCGCTCGCACATGACTGTGGAGCGGTGGCCCAGGATGCCGCGGGCGATGCCCTCCTCGACCGCCCCACCGTCGCGACGTACAACAGCTTCGCCGACCAGATCGTGCGGGAACACGCCGTCCGCGTCGGGCGCGACGCCGAGGCAGCGGTCATGTCGGAGTCGGCGGCGTGGCTTCTCATGCGGCGCGTCGTCTTCGCCTCCGACGACCCGCGCCTGGAGACACGCACGGAAGCCGTGAGATCGATCGTCGACGCCGCGTTGCGGATCGCGCGCGATGCTGTCGACAACCTCGTGGGTCTCGACGAGCTGGCGGAGTTCCCCGAACACTTCCGCACGGTGCTCGATCGTCCGTCGGAGCGAAAGGGCACGGTCGTCTACGCCGACGTCGTCGAGGCCGAGTACAAGGTCGGCGCGCTGTCGATGCTCAGCGATCTCGCGCGCACGTACGCGGCGGAGAAGAAGCGGCTCGGCGTGATCGACTTCTCCGACCAGGTCGCCGGCGCCCTCGACGTCGTCGCGAGCCACGACGCTGTGGCCGCCGAGATCCGCGAGCGCTATCGCGTCGTGCTGCTCGACGAGTATCAGGACACGTCGGTCGTGCAGACGGATCTGCTCGCGTCGCTGTTCGCCGGCACCGCGGTCATGGCGGTCGGGGATCCGCACCAGGCCATCTACGGCTGGCGGGGCGCGAGCGCCGGCAATCTCGGGGGATTCGCGAGCGCGTTCTCGGGTGACGCGCACTGCGCGCGCTACTCGCTCATGACGAGTTGGCGCAACAGCGCGCGCGTGCTCGCCGCGGCGAACGCCGTACTGCAACCCCTCGCCGCCGAGGCCGCGGTCGCCGTCGACGAGCTCCAGCCGCGCCCAGGTGCGCCCATGGGCGATGTCCGGCTCGCCTTCGAGAGCGACATCGACGCCGAAGCGGGCCGCGTGGCCGAGTGGTTCGCCGCCGTCCGCTCCGAGCGACGCGCCGTCGGTGCGGCGACGACCGGGGCCATCCTCTTCCGCAGCAAGAAGCACATGGTGCGCTTCGGCGACGCCCTGGCCGCGCGTGGCATCCCGCACCGGATCCTCGGACTCGGCGGACTCCTGTCGACCCCCGAAGTCGTCGACGTCGTCAGTGCGCTCCGTGTCATCAGCGATCCCAGCGCGGGTTCGGCCCTCATCAGGCTCCTCGCCGGGCCGCGCTGGCAGATCGGGCTTCCCGATCTGCGCGAACTCGCCTCACTCGCGAGACGCCTCGCGCGGCACGATGCCGCCCTGCAGCCGTTGTCTCCGGACATCCTCGAGCGTCTGCGCTCGAGTGCGGGATCCGATGACGGCTCGCTCGTCGACGCACTCGACTTCGTACTCCGGCATCGCCCCGATCATGGCTGGCTGGCGGGATTCACTCCGGCCGCACGGGAGAGGCTCCGCGAGGCTGCAGCGGTCTTCGCGGGTCTTCGGCAGGCGGTCGGGATGCCCGTGCCCGACCTCGTGCGGCTGATCGAGCTCGAGCTGCGGCTCGATGTCGAGCTCGCGGCCAACGAGACCAGAGGTCCGGCGCGGATCGCGTCGGCGCAGCTGCGTGCTTTCGTCGACGAGCTTCACGCGTTCCTCGCCGCCGATGAGACCGGCTCGCTGTCGGGTCTTCTCGCGTGGCTCGATCGCGCGGAGCAACTCGACGAGTTCGCGCCGCGGACGGAGCCGCCCGAAGACGACGTCGTCCAGCTGCTCACGATCCACGGTTCGAAAGGGCTCGAGTGGGATGCCGTGGCCGTGGTGCGCCTCGTGAAGGACGAACTGCCGAGTGCGCCGCGCGACACCAAGGGGTGGTTGGGCTTCGGCATCCTTCCGTATTCGTTCCGCGGCGACGCGCGCTGGCTCCCGGAGTTCGCATGGCGGGGTGCGCAGACGCAGCAGGATCTCAAGGCGGCTCTCGAGGGCTTCGTCGCCGCCAACCGCGCACGCCAGCTGGAAGAGGATCGCCGACTCGCGTACGTCGCCGTGACCCGCGCCCGCGATCATCTTCTTCTGACCGGATCACCGTGGTCGGGGGCCAAGCGACCACGCGAGTGCAGCGTGTTCTTCACCGAGATCGCCGACGCCCTCGGAGTGGAGAGACCCGTCGTCGCCGCGGGCGAGAATCCCTACGACGGTGAGAGGCGACTTCTGCATTGGCCTCTCGACCCGCTGGGTGCGCGGCGCAGGCGCGTCGAAGAGGCGGCACGCCTCGTCGCGACCGCGCTGGAATCGCCGCTGCCCGCGCCCGACCACGACGCCGCACTTCTTCTGGCGGAGCGTGAGGCTCGTCGAGCGCCCGCAACACTCGAAGCGCCGACCCGTATCGCGGCATCCCGCTATAAGGACTTCGTCGCCGATCACGAGCGGACGATGGCGCGCATCGCACGCCCCCTTCCCGAGCGCCCCTTCCGGGAGACCCGGCTGGGGACCCTCTTCCACGCGTGGGTCGAGAACCGCTCGGGCCGCACGGGTCTCGGCGGATCGATCGACGATGCCCTCTGGGAGATCGACGACGCGTCGAGCGAGCAGGCCGCGGGGACGGGCGATGCCGTCGCTCTGGCGACCTTGCAGGCGACGTTCCTCGCCTCGGAGTGGGCCGCGCTCCAGCCTCTCGAGGTCGAGACGGAGATCGACTTCACCGAGACGGGGTTCGACGGACGCCCGCACGTCGTCATCTGCAAGCTCGATGCCGTGTATCGCCGCGAGGATCGCGGAGGGCGTATCGAGATCGTCGACTGGAAGACGGGTGCCGCGCCACGCACGCCGCAGGAGAAGACCGACAGGATGCTCCAGCTCGAGCTCTATCGGCGGGCTTATCACGCGAAGCACGGCGTCCCGCTCGAAGAGATCGACGTCGCGTTGTACTACGTGGCCGAGGATCTTGTTCTTCGGGCGTGACCGTCCGTTCGAGCGCTCACCCGGCGAACCACCCGAACCATCGGAAGGACGGGCGGCACCTCTCAGTCAGTCAACCAGCGCCGGAGTGCCGCGTCTGACGCCCGCTCGGCGTCCACGACAGGGTCGTCCCGGTCAGTGTGCGCATCGGCGGAAGTTGCGGAACCGGCACGTGCGTCGTCGCGATGGGAGCGGCGGGGTGACCGCTCTCGTGCGGCGGGAAGGTCGATCGGCGCGGTCGACAGATCGTCGTGCGCGGCCGGGTCGGCGCTTGTCGGCTCGTCGCCGGACGCCGCCTCGAGCCGGTCCTCCTGATCGGCGAGCCAGAGCGACAGCTCCTCGGGGTCGTACGCATCCGTCTGCATCGAGGTGTCGACGCTCGACGGGGTGGACTCCGGAATGCGTTCGAGGAGAGCAAGCGCATCCTCGACGTCGAGCGCCGCGTCGGCCACGATGTCCTCCCCGCCGACGCTCGCGGAGAGCGACGTGAGGAGGCCGACGGCGTCGTCGACGACGTCCTGCCTGCCCGACTCGTGCCCGTGGATCAGCCACTTCGCGAACTCGAGCTCGGCATACATGCGGGCGCGCGCGCGGGCGTGGGGATCCGGGGCGCGGTCGCTGTGGGCGATGTAGGCGGCGTAGACGTCGTCGGCGGCGTCAGGAGCCGACGCGAGCCATTGCAGATCGCTCGCGGGATCGCCGACCGAGAGCCCGTGCCATTCGAGGAGCCCGGTGACCTGCGGGACGTCGTCGATGTCCTCGAAGAGGAAGGATGCCGCGCCGGCGCCGCCGAGAACGACGGCCGATTCGAACCGCCAAAGCTCGGCTGTCGCAAGAGCTCGCTGCCATCTGTCGACGAGGGGTTCGGGGAGGGCGCCGGTGGCTGAGGCGCGATCGATGAGTCTCTCGACGTCGTCGCGGACCTGAGCGGGCGTGCGAACGGGGAGCCCTTCGGTCCGGACGACGGAGAGCGGGAGTCCATGGAGAGCCGCGAGCGCTGCGCCGAGCGACGTCGCCGCGCCGCGACCGGCCGGCAGGTGCGCGGGGTCGACGCGATAACCCGGGAGGAAGTCGACGACGACGGCCTGTGCGCCATCGAGACCCGTCTCACCGAGCAGCTCCGGGGCGCGGAAGGGCAGCAGGACGCGGACGCCGGGTGTCAAAGCTCGAAGCGCGCGGACTTCTGCAGCGAGCTCGGGTGCGGCATCCGCTTCGACGGGTACGCGCACGACGACACGCCGGCCGTCGTCGAGATGGGCCACGGCCGAGTCGTAGCGACCTGTCGCGCGTTCCGTGAGCGCACCGACCCCCACGACGCCGACCCGGGGCAGAGCCGACGTCACGGACGCGGCTAAAGTGAGGGGTGAGCGTGCCATGTGCCCAGGGTAGGTCGGGTGCGCGAGCGCGACCCGACGCCACGCCCGGCGAAGGTCACGGCGATGCGCGCGGCTGATCGAGCTGGTCGCGGCAGAAGGGTCCTTCATGACGTTGTCCGACACCGCGAGCGGGGGACCGGCGAACTTCGACCGCGCCGCCGAGGAGCGGACCACGACGGATCTGACCGAGGCTCGCACCGACGCATCCGTCCGTGTCCTGGTGGTCGCGGGCGATGCGGCGCCGCTCTCGGCTCCCGACCGCCTGCTCTGGGTACCGCCGAGTGATGTTCCCGACGACGCGACCTGGGCTTTCCTCGGACGATCAGGCGAGGGGGAGCGACTTCTTCTCGCGGCGCTCCCCGCGGCGGAGTCCGATGTGTTCCCCGCCCCCGCGGGATGGGCTTCGCTGCGCACCGCGGCGCCCGCACTCTCATCGGAGGAGGCCGGTGCCTTCGTCGCAGGGCTCAGCCTTTCGCGCTGGCTCCTCGATTCGCCGTTCTGCGCGGCGTGCGGGACGCGGTGCGACATCCGCGATGCGGGGTGGTCCCGTCGCTGTCCGGCGTGCGGACGCCAGCACTTCCCGCGTACCGACCCCGCTGTCATCGTGGCGATCACGAGCGCGGCGGACCCCGACGCGCTCCTGCTCGGATCGAACGTGCTGTGGGGACCGGACCGCTTCTCATGCTTCGCGGGATTCGCCGAGGCGGGCGAGTCTCTCGAGAGCGCCGTGCATCGCGAAGTGCTCGAGGAGTCGGGCGTCGCCGTCACGGATGTCCGCTACCGAGGGTCGCAAGCGTGGCCGTTCCCGCGCTCTCTCATGGTGGGTTTTCTCGCGACGGCCGTGGATGACGCGGCGGCCCGCGCCGATGGCGAGGAGATCGCGACGCTCCGTTGGTTCTCCCGCGCCGAGATCGGGGCGGGGCTCGCGGGAGAGTCGGCGCTGCGGCTTCCCGGGCCGGCATCCATCTCCCATCGGCTCATCTCGGACTGGTACGCGGGGAACGCATGAGCGACCGCGCGCTCGAGGGTCTCGACGACCGCCAGCGGGAGGCGGTGACGACCCTGCGGGGGCCTGTCGCGGTGCTCGCCGGTGCCGGGACGGGCAAGACCCGCGTCATCACGCACAGGATCGCCTACGGCGTCGACACCGGTGCGTACTCGCCCGGACGCGTCATGGCGGTGACGTTCACGTCGAAGGCGGCGGGGGAGATGCGCGCGCGTCTTCGGGCGCTCGGAGTCGAGGGGGTCGCGGCGCGCACCTTCCACGCGGCGGCCCTCGCGCAACTCAACTACTTCTGGCCTTCGCTGGCCGGAGACACGATGCCGGCGATCGTCGACAACAAGGTGCGGCTCCTCGCTCACGCGGCGGACCTCATCGGCATCCAGCCCGATACGCCGACACTCCGCGACGTCGCATCCGAGATCGAATGGCGAAAAGTCACCATGCGGTCCATCGACCAATACGTCGCGGAGCGCCCGAACGGCATCGGTCGGTTGAACGTCGGCCGTCTCGCCGATCTCCAGCGCTCCTACGAGAAGCTCAAGGACGAGCGTCGGCAGGTCGACTTCGAAGACGTCCTGCTGGCGTGCGCGGGGATGCTCGAGGCCGAGCCGCACGTCGCGCGCGCCGTCCACGAGCAGTACCGCCACTTCACCGTCGACGAGTTCCAGGACGTCTCGCCGCTGCAGCATCGCCTGCTCGAACTGTGGGTGGGTGACCGCAAGGACATCTGCGTCGTCGGGGACGCGAGCCAGACGATCTACTCCTTCGCGGGTGCCGACGCGACCTTCCTCCTCGACTTCTCGTCGCGACACGATGACGCCCGTGTGGTGCGGCTGGAGACGAACTACCGGTCGGATGCCGCGATCCTCGCCGTCGCGAACGAGCTCATGCGCGGTCGGCCCGGAGCCCTGCACCTCGCCGCGGCGAAAGGGACTCGCGACACACAGAGTCCCCAGAGTCTGCCGAGCGTCACCGCGTATGTCGACGACGAGAGCGAGGCGAGGGGCGTGGCGCGCCGAATCGCGGAGCAGCTCGCGGCGGGCATCGATCCTCGAAGCATCGCCGTGCTCTACCGCGCCCACGCGCAGTCGGCGGAGATCGTGCGCGCACTCGCCGACCTCGGCATCGCCGCCACGGTTCTCGGGGGGAAGCGGTTCTTCGAGCTTCCCGAGGTGCGGCAGGCGCTCATGGAGCTGCGGGCGGCGACCGTCGCCCCCATCGCGACGGGGTTCGTCGAGACCGTTCGCGACATCCTCCGCTCGCGCGGGCTGACCGATGAGCCGCCCGCGGCCGGAGGAGCGGTGCGTGACGCGTGGGAGGCGCGCGCCGCGGTGCTGCGACTCGCAGAGGAGGCTCCCGAGGGGATGAGTCTCCGCGAATTCACCGACGACCTCCTCCGTCGTGCCCGCACGCAGGACGAGCCGTCCTTGCGCACCGTGACCCTCGCGACCCTCCATGCGGCGAAAGGACTCGAGTGGGACCACGTCCACCTCATCGGATTCGCGGAGGGACAGCTGCCGATCGGCTATGCGACGACGTTCGAGCAGGTCGACGAAGAGCGACGACTCGCATACGTGGGGATCACGCGGGCCGGGCGTACGCTGTCGGTCTCCTGGGCTCGAGGGACGCGAGAGCGCCAGCCGTCTCGCTTCCTGCGGGAGATCGGCACGCGCACTCTGAGTGCACGCGATGGGTCTTCGTCGTCCGGTGCGCCCGGCGTGCGGAGAGCTCCAACGAGACGGACGGTTCCCGCGGACGATCGGCCTGGACGTCGCGGATGAGTCGCGCCGCCGCGATGCCTGCCTCGACGGCGTCGGCTCGCTCTCTCCGCGAGGGCGGCAGCGTCAGGAGCTGAGCCGCGATAGCAGGCCACGCCGGGTCGGCGTCGCGACGCGCGAGGCCGACGCACGACGTGCAGGGAGTCGTGCCGGGGACCACGACCGGCCCGACGATCGTGCCCTCGCCGGTGAAGACGATCGGGAGGTGTGCGAGATCGCGAGCCATGAGCGGCGCGACGCGTCGAGGGTCGACCACATGCTGCGCGATCACGACGACGAGTCCGCTCCCCGTGTCGCGGACGGCCTCGTCGGTCACGAGGCGCGCGGTGATCCCCACGAGTTCGAGCCCCGTGATGACGTCGTCCACGGCCACGTGATCGTCGGGAGCGCGGAGCACCGCGACCTCGGTCGGCAACGGGGGCAGCTCCTCGGCGAGCACCGGCTCGATGCGGGCGATGAGCGACGCGGCGCCGCCGAGAGGGACGCCGATCGCTTCCGCGACGGGTTCGACAGCCGACTCCGGGATACCCCGGATCAACTCTCGTAACAGGCTGAGCTGCCACGGGTGTTCGATGTGGATCGTCGTGGTGGCGTCGAGGCCGAGCTGGACGGTCGTGGTCGACCGCCAGAGCAGAGGGTAAGCCGGGTCGATCCTGAGCATGTCAGGATCATGCCCGCTCCCGCGCGGCCCTTGGCGGCTTTCCACAGGGCTGACCGCCTGTGGAGGAGGCGACGCCGCTCAGACGGGACGTTCGTCGGGCGACTCGCCGCCGTCGCCGTCAGCCCCGTCCGCGTCATCCACCGACCGATCGTCCTCTCCCGAGAGCAGACGCTCGAGCGCATCGTCGAGTTCATCCCGCACCGGCTCCTCGCCGCGGGCCCGCGCCTCCAGCCGGGCGACGAGTGTCGACGGATCGTCGATGTCGTCCGACGTGGGCATGAGGTCGGGGTAGTCCCACAGCGTGTCGCGCGCGGACACCCCCACGGCATCCGTCACGGCACGCCACATCGCAGCGGCTTCACGCATACGGCGCGGTCGCAGCTCGAGACCGACGAGCGATCCGAGGCCGCGCTCGGCGGGGCCTCCGACGGCACGGCGGCGGCGGACGACCTCAGAGATCCGCGCGGCCGACGGAAGGCGTGAGAGCGCGTCCTCCGTCACGACGTCGACCCATCCCTCGATCGTCGCGAGGAGGTTCTCCAGCCGCGTCAGAGCGGCGGTCTGCGCTTCCGAGCGCTGGGGGAGGAGCGCTCCGCTCTCGATCGCACGGCGAAGCTCTTCGGGCTCGGACGGATCGAACCGCGCGGCGAGCTCTTCCAGAGCATCCGTGTCGACGTGAACGCCGCGCGCGAAGTCGGTGACCTGCGAGATGACGTGCAGTCGCAGCCAGCGGGCGTGGCGGAAGAGGCGCGCGTGGGCGAGTTCGCGCGTCGCGACGAACAGCGCGAGCTGGTCCTCGGGGATCTCCAGGTCGCGTCCGAAGTCGGCGAAGTTCTGGGGAAGGATGACGGCCTCGCCGTCGGGCATGAGCGGGATGCCGACGTCGCCGCCGGAGACGACCTCCTTGGAGAGGTTTCCGACGACCTGACCGAGCTGTGAGGCGAAGAGCGTGCCCCCGACCATTCGCATGAGTTTGCCGGCACCCTGGATCATCGACTGCATGTCGTCGGGCGCCTGCTCGCTGAGAGCCGACGTCATCGCATCGGCGATGCTCGTCGCGACGGGTGCCGCGAGTTCCTGCCAGACCGGCAGTGTCGCCTCCACCCAGGCGCCGCGCGTGATCGCGGCAGGCGGAGCGGCGAGATCCGAGATCGAGGTCGCTTCGCTCAACCACAGCGTCGCGAGAGAGAACGCCTGGTCGAGGTCGGTGCGTTCGCCCGCCGTCACTCCGTGACCGTCTTGATTGGCGATGTGAAGCGCCTGACGCTTGGCGGCATCCCACGAGATGCCTTCCTCTGGACCCGAGAACGCACCCTGCAGCTGACGGAAGACCGTCTGCATCATGGCGGGGTCGATGTTCATCCCCGTGAGTCGTGAGAGCTGCTCGGGGTCGAACTCCGAACCTCCCGCCCCGAAGAGCTGTCTCAGGAGCTCTTGGAAATCATCCTCGGGAGAGCGATCGTCCTCTGCCACTTCAGCCGCCTTTCAGCCGGTACCTGACGTCGCGTTCTACGCTAGTCGCAGCATTCATCGCACCCCCCGGCACGGACCCGAACGCCTTACGCCGGTCGCGAACGACCAGGCAGAGGAGTCCACGTGGCCCTGTTCGACGAGGACGTCACGATCCGTCCCCCGCGCCGGCGGCTCACACGAGGCATGGTGGGAGGGCTGTGGGCCCTCGCGCTCGCGATGGTCGTGCTGCTCGCCCTCACGTTCCTGCCGACGTCGTACGTCATCCAGCAGCCCGGACCCGTCTACAACACGCTCGGGAGCGCGACCTCGGCAGACGGCGAGGAAGTTCCCTTGATCTCGGTCGAGGGAGCGGAGACGTTCGAGACGGCCGGCGCGCTCGATCTGCTCACCGTCCAGGTGCGCGGCAACCGTGAACGCACACCCTCGTGGCTCGAGCTCGCCACGGCGTGGTTCAATCCGACGCAGGCCGTCCTGCCGATCGACGCCGTCTTCCCCATCGGGCAGACGACGGACGAGCGCAGCGAAGAGAGCGCAGCCCTCATGGTCGACTCGCAGAAGGAGGCCACGGCGGCTGCCCTCATCGAGCTCGGCTACGACGTCGAGTCCCAACTCACGGTCCACTCGTTGAGCGCTGACGACTCCGCCTCGGCAGGCATCCTGGAAGAGGGCGACATCATCGTCGGTGCGAACGGCACGCCCGTCACGGACACCGCATCGCTGCGCGCGATCATCGCCGAGGGCGCCGGAGCGCCCGTCTCGATCGACATCGTCCGCGATGGCGTGGCGCAGACCGTCACCGTCACGCCGAAGGAGACCGAGACCGACGGCGAGACGGCATGGGTCATCGGCGTGACCCTCATGTCGGACTACGAGTTCCCCATCGATGTCACGATCCAGCTGAACAACGTCGGCGGCCCCTCGGCGGGCATGATGTTCGCCCTCGGGATCATGGACGTCCTCACGCCGGGCGAACTCAACGGCGGCGAGAACGTCGCTGGCACCGGAACGATCAACGCGGAAGGCGACGTCGGTCCCATCGGCGGCATCCGTCAGAAGATGTGGGGCGCCGTCGGCGAAGGCGCGGAGTGGTTCCTCGCGCCTGCGGCGAACTGCGACGAGGTCGTGGGCCACATCCCCGACGGGCTCCGCGTCTTCTCGGTCGCGACCCTCGACGATGCGATCGGGGCGCTCGACGCCCTGCGCGAGGGCGGCGACCTCGACGCCGTCCCTACCTGCACGGCGGAGTGAGGCGTTCGCCCGTCGCGGATTCGGGCAACCCCCAGACTGCTCACGCCTAGGATGAAGGGGTGACCACGACCTCAGCGCCGACCCAGGCCACGCCTCCTCGTTCCCGCCGTATCATCGCGATCAGCCTGGCGATCATTGCCGCGATCGTGGTGGCGTTCTTCGTCTTCGCCAACCTGTATGCGGAATGGCTCTGGTACGAGCAGCTCGGATACAACGGCGTCCTCCTCACCGAGTGGACGGCGAGGGTCATCATGTTCGTCGTCGGCTTCCTGGGCATGGCGATCCCGGTATGGCTCGCCATCCAGCTCGCCTACCGCCTCCGGCCCGTGTACGCGCGTCTGAGCTCACAGCTCGACCGCTACCAAGAGGTCGTCGAGCCGCTGCGTCGCCTCGCGATGTGGGGCATCCCCATCTTCTTCGGCTTCTTCGCCGGCTTCGCGGCCTCCGCCCAATGGCAGACGACGTGGACGTGGCTCAACGGCGTCGCGACGACAGAGACCGACCCGCAGTTCGGGCTCGACACGGGCTTCTACATGTTCGCGATGCCGTTCTACGTATCGGTCGTGGGCTACGTCTCAGCAGTCCTCCTGATCTGCCTCCTGGTGACGGCGCTCGTCTCGTACCTCTACGGTTCGGTACGCATCGGGCAGCGTGAGCTGCGGATCTCGAAGTCGGCTCGCATCCAGCTCGCCGTGCTCGCGGGCATCTACCTCCTCGTCCAGGGCGCGAGCCTGTGGCTCGACCGCTACCAGACGCTCGTCGAGCCCGGCGGGATGGGACGCATCACGGGTCCCGGCTACACCGAGGTCAACGCCGTCATCATCGGCCAAGAGATCCTCGCGATCGCGGCGGTCGTCGTGGCGCTGCTGTTCTTCGTCACGGCCGTCATCGGCCGCTGGCGCTTCCCGCTCATCGGCACGGGCCTCCTTCTCGTCGTCGCCCTCGTCCTCGGAGTGGGATACCCGTGGGTCGTCAACACGTTCCAGGTGCAGCCGAACCAGCTGAGCCTCGAGCGCGAGTTCTATCAGCGCAACCTCGACGGGACGAAGACCGCCTACGGCATCGACGGCCTCGAGAAGACCGAGTTCAGCGCGGAGACCACCGCGGAGGCCGGCCAGTTGCGCGAAGACGCCGGCACGACGACGCAGATCCGCATCATGGACCCCGCGATCATCGGTCCGACCGTCCGGCAGCTCGAGCAGTATCGCGCCTACTACCAGTTCCAGAACCCGCTCGACGTCGACCGCTACGAGATCGACGGTGAGATGCAGGACACGATCGTGTCGGTCCGCGAACTCAACATGAATCAGCTCGGTTCCGGCTCGTCGTGGCTCAACGAAACCCTCGTCTACACCCACGGATACGGCATGGTCGCAGCGGCGGGCAATGAGCGCACGGCAGACGGCAACCCCGTCTTCCTCGAACGCGGCATCCCCGCGACGGGCTTCCTCTCCGACAACCCCGACTTCCAGCCCCGCGTGTACTTCGGTGAGTTCTCTCCCGAGTACTCGATCGTCGGAGCGCCCGAGGGGACCACTCCGATCGAGCTCGACTACCCGTCGGGGAGCGGTGACTCGGCATCCGGCATGCGCACGACGTTCGACGGCGACGGCGGTCCCTCCGTCGGCAACATCTTCAACCGTCTTATCTACGCGCTGAAGTTCCAGTCCGAGCAGATTCTCTTCTCCGACGACGTCAACGAGGACTCCCAGATCCTCTACGACCGCGACCCGCGCCAGCGCGTCAGCAAGGTCGCTCCCTACCTGACGCTGGACAGCGACCCGTATCCCACCGTCGTCGACGGCCGGATCAAGTGGGTCGTCGACGGTTACACGCTGAGCGCCAACTATCCGTACTCGTCGACGGTCCCGCTGTCGCAGGCGATCGCAGACTCGAACAACACGCAGCCGCGCTTCCTGCTCGACGACATCAACTACATCCGCAACTCGGTCAAGGCGACCGTCGACGCGTATGACGGCTCGGTGACGCTCTACGCGTGGGACCCCGAAGACCCCGTGCTGAAGACGTGGCAGAACGTCTACCCGACGCAGATCAAGCCGATCGCGGACATGTCGGCCGACCTCATCAGCCACGTCCGGTACCCGACCGACCTGTTCAAGGTCCAGCGCGCGATGCTCCAGACGTACCACGTCGACGATGCGCAGTCGTTCTACGAGCGCGACAATGCCTGGGCGACGCCGGAAGACCCGCAGAACCCGAACCAGCTTCAGCCGCCGTACTACCTGACGATGCAGATGCCGGGCCAGGACAACCCCGCCTTCTCCATGTTCACGACATTCATCCCGTCGTCGCAGGGCGCGGCGAGCCGAAACGTGCTCATGGGCTATTTGGCCGCAGACTCCAACGCGGGCCGCGAGGCGGGTGTCAAGGGCGAGGATTACGGAAAGCTCCGGATGCTCGAGATCGCAGCCGAAACGACGGTCCCCGGTCCCGGTCAAGTGCAGAACCGCTTCGACTCCGATCCCACGGTGTCGCAGCAGATCAACGTCCTCACGATCGGTCAGTCCGAAGTCCTCAACGGCAACCTGCTGACGCTTCCGGTCGGTGGCGGTCTGCTCTACGTCCAGCCGGTCTTCGTCCAGGCCGCGGAGGGTACTCAGCTGCCTCAGCTGCGAAAGGTGCTCGTCGCGTTCGGTGATGACATCGCCTTCGAAGACACCCTCGGTGAGGCGCTCGACGTGCTCTTCGGCGGTGACTCGGGTGCCAGCACGGGCGACGGCGAAGTGATTCCCGACGACGGTGGAGCCACGCCGCAGCCGACGCCCGAACCGACCGACCCCGGCTCCGAAACCCCCGCGCCCACGCCGCCGGTCGGCGACTACGCGACGGCCTTGGAAGACGCACGCGTCGCGATGGCGGATCGGCAGGCGGCCCTCGAGGCCGGCGACCTCACCGCGTTCGCCGAGGCCGATGAGCGTCTGACCGACGCCGTCGAGCGTCTGCTCGCCCTCAGCGAGTAAGGACGATCGGCCGGGCACGACCCGCTCACGAAGAAGGCCCCCGCACGATGAGTGCGGGGGCCTTCTCTGTCGTCCCGGTGTTCAGGACGTGAGGAGCCAGTACCAGATGAGGAGCAGCGTCACCGCGAAGCCCGCGAACTGGTTGAGCCACAGAAAGCGCGCCCAACCTCGCGTCGCGGCGGCTGCTCCGGCATCCGTCACGTTGCGATAAGGCCAGACGGTGATCAGGTACGGCACGGCGGCGATGGCTGCGAGAGGGCCGGGCCACTGCGTCGCGAGAACGACGACACCCGCCGCCGCGTATCCCGCGAGAGCGAATCGCACGGTCCACCGCGCGCCCCGGGCCGTCGCGATCGAGGAGATGCCTGCCTCCCGATCGGCGACGACGTCCTGGACGGCGCCGAAGGCGTGCGAGGCGACACCCCAGAACCCGAAGGCGACGATGATCGCGACGAGCTGCCACGTCCACTCCGCGCCGGCGAGCACGAGCCCGTAGACGGCGGGGGAGAAGAAGTGGATGCTGCTCGTGATCGAGTCGGCGAACGGCACTTCCTTCAGCCGCAGAGGCGGCGCGCTGTAGAAGACGACGAAGAACAGACTGAGAGCGAGCACGAGCCAGGACAACGGCGAACCGACGACGGCGAGATACACGACGAACGGAAGGCAGGACAGACCTGCAGCCCACAGGATCGGTCGGTGCAGTCGCGGGTCCAGCACCGCGCCGTGAGCGCCGCCCTTCCGGGGGTTGCGGAGGTCGGATTCGTAGTCGAAGACGTCGTTGATCCCGTACATGGCGAGGTTGTACGGAATGAGGAAGAACAGTGTGCCGACGACGACGGTGATATCGATCTGCCGCGTCGTGAGCAGGTAAGCCGCAGCGAACGGGTACGCGGTGTTGATCCAGCTCACCGGGCGCGAGGACAGGAAGAGCTGGGACGCCACGGTCCCGGCTCCGAGCGGTGTCGTCACGGTGAGGTCTCCTTCGCGCGGTGTCGACGCTCGAGAAGCGTAACGACCGCGGGCACGAGGAAGGCGGCGCACACGGCGTAGGAGAAGTCTTCGATGGGCGCCAGGCCGATTCGGATGCCGCTGATGTGCTCCTCAGGGTACGTGAAGAGTCCCGCCGCGATCATGATGTTGTCGAACACCGCCGTGAGGATCACGAGCACCCCGGCCGTTGCGGCGGAGAGGGCCATCCGTTGGCCGAAGCGGGGTCGCCGTGCCGTCGCGAGGACGACGATCGCCGTCAGCACGGCGAAGGGCAGCACGATGAGCGGGTACGTCACTGCGCCTCCTCGCTGCGCCGCCGCACCCTGTCGAAGCCGCCGTACACGACGAGCGCCAGATAGCACAGGAAAGCGAGGAAGAACGGCTCCTCGAGCGGGAGGTGGGGAGCCAGGTCGAGCCCGAGGAGTGCGGGACTGTCCCCCTTCACGAACACGCCGGCGGCGATGCCTGCGGCGTCCCACGCGAGAAAGAACAGCGTTCCGATCGCGACCGCGATCAGAGTCGGGACGGGGCGCCGCCACGCGGCGAGGCGGAATCGGGCGTCGAGCAGCGCGACGCCGGCGGCACTGAGGAGGATCGCTGCGAGGTACAGTCCCGGCATCACACGCCCGCCCGTTGGGGAACGGGCAGAGGTCCGGGTGTCGTGTCGCCGCGCAGACGCTTGACGACGAGTTCGGCTGAGATGAGGCACATCGGCAGTCCGATCCCGGGCAGCGCGGATCCGCCGGCGTACATGAGTCCCGACACCTTCTTGGAGACGTTGCGCGGGCGGAAGACGGCGCTCTGGCCGAGCGTGTGGGCGAGGCCGAGGGAGTTTCCGCGCCACGAGTGCAGGTCGCTCTCGAAGTCGGCGGGCGCGATGGTGCGGCGGACGACGATCCTGTCCGCCAGGTCCGGGATGTCGCACCACTCTGCGATCTGGGCGATCACCCTGTCTGCGGCCTGTTCGATCCTCGGATCTCCTCCGCGGTCG
Source organism: Microbacterium sp. SLBN-146 (assembly GCF_006715145.1). Classification (NCBI taxonomy): domain Bacteria; kingdom Bacillati; phylum Actinomycetota; class Actinomycetes; order Micrococcales; family Microbacteriaceae; genus Microbacterium; species Microbacterium sp. SLBN-146. The sequence goes on from NZ_VFMR01000001.1 coordinate 2,533,016, forward strand.
GCGCCACCGTGGCCGAGAGACGGATCGGCCGGCATCGGCACGAGGACGAAGAGGTTCTGGTGGCCCTCGGGGGCCACGGTGGCATCGGTCGCGCTCGGGCGGCAGACGTACAGCGACGCGGGATCGGGGATGCGGGTCTCACGTCCGAAGATGTCCTCGAAGTTGGTCTTCCAGTCCGCCGTGAAGAGCAACGTGTGGTGGGAGAGCTCGGGGAGCTCGCCTCGGACGCCGAGCAGGATGAGCAATGCCCCGGGACTCGGGGTCTTCTTGTCCCACCAGCGCTCGGGATACGTCTGCTGCTGCGGAGGCAGCAGCGCAGTCTCGGTGTGGTGCAGGTCGGCCGTCGACACCACCAGTTCGGCAGACAGCGTCCGGCCGTTCGCGAGTCGGACGCCCGACACGGCGCCTCCGGTCGTCACGATCTGCTCGACGGGTGTTCCCGTCAGGATCTCGACGCCCTGCGCACGCGCGACGCGCTCGACGGCCGCGATGACCTCGGTGAAACCCCCGCGCGGATAGAGGACGCCGTCAGCGAGGTCGAGGTGGCTCATGAGGTGGTAGAGGCTCGGCACGCCGTAGGGAGAGCCACCGAGGAAGACCGCGGGGTATCCCAGGATGCGCTGCAGTCGCGGGTCGCTGAAGCGACGATCGATGTGCGATGCGAGGGGACGGGTGAGGAGGGGAGCAAGCGTGGGAAGGCGCTTGATGATCTCCGGGTCGCGGAGCCCGGCGGTCGTCTCATAGGTGTCGTAGAGAAAGCGGTTCACCGCGAGCTCGTACGCATCGCGGGCGGAGTCCAAGTACGACTCCAGCTGCGCACCGGCTCCCGGCTCTATCGATTCGAACAGTGCTGTGGCTTCTTCGCGGCCCGACCGCACGTCGACGGGAACCGGGTATCCCTCCGTGAAGACGCGATATGCGGGATCGAGAGGAGCGAGGTCCAGCTCGGCTGCAGACGACGTGCCGAGGAGTTCGAAGAAGTGGTCGAAGACTTCCGGCATCAAGTACCAGCTGGGACCTGTGTCGAAGCGGAATCCGTCCCGCTCCCACGAGCCGGCCCGTCCGCCGAGGTCATCCCGCCCCTCCACGATGGTGACAGCGCGTCCCTCTGCCGCGAGGAGCGCTGCAGTGGCGAGGCCGGCGATGCCGCCTCCGATGATGATCGTTCGCCCGGTCAACCGCGGCCTCCTCTGGGTGTGCCGCCGACGACGGCGCGTGCGGCGATGGCGAGCTTCACAGGATCGGGAACGCGGATGCGCCCTGTTTCGCTCGTCGAGCGCCGAAGGCGCGCGGCGAGTTCTGCGAAGAGATCATGGGCGACGGTGACAGCCCGTCGGCAATCCGTGGGAAGGAGCGGGATGACGGCGGCCGCCGCCGCGAGGTCGCCGTCGATGCGGTCGAGTACTTCGCCACGGCTCGACGTCGCCGCCAGGTAGTCGCGGCCCAAGGCCGCCTCGTCGTGCGAGCGGTCGCGCAGGAAATTGACGTCCTGGAACGCCGCCCCGAGGCGGCGGGCGCCGTCGACGAGGTCCGCTGCGGGAGTGACGGGTTTTCCCATCCCCGCGTTCACGAAGACCTGGAGGCACATGAGGCCGACCACCTCGGCGGAGCCGTACACGTAGGCGTCGTGAGAAGCGGCGTCATGCTGCGTTGTCGAGAGGTCTTCTCGCATCGAGACGAAGAAGGGCGCGATGAGCTCGGAGCCGATCCCGCACTCGCGTGCCGTGGCGGCGAAGGCGTGCACGATGAGATTGGTGCTGAATCCGCGCTCGATGGCGTCGTAGGTCTCCTGCTCGAGGTCGTCGAGGATCGCACGGGCTTCGTCGGGGGAGAGTCCCGCTGCTGCGGCGGGGCCGTCGACGACTTCGTCGGCGACGCGGACGAGCGCGTAGATGTTCCGCACGTGCGGACGCGGCCGTGGGCCGAGGAGTCTGGACGCCATACCGAACGACGTCGAGTAGGCGGCGATGACAGCGGCCGCGGCATCCTGAGCCGTCTGGTCGTAGAGGCGCAGACTCGTCGGATCGCCCTGTTTGACGCCGCGGTCGGTCATGGGACCCGTCTTTCGACGAGATCTGCGAGCTCGCGCAGAAGGGTGCCCGCCGCCGGAGGGAGCGAAGGGTCGTCCGCCGAGAACCGAACGTCCGAGAGGGTGCGGTCGATGAGATCGCGAAGCTCCCGGCGTGCTCCGCTGCGCTCGAGCAGACGTTGCGCGTGGCGCACCGCGATCGGGCCCGTGTGGGCGACGGCGATCGCATCGTTCACATCTGACCAGTGCGCGGTGTCGCGCGCGAGGGCGACGAGCGGCGTCTTCTTCGCCTCGCGGAGGTCGCCGCCGGAGGCGCGTCCGGCCTGCGCGGCAGAGCCGAACGCCCCGATGAGGTCGTCGGCGAGCTGGAAGGCCAGGCCGAGACGGTCGCCCGCCGCGGCGAGGGAGGCCAGCGCATCGTCGTCGGCGCCCGCGAGGACGGCCCCCGCAGCGAGCGGGGCGCGAAAGGTGTAGACGGCCGTCTTGTTGAACGTCGCGTCGAAGATCGCGGATGCCTCGGGCGACGAGGTCGAGACACTGTGCTCGACATCGGCCAGCTCACCCGCCGCCGAAATGAGGACCGCGTCGTCGTACAGCTCGAACAGGCGCCGTCGGCGCTCGACTCCGATGTCCGCCAGAGCGATGAGGCGCGAGGCCTCGTGGAGAAGGACGTCCCCCGCGAGGATCGCGGCGGCATCTCCGAGGAGCGCGGAGCCTGCGGCATCCGCACCCTTCTCGCGAGCACGTGCCCGGAACTCGCCGGCCACGTTGGGGACGCCACGTCGCTCGATGTCGTGGTCGATGACATCGTCGTGGATCACGAAGGCCGTGTGCAGCAACTCGAACGCCGCCGCGATGTCGTACGTCCCCTTCGTGTCCTCTGGCCGACCGCCGAAGGCGTTGAAGGATGCCACGACGAGCATCGGCCGAAGGCGCTTGCCACCGGACGCGGCACGCCTCGATGCGTCGAGGAGCGCGACGAACGCCGGCCCGAGAACAGCTGCACGGTCGGTCAGCCGCGAGATGATGCGGTCGATCGTGTCATCGATCTCCGCGCGAGAGGCGGGGTCGATCATGATGCGCGGCGCCGAGCGAGAGCACCGTCGAAGAGGTGGAGCTGCTGCGCCTGCAGGACGAGCCAGGGGCTGAACGCCCAGGGCGTCGCGTCGAGTGAAGCGCGGAGGTCGGCGGGATCCACCCACATGGCGTCAACGACTTCGAGAGGGTTGAGCACCGGTTCCTCGTAGGCGATGGCGGTGTAAACGGGGCAGACCTCGTGCTCGACGATTCCCGTGGCGTCGACGGCGCGGTAGCGGAACAACGGCAATGCCAGCTCGAGATTCGTCAGAGTGAGGCCGAGTTCGAATTCGGCACGGCGATGGACGGCGGCCACGACGGGCTCAGCGGGACGGGGGTGACCGCAGAAGGAATTGCTCCAGACTCCCGGCCACGTCTTCTTGCCGAGGGCGCGGCGTGTCACGAGCACTTCGCCGCGCTCGTTCAGGACGTGGCAGGAGAATGCCAGATGCAAGGCTGTGTCGGTGCCGTGCACACTGCTCTTCGGGGCCGTGCCGATCGCGTGACCGTCATCGTCGAGGAGGACAACATGCTCCGGGTCGATCATCGATTCCTCCTGCTAACTCGCTAGTTTATCTAGCAATCTACGTGATTTCGATGATACAAGGGGACCAGGGGAGTGTCCACATGTCCGAACGCTGGGTGCCGCAGACGGCGCGGGACCATGCCGTCCTCGACACGCTGAAGGCCGTCCGTGCGTTCGGCGACGCGCTGGACCGCATGCACGGTGGCATGAAGGGGGACATGGACATGAACTCCACCGATCTCGCGGCTCTGCGCATGCTGATCGTACGTGAGCAGCGCGGTGAATCCGTGAGCCCACACGACCTGTCCAAGCATCTGCGGATCTCGACCGCCTCGACGACGAAGCTTCTCGATCGGCTCTCCGCCGCCGGACACCTCGAGCGGCACCCGCACCCGCATGACAGGAGGGCACGCGTCGTCGTGCTCACCGAGGGATCCCGCGCGTCGTTCTACCGGCACTTCGGTGAGCGGCTGACCGCGATGCGAGCGGTCGCCGGTCGCTACGACGAGTCCGAGCTCGCCGTCGTGGCGCGCTTCCTCACCGAACTCGGCGCGGTGCTCGACCCTACGTGATCCTTCGCTCGGACGCATCTCGGGCCCCTGCTGTGGATAACCGGCGGATGCCGCGAATGATCCGGCTACGTTGGTCGCCGTGTCACCTCGCATCGCCTTCGCCGCCGCCGCTCTCGCGCTGATCGCCCTGCTCGGCGGCTGCGCTCCGGAGTCCAGCCCGTCGCCCTCGGCATCACTGTCGTCGTCGCCGACCTTCACGAGCGACGCCGAAGCTTTCGCGGCTGCCGAGAAGACCTACCGCGCCTACGTCGACGCGCTGAATGACGTGGATTTGAGCGACCCCGAGACCTTCGAGCCGGTCTTCGCGCTCACCACGGGAGACGCCAATGACGCGACCAAGAAGACCTTCTCGCAGATGCACGCCGATGGTTGGACCGTCCAGGGAGAAACGCGCATTGATCTGCTTGAGCGAAGTCCTGGCGACGAGGGTGTGGCGTCAGGCGACGTGATGCTCGATGTTTGCCTCAACGTGGGTGACGTTCGGCTGACAGGACCTGACGGCGAGTCAGTTGTCAGCCCCGATCGCCTTGACGTTCAATCGATGAGAGTTGAGTTGTTCCAAAGCGGTTCGTTGCCGGCCTACTTGATCGCGTCGATCAGCGGTCGCGAGGACGGCACTTCATGCGCGGGTTGATTTCCGTTCATGCACTTGCATCTGCACTCGTGCTGGTGATGGGATCACTGCCTTCATCGCCGCAGGACTACTGCAGCTCCGCTGGATGGGGAGGGAACTGCTCCGTCTCCAACACCGGAACACAGGTCGACGTGTCGTCGTCGCAGACCGCCCCGCGCGGGTCCCACGACTCCGCCGGCGATGCTCCCGCCCCACGTCCCGAGCGCAGTCGGACGCCCTACGAGTGCTCGCCGGCGATCGGATGCCGCGAGATCTACACGATGTCGTCGCTCCCCGAGGTCACGGCCGATGATCTGGCTTCCTTCCGGCCTGCCTCGGCGTTCTTCGACACGGAACCGGAGGGGTTCGCGGTCATCGGTCTTCCCACGAACTTCGTCGCGAGCGCGGGGGAGCAGGAGTTGTCGGGTGAGCTCCTCGACTGGCAGGTGACTGTCCGCTTCACGCCCGTCGGCTACCTGTTCGACTACGGAGACGGCACCACGCAGAGCGCCGCGTGGGGAGGCTCCTCGTGGGCAGCGACAGGAGCGGCGCAATTCGCTCCGACGCCGACGAGCCACATCTACCGCAACCGGGGTTCGGTGACACCGCGAGTCACAGTGAGGTATGCGGCATCCGTCGACTTCGGAACGGGATGGCGACCCGTGTCCGGTGTCGTCACCGCGACGACGGTGGGCGGCGTCATCGAGGTGCTCGAGGCACGCACCGCGCTCGTCGAGCACACGTGTCGTGAGCGCCCCGACGCCGCGGGCTGTTGACCGTCGCACCACCCTCTGTGGGCCGTCGCACGTTCTCCTCTGCTGCGCGTCGTGCCGTGCCGCGATCGCGCGGTGCCGGTCCGTGGCCCCACCACGATTCGCCGCGAAACTGCATCTCGCGACCGAGGCAGCGGCCGTATGGTGCAGTCTCGGCTCCGACGTGCAGTCTCGCTGCGACGAGCGGGCGCGGGTGCAGTCTGGCCGGGACCACGGGTGAATGACGAAGGCCCCGGATTCAGTGAATCCGGGGCCTTCTCTTGTTGCGGGGACAGGATTTGAACCTGCGACCTCTGGGTTATGAGCCCAGCGAGCTACCGAACTGCTCCACCCCGCGGCACAAGAGAAAAGCCTAGCACGGGTTCGGAGCGACGTGAACCGCGGGCTGCGACTTGCCCCGCGGATGCCCGCGACGCGAGGATGAGGCATGCCCTCGCCCCGAGACGTCGACCGGCTCGACGACATCGACGACGGTCGTCATGAGACGGCCGACGAGCGCGCAGATCGCAACTGGCTCGAGGTCCTCCAGGAGCTTCGAGTCATGCAGACGGGCACTCAGATCCTGACGGGCTTCCTTCTGGCTCTAGCGTTCCAGCCGGCCTTCGCGGATCTGACCGACGGACAGCGGACGCTCTACCTGTGTCTCATCGTGCTCTCGGCGCTGAGCTCCATCGTCGCGCTCTCGCCCGTGTCGCTCCACCGTGTACTCTTCCGGCGTCGCGCGAAGGCGCGCGTCGTCTCGTTCGGTCACGTCGCGCTCATCATGAGCCTCGTCACGATCGCGGTGCTGCTGATCGGCGTCGTGGCCTTCGTCTTCGATGTCGTGCTCGACGGTGCGGCCTCCTGGGCCGTCGTGGCAGCCCTCTCGGTGGTGCTCATCGTCCTGTGGGTCGTGGCGCCGATCGTCATCAGAATCCGTCATTCCGAGGAGGAGGACTCATGACCGTCTCCGGTTCGACCCCGATCGCCGTCGCCCAGTTCGCCCCCGCGGCGGACGAAGCCGCCAACCTCCGTCTGATGGAGCAGCTCATCGTGACGGCTGTCGGCCGGGGCGCGAAGCTCGTCGTCTTCCCCGAGTACTCGAGCTACTTCGTCGACCCGTTCGACGCGTCGCTGGCGGACCACGCCCAGGATCTCGACGGGCCGTTCACCTCGGCGCTCACAACGTTCGCGTCGCGGCACGACGTCCATGTCGTCGCGGGTCTCCTCGAGACGGGCGACTCCGACCCACGTGTGCGGAACACGGTCGTCGCGGTGGGACCCAACGGTGTCGTCGCCACGTACCGCAAGCTCCACCTCTACGACGCGTTCGGCCAACGGGAGTCGGACTGGGTGCAGCCGGGCGCGCTCACCGGTGCCGAGACATTCGACGTCGACGGGCTCCGGTTCGGACTCATGACCTGCTACGACCTCCGGTTCCCGGAGGTGTCGCGCGTCCTCGCCGACGCAGGATGCGATGTCATCCTCGTTCCCTCCGAGTGGGTCCGAGGACCGCTCAAGGAGCATCACTGGCGGACGCTGGTGCACGCGCGCGCCATCGAGAACACCCTCTTCGTCGCGGCAGCCGACCACCCGCCGCCCCTCGGGGTCGGATCGTCGATGATCGTCGACCCGGCGGGAGTCGAACTCGCGGCGGTCGGAACGACGACCGACGTCGCGGTGGCCTATCTGGACCGTGATGCCGTCACGCGGGTGCGTCGCGTCAATCCGGCCCTCAAGCTCCGCCGCTTCGCCGTCGGCCCGCGCGACGGCGCCTAAGCGCCGAGAGCAGCGAGTCGCGCAGCGGCGTCCTCCAGCACTTCCACCCGCTTGCACGCGGCGAATCGCACGAGGGTCGCATACTGGGCCTCGCGACTCGTGGTCGTGAAGGCCGTCAGCGGGATGGCGACGACACCCGCACGGTCCGGAAGGCTCCTGCAGAACTCCGCGGCATCCGTCACGTGCAACTGTGCCGCGTCGGCCACCGTGAAGTACGACCCGGACGCGACCGATACGTCGAATCCCGCTGATCTCAGACCCGCGCCGAGGATGTCGCGCTTCTCCCGCATCGTTCTGGCGATGCCGTCGAAGAACGCATCGGGAAGTCGCAGGCCCGTCGCGATCGCCGGCTGGAACGGGGCGCCGTTGACGTAGGTGAGGTACTGCTTGACCGCCAGGACGGCGTCGATGAGGGGAGCGGGGCCGGTGACCCACCCGATCTTCCACCCCGTCGTGGAGAACGTCTTGCCGGCGGAGGAGATCGTGAGTGTTCGCGCCCATGCGCCGGGCAGCGTCGCGAGGGGAACATGCGGACCGTCGAACACGAGGTGTTCGTAGACCTCGTCAGTCACGATGAACGCGTCATGGGCGTCGGCGAGCCGGACGATGGCATTCTTCACGTCGGTCGAGAAGCTTGCGCCTGTGGGATTGTGCGGATCATTCACGAGGATGACGCGGGTGCGATCCGTCACGGCTCGCTCGAGTTCCTCGATGTCGGGCTGGAACTCGGGCCAGCGAAGCGGCACCGTGACGAGTCGCGCGCCGGAGAGCGCCGCGATCGCCGCGTAGGAGTCGTAGAAGGGCTCGAACACGACGATCTCGTCGTCGGGTCCGTCGATGAGGCCCAGCAGGGCCGCGGCGAGAGCCTCTGTCGCCCCCGCTGTGACGAGCACGTCGCGGTGCGGATCCAGGGCGATCCCGTAGAAGCGCTCCTGATGTTCTGCGATCGCGTGCAGCAGGTCGGGCATGCCGCGACCAGGCGGATACTGGTTGACCCCGTTGGCGATCGCGGCGCGCGCTGTCTCCAGAACCTCTGCGGGGCCATCCTCGTCCGGGAATCCCTGTCCGAGATTGATCGCGCCAGTCCGGGCCGCGAGTGCCGACATCTCTGCGAAGATCGTGGGGCGGATGCTGCCGTCGTCTGCGACGAGTCCAGCGCCGCGCGCTGTGCGGAGCCAAGCACCGGGAATCTGCTGCATCCGGATCACGCTACTCGCCCTTTGCAGGACGTTCGCATAGACGCATCCCATCGGCAGCATAAGAAATCCACAGACTCGCGCTGCACAGTGGTCACATCTTGGCAGCAGTGGTCAGAGCCTGGCAGAAGGAGCACCGATGAGCGAGAACCAGGGCGAACGCCCCGCCGACGAAATCCCCGAGACACCCGCGACCGAGGAGTCGCCGGCATCCGCCGCGCAGACCCCGTCGCCCGAGACGCCCGCAGCCGGCACCCCGACGGGCGCTCCGGCTCAGGTGATCCCGCCACAGCCTCCCGCGCCCCCCGTCCGCACGACGCCGACGGCACAGACCCCGGATGCGCCGTCGAGCGATGCTCAGGCGGCTGCGGCGCAGGCGCCCGCGCCGACGACACCGCCTCAGGCCCCCGCAGCTCAGGCGCCCGCGTGGCAGCCTCCGCACCCGACCGCCGCGCAGGGCACTGTCCCTCCCGGCTACGCGGGGCCGGGAGCCGCCTACGCACGACCGCAGGCCTACGCCGGGCAGCCGTCCGCTCAGAACCCGTCGTACGCGGGTCAGGCGCCGCAGGGCGCGGCGTTCGGCGCCGTTCACAGCGCGGACGCGCAGCCGACTCTTCCCCTCGGTGACGCACCGATGACGACAGCGCCCAAGCGCGAGAAGTCCGGAAGCGCGGGGAAGATCGTCGGGCTCATGGTCGCTGCAGCTCTCGTGGGCGGTGCCGCCGGCCTCGGCGGCGCGTACGCAGGCGTCAATCTGTTCGCGCCGGCGCCCACCAGCGCCGCGGCAGGACCCTCGACGGTCACGGTCAACGACACCGAGTCCGTCAACCAGACGACGGGCATCGCCACGAAGGCGCTGCCGAGCGTCGTCACGATCGCCGCCGCGTCGAGTTCCGGTTCCGGTACGGGGTCGGGGGTCGTCCTCACGGAGGACGGCTACGTCGTGACGAACACGCACGTCGTGACGCTCGACGGTGCAACCGGCGACGCGTCGATTCGCGTGACGACGTCGGACGGGCGCGTTTTCGACGCGACTGTCGTCGGCACCGACCCCACCTACGACCTCGCCGTGATCAAACTCGAAGGCGCGGAAGATCTCACGCCGATCGAGTTCGCCGACTCGTCCGATCTGAATGTCGGCGACCAGACGGTCGCGGTCGGGGCTCCGCTCGGACTCGCGAACACGGTGACGACGGGGATCGTCAGCGCGCTCAACCGCTCGATCGAGATCGCCTCCTCGGCAGCGCCGGAGGGTGACGCGGAGGAGGACGGGGGCGAGAGCGAGCAGGAGGACGCACCGTTCTTCTTCGACTTCGGCCAGGGACAGCAGGGCTCTGGTTCGAGCGCCGAGAGCATCAAGATCGCCGTGATCCAGACGGATGCCTCGATCAACCCCGGCAACTCGGGCGGGGCGCTCGTCGACGCCGATGGCGCTCTCATCGGGATCAACGTCGCGATCGCCTCGGCGGGAGGGTCCTCGGGATCGTCCGGCTCGATCGGCGTCGGGTTCGCGATCCCCTCGAACGTCGTCGAGCGCATCACGTCGGAGCTCATCGAGAACGGCGTCGCGACGCACGGTCTCCTCGGCGCGAGCGTGCAGTCGGCAGAGTTCGTCGAAGGCGCGTCCATCACGGGGGCCTACATCGCGGAGGTCGTCAGCGGGGGAGCCGCGGAGGCTGCCGGGCTCGAGGTCGGAGATATCGTGACGGAGTTCAACGGCGCGCCGATCAGCGATTCCGTGGACTTGACGGCGCAGGTGCGCGCTGCGGCTGCCGGAAGCGATGCGACGCTCACGTTCGTCCGCGACGGCCGCTCGCAGACGGCGGATGTGACGCTCGGGTCTCTTTCCTGATCCCTGATCCCGTCGAGAAGGACGCCACCCCGCGATAGGCTCGCGGGGTGGCGTCCTTCTCATTCGGCGTGGGAAACGCGCGAAAGCTGGCCGCACTCCCGCTGTACGTCGCAGGTCGCATCGCGACGCTCCTGATCCCGCGTTCGCGTGACGAGTGGGTCTTCGGATGCGGGGCCGGCATCGGTGACGGCGCCCTCGCCCTCTGGGATGAAGCGGCGCGCGACGGTCGCACGGCGGTCTGGCTCGTCGGCTCGGCACGGGAGCGTGCGGACGCCGAGAGTCGCGGCATTCGTACCGTCGCGAAGATGTCGCTCGCAGGTTTCTGGCGGACAGCGCGCGCACGGGTGATCGTCGTCACCCATGGGTTCGGTGACGTCAATCGCTACGCCGTCTCGGGCGGCTTCATTGTGCAGCTGTGGCACGGCATCCCGCTCAAGCGGATCGGTCTCGACTCACCCGAGACGCTGCGCGTGCCGGCACGGTGGGGGAGGCTCGCACCGCTCGCGCGTCGTGCGCTCGGTGTCCTGTACGCGCAGACGACGCGACAGATTCGGATTCTCCCCGCCGCGTCTCATCTCGTGCGGGGTCGGCTCGAATCCGCCTTCTCGCTGTCCGATCCGCAGGTCCCGGTCACGGGGGAGCCGCGGGTCGACGTCCTGTCGCAGGGCGACCCCGCGCAGCGGCAGGCCGACGCGCGGGCGGCGGTGGCGAAGATCCTCAGCCCCGTGGGGGTGTCGCGCCTCCTGCTCTACGCCCCGACCTGGCGAGACGGTGATCCCGATCCGGCCATCCCGACGACCGGGGAGTGGCAGGCGATCCTCGCGGCTCTCGAACGGCATGACGCGATCCTCGTCGTCCGCTCTCATCCGCTGGGCGCGGGGGAGTATTCGCCGACGACGCAGTCGGATCGCGTGCGCTCCCTCGGAAGCGACCTCGCGGCAGACATCACTCCGCTGCTCCCCGCCTTCTCCGCGCTCATCACGGACTACTCGTCGCTCGCCTTCGACGCGACGCTCGTGCCGCTTCCGCTCGTCTTCCTTGCCCCGGATGTCGAGGCCTACTCCCGTCGGCGCGGCTTCTACGGGGCCTATCACGACGTCGCTGGCGAGGATGTCGCGATGGACTGGATGGGGGCGGTGTCGCAGCTCGAGGCGGTTCTCGACGATCCAGGCGAAACGGACCGCCGACTGGAGAGGTCTCGGGCGCTCAGCGAGCGCGTGCACGCCTTCCGCGACGGGGGGAACACGACGCGGGTGTACCGCACGATCCTGGCGGGCCTCGCGCGCGATCAGGCGAAGGGACGACGATGACCACTTCGAGTTTCACGACCGACGGAGAGGATCCGGCGCTCGTTCTGTCGGGCACGGGACCGCGACCCACGGCCGTCGCCCTGGCGGGGCCGCGTGCCCGCGTGGAGGCGCGCGTCACGGGCCGCGGAAAGACGTGGCGCGCCGTGATCCCGCTCGCCGCGGCGAGGTGGGGCGGGCCGGCGCTTCCGCTGCCGACCGGCACCTATCGCCTCGTCATGGAAGGCATCGAGGCCGATCCGCCCGAGCCCCTCGCTCTCGCTCAGCTCGGGACGCTCCGCGCGAGCGTCGATGGTTTCGAGGTCCGCATCGGTCCGCCGGTCGATCCCGCGTACGACTCCGGTGAGGGACAGGACGCGCTCGAGCGGCGCTACGCGACGCGCCCGGGCGGGCTGGAGAACGCCGTCTTCTTCGAGAGCTTCTATGGACGCAACGCCAGCTGCAACCCGCTCGCGATCGATCGCGAGCTCGCGCGGCGAGCGCCGGAAGTCACGCGATACTGGAGCGTCGTCGACCTCTCCGTCCGTGTGCCGGACGGCGCGATCGCCGTTGTGGACGGCAGCCCCGAGTGGTGGCGTGCACGCGGCGCATCCCGGTTGCTCGTGATCAACGACTGGCTCCGGCGACGGTTCTCCCGCCGACCCGGCCAAGTCGTCCTGCAGACGTGGCACGGTACGCCGCTCAAGCGCCTCGCGCTCCACCGCCCGGGGTTCGACCCGCGCCGCATGGTGGCGGTCGTGCGCGAATCCCGGCGATGGAACGTCCTCCTCGCACAGAATCCGTACGCGTCCCGCATCCTCACGAAGGCCTACGCGTTCCTGACACGTCCCGTGTGGGTCGAGGGCTATCCGCGGAACGACGTGCTCGTGACGGGAGGCTCCGACGAGACGCGCACGGCGCTGGGAATCGGCGCCGCAGAGAAGGTGGTGCTGTACGCGCCGACGTGGCGGGACGATCGCGACGAGATGGTCGACTTCATCGATCCCGCCCGACTGGCCCGCGAGCTCGATGCCGTCGTGCTCGTCCGCGGACACTCGCGGACTCTGCAGCCCGGACACGACGCCGAAGGCCCCAGGGTCGTCGACGTCACGGGATTCCCCGACACGTCGCAGCTCCTCCTCCTGGCCGACGCGCTCGTGACGGACTACTCCTCGGTGATGTTCGACTACTCGGCGACGGGTAAGCCCCTGTTCTTCCTCGTGCCCGACATGGAGCACTATCGCGGTGAGCTCCGGGGCTTCTATTTCGATCTCGCCAAGTACGCGCCGGGGCCGCTCGTACGCACGCACGACGAACTCGTCGCGGCGGTGCGCGACCACGATCCTTCCGTCTACGCAGAGAAGTACGCGCGGTGGCGAGCGCAGTTCAACGCGCGGGACGACGGCCGGGCCTCCGAGCGCGTCGTGTCACGGATCCTCGATCAGGGCTTCGTCGACGCCGACTGACGTCAGGGGAGAGGGGTGTTGCGGCTTCCGAGTCGTGACGTGTCGACCGTGTCGTGCGCGCCGCGGAAGACACCGGAGAGGAATCCTGCGCCCCACGCGAGGTGCATCGATGGCAGGACGGCGAGGGTCCACAGCTTGTCGCGCCATCCGTGCCCCCCGCCCCGCCCCGCAGCGACCGCCACGACGAGGGCCGCGTAGGCGACGACGGGCAGATACACAACGGATGCCACGAGCGACCACCATCCTGCGAGGACCCCTGTCAGCTGCAGGGCGCCGACGACGATGGCGAGGCCCATCGCGACTACGAGGAGCGGTGGTGCGAAGAAGCGGAGCGAGTTGCCGCGGCCGAAGCGGCGGACCAGCTCTCCGCGCCACCGTCCCGTCGCCGAGAACTGGCGGACGAGCCGTGACCAGCTTTCGCGCGGCCAGTAGGTGACGGCGAGCGCGGGATCGAACCACACGCGGTACCCGGCCCGCCGGATGCGCAGGTTCAGCTCCCAGTCCTCACCGCGCCTGATCGACTCGTCGAATCCGCCGACCTCGTCGATCACCGCACGCCGCATGACACCGAGGTACGCCGATTCGGCGGGACCCTCGCGGTCCCCACCGTGGTACGCGCCGCCGCCGAGACCGAAGGGGGAGTTGTAGGCGCGCGCAACGGCCCGCTGGAAGGGCGCCTTGCCGTCGGCGCGCATGACGCCACCGACGTTGGCGGCGCGCACGCGTTCCAGCGTCGCCAGCGCATGCCGCGTATAGCCGGGTTCCAACTCGGAGTGCGCATCGACTCGGACGATCGTCTCGTGCGATCCCGCGCGGATCGCGAGGTTGAGACCAACGGGGATGTCGGCAGCGGGGTTGCTCACGAGGATGATCCGGTCGTCGCCGGCGGCGAGGCGCTCGGCAAGCTCGGTCGTACCGTCGGTAGAGGGAGCGAGCGCGATGACGAGCTCGAGCGGACCGTCGATGTCTTGTGCGAGGACCGTTTCGACGGCACGCTCGAGGTACGGGCGTTCGTTGAGCACAGGCATGACGTACGTGACTCCCGCGCCGGTCGGTACGACCGGTGCGTCTTTGCGTCCGTCGGAGACCTGCACGGGTCGATCATGCCACGCACGACGGTGAGTACCCTTGAGGGGTGGCTCTGATCTCGGATGCGAAGAAGGCCGCGGCCCTTGTGCGCAAGGCGCTCGTGAACCGGGCGGCGGTCGCGGACGTGCGGCGGACTCTCGCTCTTTCGGGACCGCACGCACCCGGTCGTTTCCAGGTCGCGGTGTATTTCGCTGACGGCGCTGTGAACATGTACCAGATGCGCCAGTGGTACGAGCCGCTCGCCCAGCTCTCGAAGACATGGCCGGTCGTCGTGCTGAGCCGCGCCGCCACGGGAGCGCAGGCGCTCGTGCGCGACGGGGCCCTCCCCGTCGCGTTCGTCCCCACCGTTCGAGACCTCGAGGCGTACCTCGTCACGCAGGACGTCAGGGTCGTGCTGTACGTCAACCAGAACACCCGGAACTTCCAGATGTTCCGCTACGGCCGTCGCTGGCATGTCTTCATCAATCACGGCGAGTCGGACAAGATGTACATGACCACGAACCAGTTCAAGGCGTACGACTTCGCCTTCGTCGCGGGGGATGCCGCACGAGAGAGACTGGCCCGTGTCCTGTGGGACTACGACCTCGAGGCGCGGACGATCGAGATCGGTCGTCCACAGGCAGACCACTACACGGGTGCTCTTCCCTACACTCCGGACGATCGCCTCGTCGTGCTGTACGCACCCACGTGGGAGGGCGACCGGCCCTCCGCGCACTACGGTTCGATTTCGTCTCATGGGGTGGCGCTCGCACGAGCGCTGCTCGCATCCGGACGCCACCGTCTCATCTACCGTCCGCACCCGCGTTCGGGTGTCGTGGACGACGCCTACGGCGCGGCGAACCGCAGGATCATCGCGGCGATCGCGGCCGCCAATGCTGCCGATCCGTCGGCGCACCACGTCTACGACGACGGTCCCGAACTCGGATGGCAGCTCTCCGCCGCGGATGTCGCTGTCGTCGACATCTCGGCGATGGTCTACGACCGCCTCGCCGCGGACAAGCCGTTGCTCATCACTCGGCCGGTCGACCCCGACGCCGTCATCGACACGCACGGGTACCTCTCCGCGTGCGAGTGGCTGGATGCCTCCGCTGCCCCGCACATCGCGGACGTCGCCGATCGCCTTCTCGCCGATCCGGATGCCACGGCGCGACTCGAACACTGGGCGACCCGCTACTTCGGCGACACTTCGCCCGGCGCGGCCACCCGCCGATTCCACGAGGCCGTCGGCGAACTCATGACCCGCTGGGACGAGTGGCACGCCCTCACCCCGACCGAAGACGAGCAGGATCCCGAGGAAGCCGAGTTCGACGACGAGTCGCTCGCCTGACGCCCGCGTCTTCACTCCCACCCCCACCCCCACCCTCACCCGACCACCGCGAGACAGGCGACTTCGCCGAGGCAGAGTGGGATGCCGCCGTGTTTCGGCGAGATCCCCGGTTTCGCCGCGGGACACAGCGCCCAGGAGTCAGGCGCCGACGAGCCGCTCGATGGCGCGCAAGGGGATCGAGACCCAGGTGGGTCGGTTTCGCGACTCGTAGATCGACTCGTAGACGGCCTTGTCGAGCTCCAGCGCTGCCAGGAGCGGGTCGTCACGGTCGAGAGGCGTTCCGGATGCTGCGGCGTAGGCGTCGATGAAGGCGGTACGGGCGGACCGTGCCCAATCCCGGACGCTTGCCGCGTCGCGACGCGGGTCGTCGAGCCGGATCGAGCCGGCCACGTAGTCGAACGACCTCAGCATCCCGGCGACATCGCGGAGCGCGAGGTCGGGACGCGTGCGCTCGCTCATGGGCCGCAGAGGCTCGCCTTCGAAGTCGACCAGCACCCACCCGCGCTTCGGCACGTGGAGCACCTGGCCGAGATGGTAATCGCCGTGGATGCGCTGCGCCGCGGGCCACCGTCGGGTGGCCGCGCGTCGGTAGACGTCCTCGATCTGCTCGCGGCGCTCGGCGATCCCGGGCACCTCCGCGCTCGCGATCGCGAGGCGTCGCGTCCAGGAGGCCTGCGTCGATTCGCGCTCGTGCGCGTCCATCGACGTCGTCGGGAAGAGCCGAGCGAGCGAAAGGTGGACCTCGGCCGTCGTCGTTCCGAGTGCTGCCGCCCGCTCGCGGAAGTCGTCGCCCGCAGCCGCCGACTGCAACGCGACTCTCCAGGCGTCCTCGACATCGGGCAGGAACTCCTGAGCGAAGGCGAACGAACCCGTGACCCCACCCCGCGCGGTTTCGGAGTCCGGCCACGTCCCCTCGATCGCGCCGACGGCACGGGGGACGTGAGCGGATCCTGCCGCCGCAAGGGCAGAGGCCAGTTCGATATCGGGGTTGAGGCCAGGGTGCACCTGTCGGTAGAGCTTGACGATGATGGGAATCTCGTCGTCGACAGCGGACTCGTAGATGACGGACGTGTTCGACTGCTCGCCTGTCAGGACGGTGGCGGAGCGCGGGGAATCGCCCGGGAGCGCGAGAGCGACGACTCCCTTCGCCGTCGCTCTCGGACCTGCTCCGGTGCCGCCGGAGAGCATCAGACGGACCAGCGCGTCGGTGAAGGCAGGGTCGAATGGCCCGTCGATGAACGTCGTACCTGGCTCCGGGCTCCCGATGATGTGGTCGGGATGGGCATCGACCGTCTCCGTCGCGCGCGCGACGATGGGGATCTGGTAGAGCACGACGGGCAGCGCGCCCTCATCGGCGACGAGATACGTGCGAAGGCGCGTTCCCGCGGCATCCGGCGCAGGCAGTTCCCACCATGCGATGAGACGAAGGCTCGGCGGCCGCCCCTTCGCCGCGTACCACCGCTGTCGCGGCATCCAGGCCGCGAGGCACGCCAATGTGCTGTCCACGGTGCGAGGCTAGGCTGCCGCAGCAGCGGTGTCGAGGCGTGCGTGGGAGCGGTTCCGAGGAGTGCTCGGGTGGGGAGTCACTGCAGGATCGCCACGATCGCTGCGATGACGGACGCCACGGCGAGCACCAGCGCGATGGCGATGAGGACGGCGTGCACGCGGAGGAAGGCGGTGGATCGGCCAGACTCGTCGCGCGCTCGCGGATCTTTCGCGACCCGGCGATAGAAGGTCGGCCAGACGAGCGCGTTGAATGCGGCGTTCGCGAGGAGGAGGCCGATCAGCACCGAGGTCATTCCCCGACTCTATCGGCGCGGTGGGTTCGCATCGGATCCTTGCGGGTCATGACGAGGGTGACATCCAAGCACATGAAAGCACATGCATCAATGCGTCGTGCTCGCAAGCGGCTGGTAGCCACGCTGGAGGCATGAAGGAACCGCGCTCACGAGCGTCTGCGAGAATCGGTCAGCTCGTGCGCGACCTTCGGCATCAGTCGACGATCAGTCGCAAGAAGCTCGCCGATCGCGCGGACATGGACGTGTCGCATCTCGCGCGCATCGAGGCGGGGCAGGGTAATCCGACGATCCATACGATCCTTCAGCTCGCGACGGCGTTGGACGTCGAACCCGAGGTCTTCGTTCGCGGACTGACCGCCGACGATCTGCCCGAGGGTGTCCGGCCCTACTCGGAAGCCGAGATCCTGCGCGAACTCCGACGCCGAGACGGCGGTACCAGCCGCTCTGCCTGATCACGTGACGAACCTCCAGCAGTACTCGAGGTTCGATCCCTCGGGGAACCACGCCACGGTGATGACGGAGTCGTCGGGGTCGCAGCCGCTGAGGCATACGTCGATGCCCTCACCGGGGAGCACGCGACCCCAGTGGAATGTACGACGACCGATGGGCGCTTCGACGAAGACGCGCACGAACTCGAGGCGATCCTTGCTGGCATTGACCACCTGCGGGCGTCCGCGACTCACGCGGTTCACAGTCCAGGGAACAGGGTAGGACGCGGGGGGTGGGGTGTCAGAGGGTGTGACGACGCGCAGCATCCTGTGACGGTATCCACGCCCACCGACGCGATCGTCCGGCGCTCACGTGTCGACGGGTGAGTCTGTGGATCGGAGGTCAGGCGTCAGGCTGGGGAGGAGAGGTCGGCAGTCGATCGCCCGCGAGGGGGACGACGAGCGACGTTGATGCGCCTCCGCCGAAAAGTGCAGTGAGTGCTGGGTCGACGGCTGCCGAGTCGGGGAGTCTGTCCACGGCGGACTCGTCGTCGAGAGGTTCCGAGGGGAGCCCGGCCCACTCGGTCGGATCTTCGGGGCGGTGCTGGAACAAGCCCATGTCAGTCCTCTCCGAGGTCGTCGGGATCTCCTGATCCCTCGATCTCCGTGGCGGTGTCGTTCCTCTTGCGCCGAGGTGTCATCGCGCCGCCCACCTTGCGTGCCGTGCCGCCGACGGCACCTGCCGCGGTCACGACGCCTCCCGCGACGGCGTCACCGGCACGGCGCAGGGCCCGTCCTGCCGTGGACTCCAGCCTGGCGGCTCCGGGTCGAGGCTCGAGATCGGGCGGCAACTGCAGGGGAGGCAGCCCGAAGGCGCGGCGCGACCCCACGAGGACACGACGCCCGAGGATGTGGTTTCCGGTGCCGCCGATGACGGCACCGATGCCGAAGGGGAGAGCCTTGCCGAGCCACGACGCCCCGCCGCGAGCGGCGAACTGGTGGATGAATGCGGTCTTCAGGCGATCGACCAGCGGACCCATCGCCGCGCGAGGAAGGGTCTTGGTGATGACTTCGCCCCAGTAGCGGTCCCGCGTCACACCGCGGCCGGCGGCCTGGCCCGCGAGCTGTGAGACGAGATCGACGCCTTCTTTCCCGAGCATGAGCGTCAGGACGAGCGCGCGAGCACGGTCGGGGTCGGAGACCGGGATGCCGTGCACCTCCGAGAGCGACTGGGCGTAGAGCGCCGTCGCTTCGAGGAATCCGACGGTTTCTACGCCGCTCAGTGCGAGAGTGACCCCCGTGCCGATTCCTGGCACGACAGCGGTTGCGCCCACGGCGGCCCCACCCGTCGTGACGGCAGCGAGATATCGTCGCTCCAACATGCGGACGATCTGTTCCGTCGTAGCATCCCGGTGACGAAGGCGGATGCTGCGCAGATGAGCCACGACGACGGGTCGCTGAACGGCTAGGACGCGATCGAGCAGTCGGATCATACGCGGATGCTCGTCGGAGCCCACGGGAGGAAGCCCTCCCGCCCACGGTGCGTCCTCGGGGAGGGAGTGGATGCGGTGCACCTTCTCAGCCATCACGGCGATCCTACGATCAGCCCGCTGAAGGCCGGCTGAGCGATCGGGTTCAGACGAAGAGGTTTGCTCGCTCGAGGTCTTCGGCGAAGTCGACCTCGACCGCGTAGAGGTCGGAGATGTCGAGCGGAAGGATCTCCAGACCGTCCTCGGCGATGGCCAGCTCGAGCCCGCGCTCGAAGTAGTCCTGGTCGCCGACCCGCGTCAGCTGACGGACGAACGCCTTCTTGTCTGCGCGGGAGATGTAGTTGATCCCGACCGCTTCGCCGATACCGTTCGCGACGGTCTTCGACAGTTCCGCGATGCGACCGCGTGCGTCGACGGTGTACTTGACCTCTTCGTCGCTCACCTTCGACGTGTTGACCGTGACGAAGGACTGATCGCGCTCGATCAATTCGATCGCTCGCCCGAGAACGCGCGGATCGAAGACGACGTCGCCGTTCATCCAGAGCACGCTGCTGCGACCGGTCTTCACAAGGGCGCGAAGAAGGCTCTTCGACGTGTTGGTCTGGTCGTAGAGGTCGTTGTAGACGTAGTCCGTCTCGGGGAACGCCTCGACGATCGCCTCAGCGCGGTAGCCGACGACAGCCGTGACAGCGGCGTCATCGCCGAAGGCGGCGCGGATGTTGTCGTGCTGCTGCTGCATGATGCTGCGGCCGTCGCTCAGTTCGGTGAGCGGCTTGGGCAGGCTGCGGCCGAGGCGCGAGCCCATTCCGGCTGCGAGGATGACGGTCTGAAGAGTCAAGGTGTGCTCCTGAAGTGCGTGGTTCATCGGCGATTCACCGAATCGACACCTCGTCGTGCCTCCGCCATGGTAGCGATATCGCCTGGGAAGGCGCATAATCATTGACCGCCGTTGTTCATTCGTGATATTTCCGACCTATCAACACTCGCAGCGATCCCAATGCTCGGGTTCGGCGGGGGGTTGATACCGTTGAACGGTGACTGCCTCACTCCCGGTGCCACATGAGCCGCTTCCGGACGACCCGGACGGCGACGGCGCGCCCGCGAGCGACGGCAGGATCGTCGAGTTCGTGAAGAACCCGCGGAACACGTCGGAAGGTGGCGCTCGTCCGGTGTCGGCGCGATCGAAGCGCGCACCGAAGTCGCGCGCTCCCCGCGCCCGCACCCCGCAGGTGGTGGCCCCCGATCCGGGCCCGCCACCGCCTCTCCCTCCTGCCATCGGCCGGGATTCGGCGACACCGCCTCCCCGCCCGGAAGCTCCTCGCGGATCCTCAGCCGACAGGGCTCCGGTGCTTCCTCCCAAGCCCCCGATGCCGGCGGAGGTCGCTGCAGCGGCAGCGGCGGAACTCGCAGCCGTCGCGGCTCCCGTCAGCGCGCCGATCGAGGTCGAACGAGAGCTTCCGATCGCGCAAGAAGCCCAACCCGAGTCGATCGCTGAGCCGGAGCCGGCGCCCGTCGCCGAGGCTGAGCCGGAGCTCGTCGCCGAGCCGGATCCGGCGCCCGTCGCTGAGCCTGAGCTCGAGCCCGTCGCCGAGCCAGAGTCTGAGCCGGCGCCCGTCGCCGAGGCTGAGCAAGAGACCGTCGCGGAGTCTGAGTTCGTCGCGGAGCCGGAGACCGTCGACGAGACGGCCGACGCCGAGCCCGCCGAGGTCGACAACGAGTCATCGGAAGCCCCCGTCCTCGATGTCGTCGGGTACGCGGAGCTGGTCGACCTGGCTCCCGGACTCGTCGAGGACGACGTCGACCGCGACGATGACGACGACCCGCTCGCGTACGTGTACGAACAGGCGCGTCTGGAGGCTTCGCTCGATGAGGAGTCCTCCGCGCTCGTCCTGCGCGGCGTCTCGAAGTCCTTCGGTGACATGACCGCCGTCGAGGCCATCGACCTCACAGTGCCGGCCGGGACGTTCTACGGGCTGGTCGGGCCGAACGGCGCGGGAAAGACGACGACACTGTCGATGATCGCGGGTCTCCTGACTCCCGACCGCGGTGTCATCCGCGTCGGCGGTGTGGACGCGGCATCCGATCCTCTTGGTGCCAAGAAGCTCATGGGCGTGCTGCCCGACAGGCTCCGCACCTTCGACCGCCTGACCGGCAGGCAGCTGTTGTATTACTACGGCATCCTGCGGGGGCTCCCGGCACGGGTCGTGGAAAGTCGCAGCGCCGATCTCGCTCGCGCGTTCGATCTCACTGACTCCCTCGGCCGTGTCGTCAGCGACTACTCCGCCGGCATGCTCAAGAAGGTCATGCTCGCGGGAGCGATGATCCATTCACCGCGCGTCCTCGTTCTCGATGAACCGTTCGAATCGGTCGACCCCGTCTCGAGCGCCGTCATCCTCGACATCCTTTCGGCCTACGTTGCGCACGGCGGCACAGTGATCCTCTCCAGCCACGGTATGGAACTCGTCGAACGGGTCTGCACGCGCGTCGCCGTCATCGTCGCGGGCCAGGTGCTCGCCGAGGGGACGATCGACGAGGTGCGTGGCGAGCTCACTCTCGAACAGCGCTTCGTGGAACTCGCCGGCGGCCTCAGCGACGTGGAGGGGCTCGAGTGGTTGCACACGTTCTCCGACTGAGATTCGCGCTGCTCGTCGGCGCGCTGCGGGGGAGCGTGGGTCACGTGACCCGTCTGGTCATCGGTGGGGTCCTGCTGATCGCCTTGACGATCGCGGCCTGTTGGGCGCTGATCTCGCTCGGCGACGCTCCTGTCGAGGAGCTGTTCGCCGTCACGGTGCTCGGCGGCTCGGCGATCACTCTCGGGTTCGCCATCGCGCCTGCTGTCCTCGGCGTGGATGATCCGCTCGATCCTCGGCGTTTCGCTCTCCTCGCACTCCACCGCGGAAGACTCTCGGCCGCCATTGTGGTCGCGGCGTTCGTCAGTGTTCCCGTGATCGCGACGCTCGCGGTCGCGATCACCTCTGCCGTGGTCTGGGGGCGTCAGGGAGCGTCGTGGATCGCGGGTGCTCTGAGCGTCCTCGTCGTCGTGACGACCTGCGTCCTGGCGGCGCGGGTCTTCCTCGCCCTCTCGACGCTCTTTCTCCGCGAGCGCCAGTCGCGCGAGCTCAGCGGCCTCTTCATGCTCGTCGTGATCGTCGTGCTCGTCCCCGCGGGAGTCTTCGTGGCGTCGCTCGACTGGGACGGCGCCGTTCCTTCCGAGTTGGCCGGTGCCGTGTCGATTCTCGCGCTCACGCCGCTCGGCGCGGGCTGGGCGATCCCTGCCGCTCTCGCGGGCAGTGCCGGAGTGGCACCGGTCGCTGTCGCGATCGTGACGCTCGTCGCTCTCGCCGGCGCGTGGTGGTGGCTCGTGCGACGGCTCCTCACGACGACGGAGCGTCCCGCGACGAGTCGCGAACGCGCGGGACTCGGGTGGTTCGCGATCGCGCCCGGCACTCCGGGGGGAGCGATCGCGGCACGCAGTCTCCTGTACTGGTCCCGCGATCGCCGGTACCTCATGAACCTCGTCGTGATCCCGGTCGCGGCTGTCGTCACGATCGTGCCGCTGCTGGTCGCCGGCGTGCCGCTCGAGGTCGCTGTCCTCGTCCCCGTGCCGTTCGCGGCTCTCTTCCTCGGCTGGCTTCCGCACAACGACGTGGCGTACGACTCGAGCGCGGTCTGGATGCATCTCGCGAGCGGCGTGCACGGCATCTCCGATCGGATCGGGCGACTCGTCCCCGTCCTTCTGATCGGGGTGCCCATGCTCGCTGTCGCGGTGCCCGTCGCAGCGGCGCTTCACGGAGACTGGAGCATCCTCCCCGCGCTCGTCGGTGTCAGCGCCTGCCTGTTCTTCTCGGGTCTCGGGCTTTCCAGCATCGCCTCGGTGGTCGCACCGTACGCCGTGTCCCGCCCGGGCGAGAGTCCCTTCCAGCAGCCGCAGCGCACCGGCTCGGCGGGCGCGCTCGCGCAGGCGGGCGTCATGCTCGGGGCGATCATCGTGACCTCACCGGCCCTCTGGTGGTCGTGGGAAGCGCTGACGGAGGATCCCGAGGCGGCCACGACGGCGCTCTGGGGCGGCCTCGCGATCGGTGCGGGCGTCCTCATCGTCGGCCTGCTGGTCGGTTCACTCGTCTTCCGGATGCGCGGTGGGCGACTCATGGAGTTCGCGGAATCGACGTGAGTGCGGATGCCGCGGCATCCGTCACGACCCGCCCTGAGGCACGGGTCCGCGGCTAGACTGCTTGACCATGAGCACTCCGCTGGACAGCCCCGACCAGGGGGGACTTGCGACTCTCGACCGCGAACTCGAAGAGCTCATTCGCGAAGAGAGCATCGAGCCGGGCGACCATGAGCGGTTCTCGCACTACGTCAAGAAGGACAAGATCCTCGAGTCGGCGATCACCGGCAAGCCGGTCAGGGCGCTGTGCGGCAAGAAGTGGACGCCGGGGCGCGACCCCGAGAAGTTCCCCGTCTGCCCGACGTGCAAAGAGATCTACGAGTCCCTCAACTTCTGACTGCCCTGCACGCGAGTCGTGGGGCGGCCGACGCGATCAGCGCTGGACGAACACCGTGGGGATCGCCGGATCCGACCGGCTGAGGGCGAGCGCTCGAACGGGAAGCTCCTCGCGCACACGCTCGTGATGCGCGCGGGCGGCCGCGACGCCCACCCGACCTTCGCAGGCGTTATCGATGTCGCCTCGCTCGGCCAGCACGACCTGGAGAGGCCGCGCGTCGGGGTGCGCCGCATCTACCGCGGGTGACGTGTCGAAGCCGTCGGCGACGATGATCTGCTCGCTCGTGGCGGTGCCGTCATCGAGCGCGCGGAACGCGGTCTTGCGACCGCCTCTCGACGCCTTGTCGGTCGACGCCTTCGCTACGGGAACCCAGCCGCCGTCGGCGTCCTGTCGCGCGACGAGCTTGTAGACCATCCCGGCTGTCGGAACTCCCGAGCCTGTCACGACCGACGTCCCCACGCCGTAGGCGTCGACGGGCGAGGCGGCGAGTGCGGCGATCGCGAACTCGTCGAGGTCACTCGTCACCGTGATCCGCGTTCTGGTCGCGCCCAGAGCGTCCAGCTGCTCGCGCACAGCCGCGGCGACGGTCGGCAGATCGCCGGAATCGAGGCGGACTCCGCCGAGCTCCGTGCCGGCGACGCGGATGGCCGTTTCGACACCTGTCCGGATGTCGTAGGTGTCGACGAGGAGCGTCGTGTCGGTCCCGAGGGCCGAGATCTGGGCTCGGAAGGCGTCCTCTTCCGTGTCGTGCAGCAGCGTCCACGCGTGGGCGGCGGTCCCCATCGTGGGAACGCCCCACGCACGTCCTGCTTCGAGATTGGATGTTGCCCCGAAACCTGCGATGTAGGCGGCGCGTGCTGCCGCGACGGCGGACTGCTCGCCCGCGCGGCGCGATCCCATCTCGGCGAGCGGTCGATCTCCCGCAGCGACGCTCATACGCGCCGCTGCTGTGGCAACGGCGCTGTCGTGATTGAGCACGCTGAGCGCGAGGGTCTCGAGCACGACGGCTTCCGCGAACGTTCCCTCGATCGTGAGGACGGGCGACCCGGGGAAGTAGAGCTCGCCCTCGCGGTATCCCGTGATCGTGCCGGTGAAGCGGTAGTCCTCGAGGTAGTCCAAGGTCGCGGGGTCTACGACGTGCTCGTCGCGGAGGAACGCGAGCTCCTCGTGTCCGAATCGGAAGTCGCGGATGAGACTCAAGAGTCGTCCCGTTCCGGCGACGACGCCGAACCGTCGTCCTCCCGAGAGGCGCCGACCGAACACTTCGAAGACGCAGCGGCGCCCGGCGGTGCCGTCCTGAAGGGCCGCGTCGAGCATCGTGAGTTCGTAACGGTCTGTGTGCAGGGCGCTGCTGCGCGACTCGCTCATGCGGGCAAGCCTACTGAGCCGCTCGCGTAGGCTGGACGACCGTGACTCCTCGGCAAACTCCGCGCGGCGCCGACGCACCCATCGGCATCTTCGATTCCGGGGTCGGCGGACTCACCGTAGCTCGTGCGATCTCCGCTCAGCTCCCGCGCGAGTCGATCCTCTACATCGGCGATACCGCCCGGTCACCGTACGGTCCGAAGCCCATCGCCGACGTCCGTCGCTATTCGCTCGAGATTCTCGACACCCTCGTGGAGCAGGGGGTGAAGATGCTCGTCATCGCGTGCAACACGGCATCAGCGGCAATGCTGCGGGATGCGCGCGAGCGCTACGACGTCCCCGTCGTCGAGGTCATCGGACCCGCCGTCCGCACCGCCATGTCGACGAGCCGCAACGGCCGCATCGGCGTCATCGGTACCGAAGGGACGATCGGCTCGGGCGCCTATCAGGACATGCTCGAAGTCAACGCCCGGCTGACGGTCTTCGCGCAGGCGTGTCCGCGCTTCGTCGAGTTCGTCGAAGCCGGCGTGACCGATTCCGCCGAGGTTCTCGCGGTCGCCGAGGAATACCTGGCGCCGCTGCGGCACGCGGGGGTCGACACGCTCGTGCTCGGATGCACGCACTACCCGTTCCTCGAGGGTGCGATCAGCTACGTCATGGGCCCGGAGGTGTCGCTCGTCTCGAGTGACACCGAGACCGCGAAGGACGTCTACCGTCAACTCGTGTCCCGAAACCTCTTGGCCGGCCAGGATGCCGCGCCCCGACACGTGTACGAAGCCACCGGCGCCTCCGCCGACGAGTTCCTGCGTCTTGCGCATCGCCTCATGGGGCGCGAAGTGCGCGAAGTGCAGCTCGTCCAGACGGGCGCCATCGATCTGCCGCGCTGAGCGCGGCATCAGAGGAGAACAATGACCGACATCGTCCGCGCAGACGGCCGCACGACCGACGCCCTGCGTCCCATCACTATCGAGCGCGGGTGGAGTGCGCACGCCGAAGGGTCTGCTCTCATCTCCTTCGGTGACACGAAGGTCCTGTGCACGGCGTCGTTCACGAACGGCGTGCCGCGCTGGCTGACGGGCAAGGGGAAGGGGTGGGTGACCGCCGAGTACGCCATGCTGCCGCGTGCGACGCACGATCGAAGCGACCGCGAGAGCATCAAGGGCAAGGTCGGCGGGCGCACGCACGAGATCTCACGTCTCATCGGCCGCGCACTTCGCGCCGTCGTCGACACCAAAGCACTCGGCGAGAACACGATCGTGATCGACTGCGACGTCCTGCAGGCCGACGGTGGGACCCGCACGGCGGCGATCACGGGTGCGTACGTCGCGCTGGCCGACGCCATCGAGTGGGGACGCGCGAAGAAGTTCATCGCGCAGCGGTCGACACCCCTCATCGACTCGGTCGCGGCGGTGTCCGTCGGCATCATCGACGGGACGCCCATGCTCGACCTCGCATACGTCGAGGACGTCCGCGCCGAGACCGACATGAACGTCGTCGTCACGGGTCGCGGCCTGTTCGTCGAGGTCCAGGGAACAGCCGAAGGGGCTCCCTTCGACAAGCGCGAACTCGACGCTCTCCTCGAGCTCGGTGTCGCGGGCTGCGAGACGCTGCGCGGGCACCAGCTCGCGGCGCTCGGGACCGCCGGAGCATGAGCACGCGCGTCGTGCTGGCCACCCACAACCCGCACAAGGTCGAGGAGTTCCGATCGATCGTCGCGGCCGTACGCCCCGACCTCGAGGTGGTCGGCTACGACGGTCCCGAGCCCGTCGAAGACGGTGTGACGTTCGCAGAGAACGCCCTCATCAAGGCCCGAGCCGCGGCATCCGAAACCGGGCTGCCTGCGCTCGCCGACGACTCGGGCATCCGCGTCGACGTGCTGGGCGGGTCGCCGGGTGTGTTCTCGGCGTATTGGGCCGGTCACGCAAAGGATGCCACGGCGAACCTCACCCTGCTGCTGGACCAGCTCTCGGACATCAGTGACCCGCACCGCACCGCACAGTTCGTCTCGACGATCGCCCTCGTCGTACCGGGCGGCGCGGAACACGTCGTCGAGGGGGTCTGGCCGGGGCGACTCGCTCTCGCTGCGAGCGGGAGCGGCGGGTTCGGCTACGACCCGATCTTCGTTCCGGACGGGTCCGACCGCAGCGTCGGCGAATGGAGCGCCGCCGAGAAGAACGCGGAGTCCCATCGCGCGCGCGCGTTCGCGGCGCTCGTTCCTCTGCTCGCCGATCTCTAGCCGCGGAGTCTGGTCCGCGACCGCACGTGCGTGAGAATGACTCGCATCTTCATTCCCGACTATGCGATTCTCCGGCGCGCACCCGGCCACCGGCTCTAGCCTTGGAGCGTGCACGATCACGCGCCCTCAGGCATCCGCGGTGCGAGCAACCGTCGGCTGCTCGCGATCTCGTTGTCGATCACCGCGACCGTCATGGTCGTGCAGATCGTCGGTGCTGCCCTGACGGGGTCGCTCGCGCTTCTCGCTGACGCCGCGCACATGTTCACGGACGCTGCGGCGCTCGTCATCGCTCTCATCGCGAGCCTCGTCGCGGCGCGTCCCGCGAACGACCGCAACACCTTCGGCTATCAGCGGGCCGAGGTATTCGGCGCGCTCGTGAACGCGATCATCCTCATCGCCCTGTCGGTCTGGGTCGCTCTCGAGGGGGTTCGGCGCCTGCTCGAACCGGAGGCGGTCGAGGTGGCCGGCGGCCTCATGCTCGTCGTGGCGATCGTCGGGCTCGCAGCGAACGCGATCGCGATGTGGCTCCTGAGTTCGGCGCAGCGTCGCAGCATCAATGTGCGCGGGGCCTACCTGGAGGTGCTCGGCGACCTGCTCGGATCGGTCGCCGTCATCGTGGCTGCCATCGTCATCCTCACGACGGGATGGATGCCCGCCGACGCCATCGCCTCACTCCTCATCGCCGCCATGATCATCCCGCGTGCCGTTTCGCTCCTCCGAGAGGTCGCGTCGGTGCTGTCCGAATCGACGCCGCAGGGGATGCAGGTGGCCGAGGTCCGGCGGCACATCCTCAGCAAAGAGGGTGTCGTCGATGTGCACGACGTGCACGTCTGGCAACTCACGCGTGGCGCTCCCGTCTTCAGCGCGCACGTCGTCGTCGACGATGACGCTGTCCGCGCCGGTCGCTCGTCCGAGATCCTGGCGTCGCTGCAGAACTGCCTCGCGCAGCATTTCGACGTCGAGCACTCGACGTTCCAGCTCGAGCCCGCAGGCCACGTGGAGCACGACACCCACGCGTAGTCGCTGATTCCCTCAGTCCTCCCGACGGACGTCGTCGGGGGACTTGTCGGGGCGGAAACCCCGCCAGCGCGCATGGCGGAGGATGCCACCGGGCGTGAACTCGGCGTACTCGACTTCGCCGACGACCTCAGGTCGCACCCACAGGGCGTCGGACGCATCGGCGGACGGAATGCCGACGAAGGGGTTCTCGCCGTTGCGAAGCGGGGTCAGCGTCTCTTCGAGGCGGGTCAGGGTCGCGTCGCTGAATCCCGAGCCGACGCGACCCGCGTACTGCAGTCCGTCAGGACCGGGGATTCCGAGAAGGAGCGACCCGATGCCGCCCGAGCGGAGTCCCTTTCCGGGCCGGATGGCGCCGATCACGACCTCCTGCGTGCGCGTGAGCTTGACCTTCAGCCAGGACTCCGAGCGGATGCCGCGACGGTAGATCGACGAGGGATCTTTGACGACGACCCCCTCGAGCCCGAATCTGCGGCTCGCCGCGAGGGCCGCGTCGACGTCGTCGAAAACGGGCGGGAGGACGATCGCGGGAATGGCGTCGGCCGCGATCCGTTCGAGAAGCTCGCGGCGTTCCGTGAGCGGGCGGGACGCGGCATCCGCCTCACCGACGGAGAGAACATCGAACAGGTACCAGTGCACGGGGGTTCGCGGTGCTTCGCGGGCGATGTCGCGTGGTTTGGCGAGATTCATGCGGTTCTGGAGGAGCGGGAAGCTCGGGCGCCCACGCGCGTCGAGCGCGACGATCTCGCCGTCCAGGACGACGGGCTCCGAGCCGAGCCGCGCATCGACCGCGGTGAGTTCGGGATACTTCGCCGTGATGTCGTTGCCGCTTCGTGCGCGGAGACGCAGGCGTTCTCCGTCCCAGAAGCCGATCGCGCGCACGCCGTCCCACTTGACCTCGGCCCACTCACCCCACCGGGACGCTGCGGCGCGTGCGATCCCCGCCGTCGCGGACGTGGCGAGCATGGGGCGCAGGAGACGCGGCGCGGGCATCTCGCGGGTGCTTCCGGCGCGCTGGTCGAGTGCGGAGGCCGCGTCGTCGGGCTCGACGTCGTGGCCCGCGGCACCGGGCATTGCGGGCGGCTCTTCTTCGTCGCCCTGGCGTGAGGGCTCGACGGGGATGCCTTCCGGTTGCGGCTGCCCCGCGGCATCCGTCTTCATGCGATGGAGAAGCCAGCTCGACTTCTCGCCCGTGCCGCTCGTGCGGATGAGGGCAAAGCGCACACGGCCGAGCGGACCGCCCGCGCGACCCTCGAGCGTCGCGATGATTTCGTCGTCGCGCCACTTCTCGAGGTCGTAGCGGCCCTCGTCCCAGATCGTCACGGTTCCGCCGCCGTACTCGTTGGCAGGGATCGTGCCTTCGAATGCGGCGTACTCCATCGGATGGTCCTCGGTCATCACCGCGAGATTGTTGCGCCGGTACGTGTGCGGGACTCCGCGCGGCACCGCCCAGCTGACGAGCACCCCGTCGTGCTCGAGACGGAAGTCCCAGTGCAGCCGCGAAGCGTGGTGTTCCTGGATGACGAAGATCGGCCTGTCGGTCGAGGGGACGGCGGCGAGGGGATTGGCGGGGACGGGCTCCGGGGTTGCTCCCGCCGTGCGTTTGGCGATGTAGACCGAAAGAGGTCCGCTCTCGGCTTCGCGTCCTCCTGCGTGAAAACCGAGGGCGCTCATCGGGTCGCCCATCGTCTCCGCGCGATCGAGCACGTCCGTGAAGGCGAGCTGCTCGAGGTCCGGCTCATCGAGTTCCTCCCAGGTGCGCGGCGCGGCGACGGTCGGATGAGAGCGACCCCGTAGGGAGTAGGGCGCGATCGTCGTCTTCGCGCCGTTGTTCTGACTCCAGTCGATGAAGACCTTGCCGGCGCGGTCCGACTTCTTCATGCTGCTGACGACGAGGTCGGGGTGGTCGGTCTCGATGGCGCGGGCGAGTTCGCGTGCGATCGCGGAGGCCGCTTCCGAGCTCTGCCCCGGTGGAAGTGCCGCATACAGGTGGATGCCTTTGCTCCCACTCGTCACGGGGAATGGC
Organism: Microbacterium sp. SLBN-146; assembly: GCF_006715145.1. Lineage (NCBI taxonomy): Bacteria > Bacillati > Actinomycetota > Actinomycetes > Micrococcales > Microbacteriaceae > Microbacterium > Microbacterium sp. SLBN-146. The sequence goes on from NZ_VFMR01000001.1 coordinate 2,563,446, forward strand.
TCGAGCCCCATGTCCGACAGGATCGTTCGCGCCCATCGTGCGACGGTCGCGCATTCGGTGAGGCCGACACCCGGGCCGGGATCGAGGTCGAGCACGAGACGATCGGCGTCGCCGCGCTCCCCGCGGGCTGAGAACCTCCATTGGGGGACATGCAGTTCGAGGCTCGCGACCTGGGCGAGATACACGAGCGTGGGGACGTCCTGGACGAGCGGATACTCCTTCGCGCCGCTGGAGTGCTCGATCGCATGACGCGGCACCCAATTCGGAGCGCCGGGTTCGAGGTCTTTCGCGAAGAAGGGCTCGTGGTCGACGCCTTCGGGCCAGCGTTTCCGGGTGACGGGGCGCCCGGTGGCGTGCGGGATGAGGAGTCCCGCGATGCGCGTGTAGTAGTCGATCACCTCGCCCTTGGTCGTTCCCGTTTCGGGATAGAGGACTTTGTCGAGGTTCGTCACGCGCAGGCGTCGTCCGTCGATGTGCACGAGCTGGTCTCTCGTGCTCCGTGGTGCCGCGCGAGCCATGGCACCATCCTGCCGTGTCAACCCCGTGCGTCGGGGTAGCCCGCGAGCGTGTGACGGGTGTGTACTGGTGTGATGAGAGCGATCTGGAAAGGCGCGCTGACGTTCGGACTCGTCAACGTGCCCGTCAAGGTGTATTCGGCGACCGAGGACCACGACGTCTCGCTGCATCAAGTCCACAACGCCGACGGTGGCCGGATCCGGTACCAGCGGATCTGCGAGATCGACGGCGAGGTCGTTCCGTATCAGGACATCGACAAGGCGTACGACGACGGAGAGAAGACGGTCGTCCTCACGAAGGAGGACCTCGCCTCGCTGCCGTCGGAGAAGAGTCGCGAGATCGACGTCGTCGAGTTCGTGCCGAGCGAGCAGGTCGATCTGCTTCTTCTCGACAAGGCGTACTACCTCGAGCCCGACTCCGCGTCGCCGAAGGCCTACGTTCTGCTGCGCAAGACCCTCGAACAGACCGACCGGACGGCGATCGTGCAGTTCTCGCTGCGCCAGAAGACGAGGCTGGCCGCGCTCCGGGTGCGCGGTGATGTCTTGGTACTCCAGACGCTCCTGTGGGCGGACGAAGTGCGCGAAGCCGCATTCCCGTCCCTCGACGAGCCGGTCAAGATCTCAGCGAAGGAGCTCGAGCTCTCGGCATCCCTCGTCGACAGCTTCGCGAGCGACTTCGAACCCGAGGACTTCACCGACGACTATCAGGCAGAACTGCGGACCCTCATCGAGGCGAAGCTCGAGAAGGGCGACGCGCTCGACACGTCGGAAACGTTCGGCGATCAGGAGGACGAGGAATCCGGCGGGGAGGTCATCGACCTCATGGAGGCCCTGCGTGCGAGCGTCGAGCGCACCCGTGCGGCACGGTCGGGCTCATCGAAGGACGACGCACCCGAGACGAAGAAGAAGTCCTCCCCGAAGAAGAAGGCGTCGAAGGCGTCTTGACAGGATGCCGGTGGCTCAGGCCTTCGGCGCGTCGCCGTCGTGGTGCTCAGGGCCACGCTCGAACACCTCGGGCTCGAGCACGAGTGCCTCAGCCTCCTGGTGGTCGATCACGACGTCTTCGCCGGCCCGCGCCGCCTTCTTGGCCTTGTTGCGTTCTGCGAAGTAGTGCCAGACGATGAACACCACGGTGCCGGCGACGGCCGCGAGGAGGATGACGTCGATGTACTCGGCGACGAACTCGCCGACACCGGGGATGTAGCCGATCCCGTACCCGATCATCGTGAGCCCGAAGCCCCACAGCACGGCTCCGATGAAGTTATAGAGCGTGTACTTGCGCCACGGCATGTGGCCGACACCCGCCGCGACGGGGGCGAACGTGCGCACGATCGGGACGAAGCGGGCGAGGATGATCGTGATCCCGCCGAACCGCTCGAAGAACGCGTTCGTGCGCTCGACGTTCCGCCGGCTGAAGATTCCCGACTCCTTGCGTTCGAAGACCGCGGGCCCGCCCTTATGGCCGATGTAGTAGCCCACTTCTCCACCGAGGAAGGCGGAGAAGCCGATCAGCAGTGCGACCCACCAGGCGCTCAGCCCGAACACGCCGTCGGGCGGGTAGGTGAGCGGGTTCGCGAGGAGGCCCGCCATGATGAGCAGCGTGTCGCCGGGGAGCAGGAACCCGACCAGCAGTCCGGTTTCGGCGAAGACGATGAAGCACACGACGAGAAGCGACCAGGGCCGGGACCCCTCGATGATCGCGGCGGGGTCGAGCCAGGGGATGAGCGCCATCGGCGCCTGGAGTGCGGTTTCGAGCACGAGAAATCCCGTCGGTATGTCGGTCGGCGGTCCAGCGGTGGTTGGCGGAACGCGTGCGGAAGGTGGGACTTGAACCCACACGCCCGGAGGCACAGGAACCTAAATCCTGCGTGTCTGCCAATTTCACCACTCCCGCGAGTGGGATCAGTCTACTGAGGCTCGCGACAGCCGAAATGGGGGACAACCCGCGGATCGCCTGTGGATAACTCCGGTCTGCCCGCGTCGCTCTTGCCAGGATGCTGGAATGCCCGCCAGCCCCACCGCCGCAGCCGCTCCCTCCGCCGTCGTGGCGCAGCGGGTGCGCGAGCGTCTCCGGGCCGAGCGCCTCGACCCGGCGCGCGAGCCCGACGCCGTCGCGAAGCTGGTGCGTGCTGAGGTTCGGAGGTACGACGACTTCGCGCTGGCGCGCGGTGCGACACCGGTCGACGACGAGGCCGCATGCGTCAAGGAGGTCTTCGCGGCGGTCGCCGGGTACGGTCCACTCCAGGCGTACCTCGAGGATCCGTCCGTCGAGGAGCTCTGGATCAATGCCCCGGACCGCATCTTCGTGGCGCGGGGAGGGGTCTCCGAGCGCGTACCGCTCGTCCTCACCGATGTCGCTGTTCGCGACCTGGTGGAGCGCATGTTGCACTCCACCGGCCGCCGCGTCGACCTGTCCCAGCCTTTCGTCGACGCATCGCTTCCCGATGGATCACGTCTCCATGTCGCGATCCCCGATGTCACACGGCGCCACTGGTCGGTGAACATCCGCAAGTTCCTCCCCGGCTATCGCAGTCTCGACAGCCTCGTCGATGCCGGATCGCTCGCGCCGGAAGCCGCTTCGCTCCTCACCGAGAGCGTGCGCACGGGGGGAAGCATCCTTGTGTCAGGGCCGACGCATTCGGGCAAGACGACCCTCCTCGGTGCATTGATCGCCGCGTGCCCTCCGCATCATCGCATCGTGACCGTTGAGGAGACCTTCGAGCTTGCGGTCGCGGCACCTGACCTGGTCGCTCTACAAGGGCGCCAGCCGAGTCTTGAAGGCACGGGTGAAGTGACGCTCCGCCGCCTCGTGAAGGAGGCGCTGCGGATGCGTCCTGATCGTCTCGTGGTCGGGGAGGTGCGGGATGCCGAGGCGCTCGACCTGCTGCTCGCGCTCAACACCGGTGTCCCGGGAGCTGCGACGATTCACGCCAACTCGGCACGGGAAGCCCTCGCGAAGCTCGTGGCGCTTCCTCTTCTCGCGGGGAGGAACATCGACGCGGGGTTCGTGCTTGCGGCGGTCGCGGCATCGGTCGACGTGGTCGTCCACTGCGAGAGGGACGCGGGCGGCGCCCGCAGGGTGAGCGAGATCATCGAACCGGAGGGTGTCGAGGGAAGCTTCGTCACCGCGCGCACGCTCTATCGGGCGGAGTCGCGATGACGTTCGTGCTGGGTGCTGCGCTCTCCGCGGGGCTGCTGCTCGCCCTCTCGCCGTGGCTCTGGCCCAAGGCGTCTCGTTCCTCGCGAGCAGCCGTGCCGGGACGGCTGGCCCGGCTGCTCGAAGAGTCCGGGACGACACGCCTCGTTCCCTGGCAGCTCGTGTCGATCATGATGCTCGGCGGAGCGGTCGCCGCATCCGTCGTCTGGCTCGCGACAGCGGTCCTCGCCCTCTCCGTCATCGCAGGTGGCGCGGGAGCCCTCGCTCCCGTCGCGGTGCTGCGTGCGCGACGCGCGAGTCTCCGGCGATCGCGGCGCAGTCTCTGGCCCGATGTCTGCGATCTCCTGATCGCCTCGGTGCGGGCGGGAATGTCGCTGCCCGACGCCGTTGCGAGTCTCGGCGGCTCTGCGCCGGCGCCGCTCCGACCGGCGTTCGCCGCGTTCGGGGGAGACCTCGCGGCATCCGGTCACTTCGATTCCAGCGCACTTCGGCTGAAGGCCGCGCTCGCCGATCCGACTGCCGATCGCATCGTCGAGGCGCTGCGGATGGCGCGTCAGGTGGGCGGAACGGAGTTGACGCCGGTCCTCCGTGCGCTGTCCTCGTCTGTGCGGGCTGACGCTGCCGTCCGATCCGAGGTCGAGGCACGGCAATCATGGATCCGCGGCGCTGCTGTCCTCGGCGTCTCCGCGCCGTGGGTGATCCTCGGGCTCCTCGCGATGCGGCCGGAGGGTGCCCGAGCGTACGGAAGCCCCGAGGGCGTCGGACTCGTGGTCGCGGGTGCTGCCATGTCGTTCGTCGCGTTTCGGATCATGGTGCGGCTCGGACGCCTCCCCGAGTCGAGGCGGTGGTTCGGTTGACGGGAGTCGTGACGGATCTCGCGTACGCCGTCGTCTTCGGGTCGGCCATCGGAATCGGCATCAGTCTCATGCTGTCTCTCGCGCGTCGCTGGGGCGCGCCCCCGCTCACGCGTCGCGTGGCACCGTACATCCGCGACGTCACAGACCCTCGTGGCCTCACGCTCGAGTTCGAGACGGGACATGACCTCAGATCTCTCTGGACTCGCGCGCAAGCGCGGTTCGCGCAGATCGCTGGTGGTGAGGCATCTCTCGAGCGGCGTCTCCGGCAGGCGGGATGGACGATGGATGCCGCGGCGCTGCGCGGACGCCAGCTCGCATGGAGCATCGTCGGCGTGGGCGGAGGAGGTCTGTTCCTCATCACGATCGTTCTCGTCGGTCGAGGCTCAGCGGTCGTCTGGCTGGTCCCTCCCTTATGTGGCGCGGCAGGAATGCTCATCGTCGACATGCTGCTCACTCGAGCCGCGCGCGCGCGAGTCGTGCGCATCGAGGAGGAGCTGCCGACGGTGTTGGAGTTCCTCGCGCTGTGTCTGTCGGCGGGGGAGGGAATCCTGGACTCGCTGCGTCGTGTCGGCGAGGTCGGCGTCGGTGACCTCACACGGGAGCTTCAGGGTGTCGTGCTCGCGGTCGGGACGGGTTCGTCGCTGTCAGAGACGCTCGCGCGGCTGTCGCGCGATCTCGACATTCCCGCCGTGTCACGGAGCACAGATCAGATCGTGGCGGCGATAGAGCGCGGAGCCCCGCTGGCACACGTCCTCCAGGCGCAGGCTCTCGATGCGCGGGAGGAAGCCAAGCGTGCACTGCTGGAGAGCGCGGGGCGGAAGGAGATCCTCATGCTTCTGCCCCTGGTGTTCTTGATCCTCCCGTTGAGCGTGCTCTTCGCCGTCTTCCCCGGCATCTTCATGCTTCGACTCGGAATCGGCTGACGCCGGAAAGGACACTCATGCCCACCTCACCCGTCCGCACCTCACCCATCCGTCGAGGCCGCACTCTGCGCGACCTCTACACCGCAATCGACGACGAGCGCGGTGACGTCCCTGGCTGGGTGCTCATCACGCTCATGACGGCGGGACTCGTCATCCTCATCTGGGCGCTCGCGGGGCCGGCGCTGTCGACCCTCTTCGAACAGGCGATCTCGCGCGTATCCGGGATCTCGTGACATGCATCGCCTGCGCGAGGCGCTCGCCGACTCCCGCGGTTCCGGATCGGTCGAGTTCGTGCTCGTCGGCACTCTCCTGACTCTGCTGACACTCGCCGTCCTTCAGTTCGGACTCAGCGTCTACGTGCGCAATGTCGTGCACGACGCCGCCGTCGACGGCGCGTATCACGCGGCCCTCGCCGATACGACGCTCGCCGAGGGTGAGGCCCGGGTGCGCGAGATCGTCGCGCGCACGGTCGGCGAGGCGTATGTCGACGAGGTCATCGTCGAGGAGCGGGACATGTTCGGGCACGCGACCATCGACGTCACGGTCCACGCGACCCTGCCGCTCATCGGTCTTCTCGGTGCACCGCGGATGCTGGAGGTGACCGCCCATGCACCCGCTGAGTCGTTCGGCTGAGGTCAGTGCTGCGACGGCCGACGATCCCGAGCGCGGTTCGGCGGCACTCGAGTTCATCCTCGTCGGACTCGTTCTCCTCGTCCCGCTCGTCTACCTCGTCGTGGCTTTGGGAATCATCCAGGAGCAATCCCTCGGTGCGGTTGCCGCAGCGCGTCACGTCGCCCGGGCCATCTCGACGGCACCGGGAAGCGAGCAGGCAAGCGAACGGGCCCGACGTGTCGTCGCCGCTGTCGCCGAGGAATACGAGATGGATGCCGGCGCGGTTGACCTGTCGGTGACGTGCACGCCGCGAGAGGACCCGTGTCCACAGGCCGGATCTACCGTCGTCGTCACGGTTCGATCGAGCATCACTCTTCCGCTCGTTCCTGCCGTGCTCGGGCTCGATCGGATTGCGACCGTCCCGATCGAGGCGACCGGCGTGCAGAAGGTCTCACGGCTCTGGGGTGAGCCGTGAGACAGAGAATCAGCCGGCTGCGAACGGCCGCCGCAGACGAAGACGGGAGCGTCCTCCTCCTTGCTCTCGGCTACGCGGTGCTGGCACTCGCCACGGTCCTCGTCTGCGTCGATGCGACGAGCCTCTACCTCGAGCAGAAACGTCTCGACGCACTCGCGGATGCCGCAGCGCTCGCCGGCGCGGACGGGTTCGTGCTCGACGTCGTCGACGGGAGTCCCGCCGCACGATTGTCCTCCGATGGCGTGCGCGCGCAGGCGGAAGTCCTTCTCGCAGTGGCCGACGCCGATGCCGACCTCGTGCGGGCAGATGCTCCCGATGGTGTTTCCGCCCGCGTCACTGTCGCGGATACCTGGCACCCGCCGGTCTTCTCGCTCTTCGTCCCGGACGGCGTGGAGCTGCAGGCGACCGCGACGAGCCGGACGGCGCTGCGTTGACCGGCTGAGAAGAGGAGACGCGACAGCCCTGACCAGCATCACGGCTGCTCTCACCAGCCGTGGGTATTGAGCCATTCCGCGCGCCGCTTTGACTCCTCATCCGTCTCGTCCGGATCCGACGTGTCGTGCGCGACGAGGGCGCCGTGTGTGAGCTCGATGAACCGTAGGCACCTCGGGCACAGCGCCCGACCATGCGGGTAGCCGTCGGCGAGCAGCGCCGCGGCGGTGGCGGATGTGCCTGAACCGAGGCACCGGGGATCGTCCGCACCGGCGTCCGACCACATGATCGTGCGGTGTCGATGCAGTCCCACGTGACCGAGCGGGCGCGTGCAGCGTCGACCGCCCGAGCGGCTGCGGCAGAAGCGGACCACGCCGGACTTCGTGGCGTCGCCGGTCATGTCACCACCTCTGGGCGGGGGACCCACCTGACGAACGCGAGCGCGCCCAGCAACCCGATCGCCCCCACGACCCCCGCGGCCACGGAGAGCGACGCGACGGCCGCGATGCCTGACACGAGGAGAGGCGACACCGCCCCGCCCGCGTCGGTAAGCGTGCGCCACGATCCCAGGAACGGTGCCGGATCGTCAGGCGGAGCCGCATCGGCTCCCAAGGTCAGCAGGATGCCGCTCGACAGACCGTTCCCCACACCGAGCACCGCAGCGAACAGCGCGAACCACATCGCCGCCTGATCGCCGTCGTGTGTGAACGACAAGGCGATGAAGCCCGCCCCCATGAGCACCATCGCGGGGAGCGCCGCCCACAGGCGTCCGAAGCGGTCCATGACCTGACCGCTCGCATAGAACAACGCGAAGTCGAGAGCACCCGACACGCCCACGACGAGGGCGATCGTCTGCGCGTCGAGCCCGATCGACACACCCCACAACGGCAGGACGACCTGACGCGCCGCCCGCACCGCGGAGAGCGATGCCGCGGCGAGACCGAGTCGACCGAGCACGCGGCGGTATCGCCACATCGTCCGAAAGACGCCCACCCGTTCCGCAGTGGGGATCGATCCCGTGACGACTTCGCCGGTGTCCTCGGCGAGCGACGAGCAGTTCCGAGTCGTCACCGGAGCGAATTGCCTCTCGGGATCGGGTCCGAACAGAACGAGCGCGACGGTCGCGATGAGACACACGCCGAAGAACCAGATCGCCGCGTTCGCGTCGCCGAAGATCGACAGGAGCAGCGCGGCCGCGAATGGACCGATGAACATCCCGAGCCGGAACGTGCCTCCGAGGAGGGACAGCGCGCGGGCGCGGAACGGCAATGGGACGCGTGTCGTCATGAAAGAGTGGCGCGCCAGGCCGAAGGCGGCGGCGCAGAACCCGATGAGGAGCACGGCGATCGCGAAGACCCCGAGCGAGGGAGCGAGCGCCATGCCCGCGACGCCTGCGAGAGCGACGAACCCCGCGATCGCCATCGTGACGCGCTCCCCGAGGCGCGCGACGGCCCATCCCGCCGGAATGTTGCCGCACAGCTGGCCGACGACGAGAGCCGACACGACGAGCGCGGCTGTGGCGACATCCGCCCCCAACCGGGCCGCGATGACGGGGATCAGGGGGAGGACGGCTCCCTCGCCGAGTGCGAACAGAACCGTCGGGGCGTAGACCATGGGACCGAACTGCCACAGCACGTCGCGCGCGCGGGGAGTCTCGGGAGAATCGGTCACGCCCATCCACGTTAGTCTGGAGTGTCATGCTCGAACTCGATCTTTCCGCCGACATCCAGGCGCTGCGCTCCACGTTCGACGACATTCGTTCTGTCGTCGACGTCGATGCGCTGACCGCAGAAATCGCACGCCTCAGTGATGAGGCCGGTGCGCCCGACCTCTGGGACGACGTCGAGAAGGCGCAGAAGGTCACGAGCGCCCTCAGTCACCGTCAGAGCGAGCTGAAGCGGATCACCGACATCGAGCAGCGGCTCGATGATCTCGACGTCCTCATCGAACTCGCTCTCGAGATGGACGATGAGGACTCGGCTGACGAGGCCCGCAAGGAACTCGCCGAGCTCGAAGACGTCATCGGTCAACTCGAGGTGCAGACGCTCCTCGACGGAGAGTACGACGCCCGTTCGGCTGTCGTGACGATCCGCTCGGGTGCCGGCGGTGACGATGCGACCGACTTCGCCGAGATGCTCATGCGCATGTACCTGCGATGGGCCGAGCGTCACAAGTACCCCGTCAAGGTGATGGACACCTCGTACGCCGAAGGTGCCGGCATCAAGTCGGCCACGTTCGAGATCGACGCGCCCTACGCGTACGGCACCCTCTCGGTCGAGGCGGGCACGCACCGCCTGGCCCGCATCAGCCCGTTCGGTTCCGCCGACAAGCGTCAGACGTCGTTCGCGGCTGTCGAGGTCATCCCCGTCATGGAAGAGGCCGTCGAGGTCGATGTGCCCGAGGGTGACATCCGCGTCGACGTCTTCCGGTCGTCCGGTCCGGGCGGTCAGTCGGTCAACACGACGGACTCGGCCGTCCGCATCACACACCTCCCCACGGGGATCGTCGTCTCGATGCAGAACGAGAAGTCGCAGATCCAGAACCGCGCCGCGGCGATGCGCGTCCTGCAGACGCGACTGCTTCTGCTCAAGCGCGAAGAGGAAGCGGCGAAGAAGAAGGAACTGGCCGGCGTCATCACGGCCAGCTGGGGCGACCAGATGCGCTCCTACTTCCTCTACGGTCAGCAGCTCGTGAAGGACCTCCGCACAGGCTACGAAGTCGGCAACCCGGCAGTCGTCTTCGACGGTGATCTGGATGGACTCATCGCCGCCGGCATCCGCTGGCGCAAGCGCAAAGACGACGACTGAGCTCGCTCTCACGCTGAGACAGCATCGCGACGAAGGGCACCGCGCGGCCGTGGGGTTTCACCCCGATTCGCGTCACTCCCGCGATGTCACGGCATTCGTGGCGGACTCGTTCTCGATCAGGTGGAGCTGCGTTCCGTCAGGATCGATGAGGAACCCAGCTCGTAGCCCCCATGGCTGATCCTGAACAGGATGCAGCCGCGGGAATCCTGCTGATGTCTCCACGACACCTGTGCTCTGGATCTGCCGGTACAGCTCGTCGACGTCATCGACCCGGATGCTGCACATGAACGAGCTCGTCTCGGGCGACAACTCGGGGAACTGGAAGAACTCCAACCGGAGATCGCCACGGTGCAAGATGAGCCAGCCGTCATCTCGATACGTCCGCTCGAAACCGAAGCCTCCGTAGAACGCGGTCGTGAGATCGAAGTCGCGCGACGGGAGGTTCGGCACGGCATGGTCGGTCATGCCGCAACGCTACTGCGCGACGCCGCCGTCACGCTCGAGATCGTGGAACCGGCATGGTGAGCGTTGGCGCTCAGTCGAAGATGGCCGCGACCGCCTCGATCTCGACCAGTTGATTTTCGTACCCCAGCACCGTCACGCCCATCAGCGTGCTGGGCACGTCATGGTCGCCGAACGCCGCGTGGACGACGTCCCACACCGCGTCGAGGTCGGATCTCTGCGCAGACGCGACGAGGACTCGAGTGCTCACGACATTTCTGAGCGACGCGTCGGCCGCACGCAACGCCTCGCTCAGATTCTGGATGCACCTTGCGGCCTGGCCCACGTAGTCCCCAACAGCCGCCGTCGTCCCGTCGGGTTCGAGCGGACACGCACCCGCGAGGAACACCAGTCGTGCACCACTATCGACGACCGCTGCGTACGCATACGGTGCGTCACTGAGCGCGGCTGATCGGATGAGGCGCACGGGCGAGTCCATCCGCTCATCATGTCTTACGTGCCCGGCCGGCACTCGCGCTAGCCCGAACGCGCGAGCACGGCTTGTCGAAGTCGCAGCGGTGAGGTTGTGACGGGTCGCCACTGGGCGCGATGATCCCACCACAAGGGCGCCTTCACTTCGGGCGCTCCCTTGTTCATGCGCACCCGCCAGCCGCTCGTATCGAGGAACCGATGGTGGAACCAGCAGAGCAGGACGCCGTTGTCGGTGTGCGTAGGTCCGCCCCGCGAATGCTCATGGACGTGATGGATCTCGCACCACGCAGCCCGGATGCCGCAGCCCGGGATGATGCATCCGCCGTCTCTCAGCGCGATCGCGCGACGTTGATGGTGGTTGAACACCCGGTCGGTGGTGCCGAGGCTGCGGATGCGTCCGGAGGCATCGGACACGACACGCTGCACGCCACCCGAGCAGGCCACGTGCCGCGCGGCCATCATCGAGATCGGCTGTTCACACCCTTCGACGTGGGCGTACCCGGTGTCGCCGATGAGGTCTTCCTCGCGCACCGACACGACGAGGGTCGGAGCAGAGCCGCCGACGGTCGGAAGGTCTCCGCTCGCTGCCGCGACACCCAGGACCGTCGCGAGAACGTCGTGCTGCTTCTGGGCTCGCGTGCGCGAGTCGACCGGTGCCTCGGGACGGCACAAGTCGGGATCGAGAGCCGCGTCGGTGTCGGAATCAGGATCGTCGAAACGGACACCGGCGCGGGGACTCAGCATCGCATCGCAGAGTTGCTGGAACTGAGCGGCGACCTCGGGCATGAGCGTGCCCCGCACGGGGACGCCACCGACACCAGCAGGACCGAGGCTGAACCCTCGTCGATGCACGGTGATGCGCTCCCGGGGCTCTGCGCCGTCCTGATCGAAGGCATTCGTCCATGCCTGCGCCTGCACGCGCAGCAGGTCGGCGCAGACCGGCGGAGCGCCGTCGAGGCCCGTGCCGCTCGCCGCGGCAGCGAGGGCTTCGTCAGCGAGGTGACGCTGCTCACGGCTCACCCGACGCCGCGCCGCGATGATGTCGCCGGAGGCGGCCACGAGGCCATCGACGCCGACGGCACCGTCGAGCATCGCTTCACGCAGAGCAGGAAAGAGTGGTTCGAGCTTCTCGCGACTGACGAGTGCGCGTTCCCCGCAGACCGCCGTCGCCGCACCGATCACGCGCCGTGCCGAGCGGGGCGACAGAAGCGTCGCCCATTGAACGAGCTCGTTGAGGTCATGACAGCCCAGTCGGCTCGTCAGTCGCTCCGTCATCACGGGCGAATCCGAACGGGAGGAAACCTCGCCCACTGCGTCGATCATGAGACCCTCGATCTGACGGTGCGCGCGTGCGACGGCAGCGAGCACCGTCATCAGGCGCTCGTCGGAGACGCGGTCGACATCGATGGCACCACGCAGATCGGACACGACGTCGCTGAGCGCATCGAGTCGATTCTGCAGGTGATCCATAGGGTCCATTCTGACGAGGGCCTCCGACATTCCGATCCCAGATCAGAAGCGGAATCCGGACCTTGTGGACAACGTTTCCGGAGACCACGTCGGGGAGGAGAAGATGCCACACGCCCGGGTGTCGCTCGGGCTCCCTCGTGCCCGCGCGCTTAGGCTCAGTGAGCCATGATCCGGTTCGAAAACGTCACGAAGCGATACCGAGGCACCGCCAGACCCGCTCTCAACGAGGTCGACTTCGAGGTGTTGCGCGGTGAGTTCGTGTTCCTCGTCGGTGCGTCAGGGTCGGGAAAGTCCTCGTGTCTGCGGTTGATCCTCCGCGAAGAGACCCCGTCGGACGGCCGCGTCGTCGTGCTCGGACGCGACCTTCGCACTCTCTCCAACCGCAAGGTGCCGTACTTCCGGCGCCACGTCGGCGCTGTCTTCCAGGACTTCCGTCTCCTGCCGACGAAGACCGTCTTCCAGAACGTCGCGTTCACCCTGCAAGTGATCGGGTCGTCGCGCGGATTCATCCAGCAGGCCGTTCCGGAGGTGCTCGCCCTCGTCGGCCTCGCGGGCAAGGAAAAGCGCTTCCCCAACGAGCTCTCCGGCGGTGAGCAGCAGCGGGTCGCGATTGCCCGCGCCCTCGTCAACCGTCCACAGGTGCTGCTCGCCGACGAGCCGACCGGAAACCTGGATCCCGCCACCTCAGTCGACATCATGCAGTTGCTCGCGCGTATCAATGCCGGCGGGACGACGGTCGTCATGGCCACTCACGAAGCAGGATTCGTCGATCAGATGCAGCGCCGTGTCATCGAGTTGCGCGACGGCGAGATGGTCCGCGACGAGCGTCACGGCGGATACGGAGACACGTCCGGCCTGCCGAGCCTCGCTCCCGAGCCCGAAAAGGGTGCGGCGGCGGTCGCGGCTCTCACGGCGGTGCTCGAGCTCCATCGCGAGATCGTCGAGACCGGGGTCGTCGAGCCCCTCGCCGTGGATGCCGCGGTTGAGGCCGTTGCCGCTGCGACCGAGCCCGTCCTCGAAGCGGAGACCGTCGCGGCGACGGAAGCGGCCATCGCCGAGTCAGCGGACCGCCTGGCCGTCGCAGAGTTCCTCGAGCCGGCGGCATCCGATCCCGCCCCAGAGCCTTCGCCGGTGCCTGCCGCCGACATCGCGAGCCCTGTCCACCCGGACGCTGGGCCCGCCGAGGTCGACGTCCCGGAGGAGACCGGTGAACCCGCGCGTCCGCGCACCAATCCGATCCCGGTCGTCGAGGCGATCGAGATGGATGTGCAAGAACTCGGCCTCGCCGACCGCCTCGGGCTCGGGAAGCGCGATGACGACGAAGTGGGGCCGACGTCATGAGGTTCGGACTGATCCTGTCCGAGGCCTTCACGGGACTCCGACGCAATGCCTCGATGGTGATCTCCGTCGTGCTCGTGACCTTCGTCTCCCTCGCGTTCGTGGGTGCGGCCATCCTCATGCAGATGCAGATCGGCACGATGCGCGATTTCTGGGTCGATCGCGCTCAGGTCAAGATCTACATGTGCACCGAGATCTCGACTGCCACGACGTGCTCTGACGGTGTCGCGACTCCCGAGCAGCTCGCGGAGGTCGAGACGCGGTTGGAGAGTCCCGCGCTGTCGGGCCTCATCAGCGGCGTCGTCTTCGAGAATCGCGACCAGGCGTACCAGAACGTCGTGGACCTGCTGGGGGAGGAGGACGCGAGCGTCATCTCTCCCGAGAGCCTGAACGAGACGTACATCATCAGCCTCGTCGATCAGCGACAGTCCGAGGTCATCCTCGAAGCCTTCAGGGGGACGCAGGGCATCGAGGAAGTGCGCGACGAGATGCAGTATCTCGAGCCCCTCTTCTCGGCGCTCACCGTCGCCACCTACATCGCCGTCGGCATCGCGGGTCTCATGCTCGTCGCAGCCGTGCTGCTCATCGCCACGACCATCCGTCTGTCGGCATACGCCCGAAGACGTGAGATCGGCATCATGCGACTCGTCGGTGCGTCGAATCGGTTCATCCAGACTCCCTTCGTGCTCGAGGGCGTGTTCGCCGCCCTCATCGGATCGGTGCTCGCGAGCGGGGCCGTCATCGCGGGCGTGCACTTCGGCGTCAACGGGTACCTGCGCGAACGGATCAACTTCGTCACCACATGGGTGGGGCTCGGCGAGGCGTGGATCGTTGTCCCGATCCTCATCGCGATCGGGGTCGCTCTCGCGGCGATCTCGGCCGGATTGGCCATCCGACGCTGGCTGCGCGCCTGAGCGGACGCCGCTCGCACGTCTCGACGATCCGTCCCGATGTAGACTGACAGGCTGCCACTTCGACGGATCCGCCGTCGGATGCCGATCGAGGAGTCACCATGCCACGGGAACGGGGCGAGAAGGTCATCGCGACCAATCGTCGCGCACGCCACGATTACGCCATCGAGAAGACGTATGAGGCGGGTCTCGTGCTCACCGGCACCGAGGTGAAGTCGCTGCGGCAGGGTCGCGCGAACCTCTCGGACGGTTACGCCTTCATCAACGGGGGAGAGGTGTTCCTCGACGCCGTGCACATCCCGGAGTATTCGCAGGGGCACTGGACGAACCACTCCTCGAAGCGCACGCGCAAGCTGCTTCTCCACAAAGAGGAGATCGTGAAGCTCTCGCACGCCGTCTCCGCCGGTGGATACACCCTCATTCCCCTCCGTCTCTACTTCTCTGATGGCCGGGCCAAGGTCGAGATCGCGGTCGCCAAGGGTATGCGCGAGTTCGAGAAGCGTCAGACCATCCGCGAGCGCGAAGACAAGCGCGAGGCCGAGCGGGCCATGCGTTCACGCAATCGTCTCGGTGACTGAGCGGGCCCGCGTCAGTTCGCGCTGAACCGGGCCTCGACGGCCGCCGACACGACGATGTCGTCGGGCTGGAACTCCACGGCAGGACCGGACGCCACGGCATCCGCTGCGAACGATGCCTTCGCCATCCCCAGCATGCGGGGTGCGGGCGAGGCGCTCTCGCCGCGACCCAACAGACCGAGATCGGCGATCTCGCGCGCCGTCACGGTGGAGAGCCCGATGGCCGTCGCGTAAGCGTTGGCTCGTTCGACGGCGACCCGAACGGCCTGCGCGGCGACGGCGGCCTCGGTCAACCGGGCCGAGTCGGGGGTCAATTGCCACGTGACGCCGTCGATCTGCACACCGTCGCGCTCCGATACCTCGCTGATCCACCAGGACAGGGCGGCGAAATCGGTGAAGGTTGCGGTGATCTCCACCGAGGCGTAGTGGACGAGGGCGAGTTGCGTGCCTTCGCTGCTCCACGGCCTGCTCGCCCAGAGCGAGACACGCTGACTCGACCAGTCCGCGACGCCGCCGGCGGCCTTCCGTGCCGAGAGATCGTCGCGAAGCGGCGCCGTGAGCTGCGCGATCCGCTCGACCACTCCGCCACGCTCGGGTCCCTCGGTTCGAACGGAGATGTGCGCGATCGCTTCTTCGGGGGCGACCCGGACTTCGTGTTCTCCGCGGACGGTGATGATGACGTCGCTCATGTCGAGAAGACTAGTTCTCTCGGGCCTGTGAAACGGATTCCGAAGAAATCTCGAGCAAGGTGCATCCAGAAGTGGGTTCCCCCGAGAACAACTCATCAACGGGCGGTGATCGGACCGCCCCCGATGAAGGAGACCACCGTGCGCAAGACCATCACCCTGGGCGTCGTGGCTGGGGCCATCGCCGCCATGGGCTTGATCGCCCCGGCCCAAGCCGCCACGTCGGCCAACGCTCAGCTGTCCGTTCTTCATGGAATCCCCGACACACCTGTCGATGTCTATGTCAACGGTGACCTGACCCTGGACGACTTCGAGCCGGGCGACCTCGCGGGCCCCCTCGCGCTCCCCGCCGGCGACTACTCGGTCGCGCTGACCGCGCCCGACGCCGCTGACGACAGCGCGCCGGTCCTCGGACCCGTCACGCTGACGCTCGCAGCAGGCACGAACTACACCGCGGTCGCCCACCTCACCGCTGACGGCAGCCCGACGGTGACCCCGTTCGTGAACGACACGGCCACGACGGCCGCAGGTGAAGGTCGGCTGACGGTGCGTCACACCGCCGCCGCGCCCGCCGTTGACATCCTCGCGGGCGGTACGCCGGTCATCGAGGGCCTCACGAACCCCAACGAGGCGACGCTCAATCTGCCCGCCGGCACCATTTCGGCCGCCGTCGCCGCAGCGGGAACCACCGACCCCGTGATCGGCCCGGCAGACGTCGCGATCCAGGAAGGCACGCTCACGATCGTCTACGCGTGGGGAAGCCTCGAGGATGAGAACCTGAACCTCGCCGTTCAGACCATCAGCGGTCTGCACTCCGCGCCCGACGGTGTCAACTCCGGCACCGGCGGACAGCTCGCTCAGCGTGACGCCACGAACCAGATGCTCCTGATCGGCGGTGGCATCCTGCTCATCGCCGCCATCGGTGCCGGTTCGGTCGTCGCCGTCCGCTCGCGGTCGGGCCGCTGAATCAGAGGCACCCGATGAAGAGGACGATCGCGACGGCGCTGGCCGCCGTCGCGATCGTCCTCGGGACGGCGGGATGCGGAGCCACCACCCCCAGTGCTCCGGTCCCGACCATCCCGGTGGAGTCGTCACCCCCGCCGGCACCCCCCACGCCGGCGGTCGACGTTCCCGTCGCGGCCGCCACCCTTGCACCGGTGAAGGAACCTGTTCCTCCCGTGCGGGTGGCGGTCGCGTCCATCGGAGTAGACATGCCCATCGTCCCCGTCGGTGTCGAGCTGGGGGGATTCATGGAACTGGACCCCGATCCCGCCATCGGCGGGTGGTATCGATTCGGTTCCGACGCCGTCAGCGAGCAGGGGAACGTCGTCATCTCGGCGCACGTGGACTCGCCCGATCACCCGATCGGCCCGTTCAGCAAGCTCCGGGATCTGTCCGCGGGAGCGGAAGTTCAGATGACGGATGCCGCGGGGACGACGCACACTTACGCGGTGACCAGCGTCACCTACTACCCGAAGACCGAACTGCCCGTCGATGAGCTCTTCGCCCGGACGGGAGACCGAACGCTCGTGCTGATCACGTGCGGCGGCGGATATGACGCAACTGTGGGCAGGTACACCGATAACGTGGTCGCCATTGCGACCCCCATCGCGTGAGACTGCCTCGACGATGAGCAGATGAGAGGAGCCGGCGTGACAAGCCCGGATGAGCTGGAAATCGCCCAGCGCTTTCGCGACGGTGACGAGCGTGCACTCGAGGAGGTCTACCGTCGGTGGTCGCCGATCGTCTTCACCCTCGCCCTCCGCTCGCTCGGAGACCGCGGCGACGCGGAGGATGCCACGCAGAAGGCCTTCGTCTCTGCATGGACGTCGCGTGCTTCGTACGATCCGGCCAAGTCGAAACTGTCGACGTGGTTGGTCGCCATCACGAAGCGTCGCGTCGCGGATATGCACGAGGCCCGGGCCAAAGTGAGAGCGTTGCAGGAAGAGTTGCAGCGGCTCGCGAGCCCTGACGAGATGGTGGGCGGCGAAGTCGATCTCGGTGACAGTCTTCTGCTCGCGGATGAGATCGACCGGCTCGAACCCGACGCTCAGACCGTCGTCCGATTGGCTTTCTACGACGATCTCACTCACGATCAGATCTCCGAGAGGCTGCAGATGCCGCTCGGCACCGTGAAGAGCCATATCCGACGAAGTCTCTCCCGCATGCGCACACGATTGGAGGTGGGACATGTCGCATCTTGACCCCGAGCGCCTCGCGCTGACAGCTGCCGGCGCGGAGCTCACGCCAACTGAGCAGGAGCACATCGACGCCTGTGACGACTGCGCGCTGGAACTCGCCGAACTGGAACACACCGTCGACGTCGCGCGCGCCACAGCGCTCCTCGGTCCCCTCGAAACACCGCCGGAGCGCGTGTGGGAGAGGATCTCGGCCGAGGTCCGCGCCGCGGCCGCAGAAGCACCGCCGACGCGTCGAGAGCGCCGCCCTCGCCGCACCAGCGCGCTCACGAAACTCATGTTCACGCTCGCCGCAAGCATCGCCATGGTGCTCGTCGCGGTGGGAGTCTGGTCCGTCGTCCGGCCGGTGCAGGTGGTCGAGCTCGCCGCCGCGAGCCTCGATGCCTTCCCCGCTCACCCGGGTTCGGCAGGAGAGGCCGTCGTCGTCGAGAACCCCGATGGTCAACTCGAAGTCCGCGTCGCGCTCGATGCGGATGACTTCGAGGACGGATACCGCGAAGTCTGGCTGATCAAGGCCGATGCATCCGATCTCGTCAGCCTCGGAGTGCTGCAGGGCCGAGACGGCGTCTTCACCGTTCCCGAGGGGATCGACATCCACGACTTCGTGCTGGTCGACATCTCGCAGGAGCACGAAGACGGCGACCCCACGCATTCCGGCGATTCGGTCGTGCGAGGTGAGCTGCAGTTCGCCTGAGGAATGGCGGGCTCCGTGGGGGCGTTGTATGCTGGTGTGCTCGGATGCCACGGCATCCGGCGTATGACAACTCCACAGAGTGACAGTGGTTCTCTTCGAAAGAAGGTTCACGGGGATGATCGGTTTCGACATCGCCTGCGAATCCACGAGAAGCGGGCCGAGGATGCAGGGTTATCTCGTAAACGCCCTCTGCAAAAATATAACTGCCGATAAGAAGCAGTCTGACTTCGCCCTCGCTGCGTAAGTAGCGAGCCCGAGTCCGTCAGTCCGTGTGTGATTCCGTCACGGTTTCTGGCGTCATCTAGGAATCTTGCTGCGTGATGTTGTCTGGTCGTCACGCGGGACTTTCACCAGGCTGGGCCTGTCGACTTAGGTGTCTGTGACAAAGGTCGGGGCCGAGTAGAACGCATGCATAGACTGCGCCCGGAGAAGGCGTGGAGACCCAGCGATGGACGGGGGTTCGATTCCCCCCATCTCCACTGAACTGCTGTCACGACGGAAGGACCCGACGCCCGCGAATCAACGCGGACGTCGGGTCCTTCCGTCTCTTCGGGACCGCGTGAAACGAGTGATCGCCCGCATGCCTCCGATCGCTGGTTGACTGGACGTCATGGACACCATGGCGATGTTCCCGCTGGGGAGCGTGCTGTTCCCCTACACGCCGCTCGCGCTGAGGGTGTTCGAGCCGCGCTACCTCACGATGATCGGGCGACTCCTCGATGTGACGGATCCCGAGTTCGGGGTCGTGCTCATCGAGCGAGGACTCGAAGCAGGAGGCGGAGATCAACGTGCGTCCGTGGGCACCAGAGCGCGCATCCTGCAGATCGAGGCCGGCGCCGAAGACCTCTACGTCGTCGCGGTGGGCGGCGAGCGGCTGAGCGTTCACGAGTGGCGTGAGGACGATCCCTACCCCATCGCTCACGTATCGACGATGCCACCGCTCACGTGGGACGACGCACTCGAGCCCCTGCGTCGCGAGGCGGAACGGGTCGTCCGGCGCGTCGGGAGTCTCGCGTCGGCGCTGGGAGAATCACGATGGGATCCGGAGACGCCGCTGTCCGATGATCCTCTGGAGTCGTCCTGGCAGCTGGCCGCCATCACCCCGTTGGGGGAGTACGACCGGTTTCGTCTGCTGAACTCGACCACTCTCGGAGGCCTGCTGCGCGCCGTCATCGACCTGTCGCTCGACGAGGAGACGGTGCTCATTGCCCGCATCGCGGACGCGCGAGACCAGAACGAGGACGACCTCTAGACCCGAGTCCGCGACCCCGGCCGAATGCTCAGCCCGCAGGATCGTCGTCGCCTTGGCGGCGACGGCGATCACGCTGGGACACGGCGACGGCGGCGGCGCCGCTGGTCGCGGCGGCGAGCCCGGTCAGAGCGCTGACGAGCGGCTGGCCCAGGGTGAGCAGACTGACGATGACGCCCACGAAGAACACGAGCGCAAGCAAGCCGGTCGTGAACTTCATTTCTCCAGGCTAGGGACGTCGACGGCTGTGGGGCACTTCTAGGGGCGACTGGCGCCGGCGGAGTGCTCTCCAGATCAGACGTTCCGGCGATGCATCCATCTGGCCAGGAATACTCCCGCAGCGCCGACGACGATCATCGCTGCTCCAGCCCACGTCCAGAGTCCTTCGCTCGTGGTGACTCCGCGGACCGCCAGCACGAGACCGCCCAGCAGGCACCCCGTCGCCACGAGGGTCCGTACCCAACGTGCGAGCCGCCGACGCGGGCGATGCATACCTTCTGGCAGCGACCCGGGTCTCTTGCCGTACTCGTCTTCGCTCATGGACAGTCCAATCGCCCGTCGAGACGTCAGCGTATCGTGAGCGCGCGTGGCGCAATGCACCTCCCTTCACGGACGAGAGAGGGGATGGTAGCTGCCCGAGCGATGTCAGGATATGCGTCTAGGGTGCCGCTATGAGCGAATCGGGATGGCGGGGATTCCTCGCCAGCGCGGGCCTTGATGATTGGTCGATCCTTCATGGTGGCCCGACGGCGGTCTACCGGGTGGAATCCCTGACGAATGCCGCTCGGCTCGCCGCCGCGATCGCCGATCTGCCCGGACTAGGGCTCCGCACCGTCTTGACGCTGGCATCCGACCGCATGACCGTCAAGCTGACGCGCGAACTCTGGGCAACGGAGCAGGAGCATGTCGAGGTGGCGCGCGCGATCTCCGCCGTCGCTCGCGAATTCTCAGCAGTTGCCGATGCGAGTGCCGCTCAAGAAGTCCAGGTGGCGATCGCCGCGCATCCCGACGCGATCGATCTCCCGTTCTGGCGCGCAGTGCTCGGCTATGCGCCGATGGCGGAGGACAACGGCATCGACCCTCTTGGGCAAAGCTCGACGGTGTGGATGCAGGACCTCGATTCCGCGAAGCCTCTCCGGCACGCGATGCATCTCGACGTCTCGCTGTCGAAAGACCACATCCGGGCACGTCTCGAGACAGCTCTCACGGCGGGTGGCCGTATCGTCGACGACTCGGAAGCGCCGGCCTCGTGGATCCTCGCCGACAGATCCGGCAACAAGGTGTGCCTCGCGGCCTGGCCCGATGGTGCAGCACCGTCCGCGTGAACGGTTCTACTCGTCCCGTGAGGGGAGCGCGATCCGAAGGGACGTCCCTTCTCCGAGGACCGACGAGATGGATAGGTCCCCATGGTGGGCCTGAACGATCTCGCGAACGATCGCCAGTCCGAGTCCTGTTCCCTGGACAGCCTGATCCTGAGCATTGGTGGCGCGGTAGAAGCGGTCGAAGACGTGAGGGATGTCGTCCTCCGGAATGCCCATACCCGTGTCGGTGATGCTGATGACGACAGTCGTGGTTCCGTCTGATTGAAGCGCGGGCTTCATATCGACGTGGATACGACCGGACGAAGGCGTGAACTTCACGGCGTTCTCGATCACGTTCATGAACGCCTGCTCGAGTTGGTCCTCGTCGCCGTCGATGACGGCCCCTCCCTCGGCGCTCATCGTCAGAGATGCGCCCTGGGAAGCGGCGAGCGGACGGAGCGACTCTTCCACGCGCCGAAGCACCCGACCGACCTCGAACGACCTGGCAGTTTGCGTCGCGCGTCCGGACTCCAGCCGTGCAAGGAGCAGCATGTCTCTGGCGAGGTCATGAAGCCGACGCGCGTTGCGCTCGACGATCCACAACCTCTTCTTCGTACTCGCAGAGAGCGCCTCGTCGTCATCGAGAACGAGGTCGAGGTATCCCAGGATGGACGTCAACGGCGTTCGCATCTCGTGGCTCATCGTGTTGATGATGTCGCTCTTCGACTTGTCGAGCTCCTTCAGTTGCTGGACCAGGAGCTCCTGTCGCTCGAGCAGACGGGCGAGCGCGGCATGGCGGGACATCACGGTGACGGCGGCGAGGACGATGGCGGCCGCAGCCAGCACCAAGGCGACGGTGGGGACATGGGTCTGTGAGGCGATGAGCAGGACCACAAGGCTGGCGAGGACCGCGAGCGCTGGCACCGGCAGGATCCGGGGATTCGAGATCGTGGGGGTGATGCGGGGTTCGATTCGCGTCACGCCATCGACCCAGATCGCGGTGCAGGCGAGACCGAGCGTCCACGCGGCGTCGAGCGGAGTACCAGTCGAGTAGGTGCCCTCGCGGGTGAGCAGCGCATAGACGATGTCTGCCCCCGCGAACAAGAGGAATCCGACGACGAGGAAGGGCCAGCGAGGGCCGAGTCGCAGGACCGGTGAGGCGAAGATGGCGACGATGGCGGTGACGAGGAGAACATCGAACAGCGGGTACAGGGCAGCAATGGCCACACTCAGCGGATCGGTGCCGCTGGCGGCATCCGTGAATACCGGTCCGAGGATCGCGGCGAGGACCGCGGCCGCCCCCAGTGACGCCACAGCGCCGTCGAACAACGCCGAATTGAGGGAGCCGGGGGATTGACGCAGAACCAGCACCAGCAGGGCAGCCAAGGTGAGCGGGTAGTAGAGGAGGTATCCGACGTCGGCGAGCGACGGCGAGGGGAGCTCGCCTGAGGGGTTCATCGCGATGGCGTAGTACGTATCCCCTGCGGCGTTGAACGCCACTCCGATCGCAGCGAGGATCACTTCCGGTCTCGCGAACCTCGTCCGCACGGCGACGAGCCAGAAGACGCCGACGGGGACCCATTGAGCAACACTCGACAGCCACACGTTCACGAAGGTCGAGGCGGGGTCCCCAGGCACGAGGAGAAGCACGAGGAAGACCAGATTGACCACGAGCGTGAGGATGATGAGCGCACGGATCGCCCGGTCCAAGCGGCCGCTACCTGCCTCGGAACGCGGCGGAGTGGCGGACTGATCTGCTCCTGAGACGATCATCCATCCCTCCATCCGACCGGCACCGCACAACCACCTGGGCCACGTCGCCCACACGATCCGTCCGCGCGTCCTGCACGGCGACCGTGTTCCTCACGCCGCAGGTCGAGTGCGGTTCTGAGTGCTCCGAACTCTACGGGGCCGCGGTCGCCGAACTCGCTGTGACATGCGCGACGGCGATCTTGGTTTGCGCGGGTGAGTCGTTCTGGTTCAGGGATCGATACCTGTCAGGTCTCCCCGGCAGGGTCACCAGATCGTGCCGCCGCCGATCGAGATGCCGCCCCAGGTGAGTGCGATGAAGATCGCCGCGAACACGACGGGTGCGATGCCCTGACCGCTCCGTGCGAGCCCCTTGAGGAGTGCGATCACAGCAAGGACAGTCGCGACGATGGAAAGGCCGCCGCCCAAGATCAGACCGATGAACAGTGGAATGGGCATGAGAAGCAGGCCGGCGAGTGCGAACCAGAAGGCAGCCCAGGCGGTCGGGTTCGAGCGGCGTGCTGCGGAGGAAGACATGTCTCCATTATGAGTGCCCGTGCGGGGCAGGCGAGGAACCGAGGCGGGGTGGTCGGATGGCGCCGGTGGGTACGCTGATTGCGGCGTGCTCGTCATCGGGGTCGAGGCGCTTCAGAACGTCGTGAGGAGCCGTGACGGATGACCGTGTGGTGTGAGCGACTGATTCTGGACGGCATCGTGCATGAGAGTGTCCGGTTGGTGGCCGGGCCAGACGGACACGTCAGTGCGTTCGCGGTCGGTGAGGACCCGCACTCCGGAGACGTGATGATCGGTACGGCCCTACCGGGGGCCGCGAATGCCCATTCGCACGCCTTCCACCGCGCTCTGCGTGGGCGCACTCACGATCACGGCGGCGACTTCTGGACGTGGCGTGCGTTGATGTACCGCACCGCCGCGCTGCTCACACCGGAACGATACGGCCGGCTCGCCCGCGCGGTGTTCGCCGAGATGCTGTCGACGGGATACACGGCGGTGGGGGAGTTCCACTACGTTCACCACCGGCCCGACGGCCGTCCCTATCCGCACGAGATGGAGCTCGCCATCGCGGATGCCGCCGCGGACGTCGGCATCCGCTTGACGCTGCTCGACACCGCGTACCTCAACGGCGGGATCGGCGAGCCGCTGTCGGCCGCACAGAAGCGCTTCGGCGACGGCACCGCCGAGGCCTTCTTGAGTCGGTGGCACGAGCTCGCAGCGCTCGTCCCGGGGCTGGGCGCCGCGATTCACTCGGTGCGGGGGGTCGCGCCTGCCGATATCCGCACGATCGTCGAGGGACTTCCTCCCGACGTGCCGCTCCATGTTCACCTCTCCGAGCAGCCGAAGGAGAACGCGGATTCCCTGGCCGTCTACGGTGCCACGCCCACACGTGTGCTCGCACGCGAAGGCATGCTGGGTCCTCGTGCGAGCGTCGTCCATGCCACACACCTCACCGCCGACGACATCGACGCTCTCGGCGCTGCCGGCGTCACCGTCGTCATGTGTCCCACGACGGAAGGCGACCTCGGTGACGGAATCGGCCCCGCGAGGGAACTCCTCGATGCCGGGGCGGCTCTCGCCATCGGGTCGGACCAGAACGCCGTCGTCGATCCGTTCCTCGAAACCCGCGGGCTCGAAATGCAGGAGCGTCTTCGCAGTCTCCGCCGTGGGCGATTCACCATGGCGGAGCTCGGAGCGGCGATGAGTGAAAGCGGCTATCGCTCGCTCGGGCATCCTGCACCCCTGACGGTCGGCGGACCGCTCGACCTCATCGAGATCGACACTCGGTCGGCCAGGACGATCGGAGCAGAGCCGGCGCAGCTGGTGCTGTGCGCGACAGCATCCGATATCCGTCGTGTCGTGGTGGGCGGGCGCGTCGTAGCGGAAGAGGCAGCGCTGGCAGATGGTCGGCGCCCCGAGGATATGCTCGCTGACGCGATCGCGGAGGTGACAACGTGAGTACGTTGCTGACCGATATCGGAGAGCTCACGACGAATGATCCGGATGTCGGACGCCGTCACGACGCGGCGATCGTGATCGAGGACGGTCGAATCGCCTGGATCGGCAATGCCGCCTCAGCCCCGCCCGCTGACGAGGCGCTGGGTCTCGGGGGAGCGGCGCTCCTTCCCGGCTGGGTCGATACGCACACGCACCTCATCTTCGCGGGGGATCGATCCGGTGAATTCGAAGCCCGCATGGCGGGTGAGCGCTACGCCGCCGGCGGGATCGCGGTCACCGTCGCTGCGACGCGGGAGGCGACCGTCGATGAGCTCCGGGCGAACGCGGCATCTCTGCGTGCAGAGGCTGAGCGGGGCGGAACGACCTTTCTCGAGACGAAGACCGGCTACGGGCTCGACATCGACTCCGAAGTGCGCAGCGCGCGCGTCGCGCGAGACATCGCCGACAGCGTGACGTTCCTCGGCGCGCACGTCGTGCCTTCCGGGGTCGATGCACGCGAGTACGTGGACCTCGTCCGCGGACCGATGCTCGCGGCCGTGCGCCCGTACGTCGATGCGATCGACGTGTTCTGCGAGGACGGCGCCTTCACGGTGGACCAATCACGCGAAGTGCTTCTCGCGGGCCGCGCTGCCGGCCTTGCCCTGCGTGTGCACGGCAATCAGCTCGGTCATTCCGGAGGCGTGGCCTTGGCGGTCGAGCTGGGCGCGCGAAGCGTCGACCACTGCAACCACCTCACCGCGGATGACATCGACCTGCTCGCCGCATCCGACACCGTGGCGACGTTCCTGCCGGCGTGCGACCTGTCGACGCGCGAGCCCTTCGGACCCGCGCGCCAGCTCATCGACGCCGGAGCGACCGTGGCGCTCGCGACGAACTGCAACCCCGGGACGTCCTTCACGACGTCGATGCAGTTCTGCGTCGCCACTGCCGTCCTCCAGATGCGCCTCACGGTCGAGGAAGCCGTGTTCGCCGCCACCACCGCGGCGGCGCGCTCGGTGGATCGGGACGATGTGGGCGTCATCCGTGTGGGCGCGCGCGCCGATCTGCAGACACTTGCCGCGCCGGGGATCTCCCATCTGGCCTACCGGCCGGGCGTGCCGCTCACCGATCGGGTCTGGAAGGACGGGAAACTCCTCGCTCGCTGAGTGCGCTCAGCTGCCGCTGTAGAGCTCCCCGACGGGCACCGCCACGGAAAGGACATTCCCGGGCTGTGCGAGCGGGCACGCCCACGCCGGGTCGTACGCGCACGACGGGTTGTACGCGAAGTTGAAGTCGAGCACGATCGTGCCGCGCGCGGCATCCGAACCGAGGTCGGCTCCTTTGATCGTGTCGATCAGATAGCGACCCCCGCCGTAGGTGCCGCCCGGGCGCCCCGCCAGTCCATCTCTGACGGGGACGAAGAGTCCGCCGCCGTACGATGTGAGCCGCCAGACGTCGAGCGAACCGGCATCCGGTATCTGGACGACACCCACACGCTCGAACGGGACGACTCCGTCGGTGCCGGTCGCGAACTCGAAGCGGCCCGGCTCGGCGGGGAGGATGGGAAGCTCGAACCGCCAGTCCGGATCGTAGGGGGCGATTGACAGACCCTCGAAGAGCAATCGGTCGTCTTCGAGGAGAGGCGTCGCAGGATGCCGCGCCATGAGGTCGTCGCGCTCGATACGCCAGAGTTCGTGGGCCTCTTCGGGATCGTCCGCCCGTCGGACCTCGGCGTAGAGGGCGAAAACTCGGCGTCGCCAGTCGACGACCTCCGCGGCGGTGCGCGCACTGTGAGCGGTCATCCCCTCAGGCTACGTGCCTCGGCTCTCGCGTCGCGCGGTCCATTGACGCGCGCGGTGTCTGGTGCCATGCTCAGCGCACCAGCGCCATTGGGGTGAGAGCTGGCAGACGCAGGTCTGTGTACCACGGGGGGTGCGCCATAAACGCAACGGCAACACCGACACCCACACCGACACCATTCGACCCGGCGGGAACGGCTGCAAATGTCGCTCTGTCGAACTACTACCTGGCGATCATTTTGATCGTGGCGGCGATCACCGTCATTGTGATCGCACTCGGCTTCGCCTGGATCTATCACCGGAAAGCGCTCCAGATCATCATGTCGGCGGTTTCCCGAGGTGCGATTCTCGGTTCCCCTGTGAACGAGGATGTCGGGGCACGCGGGGTCGGGCCGCGCGTCGTCGGGCCCTCCTGCGGCAAGCCCTCAGAGGAGTTCTTCTTCGTGCTCATCGGTGTGGACGCCAGCACCGCCGTGAAGTGGACGGCCGCGGACGGGTCGCCATCCTCCGGCGACGAGCAGACGTTCACCACGAAGTTCGCTGCGGGCGGGGATCACACCGTCCAGGTTGCGATCGACGGAGTGGCCGAGCCTCTGACGAAGACGGTCACCGTCGGCGCTGCGTCCGGATCGGGCGCGCCGATCGCGATCCCGTTCGTGTTGAAGAACTGGGGACGCCTTGTCATCGTCCTGTTCGGTGTCGGCGTGATCGCCGCACTCATGGTGACGAAGACCATCAGCGCGGAGGCCGGGATCGGCATCCTCGGCGCACTACTGGGCGTCGGAGCTACCGCAGCGGCGGCCGGGGGCGCGGGCGGTGACACGGTGACCAGCGGCGTGCAGCCTCCTTCGGGGGATTCCGGAACCGTGCCCGACTCCGGATCGGTGCTGGGTCGACGTGGCAAGAAGTGACGGTCGTCTGCCCGGAACCGGGTTCGACGACGACGATCCCGTCGAGGTGCTCGGGTCGGCGTGGACGATGGGTCAACTCCGCTCTCCCGGCGGCGCGTGGCTGATCAAGCCGGTCCGCCCGCCGGAGTACGACGTTCTTCCCTGGCCCGATGGAGAGTGGGTCATGGCCGTCGTAGACACGGGTGTGTGCGACGACTACCCGCCGCTCGCTGGTCGCATCGTCGAGCAGGTCGATCTGACAGGAGAGGGTGTCCGTGATGAGGACGGACACGGAACCGCGGTGACGGCCATCATGCTCGCCTACAACTCGCCACGTACGAAGATCGTGAGCGTCAAAGCGCTCGATCGCGATGGCGCCTCGTCGGTCGGTCGACTCGCGGTCGGCATGAGGAAGGCCGCCGCGCTCTTGCGTGGACGAGGGACGATCATCAATCTCTCCGCGGGGCGGCGCACCCCGGCCTGCGCGGGCACCTGTCCGCTGTGCACGACCGCGAAGCAACTCGAGGCTGACGGCTTCCGCCTGCTCGCTGCTGCGGGCAACACCCCCGGCGTCACCTACTGTCCTGCGAAGAGCACCGCCTTCGCGATCACCTCGACAGAGCAGGATGCCGCACCCGGGACGATCCAGGTCGAGCTTCCGCCGTGGGAGCCGCTCGATCCGGAGGGCATCTAGCGGGCCTCGCGAGTGCTGTCTGAAGCTACGCCTACGCTGTCACCATGGCGACGGAACAATTGACCTTTCAGGCGAAGATCGGTGTCGAGGTCAAGGGCGACACCTGGACCTGTATCGAGATCCCTGGATCTGCCGAATTCTTCGGAGCAGGCAAGACCGTCAGAGTCGACGCGAAGGTCGACGACCTCGTTCTCGAGAACGTCGGTGCGATGGTGACAGGCACGGGCGGACACATGGTGTCTCTCAACGCGAAGGTTCGCAAGGCCATCGGCAAGGACATCGGAGACGTCGTCGCCGTGGAGATCACGAAGCGCTAGGAGCGCTCTCTGCCCTGCCCGCGTTTAGGCTGACTCGGTGCGAGAGTTCATTCGCGGAGCCGCGATGCTGGGTCGTGGCTTCGGATACTGGTCCCGACGCCCCGGGTTGATGGCCCTCGGACTCGTCCCGGCCGCGATCGTCGCTGCACTCTTCCTCGCGGCACTGATCGCGCTCGGCGCCTTCTTGCCGGGGATCACGGAAGCGCTCACCCCTTTCGCGGGAACGTGGCCCGCTGTCTGGGCGACCGTCATCCGAATCGCCGTCGGGACGGCGCTCATCGGAGCCGCTCTCGTGCTCGTGGCGGTGACGTTCACCGCCGCCACTCTTGTCGTGGGGGAGCCCTTCTACGATCGGATCTGGCGTGCCGTCGAGGGCGAACTCGGCGACGCGGATATCGAAGCCGACTACGGCTTCTGGCAATCGGTCGGCGATGCGACGCGCCTGGTCGTGCGGGGTATCGCCGCCGCGCTCCTCGCCGCTCTCGCCGGTCTGATTCCGGTCGTCGGGGGAGTGATCGCGACGTTCCTCGGTGTGCTGATGACGGGCTGGCTGCTCGCCGTCGAACTGACATCTCGTGCTCTGACGGCCCGTGGCATCCGCCCCGATACTCGCAAGGAGCTGCTGCGCCGGCGCAGGGGCCTCGCGCTCGGATTCGGTGTCGCGACGCAGTTGTGCTTTCTC
Organism: Microbacterium sp. SLBN-146; assembly: GCF_006715145.1. Lineage (NCBI taxonomy): Bacteria > Bacillati > Actinomycetota > Actinomycetes > Micrococcales > Microbacteriaceae > Microbacterium > Microbacterium sp. SLBN-146. The sequence goes on from NZ_VFMR01000001.1 coordinate 2,592,660, forward strand.
GTCCCCGGTGGCGCGGTCGCGACGATGGCCGCCGCCGTGGCGGGATCCACGATGCTCGCGCGAACACTCCTGGAGCCGACAGCGGGCGCCGAATCCGAGGGATCGGACCCGACGGCAGCTGTCGCGTAGCGGGCGACGATCGCGACATGGACGATCCCCGGCTCCCCGTCAACCCCTTTGCGGGTCGCTGAGTCGGCGAGCAGGCTGGTTGTCCACGTCACCGCAACAGGAGGAACCATGTCTACCGACTCACCCCAGGAAGCCCACCAAGACGCCGACACGATGCCGGACACGGAAGAACTCGAAGAGCCCAGCACGGAAAAGGATCCGGGCGAGGAGCCCAAGAGCGAAACGCCCGATGACCCGGATGCCGACCACCACGCCGTGGGAATCGGTGTGATCGACGACGGCCCCGCGCCTGCCCACTCGTAGGGGGATTGACCCTGGCTACTGCTTGCCGCCGTCGATCCAGTGCGTGTGCGCCTTGAGCGCATGGAGCACGGCGAGACGCACGACGAAGTAGACCACGACCGCCAGCACGGCCACGATGACTGCATAGAAGAGGATCGCGACGAGGATTCCGGTGCCGAACATCATCAGCCCACCCTATGCACCGCTCCGGGCGCTCGCACAATTCGCGTGATCAGGAGACCATCGTGACGGTTGCGAGCGCCGAGTCCCAGCGGCGCATGTGCGTTGCGTGACCGTCGCGAGGGAGCCCGACGAGTTCGCGCGCATGATCGACCGCCTCGCGACGAAGCCGTCGGGCCAACGTGACGTGCGGAGTCCACGCTCCGGGAGCCGTGTGGGGGAGATCCTCTCCCGGCGGCGCCAGCGCGTGGACGGTGCGGTGAAGCTCTGTGAGCGGTTCGTCGAGTCGGACAGGTCGCGCGAGCACCACACGACTCCCGTGGTCGAACGTGATCGGATCTCCGAGTCGGATGCCGATGGGCAATTGCCGCACCGCTGCGCCGAAATCGGTGACGGGAAGCTCACGGCGAGCGAGCAGGGTCACGTGTGGCCGGTTCGATGGAGACGTATGGGCGGCGAGACTCGAGAGTCCGGCGTCGGACAGGCGCCGCCAGTCGTCACGCACGGCACGCTCGGTGTCAGCATCGAGCAGGAGTTCGATGCTGACGACCTGGTTCCGTGGCGTCACACCTGACGCTTGATGAATCGCATGAGCCATGCGATGACGGCGAGCACGAGAACGACGATGCCGATCCACAGCAAGAACTTCACGGCTTCGACGAAGATGCCGAGCGCGAGCAAGACGAGTCCGATGATGAGCAGGATGATGGCGAGTGCGGGCATGCTTCCATCATCGCGGCACTCTCCGAGATCTTCACCGGGTTGACACGACTCCGAAAATTCTCCAATCCGTTCTCGGAACGGCTCCGAACAGAGGTCACCCGACGCTCTGGCCTGCGCGGGGACGTGTGCGAGGAGGCGCCATGGCCACTGGGGAATGGGGCGTGGCAGCGGGTGGACGGGTTTCCCGTCGCATCCCTCGCCCGCATGCGGTGCGGACCCCGCGGCCGATGTGGATGCGTGTAGCCGGGGGGCATACGGATCAGTCGGCCGTGGGCCCGCGGCCCATACGTGTCGCACACGCAAGCGTTGTCAGCGGGTGGGTCGCTGCCTCCCTCGGCGGGGACGTGCATGAGCGAATCGGGCACGTGAGGCTCCGGATGCCGCGATCCTTGCGGACCACCTCGGAGGGGACCTCAGAGATCCTCCCCCCGACAACCCCGCGGTCCGCGGAGCCAACAGCCGCAGCCATCCCGATGCCACCGCCGATGTCGGCACGGCAGTTCCTCGCATCCCTCGGTGAAGCCGAGGTCTCACGCTCCGCCCCTGCTTCCGTCCAACGGACTCCCGCCGCCACGCCCGATCGTGCGGTGTCGGAGCCGCGAGTGCTGACCAAGCCGAAGGCGATCTCGGCGGAGGAGCACCGCGCCGACATGCCGTCGGGGGACCCGGTCAACGCGTGGCTTCTCGGCCATCTGCGCGCGGGACTATGGCTCGTCGCAGTGCTCGCGGTCGCCGGCGTCACTCTCGTCGCCGTCCTGACTCGACCCGCTCGCTCGGCCGAAGAGGCGGCGCTCGCGACGCCTGCGTGGATGCCCTTCCTGACGGGAGGGTCTGCTGCTGCGGGACCCTGGGACGGCTCTGCTCTCGCCACGCTGCAGATCGGCGCCTACACGCACCTCTCGGGCGCTGTCGTCCGGTGGGACTCCGCGATCTTCGCTGCGCGAGAGGCGATGGTCTTCTTCGCGCTGCTGTCCGCGATCCTGGTCTGGCTCATCGCTCGCCGACTCCGGCTGTCGATTCCCGCGGCTGCTGCAGCCACTCTCGCCTTCCTCGTCGTTCCGATCGGTCTGCAGACCCACGGTCTAGTGAGCGCCGACACCGTCGCTCTGCCCTGGGCGCTCCTGGCCCTGCTCCTGGCGCTCAGTTCACGACGACAGATCGCGGGATTCGTGCTCGCGGGTCTCGCGTTCGCCATCGCGACGCTCACATCTGTCGCGTTCGCCGTGATGCTCCCGCTCGTCGTCTGGCTCATGGTCCGCTCGACGCACGCGGGGCGCCGCGCCTGGCCGCTTGTCACGGGCGGTCTCATGCTCGCGGCGGGCGTTGCGGCATCCGTTCTTCCGGTCGTCTTGGGCGGTGACCTCGACGTGGTCGGCGCCGCGATACCGGCCGCGCTCGTGACGATCACGATACCGATCGCCGCCATCGTCGTCGCGGGAGTCGTGGACATCTCGATCGGACGGATGAGACGTAAGGGTCCCACGCGCTACGCCGCGATCGGCATCGTCTCGCTCGCCTCGGCGGGTGTCCTCATCGGGATGCCCGTGTGGTCCCTCCTCGCCACGGCCCCCGCGTCGAGCGAACGACCCGACGCGACGATCGCGGCTCAGGAGTGGATCATCGACAACGTCGATCCGTCACAGCGCGTGGTCGTCGATGACGTCATGCGCGCCGACCTTCTGTCGGCCGGATGGCGCGACCCGGACGTCGAGGGTTACACCGCGGCATCCGGAGCCCTTCCGGGGGACTGGCGTGACGCGGACATCGTCGTGACTCGCCAGCGCTCTGATCTGGCGGACGCCAGCCGCGTCGTGGCCCGGTTCGGGGAGGGGCCGAACGCGCTCGAGATCCGGCAGGTGTCGTCTGACGGACTCGCCGCGCGGACATCCGCCGCCGTCGCTGCCGCCGTCGACCGCCGGCGTGCCGGATCCGAGCTTGCAGAGAACCCCCGACTCCTCCTCACCGATGACGCGCGCGCAGCACTCGCGGAGGGGCGAGTGGACGAGCGGATCATTCTGGTTCTCGGGGCTCTCGCGGCGGAAGGCGACGTGGCGATCGACGGCTTCCCCGTCGTCGAGGGTGAGGAAGGTCGGACGCTCCGCCAGGTGAGCCTCAGCGGACTGAACGCCGAACCCCTCGCCCGCGAAGACCGCGCGAATGCACTCGCCACACGGCTGATCGATGCGCTCCAGGGTGCTTTCGCCCCGGACGACTCCTCGGCCGTCGATGACGCGCTCGTCCTGCGCTACTCGATCGAACTCGACCCTCTCGTCCCCTGACCTTCGCCGTTCCCCGCCACAGAGAAGAGATGCTCATGATCCGCCGTCACATCCGTGTCGCCCTGATCGCCGCCATCGGTGCTGTCACGCTGTCGATCGCGGCCGTCGCCCCGGCATCCGCCATTCCGGGTCCCGCGGCCGTCTCTGCCGCGGAAGGGAGCACCGGATGGGTGCGACTCGGCCACTTCTCACCCGACACGAAGCAGGTCGACGTCCGCGTCACGGCGCTTCGGGGAGGATCCACCGTGCTGGAGCTCGCCGGCGTCGGCTACGGGGACGTGTCGCCGTACGCGCAACTGGGAACGGGGTCGTACACCGTTGCCATGGTTGCCGCCGGATCGAACAGCTGGGCCGACCCCGTTCTGTCGGCGCGCTTGACCGTCGACGCCGGATCAGCCTCGACTCTCGCCGCATACGGTCCGAGCCGCGATCTTCGCGTGCGCGCGTTCACGGACGACCTGTCGGCTCCCGCCGCCGGATCTGCGCGGATCCGTCTCATTCAGGCATCCACCCTGACCGACGTTGTCGACGTCCGGACGACGACTGGTGTCTCGATCGCGCAAGGCGCTCGAGCCGGGTCGGTGACCCCGTACACGGAGGTGCCGGCCGGCCCCTGGACCTTCGAACTGACGGGCGACGGCGTGGCCGACACGGCGACCGTCGACGCTCCGTCTGGGAGTGTCGCGACGCTCTTCGTGCTCGACACCGCCGACGGTGGACTCACGATCCTTCCCGTTCTCGATAGCGCCGCCGCCGCGGTCACTCCCGACGGGGGAGTGCAAACGGGAGGCGGCTGGCTGGCTCACGCCCAGACGGTGACCAGGACCGGAGCGGGCCTCGGCGCAGGCGCCGTGTACGCCGTGTGATGTCGTATTTCGCGATGGCCCCCCGCATGCGCGGCCCTGCTCACGCGCAGCGTCGCGCGTGGGCGCTGCGCGTGTGGGTCCAGCGTCACCGCATCCGTCTCGCGCTCTACGGAGCGGCCGGTGCGCTCGCGCTCCTCGCCGGTATGGGAGTCGGCGTCACGACGGCCGGCTCGTTCGGCGAGACGGCCGGGCGAGATGGTGCCGCGCCGCCGGCTGCTCCCTCTGAAGCCGCGGGACCGGTCGAGGTGTCAGCGGGTGCTCTCCAGGATCCCTCTCGCGCGTCCGAGTTCGCCTCCGCCACGGATGCCGAGCCTGTTCGTCTCTCCATCCCGTCGATCGGCGTCGACACGGCGCTCGAGTCGCTCGGACTCGGTGCCGGAAACGAGCTCTTGCCGCCCGTCGACTTCGATCGTGCCGGGTGGTTCGCGGAAGGAACAGTGCCGGGCGATGTCGGCCCGTCGATCATCGCGGGTCATGTCGACTCGCCGTCCGCTCCGGCGGTCTTCCTCCGGATCGGCGAGCTCGCTCCGGGCGATGAGGTCGTCGTCGATCTGTCGAACGGTGAATCGGTGGCGTTCACCGTCACGGGAACGATGCAGACGCCGAAGGCGGCGTTTCCGACGAGCGACGTCTACGGTCCGACTCCGCGGGCAGATCTCCGCCTGATCACGTGTTCGGGCAGCTTCGATGACGGGACCGGGCACTACCTCGACAACGTGGTGGTCTTCGCGACACGAACGTGAGCTGTCAGTCGCGCGCCCACAGCTCTTCGATCGGAACCGTACGACCGAGAATGCGCTCCGCAGCGCGGTGGCCCGAGTGGAGTGCCGCCGTCACCGTCGCGGGATCATCCGTCCAGGTCGCCTCGCCCGCGAGGTGAAGCACGCCGCCCACAGGGGTCGCGAGGTCGTCGTGGTCGGCTGTGGTCGATCCGACGGTCATGTAGGCGTACGAACCGCGCGCGAACGGGTCGTCCTGCCACGCCGTCACGCTCACGGAGGTCGGCTCGACGGCGCGGTCGCCGTACAGACGTCGCAACTGCGTCATCACCGAGGCGATGAGGTCGTCTTGCGGCCACGTGCGCGTTTCGACGGCGGCCGAACCCGCGGCGAAGGTGAGGAGCGTCGGTGTGCCGTGCAGCGCCGTGAGGTCGTACCAGGAGTGCCACCACCTGCTGTCCGGTCCCTGCTGGCGGATCGCGTAAACGCCGTCGTCCCAGAACTTCTCGGGAAACCGGAGGAACACCTTCTCGAAGGCGTTCATCGTCAAGCGGCCGAGAGCGCCCGCGACCGGCTCGGGGAGAGGTGGATCGATCGTGAACTCGCTCGACTGAAGGATGCCGACGGGCACCGTGACGACCACCGAATCGGCCGACCACGTGCCGTCGTCCGTTGTGACGGTCACGCCCGACGGAGACCACTCGACACGAGTGACCCGCTCCTCCAGCCGGACATCGAGTCCCTTCGCGAGTGCGGTGGGCAGGCGGTCGTAGCCGTCGGGGAACACGACTTCGTCTCCGTCGACGACATCGTCGTCGAGCCCGTGGGCGGCGAGGTCGTCGATCCACGCGCCGTACTGTTCCTCGCTCCGATGCTCGAGGTACTCCCGAACGCGCTGTGTGCGCGCGGCATCCCATCCCTGGCGGGCGAGTGCGATCTCGGTCACGTCGCGATACGAGGCACGGGGCTCGGATTCCGCGATCACATCGACGAGCTCGGCGTCGACGGTGTGCACGTCGTTCGCGAAGCTCTGTGCGTCGTGCGGGCTCAGCCTCGTGGCATCCGGTCCGTAGTAGGCGATCGGTCGACTGTCGGGCTGGTAGCCGCCGACGGTGAACTCGACCATTCGCATGCCGAACGCCTCGGCTGCCGCGGCGACGGCGCTGTCGTTGATGCCGTGGATCCACGACGCCCCGAGGTCGGTCGTGTTGCCGTCGAGCCGCTCGGTGTGCACACGCCCGCCGACGCGGTCTCGTGCTTCGAGCACCACGACGTTTCGTCCCGCGCGGCGGACGAGCCGAGCGGCGCTGAGCCCGGCGACTCCGGCGCCCACGACGATCGTGTCCAGGTTGTCCATGAGCGGCCTCCTCGGCGAAGTCGAGTGTGCTCACCGACGCTACCGCTCGCGGCGGTCTCGCGCTGGGGTGGCGACCCAGGTCTCTTCCCGAACCGATCTCGGTTGCGCCACACTCGGTTCCGGCGGCACCGTGTGGAGTCGGCCGCTGAAGGGACGAACGATGTCGCAGGGAACGAGACGCATGGGGATCGTCGCCGCGATGGCCGTGGGGATTCTGCTGGTGTCAGCGTGTGCGCCGGATCGGATGGCCGAGGAACGCGTGCCTGAGGCTTATGCCACGAAGAGCCCCACGGCCGTGCCCATCGTCGAACCGGAAGTGACACCGGAGCCGGAACCGACGCACGGACTCTGCGATCAGGGCACCCTCGTCGCCATCTGGGCGCACTACGACGACGACTTGATCTTCGGCCATTCGCGCGTGAGCGATGCGCTTCAGGAGGGCTGGTGCGTCACGGTCGCCTATCTTTCCGCTGGTGATGCCGGGCGGGGCGTGGAGTACTCGCAGGGGCGCGAGCAAGGGATCAGGAACGCGTACGACGCGCTTCGGGGGTATAGCGGAGACTGGAGCGAGAACACCGATGTTCTGAACACCGGCGTCACCGTCGAAGAATGGCAACCGGTGGACGACCCGAGGCTTCTCCTGCTCTCCTTCCGGCTCGTCGACGGAAACATCGACGGGAGCGGCTTCGCGAGCATGGGCTACGAGAGCCTCGCGAAGCTCGCGGCCGGTGACATCCCGACGGTGCGCGACGTCGATGGTCCCGAGCAGCTCACCATCGACGACATCACGCATTCTCTCGTCGAGATCCTCACGGATGCCGGACCTGACCAGATCCTCACCGGCATGCCTGCCGAAGCGGGCGAGCTCGCCGACGGCGATCATTCGGACCACAGAACGGCAGCGTCCTTCGCTCGTGCCGCGTGGCGCAGCATGGACGTCGATCCGGCGATCGTCTCCCTGGCGATCGGGTACCAGACGCAGAACTACCCCGTGAACGTCGAAGGCGACGTTCTCGAGCGCAAGGTCTCGGCCTTCTCGGCGTACGCCATCCAGGATCCCGTGACGGCGAACTGCCGCGACCTCGACTCGTGCCTCAACCTCAGGCTCTTCGGGGCGTGGCTCCAACGGGAGTATTCGAAGACCGCTGCCGAGCTGAATCTGCCCTGACCCGATTCGCCCCGGGGCCACGAGAGGACTTTAGGCTGATCTGAGGCACCCGTCCGGGTGCGGCAAAGGAGCGATCATGCGCGCGACACTCAACGGAACCGTCATCGCCGAGGCCCCCGAAGAGGATCTCGTCCGGATCGAAGGAAACTGGTACTTCCCGCCGGCGAGCGTGGACTTCTCGCTCATCGCGGAAAGCCCGACGCCGTACACGTGCCCGTGGAAGGGCGCCTGCCAGTACTACCACGTCGTCATCGACGGGGAGCAGTTCGCGGACCGCGCTTGGGCCTACCCGTCCCTGTACAACGGTGCGATCGAGCGCGTCGGCACCGACTTCTCGGGCTACGTCGCGTTCGCGCCCGGCGTCGAGGTCGGCGAGTAGCCGCTACGCCTTCGGCCACTCCACGAGCAGAAGACCCTGCTTCGTGTCGGCCAGTTCGACCGCGCCATCGGTGAAGAGGTACGTCATACCGTACCCTTCCGCGTCGACGGCGATCGTCGTCTCGGGGTTCTCCGTGATGTAGACGCCTTCGGCGGCCTCTTCTCGGATCCAGCCTTGACTCGTGAGCGACGACTGGGCCGCGCGTGCGTCGTCTGGCGTGATGGGTGCCCATCCGTACAGCTGCAGGTGGTCGCCGGCGGGGGCGTCGAAGTCGGCCCACACGCACATGATGCCGTCGACGATCTCGAGCTCGCCGATGTAGAACGGGCTCTCCTCGTAGGTCCAGCCCACGCTCTCGAAGTCGGTGACGGTGGCCACGGGGATGATGGTTTCGCACGCCGGTTCGCCTGCCTCGGGAGAGGTCGGATCGGTCTCCGAGGGCTCAGGGGCGGGGCTGCTCGGCGCCGACACGGCAGTGTCGGTCGGCTCCGGCTCGGTGCCGGGGTCCTGTGCGCAGGCGGTGAGGAGGACGAGTGCCGCTGTGAGCGCGATCACTGCGCCGACGCGGCGGGAGGGGAAAGTCATCGAATGGCTCCGAGCTGGGGACGGGAGTCAGGAAGTGTGCAGCAGATCGAGAAAGGTGTCGTGCAGTCGCCCGTTGGTGGCGAGCGATGAGCGTTCGGTGAGGGAGTGCGCGCCGGAGTAGGCGGTGAAGGACCCGCCGGCCTCGATCACGATCGGAGCAAGGGCGGCGATGTCGTACTCCTTGACTCCGAACTCTGCCACGAGTTCGAGGCGTCCTTCGGCAAGGAGCATGTACGGCCAGGCGTCGCCGTATCCGCGGTCACGCCAGACCGCGTCGGTGAGTCGAGTGAGGGCGTCGAGCTCACCGGCATCCCGCCACTGCTCGATGCTCTGGAAACTGACGCTCGCCTTCGCGACATCGTCGACGTCGGAGACCGAGATGCGACGCTCTTCGCCTGACGGGGTGATAGTCCAGGCGCCGAGTCCTGTCGCTCCCCACCAGCGGCGGGAGATCGCCGGCTGGCTCACAACCCCCACACGTGGCACGCCATCGATCGCGAGCGCGATGAGGGTGCTCCACATCGGGATGCCGCGCAGGTAGTTGTGCGTGCCGTCGATCGGGTCGATGATCCACTGGCGCGATGACTCGCCCGTGCTGCCGAACTCTTCGCCGAGCACGCTGTCATCGGGGCGCTCAGACGCGAGAATCTCGCGGATCGCCTTCTCGGTCGCGATGTCGGCATCGGTGACGAAGCTGGCGTCGGGCTTGGCCTGGACGTCGAGATCGGGGGAGTCGAAGCGCGGCATCGCGACCGCGTCTGCGGCATCCGCCAGCTGAAGAGCGAGCTGCAGGTCGTCCCGCAGATCCCCGTCGAACGGCGCATCGAAGGCTGCGGCGGGGGAGAGGGACGTCACGGGATCAAGGATAACTGTCAGCTCCCGTCTCGATTTCCGAGTGACCCGATCGTGATGCTAATGTTGACCCTCGGTTCGCCTCGTACGAATCAACGCACCTCTAGCTCAATCGGCAGAGCAACTGACTCTTAATCAGTGGGTTCTGGGTTCAAGTCCCAGGGGGTGCACCACAGAGAAGGCCCGGAAACGCTGAGTGAAATCAGAGTCCGGGCCTTCGCCAGTTCCCGACCGTATGCGGGAATCAGCGCAAAATGCGCACGTGCCCTGCCGCGCTGAGTCCGAGCGTTGTCTCCGCGTGATCCGACTGTGCCCATGACCTCGACCATACGACGGCGGGCCAGAGCGCGCAGAATCTTCCGGCTGCGATGTTTGGATGCCTCTTTAGCTGTGGACCATGCGAGGCGACGTCGCGTCGCGTCGTATGCCGAATGTGTTCTGGAGCGCTTGTACGGACAGCCGGGCCTTCAACCGCCCGTCAATCGGGTATCCGACGATGCGGCCAAAGCCGACGTCGTTGACGGACGAGAAGGTACTGCTTGCCCTCCGCGGCCCTGCGTTGCGTGACTCCATCAGCCACAGCCGGTCGGTGCGCCCGCGGCGAGAAGCGTGCGGCAGCCGGACGCCCTCGTCCATGACCGCGCAGAGGTCGTCGCGCACGAGCAGGGGTGAGAGCGGCCGAGCGGGTGAGTCCCGCGGGGCGACACGGGCAATGAGCGGCGAACGCGCGGGTGAAGTTGCGCGCGGGTGGTGGCGGGGCTTGCCCGTGATTCCGCGACGCGACGGTGATGTCCCGATCTGGAGCCCCCGGCTCTTCCCTGAAGGTATGAGTCACGCAATCGATCCGTTGCGCGACGCGAGATTCGAATACGGGGAGTTCCACATTGCATTTTCTCAGGACTCGAATGGGCTCGGCCCTGCTCGCACTGACACTCGTTGCTGTCGGCATCGTTGGCCAGGAACCACAGCGTCTGTGAGTGCTGCCAGTGCCGCGAGCTACTCCGCGTGTGTTGGAAACCCAACCCCAAAGTTCCGGGTTCAACCACTACCTCCTGGAATGGTAGAAATCCCAAGGACTGCAACGCTCGGTACCAGCTGTACGACACAAGCAGAGGGCGCGGAGCGCTCGTCATCGACATCAACAAGAAGGCCAACACCACGGCTTTCTGGAAGGCAGTGAATCAGGGCTACTCCGCGGCCCAGACATGGTGCAGCAAGAACTCACTGAGTTGCTCTATCCTCGTGTCGGTTGGAGTCGCACTGCTACAACCGCTCACGAGCGCTGCGAGAGGTTGAGTGATGGTCAGAAGGTCTGTGACACAGTTCATGCCGATCCTCGCAGCTCTGTCCGTCTACGCAGTGGCTAACGTTCTCCTGTTACTTACAGCGCTCCAGTTGCTCGACCGCCTGCTGCTCAGTGCGGGCGTCGCGCTTGTGGTCGTCGCTGTGTCTTCACGCGTGTTCCACCGAGTGAAGCACAGGCGTGTCAGCCCCGAGCAGGTCAGTGGGGGCGAGGGCGACAGTCTGACACCGACGGCACGACAGTAGGATTGCGAAACTGCGCCACCCGCCGTACGAGCCCTTTGGCGAACAGGACTCCGCCTCATCACCAATCGGTGATGAGGCGGAAACGTGTTCGCGCGATCGCCGATCAGGCGTCAGCGCCTTCGTCTTCCTCGGGCTCGAAGGTCGACTGCTCACCTGTGTGACCGGCGGCGACTCCGTCTGGGTCGGCGGGAATCGTGCCGTCCTGGCCGAGGCCACCAGGCTCTTGCTCACCTTCGGCGTCGTTCACGGGATCCTTCTGGTCTGCTGAGTCGCTCATCGACTTCTCCTTCCACACCGGGTCGCCCAGGATATGTGCGCCATCGGTGCGGTCGCGACCCCCTTGACAGGGATCCAAGCGGTTTCCGCTCGGGCCCGGACGACGAGTCAGCCGATGCAACCGATGACGGCATCCACCGCACCATCGGTCAGCGACACCGTTTGGCCGCCAAATGTGGTGGGGTACGCCGTGAACTGCTGAGACACCTCGTCGACCGCGGCGATCTCCGACGGTTCTCCGTCGAGCGTGGGCACCATCCATACGCCCACCTCGTAGTTGAATCCCGCAACGTCGTACTCGGCCGCGACGAGGTAGGCGTCGGGGATGCTCGGAGAGGCGACCGCGGCGGACTGCTCGGTGGGCGTCAGGGCGAGATCGCCCGCGCCCGAGGCGATGGCTTCGAGCACCGAGGGGCTGACCTCGAGGCACTCGAAAGTGCCGGGAGCGCCGTCGTCGGGGAGGGATGGCTCGGGGTCGGGGGATCCGGCCGTGCATCCCGCGAGCATCAGCATCCCAGCGAGACCGACGACGGCGACCGATCGAGTGAAGCCAGTGTCCATGCATCCGAGCGTATCGTCGGCGTAGATTCCGCAGCGCGATCCGCCCGGACCCAGCAGAATGTCGAAAAGACCCGAACTGCGCAATCCGGAGACGAAACGCAGCAGCTTGAGTCTTCTCGGCCAGAAGGGGCGAGGTTCGACTCGGGCACGGAGATTCTGGCGACAAGACTCGAACTGCGCAGGACAGAGACGAAACGCAGCGGTTTGGGTCTTCTCGGCGAAGAGGGGGCCGACGTTCGCAGGCGGCAGGGGAGCGGGCGAGCTTGTGGATGGGCGAGGCGAGGGGCGAGTGGCGAGTGGCGAACAGGGTGGGTGAGAGGAAGGCTTCGGGGATGACCGAACAGGACTTGGCGGGCAAGCGAGCGCTCGTCACGGGCGGGGCGAGCGGAATAGGACTCGCGTGTGCGCGCGAGTTCGCCCGGCGCGGCGCCTTCGTGATCGTCGCCGACCTCAATGAGGATGCCGCGACGGCAGTTGCAGCCGAAGTCGCCGGAGAGCCGTGGGTCGTCGACCTCTCCCAGACGGCCGACCTCGACGATCTGATGCTCGACGTCGACATCCTCGTCAACAACGCCGGCATCCAGCGGGTCAGCTCGATCCCGGACTTCGACCCCGAGACGTTCCGGCTCCTGCTGCGTCTCATGCTCGAGTCGCCCTTCCTCCTCATCCGCGCGGCTCTTCCGGCCATGTACGACCGCGGGTGGGGGAGGATCATCAACATCTCGAGCGCCCACGGCCTCCGCGCATCGTCGTTCAAGTCGGCCTACGTCTCCGCAAAGCACGGGTTGGAGGGCCTGTCGAAGGTCACGGCGCTCGAGGGCGCGCCGCACGGCGTCACGAGCAACTGCATCAACCCCGCCTACGTCCGGACGCCCCTCGTGGAGAAGCAGATCACGGATCAGGCCGCGGTTCACGGCATCCCGGAAGAAGAGGTCGTCGAGCGCATCATGCTGACCGAGACCGCCATCAAACGCCTGATCGAACCCGACGAAGTCGCCTCCCTCGCGGGCTGGCTCGCCTCGTCTCATGCCGGCATGGTCACGGGCGCCTCGTACACGATGGACGGCGGATGGACGGCGCGATGAACGCGCACGCCCATCGCCTCGTGCACGTCCCCGTCGCAGGAGGCGACCTGCGGGTCGGCATCTGGGACCCCACGGGGGATGAACGTACGGCGGATGTCCTGCTGATCCACGGGATCACGTCGTCGCACCTCGCGTGGTCGTTCGTCGTCGAGCGGTTGCCCGGAGTCCGCGGGATCGCTCCCGACCTGCGGGGCCGCGGCGGCAGCAACGGGCTCGAAGGTGCCTCGGGGATGCGGCAGCACGCCGACGACCTCGCCGCAACGCTCGATGCGCTGGGCATCGATCAGATCCTGGCGGTGGGCCATTCGATGGGCGCTTTCGTCGCCGCCGTCTTCGCGCACTTCTATCCAGAGCGCGTGTCGCGTCTCGTTCTCGTCGACGGGGGACTTCCGCTCGATGTCCCGCAGGACCTCGACGCCGGTGCACTCGTCTCGGCCATTCTGGGCCCAACGGCGGCCCGCCTGTCGATGAGGTTTCCCGACACGCGCGCCTACCTCGACTTCTGGCGGCAGCATCCTGCCTTCGGTGATGAATGGCCCGCGATGCTGGAAGAGTACTTCGCCTACGACCTCGTCGACGATGGCGCGGGTGCCCTGCGTCCCGCCACGAGCTACCAGACGACCGTCGAGGACACCGTCGACATGAACACGGGCACCGCCGTTCCCGAGGCGATCGAGGGCCTCCGTCATCCCGCCCGATTGATCACGACGTCACGGGGACTGCAGAACGAGGAGCCGGGACTCTACGCACCCGAGCACCTCGAGCGGATGCTGGCACAATCACCCGCTATCCGGCACCAACGTGTCGCCGGTCTCAACCACTACACGATCGTCCTGTCGGATGCGGGAGCCGACCTCGTAGCGGCGATCATCCAGGAAGAACTCGCCCTCAGCTAGGTCTCAGCGGCGGAGGCGCTTCTTGAGCAGCTTCTCTTCGCTCCCGCGAATCGGGGAGTCCGTGTCGACGAGCCGACCCTTCGATGCTCTCCTCGTGTCGACGATCGAGCCGATCGCCAGCGCGAGCGTGATGCCCCAGCTCGCCCACGCGAGCGCCGTGCGCCACGTGAAGGGGGAGTCGTCTCGCGCCGTCTTGAGCAGGCTGAGACCGGTCAAGAGGGAGCTGAAGAGCCCCGAGCCGAAGATGAAGCTGCGCATGCCCCTACGGTAGCGCGCTCGCTTCGCGCGCAGCGCCCCTTGACAGCACGCTCCGCTCCCGTCAAGCGCCGGGCCGGTCGCGGGAGCGCTGTTAGCCTGAGATCACCGCCAGCCACGGAGGCTCCATGACCCGCGCCGAATTCGTCGTCGTTGCAAACCGACTCCCCGTCGACCACATCGTCAACGCCGACGGAACCGACGGTTGGCGCCCATCGCCGGGCGGTCTCGTGACGGCCCTCGAGCCCGTCATGCGCTCGACGCACGGTGCGTGGGTCGGGTGGCCCGGACAGGCCGATGTCGAGCTCGAGCCCTTCGACTTCGACGGCACACGCCTCGTGCCGGTCACGCTCACTGCAGAGGACGTCGAGCTCTACTACGAGGGCTTCTCGAACGACACGATCTGGCCGCTCTACCACGACGTCATCGCCGCCCCGCGCTATCGCCGTGTCTGGTGGGACGCCTATGTCCGGGTCAACGAACGCTTCGCTGCTGCGGCAGCGGATGCCACGGCGGAAGGCGGCACGGTGTGGGTCCAGGACTACCAGCTGCAGCTCGTTCCCAAGCTTTTGCGAGAGGCGCGACCCGACCTGACGATCGGGTACTTCCACCACATTCCTTTCCCGGCATACGGTCTCTATTCGCAGTTGCCGTGGCGGCGCCAGGTGCTCGAAGGACTTCTCGGAGCCGACGTCATCGGGTTCCAGCGAGTGGCCGACGCGGGCAACTTCGCGCGGGCCGTGCGGCGCCAGCTGCGGTACGAGACGAAAGCCACCGGCATCCGCGTGCCGGAGGCCGATGGGTCTTTCCGAACGGCGCTCGCGAAGGCCTTCCCGATCTCGATCGACACGGCGTCGTACGTCGAGCTCGCCGAGCGAGCCGATATCCAGGCGCGCGCTGCGGAGATCCGCGAGAGCCTCGGCAATCCGAAGAAGATCCTCCTGGGCGTCGACCGGCTCGACTACACGAAGGGGATCCGGCACCGTATGAAGGCTTTCGGAGAGCTCATCGAGGACGGGCGCATCAGCGTCGAGGACGTCACACTCGTGCAGGTCGCCAGCCCCAGCCGCGAGCGCGTGCAGGCCTACATCGAACTCCGTGACGAGATCGAGCTCACCGTGACGCGTGTCAATGGCGACAACGACACGCTCGGCCACTCCGCCATCCGCTACTTGCACCAGGGGTTCCCGCGCGAGGAGATGGTCGCGCTCTACCTGGCTGCCGACGTGATGCTCGTCACGGCGCTTCGCGACGGAATGAACCTCGTCGCGAAGGAGTACGTCGCGTCGCGGGTCGACAACCGAGGTGCGCTCGTGCTGAGTGAGTTCGCCGGCGCGGCCGATGAGCTCGGCACGTCGCTCCGCGTCAATCCGCACGACATCGGCGCCCTCAAGGACACCATCCTGCGGGCGATCGACATGCCCCCCGCTGAGCAGGGGCGACGCATGCGGGCGATGCGCAAGAAGGTCATCGAGAACGATGTCGCGGCGTGGTCGCGCTCGTTCCTGACAGCACTCGCGGCAGCCAAGGAGAACTCATGACCGACACGCACAACCGTGCGGCCGAGTTGCGGCGCATCGCGGCATCCGACCACCTGCTCGTCGCCCTCGACTTCGACGGAACCGTGTCGCACCTCGCGGACGAGCCCATGAAGGCGCGGATGGTGCCTCAAGCACGTACGGCGATCGAGCACCTTGCCGCACTTCCGAGTACGACCGTCGCCTTCGTGTCGGGGCGGAGCCTGTCGGACCTGCGAGAGATCGCCGAGCATGGCGACGACTCCGCCTACCTCCTCGCGGGAAGTCACGGAGCGGAGTTCTGGATCCCCGGTGAGGGCGCTCTGGAGCCCGAGCCCGACGAGGTCGATGACGCCCTTCGCGAGTCGCTCTTCCGCCACGCGAAGGAAGCGACGGCACACATGGACGGCGTGTGGATCGAACCGAAGGCCTTCGGTCTCGGCGTGCACACTCGTGTCGCCACGAGCGAGACAGCGGATGCCGCGAACACGGCCGTCGACGCGATCGTGAGCGCAGAAGCACCGCACTGGCGCCGACGCACGGGCAAGAACATCGTCGAGTACGCCTTCCGCCACGAGGGCAAGGACTCGGCCGTCGCCGCGCTTCGCGAGCGACTCCACGCGACCGCCGTCCTGTTCGCGGGCGACGACGTGACAGACGAGGACGCCCTCGGCACGCTCGGGCCTGAGGATCTCGGCGTCCGTGTCGGCGGCGGGCCCAGCGCGGCCTCCGTCTTCGTGGCAGACATCGAAGAATTCGCCGTTCTGTTGGAGGAGCTCGCGACACTCAGGGCTGCTGCGCGGCAATAGGCTTGCAAGATGCCCGAGGCACGCACTGACATCGACATCAAACCTCGCAGCCGAGTCGTCACAGACGGCATCGAAGCCACGACGTCGCGCGGAATGCTCCGCGCGGTCGGCATGGGTGACGAGGACTGGGACAAGCCACAGATCGGCATCGCGTCGAGCTGGAACGAGATCACCCCCTGCAACCTGAGCCTCGACCGGCTCGCGCAGGGTGCGAAAGAGGGTGTGCACTCGGGTGGCGGGTACCCGCTCCAGTTCGGCACCATCTCGGTCTCCGACGGCATCTCGATGGGGCACGAGGGCATGCACTTCTCGCTCGTGTCACGAGAGGTCATCGCCGACTCCGTCGAGACCGTCGTGATGGCGGAGCGCCTCGACGGTACGGTCCTCCTCGCCGGATGCGACAAGTCCATCCCCGGGATGCTGATGGCGTCGGCGCGCCTGGACCTGTCGAGCGTCTTCCTCTACGCCGGGTCCATCGCCCCGGGCTGGGTGAAGCTGTCGGACGGCACCGAGAAGGACGTGACGATCATCGACTCGTTCGAGGCCGTCGGCGCGTGCCTCGCGGGCAAGATGAGCGAGGCCGACCTCAAGCGCATCGAGTGCGCGATCGCACCGGGCGAGGGCGCCTGTGGTGGCATGTACACGGCCAACACGATGGCGTCGGTCGCGGAAGCGCTCGGACTCTCGCTTCCCGGCTCGGCGGCGCCGCCGTCGGCCGACCGCCGGCGCGACTACTACGCCCACCGCTCGGGGGAGGCGGTCGTCAATCTGCTGCGTCTGGGTATCACGACGCGTGACATCCTCACGAAGGAGGCGTTCGAGAACGCCATCGCCCTCGCGATGGCGCTCGGAGGCTCGACCAACGTGGTTCTCCACCTGCTCGCGATCGCGCGCGAGGCGGACATCGATCTGAGCCTCCACGACTTCAACCGCATCGGCGACAAGGTTCCGCACGTCGCGGACATGAAGCCGTTCGGCAAGTACGTCATGAACGACGTCGATCGCCACGGCGGCATCCCGGTCATCATGAAGGCGATGCTCGACGAGGGACTCCTCCACGGCGACGCGCTCACGGTGACGGGCAAGACGCTCGCCGAGAACCTCGCCGACCTCGATCCCGACCCGATCGACGGCACGGTCATCCACACGTTCGACAACCCGATCCACGCGACGGGCGGCATCACGATCCTCCACGGCTCGATGGCGCCCGAGGGTGCCGTCGTCAAGACGGCGGGCTTCGATGCATCCGTCTTCGAAGGGCCCGCGCGCGTCTTCGAGCGCGAGCGCTCCGCGATGGACGCTCTGGAGGCCGGCGATATCGCCAAGGGCGACGTCATCGTCATCCGGTACGAAGGACCCAAGGGTGGCCCGGGGATGCGCGAAATGCTCGCCATCACGGCGGCGATCAAGGGCGCTGGGCTCGGAAAAGATGTACTACTCTTGACGGACGGCAGATTCTCAGGCGGCACAACCGGCCTGTGCATCGGCCACATAGCACCCGAAGCGGTGGACGCAGGTCCCATCGCCTTCGTGCGCGATGGTGATCTGATACGGGTCGATATCGCGGCTCGCACTCTCGACCTACTCGTCGACGAGACCGAGCTGAGCTCCCGCCGCTCTGGCTGGGAGCCACTGCCCCCGCGCTATACCCGTGGCGTTCTTGCCAAGTACTCCCGTCTCGTTCGCTCCGCTGCGGAGGGCGCGACGACGGGGTGAACCGCTCCCTTTCCCCTGGGACCGTCGTGGCGTGAGCCGGACTCCCAGACCCATTTCTCTCAGTGCGAGGATCTCCACCATGTCCGCCGAATCCGTGACGGCCGTTCCCCGGCCTCCCGCTCGCACCGCCACCGCGCCCGTGCTCACGGGCGCGCAGGCGGTCGTCCGCTCTCTCGAACTGCTCGGAGTGACCGATGTCTTCGGTCTTCCGGGCGGCGCCATCCTTCCCGTCTACGACCCGCTCATGGACTCGACCGACCTGAGGCACATCCTCGTCCGTCACGAGCAGGGCGCGGGCCACGCGGCTGAGGGCTACGCCGCGGCGTCCAACAAGATCGGCGTCGCGATCGCGACGTCCGGCCCCGGCGCGACGAACCTCGTCACGGCGATCGCCGACGCCTACATGGACTCGGTCCCGATCGTCTGCATCACCGGCCAGGTGTTCTCGACCCTCATGGGCACGGACGCCTTCCAGGAAGCCGACATCGTCGGCATCACGATGCCGATCACGAAGCACTCCTTCCTCGTGAAGGATGCCTCGGAGATCCCGGGCGCCATCGCTGCTGCCTTCGAGGTCGCGGGAACGGGTCGCCCCGGTCCCGTGCTCGTCGACATCACGAAGGATGCTCAGCAGGCCGAGGCGCCGTTCATCTGGCCGCCGAAGATCGACCTTCCCGGCTACCGTCCTGTGACGAAGGCCCACGGCAAGCAGATCCAAGCCGCCGCGCAGCTCCTCGCCGAGGCGAAGAAGCCCGTTCTCTACGTCGGTGGCGGAATCATCCGCTCCCAGGCGTCCGCCGAGCTCCTGACCCTCGCCGAGGCGACGGGAGCGCCCGTCGTCACGACACTCATGGCGCGGGGAGCGTTCCCCGACTCGCACGAGCAGCAGCTCGGCATGCCGGGGATGCACGGAACGGTTCCCGCGGTCCTCGCGCTCCAGGAAGCCGATCTCCTCGTTTCTCTCGGCGCACGGTTCGACGACCGCGTGACGGGCAAGGCGGCGCTGTTCGCTCCGCACGCCAAGGTCGTGCACGTCGACATCGACCCGGCCGAAATCTCGAAGATCCGCAACGCCGACGTGCCCATCGTGGGGGACCTCAAGGACGTCCTCGTCGACCTGGCCGCGGCTTTCCGCGGAGCGACGGACGGCGTGAAGCCCGACATCTCCGAGTGGTGGGCCTTCCTCGACGGACTGAAGGACGAGTTCCCGCTCGGCTACGCCCCCACGACCGACGGCCTGCTCGCTCCCCAGCACGTCATCCAGCGCATCGGCGAGCTGACGGGCCCCGAAGGCGTCTATGCGTCCGGCGTCGGCCAGCACCAGATGTGGGCGGCGCAGTTCATCAAGTACGAGCGTCCGAACGCGTGGCTCAACTCCGGCGGCGCCGGCACGATGGGCTACGCGGTCCCCGCCGCCATGGGTGCCAAGGTCGCCGAGCCCGATCGTCACGTGTGGGCGATCGACGGTGACGGATGCTTCCAGATGACCAATCAGGAGCTCGCGACCTGCGCGATCAACAACATCCCGATCAAGGTCGCGATCATCAACAACTCCTCGCTGGGCATGGTGCGCCAGTGGCAGACGCTCTTCTACGACGGCCGCTACTCGCACACGAACCTCAACACGGGCCACGGGACCGTGCGCATCCCCGATTTCGTCAAGCTCGCCGAGGCCTATGGATGCCTCGCGATCAGGGTCGAGAAAGAGGAGGACGTCGACGCCGCGATCAAGACGGCGCTCGAGACCAACGACCGCCCCGTCGTCATCGACTTCGTCGTGAGCGCCGACTCGATGGTGTGGCCGATGGTTCCCCAGGGAGTCAGCAACAGCTACGTCCAGTACGCGCGTGACCACGCGCCGGCGTTCGAACAGGAGGACTGAGCCATGACGACGCACGTGCTGAGCCTCTTGGTGGAGGACAAGCCCGGTCTGCTCACCCGTGTCGCGGGACTCTTCGCGCGACGCGGCTTCAACATCAACTCTCTCGCCGTCGGCGTCACCGAGGTGCCGGGGCTCTCCCGCATCACGGTCGTCGTCGACGTCGATGCGCTCCCGCTCGAGCAGGTCACGAAGCAGCTCAACAAGCTCGTGAACGTGATCAAGATCGTCGAACTGGACTACGCGGCCTCCGTTCAGCGCGAACACGTGCTCGTGAAGGTGAAGGCCGACAACCAGACCCGCTCGAACGTGCTCGAAGTCGTCAATCTCTTCCGTGCGCAGATCGTGGACTACGCGACCGACGCGCTCGTCGTCGAGGTGACGGGCGACAAGGGGAAGGTCGACGCCCTCCTTCGCGCGCTCGAGCCCTTCGGCATCAAAGAACTCGCGCAGTCCGGTCTTCTCGCCATCGGGCGAGGCGGCAAGAGCATCACCGAGCGCGTCCTGCGCAACTGACCACCGATCGTCGAGTCGCGGCGCAGCCGCGTACCGAGACACGAACCACCACATCAAGGAGAAACACCCCCATGGCTGAGATCTTCTACGACGCCGACGCCGACCTGAGCATCATCCAGAGCAAGAAGGTCGCGATCGTCGGCTACGGCTCGCAGGGCCACGCACACGCTCAGAACCTGCGCGACTCCGGTGTCGAGGTCGTCATCGCTCTCAAGGAAGGCTCGCGCTCGATCGAGAAGGCCCAGGACGAGGGCTTCGAGGTCAAGACGGTCGATGAGGCGACCCAGTGGGCCGACCTCATCATGATCCTCGCGCCGGACCAGCACCAGCGCGGCATCTTCAACGACCACATCAAGCCGCACCTCCGGGCGGGACAGACGCTCGCGTTCGCCCACGGCTTCAACATCCGCTTCGGATACATCGATGCGCCCGAGGGCGTCGACGTCATCCTCGTCGCACCGAAGGCCCCCGGCCACACGGTCCGTCGCGAGTACGTCGCGGGACGCGGCATCCCGGACATCATCGCCGTCGAGCGCGACGCATCCGGCTCGGCATGGGCGACAGCGCTCTCGTACGCGAAGGCGATCGGCGGAACGCGTGCCGGTGTCATCAAGACCACGTTCACGGAAGAGACCGAGACGGACCTCTTCGGCGAGCAGGCTGTCCTCTGCGGTGGCGTTTCCCAGCTCGTGCAGTACGGCTTCGAGACGCTCACGGAAGCGGGCTACCAGCCCCAGATCGCCTACTTCGAGGTCCTCCACGAGCTCAAGCTGATCGTCGACCTCATGTGGGAGGGCGGCATCGCGAAGCAGCGTTGGTCGGTCTCCGACACCGCCGAGTACGGCGACTACGTCTCGGGCCCGCGCGTCATCGACCCGCACGTCAAGGAGAACATGCAGGCCGTCCTCGGTGACATCCGTTCGGGTGCTTTCGCGGAGCGCTTCATCAACGATCAGGACAACGGCGCCGTGGAGTTCCAGGAGCTCCGCGCCAAGGCGGCGGCGCACCCCATCGAGTCGGTCGGCAAGGACCTCCGCGCCCTCTTCGCGTGGAAGCAGCAGGATGAGGACTACGTCGAGGGCAGCGCAGCGCGCTGATCCTCGTGACCCGGTCGTCGCCGTCCCGAGTGGCGTGCGACGGCCGGGTACGCTGAGACCGTGACTTCCGGCCGCGACGACGACGCCCTCTCGTGGGGCGATGACGATCCGACCCTCGATGTCGGTTCATCGGATGCCGCGCGCGACGCGACGCTCGGACTTCCGACCGGCTATCGTGCCGTCGGCAAGGGGAGCAGGCCCGTCGAAGCTGAGCCCCCGGCCGTCGAAGCGGATGACGCAGTCGATCCCGCCGAGCGCCAGCAGTTGAGCAACGCGACGCTCGTGTTTCTCGGGATCTTCGGTGGCGTGTATCTCCTCTACGCCGTGGGATGGCTCATCGGCGGGCTCCGGCTGCAGGACGCCGCACTTTTCGTGGTGACGCCTGCCATGTACCAGCCGGCGCTCGTCCTGGCTGTTCTGGCTCCTCTCCTGTGGTTCCTCGCGGCCCTGTACCTGACCCGCGCGAGGGCTACCTGGCTGCGCGTCCTGTGGCTCATCGCGGGGGCGCTGCTCCTCGTGCCGTGGCCGTTCATCGCCGTCGGGGCGGTGGGATCATGAGCGCAGCAGCTTCCGAGCGCCCGTCCGCGATGCCCGTCTGGCTCGTCGCAACGATCTCCGGCGGGTTCGGTCTCTTCTACGCCTACGCCGTGTGGAACGCGGTCGCGTTCCTGCTGCAGCAGGCGGGCGGTGCGTTCGGACTGAGCGGCCTCGGCTGGTTCGTACTGGTGTTCGCGTGCGTCTTCCCGATCATGGTCTTCGCGGCAGCCTTCGCGCTCGGATGGCGTCGCCGGGCGGGGGAGTGCGCGCTCATCTTCCTCGCGGGTCTCGCTCTGTCAGCCGTTCTGTGGCTCAACGTCATCGCCTACGCGACCACGAGTTTCTCGCTGTACCTCAGCTGACCCGCGCGTCATACGGTTCGGCGTCGTCTCTGCCCGACGATAGGCTGGCGGTTGCCTCGTCCCGATGGCGTGCGGCGTGGCCTCCATCCGATCTGCCGTCGCGCACAGCCCCTTAAGGATCCATCTCGTGACGAAGCCCGTCGTGCTCATCGCCGAAGAACTGTCTCCCGCAACCATCGACGCTCTCGGTCCCGACTTCGATGTCCGCCAGGTCGACGGCACCGACCGCCCGGCCCTGTTCGCGGCTCTTGCCGACGCGAACGCCGTGCTCGTACGGTCGGCCACGAAGATCGACGCCGAGGCTCTGGCCGCAGCGCCCGCGCTGAAGGTCGTCGCGCGCGCCGGAGTCGGCCTCGACAACGTCGACATCAAGACGGCGACCGCGGCGGGTGTCATGGTCGTCAACGCGCCGACATCCAACATCATCTCGGCTGCCGAGCTGACGATCGGTCACATCCTCTCCCTCGCGCGCCGCATTCCGGCGGCGCACGCGTCGCTGTCGCAGGGACAGTGGAAGCGCAGTGCCTACACCGGCACCGAACTGTTCGAGAAGACCGTCGGAATCATCGGCCTCGGCCGCATCGGCGCCCTCATCGCGGCGCGTCTCCAGGCGTTCGACATGCGCGTCGTCGCCTACGACCCCTACGTCACGAGCGCGCGTGCACAGCAGCTCGGCGTCCAGCTCGACTCGCTCGACGACCTTCTCCAGCAGAGCGACTTCGTCACGATCCACATGCCGAAGACGCCGGAGACGACCGGGATGATCGGCACCGCGCAGTTCGCGCTCATGAAGCCGACGGCGTTCGTCGTGAACGTCGCGCGCGGGGGACTCATCGACGAAGAGGCACTGCGCGAAGCTCTCGTCACGGGTCAGATCGCCGGTGCGGGCCTCGACGTCTTCACGTCCGAGCCGCCTGCCGAGGGAAGCACGGCCGCCGCGCTGCTCGACCTCCCGAACGTCGTCGTGACTCCGCACCTGGGCGCGTCCACCGAGGAGGCGCAGGAGAAGGCCGGTGTGTCGGTCGCCAACTCCGTCCGTCTCGCACTCGGGGGAGACCTCGTGCCCGACGCCGTCAACGTCGCGGGCGGACTCATCGACCCCTACGTCCGTCCCGGCATCCCGCTCGTGGAGAAGCTCGGCCAGATCTTCGCCGCGCTGTCCCACTCGCCCCTCACGTCGCTCGACATCGAGGTGCACGGCGAACTCAACGCGTACGACGTCAGCGTCCTCAAGCTCGCCGCGCTGAAGGGTCTGTTCACGAACATCGTGAGCGAAACGGTCTCGTACGTGAACGCGCCGCTCCTCGCAGAGCAGCGCGGTGTCGACGTGCGCCTCCTCGTCGACGACGTCAGCGACGAGTACCGCAACCTGATCACGCTCCGCGGAGCCCTCTCCGACGGTTCGCAGCTGTCCGTCTCGGGCACGCTGACGGGCACGAAGCAGATCGAGAAGCTCGTCGGCATCAACGACTACGCCATCGAGCTTCCGATCGAGAAGCACCACGTGGTGATGGTCTACACCGACCGTCCCGGGATCGTCGCGGTCTACGGGCAGAAGTTCGGCGAGGCCGGCATCAACATCGCGGGGATGCAGATCGCTCGTCGGGCCGCGGGGGGACAGGCTCTCTCCGTCCTGACCGTCGACTCGCCCGTCGACGACGACCTGCTCGCCGAGGTGAGCTCGTCGATCCACGCAGACCTGTTCCGGCAGATCGAGATCACCGAGGCCTGAGAACCGACGCTCTCAGGGGGCGATGGCGCGTTCGACGAGGGTGACGAGCGCGTCCATCGCCGCGTCGCGGGGAACCGGGCCGGGGATCGAGCCGCCGTCGAGAGCGTTGTTGAAGTAGAGCCCATCGCTCACGAGCATGACGAGGTCGAGGGATGCCGCATCCTTGGCGTGCGGGCGGAGGGCGTCGGCCCACTTCTCCCTGACATCGCGCAAGGCTTCCGCTGCGGCCGTGTTCCCGCCCTGAGCGAGGCGCGCTGTCGCGAGGATCGCTCGGTCGATCGGATCGTTCTGCATGACGGACGAGCGCAGAAAGTAGGCGACGGCGCCGTCGGGCGACGCTGTCATCGCGGCGACGTCCTCATCGACGAGCGCACGCAGACGGTCGAGAATGCCCGACTCGAGGGCGTCCTTCGACGAGAAATGGTAGAGCAGACCGCCCTTGGAAACGCCCGCACCGCGAGCCGTGGCATCCATCGTCGCGGCGCGTTCGCCCTCGTCGACGAGGATCGCCTCGAACGCGTCGAGGACCTTCTCACGCGCGAGGGGAGGCCGACTCATGGTGTCGATCGTATCGACGTCGCATCGCTCATTCTGATACTATACCGGCTGGACGGTAAAGAAAGAGGACATCATGACCACGGGCACCATCACGGCGGCGATCCGCGCTGAACAGCAGCAGCGGGTCGGATGGCGCGGCTGGGCTGCGCTCGTCGTGCTCATGCTGCCCGTCCTGCTCGTTTCGGTCGACAACACGGTGCTGAGCTTCGCCCTCCCCGCGATCGCCCTCGACCTCGAACCGTCGAGCGCACAGCAGCTGTGGATCATCGACGCCTACCCGCTCGTTCTCGCGGGTCTGCTCGTCACGATGGGGACGCTCGGCGACCGCTTCGGTCGGCGCCGCATGCTGCTCATCGGCGCGACGGGCTTCGCCGCCGTCTCGGCTCTCGCCGCGTTCGCGCCGACCGCCGAGCTGCTCATCGCCGCGCGGGCGCTCATGGGTGTCTTCGGAGCGATGCTCATGCCGTCCACCCTCTCTCTGCTGCGCACCATCTTCACCGACCGCGACCAGCGTCGATTCGCGATCGCCGTGTGGGCCTCGATGTTCTCGGCCGGTGCCGCGCTCGGCCCCATCGTCGGCGGCATCCTCCTCGAGCACTTCGGGTGGGGATCGGTCTTCCTCATGGCCGTGCCCGTACTCGTGCCGCTGCTCGTCCTCGCCCCGCTCCTCGTTCCCGAGAGCCGCGACCCGAAACCGGGTCGCATCGATCCCGTCAGCATCGCGCTCTCGATGGCCACGCTCATTCCGATCGTCTACGCGATCAAGGAACTCGCGGTCCACGGTTTCGCGAGCATCGCGCCGGTGCTCTTCCTCGTCGGTGTGGTCTTCGGATGGCTCTTCGTGAAGCGACAGCTCCGTTCGTCAACACCGATGCTCGATATGCGGCTCTTCCAGAACTCGACCTTCAGTGGCGCTCTGATGGTGAATCTGCTCAGTGTCGTCGGACTCGTCGGGTTCCTGTTCTTCGCGGCTCAGCACCTCCAGCTCGTCGTCGGACTCAGCCCGATGAACGCGGGTTTCGCTCTCGTCCCCGGACTCGCGGCGATGATCGTGTCGGGTCTCCTGGTGGTCCCCATCGCCAAGCGGATCGCTCCCCGGATCGTCGTCCCGGTCGCCCTCGCCTTCTCCGTGCTCGGCTACGCACTCGTTGCGATCTCGACGGGTCCCGAGACGCTCTGGCTCCTGATCGTCGCCTTCGTCTCGCTCGGCATCGGCATCGGCGCGGCGGAGACGGTGTCCAACGAACTCATCCTCGCGAACGCACCGCCGGCGAAGGCCGGCGCCGCGAGCGCCGTCTCCGAAACCGCGTACGAGCTCGGAGCCGTCCTCGGGACGGCGGTGCTCGGTGGCATCCTGACCGCGCTCTATCGCTCCAATCTCGTCCTCCCGGAGGGGCTTCCCACCGCGGCCGCCCAGGCCGCGACGGAGACGCTCGCGGGAGCGATTCACGCGGCGGATGGCGTGGGGGGAGCCCTCGGCGAGAGCCTCCGCGCGGCAGCCGCGCACGCCTTCGATGCGGGTGTCGGCACGACAGCGCTCATCGGAGCAGGGCTCGTCGTCTGCGCCGCCGTCATCGCCGCGGCGACTCTGGGGCGTCGCCGCTAGGCTGGCGGGGTGTCCCGCGTTGTGAAGCTCGCCGTCATCCCCGGAGACGGCATCGGTCCCGAAGTCATCGCCGAAGCCGAGAAGGTTCTGGAGGCTGCGACGGCAGACTCCGGCGTCCGATTCGACAAGACGCATTTCTCGCTCGGGGCCGGTCGCTTCCTCGAGACGGGTGAAACCCTCACGGACACGGACCTGGCGGACATCGCCTCGCACGACGCGATCCTCCTGGGAGCCGTCGGCGGAGTGCCCGGTGATC
Source organism: Microbacterium sp. SLBN-146 (assembly GCF_006715145.1). NCBI lineage: Bacteria > Bacillati > Actinomycetota > Actinomycetes > Micrococcales > Microbacteriaceae > Microbacterium > Microbacterium sp. SLBN-146. The sequence continues at coordinate 2,619,385 of NZ_VFMR01000001.1, forward strand.
CGCGGCTCGCGAACGCGAACATCGAGCGCGGGCTCCTCCTCAAGCTCCGCTTCGAGCTCGATCACTACGTCAACCTCCGTCCGTCGAAGCTGTACCCGGGCGTTCCCGGCCCTCTCGCGGCGCCCGGCGACATCGACTTCGTCGTCGTTCGGGAGGGCACCGAGGGGCCCTACGTCGGGAACGGCGGGTCGATCCGGCGCGGAACACCTCACGAGGTCGCGAACGAGACGTCGGTCAACACGGCTTACGGCATCGAGCGTGTCGTCCGGTACGCCTTCGATCTCGCCGAGCGTCGTCGCAAGAAGCTCACGCTCGTGCACAAGACGAACGTTCTCGTGCACGCGGGCGGCATGTGGAAGCGGATCGTCGATGCCGTGGCATCCGAACACCCCGACGTGGCCGTAGACTACCTCCACGTCGACGCGGCAACGATCTTCCTGGTCACGAACCCGGGCCGCTTCGATGTGATCGTCACCGACAACCTCTTCGGCGACATCCTCACGGACCTGGCAGGCGCCGTCACCGGTGGCATCGGCCTCGCCGCTTCGGGCAACATCAACCCCGACGGCGCGTTCCCCTCGATGTTCGAGCCCGTTCACGGATCGGCACCCGACATCGCAGGACAGCAGAAGGCCGATCCCACGGCCGCGATCCTTTCGGTCGCTCTGTTGCTCGATCACCTCGGGCTGCGGGATGAATCGGCCCGCGTCACGCTCGCGGTCGAAGCCGACATCGCGGACCGCGACGCTGCCCGCTCCACCACTCAGATCGGCGACGCCATCGCCGCACGACTCCAGGCGTAGCCTGTAGGCACCGCCCGAGAAACCAGGACACGACATGACTCTCATCGACTCCGACCCCGACACCGGCCTCTCGCCCCTGCAGTTCGCGGTCTCGAGGAACCTCAACGGCAAGACGCCGCAGCAGCGCGCGGAGATCCTCGCCAACCCGGGCTTCGGCACGAACTTCACAGACCACATGGTCGACGTCTGCTGGTCCGTCAACGGGGGATGGCACCGGCCCCGCGTGCAGCCGTACGGACCGATCTCGCTGGATCCCGCTGCGGCCGTGCTGCACTACGGGCAGGAGATCTTCGAGGGCATCAAGGCCTACCGCCACGCCGACGGTTCCATCCACACGTTCCGTCCCGACCAGAACGGACGACGGCTCCAGCGTTCGGCGCGCCGCCTCGCCCTGCCTGAGCTGCCCGTCGCCCACTTCATCCAGTCGCTGCGCGAACTCATCGCCGTCGACGGCGACTGGGTGCCCGCCGGCGACGATCAGAGCCTGTACCTCCGCCCCTTCATGTTCGCCAAAGAGGCGTTCCTCGGCGTGCGGCCGGCGCAGAAGGTCGGCTACTACCTCATCGCGTCGCCCGCGGGTGCCTACTTCAAGGGCGGCGTTCGTCCCGTGTCGATCTGGCTGAGCGAGGACTACGCGCGCGCCGGCAAGGGCGGCACCGGTGCCGCCAAGACGGGCGGCAACTACGCGGCATCGCTTCTGCCGCAGGCGGAAGCGTACGAGAACGAATGCGATCAGGTCGTGTTCCTCGATGAGCACCGGAACGTGGAAGAGCTCGGCGGAATGAACGTCGTGTTCGTCTACAAAGATGGAACGCTCGTGACGCCCGAGTCGCCGTCGATCCTGGAGGGCATCACGCGCGACTCGATCCTCCAGCTCGCTCGCGATCGCGGACACAAGGTCGAGGGCCGTGCCGTATCGATCGACGAATGGCGTCAGGGCGTGGCATCCGGCGAAATCGTCGAGGTGTTCGCGTGCGGGACCGCCGCTGTCGTGACCCCTATCGGCCTTCTCAAGGGCCGGGACTTCTTCGACGAGCAGCCGACCGGTGAGCTCGCCCTGTCGCTCCGCCAGGAACTGACGGACATTCAGTACGGTCGCCGCGAAGACACGCACGGGTGGCTCCTGCGCCTCGACGCCTGAGCAGCGGGCTCGTCCTGAGTAGGCTGTTCGGGTGAGGATCGCACGCTTCAGCCACCAGGACGCCATCAGGTTCGGGATCGTCGATGAGGGCGAGCTCGTCGTCCTCGCGGGCGACCCGATGTTCGCGGGATACGACACGACCGGTGAGCGGGTGCCCCTGGCCGACGTCGTTCTGCTCGCGCCCGTCATCCCGCGGTCGAAGATCGTGTGCGTGGGTCGGAACTATCGGGACCACGCCGCAGAACTCGGCAATGACGTCCCCGACGCGCCGTTGCTGTTCTTCAAGCCCAACACCTCGGTGGTCGGGCCGGGCGACGCGATCGTCCTGCCGCCCCAGTCCGAGCGGGTCGATTTCGAAGGCGAGCTCGCGGCCGTCATCGGACGCGTGACGAAGAACGTCCCGGCGGAACGGGCTCTCGAGCATGTCTTCGGCTACACGATCGCCAACGACGTCACCGCGCGCGATCTGCAGAAGACCGATGGGCAGTGGGCCCGAGCGAAGGGCTTCGATACGTTCTGCCCGCTCGGACCCGCGATCGAGACCGACTTCGATCCGACGGGCGACGCCGTCGTCACGACGCGGCTCAACGGCGAGGTCATGCAAAAGGGACCGATCAGCGACATGATCTTCTCGCTCGCCGATGTCATCGCCTACGCGTCGGCGGCTTTCACGCTGCTCCCGGGTGACGTCATCCTCACGGGAACGCCGGCGGGAGTCGGTCCGTTCACCGCCGGCGACGTCGTCGAAGTCGAGATCTCGGGTCTCGGCATTCTGCGGAACACGGCTCGCGCCGCGTGACGTCAGCGGCCCAGGGCGCGGAGTGCGTCGTCCACGTCGCGCTCGTCGTTGAAGACGTGGAAAGCGACGCGCGCGCGGCCTGAGCGGCCCGATGCCCGGATCCCCGACGCGGTGAGCGCCGCGAGATCGGCGGCGCCGGGGTCGTCCCAGGTCACGATCGCGCTGTCGATCGCAGGCCGGGCGAGCCCCATGCGGGTGCGGAACAGCGTGGCGAGATGCGTCGTGTGTGCGTGTACTCGCGCCGCATCGAGGCCCGCGAACAGTGCGAGGGCGGGGGCCGCGCCCACGAAGGCCTGCCACGCGGGGGAGACGTCGAATCGTCGCGCATCGGATGCCAGGGCGAACGACGAGCCGTAGCACGACTGCCATGGATCTTCACCGGCGTACCAGGCGGCGTGGATCGGCCGAAGCCTCGTCTGCAGCTCCGCTGAGACGGCGAGGAAGGCGACGCCGCGCGGCGCGCAGAGCCACTTGTAGGCGTGGCACACGAGAGCGTCGACTCGGGTGGCATCGACCGGCATCCACCCGACGGCCTGCGTCGCGTCGCAATAGGTCACGGCGCCGTGGCGACGTGCTGCCCGCGTGATCGCCTCGACGTCGGCGACGTCGCCCGTCGCCGATTGGACGAGGGAGAAGGCGACGCACGCGGTGTCGGGTCCGACCGCGTCGGCGAGGAGGGCGAGCGGAACCGAGCGCACGCGCAGGCCTCGTCCGGCGTGCAGCAGCGGACGCGCGATGGAAGAGAAGTCTCCGTCGGGGACCAGGATCTCGCCGCCATCCGGCACGGCGCCGGCGATGAGCGCTGTGAACACGGAGACCTGCGATCCGACAGCGATCCGATCGGGGGGCACTCCGACGAGCGCTGCGAAGAGCGAGCGCGACCGCTCGACGATCGCGCTGTACGCGACGGGGTCGATCTCGCCCGCGGCTGCGCGTGTGACGTCCTCGACGATTGCGTCACGGGTCGACCGCGGAGGGAGTCCGACCGTACAGGCGGCGAGGTAACCGCGCCCGCCGTCGAAGGCGGCACGTGCCGTCGAGATGGTGTCGTCGAACAGGAGAGTGCTCATCTCTTCAGTGTCGAACCGTCGAAGCCATTCGTCCATGGCAGGTATTCGATGAAATACATCCACTGACGTAGCATGTGCGCATGACGGAGACCACGATGAGCGCACCCGATCTCGATGTGCACGCGCTCCGCGTCATCAAGGCGATCTCTGATGAGGGATCCATCACGGCGGCCGCAGCCGCAATCGGCTACAGCCAGCCGGCCATCAGCCAACTGCTGAAGCGGCTCGAGACGCGACTCGGACTGCCTCTCGTCGAGCGGATCGGGCGGGGAGTCCGGTTGACCGAGGCGGGCATGGTGCTCGCTCGGCACGCTCCCGCCGTCACGACGGCCCTCGATGCCGCGGCGGGCGAAATCGCAGAGCTCCGCGGTTTGAGGTCGGGGCGCGTCCGGCTCGTCGGCTTCCCCTCGGCGTCGCCGACGGTGGTGCCGAGGATCCTCGCGGATCTCGGCACGCGGCATCCCGGGGTGTCGCTCACCTATGTCGAGGCGGAGCCTCCCGAGGCGGTGGAGGCGGTGCGGGAGCATCGCGCCGACATCGCGCTGACGTTCAGCTACCCGGGCGATCGCGACGACCCGCACGGATCGAGCGCGCACGGACTCTCGGTGACCGACGTCGGATTCGACGACCTCGTGGCAGTCCTTCCCCGCGGCCACGCCGCCGTCGTCGAGGGCAGCGTGAAGATGTCGGATCTCGCGGGGGAGCCGTGGATCGCGGGATGTCCGCGTTGTCGCGGACATCTGCTCGAGGTGTGCGAACGCGCCGGTTTCGCTCCGCGGATCGCGTTCGAGACCGACAACGTCGCAGCCGTCGAGGGACTCGTCGCCCAGCGGATCGGTGTCGCGACCCTCCCGCGCCTCGCAACGGAGTCCTTCCCGCCGCGTCCGGAGATCGTCTTCGTCCCGCTCCCGCCCGCTGAGGCACGGACGATCCACGTCGTGACCGCGCACGGCGCGACCCGCGTGCCCGCCGTCGGTGCGACGCTGCGAGCCATCCGCCGCGCTCTGGGAAGCCCGGAGGGGCGCGCGCGCCGCAACTAGACTGGACGACGATGTCTTCTGCACCCGATCCCCGCACCACGACCGCAACCGCCGCCGACGTACGCGTCCGATTCTGTCCTTCGCCCACCGGCCTTCCTCATGTCGGCATGATCCGGACAGCGCTGTACAACTGGGCCTATGCCCGGCACACGGGAGGCTCGATGGTCTTCCGCGTCGAGGACACCGATGCCGCGCGTGACAGCGAAGAGAGCTACCGCCAACTCGTCGACGCCCTCACGTGGCTCCGGATCGACTGGGACGAAGGGGTCGAGAAGGGTGGGCCGCACGGACCGTACCGGCAGTCGCAGCGCGCCGACATCTACGCCGACGTCCTGCAGAAGCTCATCGACACCGGCGCCGTGTACGAGAGCTACTCGACGGCGGAGGAGATCGACGCACGCAATGCCGCGGCCGGCCGCGCGAAGCAGCTCGGCTACGACAACTACGACCGTGACCTCACGGAAGAGCAGAAGGCCGCGTTCCGCGCGGAGGGTCGCGTTCCCGCGTGGCGCGTTCGCGTGCCCGACGAAGATCTCACCTACGTCGACCTCATCCGCGGACAGGTGACCTTCCCCGCGGGCTCCTTCCCCGACTTCGTCGTCGTCCGTGCCGGGGGACAGGCGCTCTACACCTTCACGAACCCGGTCGACGACGCGCTCATGGGCATCACGGACGTCATCCGCGGCGAAGACCTCATGCCGTCGACGGCACGTCAGCTCGCGCTGTACTCGGTGCTCATCGACGCGGGCGTCACGACGTTCGTCCCACGCTTCGGCCACATGCCGCTCGTGCTCGGCGAGACGGGCACGAAGAAGCTCTCCAAGCGCGACCCGCAGGCCGACCTCTTCCTTCAGCGCGAGAAGGGGTTCATCCACGAGGGCCTGTTGAACTACCTGGCGCTGCTCGGCTGGTCGATCGGGCCGGACCGCGACATCTTCTCGCTTGAGGAGTTCACGGCCGCGTTCGACATCGCCGACGTCAACCCCAACCCGGCACGATTCGACCAGAAGAAGGCCGAATCGATCAACGGCGACCACATCCGGATGCTCGCTCCCGAGGACTTCGCGGAACGCATCATTCCCTACCTGCTGGCAGCGGGAATCGTCTCACCCGAGCCGACCCCCGAGCAGCGCGCGCTCATCGCGGCTGCGGCGCCGCTCGTGCAGGAGCGTGTCCAGCTCCTCGGTGAAGTCCCCGGCCTTCTCGGGTTCCTCTTCACCAACGACATCGACTACGCCGAAGACGCCCTCAAGGGACTTCCCGACAATGCGGGCGAGGTGCTCGTGGCATCCGTCGGCGCCCTCGAACTCGTTCCCGAGGGGGAGTTCACGGCGGCAGCGGTGCAAGAGGCTCTCTCGGCGGCACTCATCGATGGACTGGGATTGAAACCCCGGGTCGCCTACGGCCCGCCGCGTGTCGCGCTCAGCGGACGCCGCATTTCGCCCCCGCTGTTCGAGTCGATGGAGTTGCTCGGCAAAGCCGAGACGATCCGGCGGCTGCAGGCGTTCGTCGAGCGCTGACGGGTGCTCGGTTTGGCCTGACCGCCGAGTTCGACTAAACTCGATCTTCGGCACAGCTTCGGCTGAAGGCCTTTGGGGTATGGTGTAATTGGCAACACGGAGGTTTCTGGTACCTTTGTTCTTGGTTCGAGTCCAGGTACCCCAGCAAGTGTGAGAAGCCCGGTAACACGGCGTACAGCGCGTGTTCCGGGCTTCTGTCGTTTCTCCAGACCATCGGATGTCCGGCGTCTGATGATAGAACTCTCATGGTCGAGCGTCGTGTGAATGGCCAGATGAGGGAGCAAAACCTCGCATCCTGTGCTTACCATGTGTCCATGGCGGATAGTTCACCGCAGGGAGCGGGAGGACGAGACATGTCGCCCGCGACGGATTCGGCGGCCTGGGCCGACTTCTCCTCTGCTTTGGGCCGTCGACTGCAGGAAGCGCGGCACGACCTGAATCTGACTCAGGAACAGGTGGCCTCGGCATCCGGCATTTCGACCTTCACCTATCAGAAGCTCGAGAACGGCGAGTCGAACCCGGGAACCCCTGCGAACCCTCGACTGCACACGATCGCGTCACTGGCGAAAGTGCTCAAGATCGACATCGGCGATCTCGTCTCGCCTCCGCCTGACGAGGCGACGGCGCCCGACAGGCGACGCGCGGAAGTCTGAGGCCGGTTCCGAAGCCCTCGCGATGCTCTTGGCGGGGAATCGACGACGCGACGGGGAGTCCTCAGCGCCGACGTCGCTCCATGGACTCGGACGCGCGGCGCGCGCGAGTGGTCACGCCCGAGGAGCGATGCTGAAGGAACTGGTGCACGGACACCTCGCGAGTCGTGCGCCATCCTGATTTCACACGGACAAGTGTGATCCCGAGGGAGCGCATTCTGGCGGCGGTCTCGACCGTGAGGTGGATCCTTTCGGTGGGGGCCTCCCACCCTTCTCGTCCACTGTAGACACGAATGACGCGAGGTGCCCGTTTGGGCCAAAGCCGAGTTGCCATGTCAGTGACTGCCGGTCTTCCGGGCGACAGCGCACCGTCGCGAAAATGGACACATGCTCGTGAATGTACCATGTATACATGGTTCATTTGTGACCAATGACACGCCGAGGTGTGCACGCAATCCGACCGCCAAACGGACGCCGCTACCATTGCGACGGAATCGAGCGCGATTCGCCGAAGCGGGACGACATCCGTCTCAGGTGTTGTCGCGAATATCGCGGAGGAAGCCCTCGACGTTCATTCGGAGATTCGAAATGCGTCGCTCGATGGCGGCATCGATGTCGAACCCGAGGTAGGCGGGTGGCGGCGGGGTGCGGACGTTCCTGCTGCACTGAAATTGCTCGCAGACGAGAGTCCCCACCGAGTCTCCGCGTCTTCCGGCGGCTCCCGCGCGACGCGCACCGAAGAAGACGACGTCGTTGGGCAGGGTGACGTCCTCACACCATGCGCACTGGGGCCGGGCTCGGGTGCGGCTCTCGGTCTGACGCAGGAGCACGCCGACGGGTTCGCCGTCGACGACACCCACGACGTAGCCCGCGAGCACCGCCTTCGAGCCGCGCCAACCGAGGACATCGAGGCGGGCCCAGTCGAGATCGGCGAGGCCGGCGGGGAGTTCGATCGCCGAGCGCTCGCGCTGCGAGACATTGATGAAGGACGCGCGAATCTGCGCGTCGGAAAGAGCATGCATGGAAGACCTGTTCGTGTTCGTGTGGGAAGGGAGATCGAGGAAGCGCCGATGTATCCCGGAAAGGGAGTCGGCTGCCGGGCTATCTACCTCGTCCTGGCGGTGAGACCGCCGAGGACCTCCTCACGCCCGGAGGGCGACGAACGAAACGTATGCACCCACCCATGTTACGACCGCGCTAGCGCGCGTGCTCGACGACGTCAAGGGTGTGTGCTCCCGGCGGACGCCTGTGTGGACTGGGATCACACCCACCCGCAAGGAGACAGACATGCAGATCATCGAGACCATCGACGTGAACGTACCGATCACGACGGCCTACAACCAGTGGACGCAGTTCGAGACGTTTCCCCAGTTCATGGACGAGGTCGTTTCGATCACGCAGCGCGATGAGACGAACCTGGAGTGGACCGTCAAGGTCGCGGGTGCTGAGCGGACGTTCGATGCCGTCATCACGGAGCAGCATCCCGATGAGCGGGTCGCGTGGACGAGCACGGAAGGCGATCTTCAGCACGCCGGCGTCGTCACCTTCCACAAGCTGTCCGATGACGAGACACGTGTCACCGTGCAGCTCGACTGGGAGCCGAAGGGTCTCCTCGAGAAGATCGGTTCGGCCGTCGGTGTCGGGAAGCACGCCGTGTCGCATGATCTCAAGGAGTTCAAGAAGTTCATCGAGGGTGCGCATCACGAGACCGGTGCATGGCGGGGAGACGTTCCCCGCGACTGAGACTCCCGGCCCGTTTCGAGAGCGGAGCGCTTAGCATCGATGACGGCGACGTTCTCGACACGGGAGTCCATTCGCGTCGCCCTCGACAGGCAGCGGCAGGAAGTTCCCGATGGACGCTCGCACACTCTCCGCCGATGACGCACGGGAGCTCGCGGACCTGAGACGTCGTGCTTACGGCCCCGGGGCCGATATCGCGGACGATCCCGCGGCGGTGAGGCGTCTGCGGGAGCTGGAAGACGGGCGCCGGTCTCCCGCCGACGCCGTCGCGCCGACCGCGGCTGAGCGCGTGGCGGCGGTCGCGAGGGCAGTGCCATCGTCATCGCCCGCTGCGGCCGAAGCGCCCGTCGGCGACGCGGCTGATACTCACGCAGCGGCGAGCTCGGACGCTCCCGCCGTCGAGAGCGCACGTCCGCGTCGGTGGTGGCGGCGCGCGCCGGTGTGGTCGATCGTGGCCATCGCTCTCATCGTCGGGGTCGGGGTCGGCGCTGGGAGCATCTACGCCGCCGCGCCGCGTGCCGACGTCGTCTTGCGCGTGGCGCCATCCGAAGGTGGGCGCGATGCGAACTGGCTGCGGGAGCTGCGCACGTGGGGGATCTCACCCGACACCGCCGTCCCGTTCGAGCAGTACAAGGGTGTGGGAGTCTGGACGGCCATGAGCGACGAAGGTTCCCGGTGCCTCGTCCTGGAGAACGGCGTGCGGCCCATCCACGCGACGTGCGTGGGCGGCGGATTCGATCCGATCCTCGACCTCACGATGTACGGGGGGCAGGACGAGTTCCTCGATGACCCGCCGCCGGCGGGGAGCGTCATCCGCTTCATCGCGCGGGAAGGCGCTGTCGAAGTGTGGGTCCGCGAGCGTCAGTCGGTCGCCGCCTCGGCGAGCGAGATCAGGCCGAGTTCGCGATAGACGGGATTGTCGTCGCTCTGGGAGATCATCGCGAGTGAGAGCGCGACGGCCCACGCCCGCGCCCTCGTCCAGTCGACGGGGTCGTAGTGGTCTCCCAGCGCACCGATGAAATCGGCCCGCCCCTGTTCGTCGAAGATGAGCCATGCTGATGCCAGATCGCACGCGGGATCGCCCGCGGTCACGTCTCCGAAGTCGATGATCGCCCGCAGTCCGCTGGCGTCTGAGACGAGGTTGCCCGGGTGCAGGTCGCCGTGGATCCACAGGGGTGTCCCGCCCCACGGTTCGGCATTCACCCCTCTCGTCCAGGTGAGCGCGGCCCGCGCGAGGAGAGACGGCTCAACGCCGACGACGTGATCGAGCCGCGCCCGCACGACATCGGATCGTTCGGCGAGCGGCACCCCTCGGAAGGGGTTCCGTGGATGCTGCGACGGAGCTGGCGTGTGCAGCGCGAGAAGCGCGTTTGCGAGGTCGGATGCCCAGCGGCGCCGCTCTTCGCGGGGCACGGAGATCCCACTGGAACCGTCGAACCACGGCACAAGCGACCATGGCCGCGGGAAGGCGTCTGACGGCTCGCCGAGGAAGAGGGGCGTGGGCACGTGGACACCGCTCGCTTCGATGGCCGGGCCAACGACGGGAAGAACCTGCTGCTCGTGGAGGACGAGCGAAACGGCGGCGCTGCGGCGCGGCATCCTCAGGGCGAGATCGTCTCCGATCCGCCACACGTCGCAGTCCCAGCCTGCGGATGCCCGGCGACGTGGCAGCGCGACGAGGTGGGGGAGGGCCTCCGCGACGAGGCGATCGACGACGAGTTCGTCGATCACCCACTCTGCGCTCGGTCGATCGGCCATCAGCTGATCCTAGCGAACCTATTGTTTTGTCTTTGTTCATGTTGTACTCTGTGGTAATCCCACATCGACGAAGGGTGAACGTGTACGCAACGGAGCGACAGGAACTGATCGAGCGGCTTCTGCTCGACGAGGGGCGTGTGAGCGTTGTCGACTTGTCCCGACGGTTCGACGTCACGACCGAAACGGTGAGGCGCGACCTCGATCTGCTCGAGCGCACGGGGGCACTGCGCCGGGTCCACGGTGGTGCCGTCCCCACCGAGCGCGGCAGCACCAGCGAGACCGCGCTCGATGAGCGTCGACTGCATCACGCGCCGGCCAAGGTTGCCATCGCGCGCCGCGCCGTTGCCGCCGTGCGCGAGGGCTTCCAGGGGTCGCTCTACTTCGACGCGGGCACCACGACCGCGGCGGTGGCCGCCGAGCTCGCCCCGCGGCTCGCGGGGTCAGCGATCGACGTCGTCACGCACGCCCTCCCGATCGCGCTCGACCTGTCGGCCCGCGTCACGGTGTCGCTCGTCGGCGGTCGCGTGCGCGGACTCACATCGGCGGCCGTCGGCGCAGATACCGTCCATTCGATCGAGACGCTCCGTCCGGACATCGCATTCATCGGCGCCAACGGGGTGTCGGCCGGTTTCGGCATCAGCACACCCGATCCCGACGAGGCCGCCGTGAAGGCGGCGATCGTTCGCGCGGCTCGCCGGGTCATCGTCGTCGCTGACGCCGAGAAGCTCGATCGCGAACTGCTCGTCTCCTTCGCGCGCCTGACCGACATCGATGTCCTCGTGACGGATGCCGCGCCCGCTCAGGCCCTCGCGGAGGCGCTCCACGCCGCCGAAGTGGAGGTGTGGATCGCATGATCATCACGCTCACCGCCAATCCGTCGCTCGATCGGACGATCGTGCTCGAAGACGCCCTTCGCCCCGGCGAAGTCCAGTCCGCATCCGAAGGGCGAGAGGATGCGGGAGGCAAAGGCATCAACGTCGCGCGTGTGATCGCAGCAGCCGGGGCGGACGCCCGCGCGATCCTCCCGCTCGCCGACGACGACCCCTTCGCATCCGCCCTGCGCGCTGCAGGACTCCGGAGCGAGGCCGTCCCGATCGCGGGGCGGGCGCGCTCCAACCTGACGATCACGGATCCCGCCGGGACGACGACGAAGCTCAACCTTCCCGGCGCCGAGTTGAGCCGCGAAGAGCGTTCGGCGATCGTGCGCACCGTCGTTGAGGCCACAGCAGAAGCTCGCTGGCTCGTGTTGGCAGGTTCGCTGCCGCCGGGCGCCGGCGACGGGTTCTATGTCGACGTCATCAGCGCCGTCAGGGCGGCTCACGGCGATCGTGCGCCGCTCGTCGCGGTCGATACATCGGGGCCCGCGCTGACTGCGGTCGTCAACGATGCGGCACCGGATCTCATCAAGCCCAACGATGAGGAGCTCGCCGAGCTCGCCGGCGTGGCGATCAGCGATGGGGATCTCGCCCACGCCGTCCTCCCGGTCGCGAGAGAGCTCGTGCCGACCAAAGTGCGGGCTGCCCTCGTGACTCTCGGAGCCGCCGGCGCGGTGCTCGTGACATCCGCTGGCGCCTGGTCTGGTCGCCCGCCGCGCATCCGCGTCGTGAGCACTGTCGGCGCGGGTGACAGCTCGCTCGCGGGGTACCTGCTCGCGGAGGCTGCGGGCGGAACACCGGAGGACTGTCTGCGCAGCGCCATCCGGTATGGGGCGGCCGCCGCGTCGCTCCAGGGCACGCAAGCTCCTCACCCAGGGGACCTTCCCGCTGGCGACGTTCCCGTCGACCGGATTCTGTAATGCAAAACCACACGAATCAACACATTCGTTCCACCGACCACTGGAGGTCATCGTGACAGACACCATCACCCCGGAACTCGTCAGCCTGGACGTCGGGCTGGGAGCCGACAAGGCGGCCGTCATCCGCGCGCTCGCGCAGAGGGTCGTCGAACAGGGGCGCGGCACCGATGCCGAGGCCCTGTTCGCCGACGCGTGGGCTCGTGAAGAGAAGGACGAGACAGGCCTTCCCGGCGGCATCGCCATTCCGCACGCCAAGAGCGCGGCGGTCACGACACCGTCGCTCGCCTTTGCGCGACTCGCGCCCGGTGTCGACTTCGGCGCCCCCGACGGTCCGGCCGACCTCGTGTTCCTCATCGCGGCCCCGGATGGTGCCGCTGAGGCCCATCTCGCCGTGCTGTCGAAGCTCGCCCGGAGCCTCATGCAGGACGACTTCACGGCCGGGCTCCGCGCGGCGGCGACGAACGACGACGTTGTGGCGATCGTGCGTGCGGCCATCGGCGAGGGGGATGCTCCAGCCCCCGCCGCGCAGGCCACCACGCCACCGCCCGCCGCGGCGGCCGCCCCCGCTTCGCAGTTCGAGATCGACGGGCGCCCGCTCCGGATCGTCGCCGTCACATCGTGTGCGACGGGCATCGCGCACACCTTCATGGCAGCAGATGCCCTGTCGGCCGCGGGTAAGAAGGCCGGTGTCGATCTCACGGTCGAACCGCAGGGCTCGAGTGGCTACAAGGCACTCCCGCAGTCCGTCATCGACGACGCCGACGCCGTCATCTTCGCCAACGACGTCGATGTACGGGAGTCGCAGCGCTTCGCCGGCAAGCCGGTCGTGAGAGTCGGCGTCAAGGCAGGCATCGAGCGCGCCGATGCCCTCGTCGCTGAGGCCGCGGCCGCGGCATCCGATCCATCCGCGCCCCGCGTTCCAGCGGGCAGTTCGTCGTCCACGTCGTCCACGTCGACCTCGCAACTGTCCTGGGGTGCGAACATCCAGCGGATCCTGCTGACGGGTGTCAGCTACATGATCCCGTTCGTCGCCGGTGGCGGTCTGCTCATCGCGCTCGGCTTCGCGATCGGTGGGTTCCAGGTCACCGAGAACGCCGGCACCGTCATCACGCAAAACGCGCTGTGGAACCTCCCGGCCGAAGACGGCACATCGCCGTTCGGCCCGCTCGGGCAGTACCTCGGAGCGGTCGCCTTCATGATCGGCGCCACCTCGATGGGCTTCCTCGTTTCCGCTCTCGCGGGGTACATCGCCTTCGCGATCGCCGACCGGCCCGGAATCGCACCCGGCTTCGTCGCCGGTGCCGTCGCCGTCCTCATGAACGCCGGCTTCATCGGCGGCATCATCGGCGGTCTCCTCGCGGGTCTCGTCGCGTGGTGGCTCGGTCGACTCGATGCACCTCGCTGGCTGCGCGGCCTCATGCCGGTCGTCATCATCCCGCTGCTTGCGTCGATCGTCGCCTCGGGTCTCATGATCCTGCTGCTCGGACGCCCGATCGCCTCGCTCATGGAGCTGCTCAACGACGGGCTCACGAACCTCGCGGGCGGCGCCGGCATCATCATCGTCGGCGTCATCCTCGGCCTCATGATGTGCTTCGACCTGGGAGGACCCGTCAACAAGGTCGCCTACGCGTTCGCTGTCGCTGGTCTCGCAGCAGGATCGCAAGACAACCCGACGCCGTACCTCATCATGGCTGCCGTCATGACGGCAGGAATGGTGCCGCCGCTTGCGATGGCGCTGGCCTCGACGATCCTCGCTCGCCCGCTGTTCACTCCGGTCGAGCGTGAGAACGGCGTCGCCGCCTGGCTGCTGGGCGCCTCGTTCATCTCGGAGGGCGCGATTCCCTTCGCCGCCGCGGATCCGCTTCGCGTCATCCCGGCCTCGATGGTCGGCGGTGCAGTGACCGGCGCGCTGAGCATGTTCTTCGGCGTCCAGTCGCTCGCTCCGCACGGCGGAATCTGGGTCGCATTCGCGATCAACCCGATCTGGGGATTCCTGGTCGCCCTGGTAGCAGGTACCGTCGTGAGTGCTCTCCTCGTGGTCGCGCTCAAGAAGTGGGTCGGCCACCGAGAGCTCGAACAGGCCGAGACCTCGACCGCGACCGCGACTGCGGTTCCGGCCTGAGATCCGACGAGAGGGAGACCATGGCAGAGCGCCAAGCCACCATCGCCAGCAGCTCAGGGCTGCACGCCCGACCCGCGAAGCTCTTCGTCCAGGCGGTGCAGGAGAAGAAGATCCCCGTGACGATCGCCGTCGAGGGCGGCGCAGACCTCAACGCGGGGAGCATCCTGTCGCTCATGGGTCTCGGCGCCTCGCACGGGACGGTCGTGACTCTGAAGGCCGAGGGAGAGGGCGCTGATCAGGCTCTCGACGAGCTCGTGATCCTCTTGGAGACCGATCTCGACGCCGAGTAGTCTTCACGACAGACGAACGACGGATGCCGCGGAACGAAGCCGCCGCGGCATCCGTCGTCGCTGTTTCAGAGCTCTGTCGACTCGGACGGATCGAGGTCGAGGAAGACCCCGCCGCCCTGTTCGGTCGCCCAGCGCAGCCGAGCGCGATGCATGTCGCGACCGATGACGGAGAGCGTCATGTCGTGCGTCCCGAAAGCACGGCGCGGCGCGACAGCGAGCACGAAGTCCATGGCTTCGCCGATCTTCAGCCAGGGCGCGCCGAGCGGAGCTGCGAGCAGGTCGACCGCGACGCCTTTGGGCACCGCGTAGGAATCGCCCGGGTAGTACAGCTGGTCGTTGACGAGGACACCGACATTGTCGATGACCGGGATCGACTCGTGAATCACGTTGTGCGTGCCCCCGAAGAACTGCAGCGTGAACGGCTCGACGGTGACGGTGTCGCCCGGATGAACGACGGTGATGTCGTATCCGGGAGCCGCGTTCGCGACGCCATCGGGCCCGTAGATCGGCACTCCGGGAACGGATGCACGGACACGATCCAGGTGCTCGGGGGTCCAGTGGTCGGGATGTTCGTGCGTGAGCACGACCGCCACGACTGACGCCAACTCGGCGATGGGCAGGGTGAAGGAGCCCGGATCGATGAGAAGACTGCTGCCTTCCTTGTCGACGCGGAGGGCGGCGTGCTCGAACTTTGTGACTCGCATGCGTCGAGTCAACCTCCGTAGTTCGGGCGTCGGCAAGGGGTGCGGGCGATCCCGGCCTCGATTTGGCCGACTACCTCGAGACGTGGCATAATCGAACGGTTGTCGCGAACGGCCCCATCGTATAGCGGCCTAGTACGCCGCCCTCTCACGGCGGTAACGCGGGTTCGAATCCCGCTGGGGTCACCACAACGAAAACCCCCGGTTCATCCGGGGGTTTTCTCGTTTCCGCAGCCTTCGCCGCGCCGGTGATCCGCACATGCACGGGGCTGCTCTTTGCCATCGAGACTGCACCTTCCGGCCGAGACTGCGCGATGCAGGTGCTGTTTCGGCCGGAAGGTGCAGTCTTGCGGCGATGGGCTCGGTCAGGACGCCGCAGGAGCGGGAGCGGAGGGCGCAGGGCGGATCGCGCAGGACGGATTGCGCAGCACGGATGACGTCGCGATGTAGGTTAGGCTCGCCTTAGTCTGCGTGGCCGATATATTGTGGCGCGCTTCTCCTGATGTGGTGTCTGCTCATGCTTCCGTCGTTTCTCATCGGCCTTCGTGAAGGTCTCGAGGCCGCCCTCGTCGTCGGCATCCTCGTCGCCTATATGTCGCGTATCGGTCGCCGCGATCTGCTGCCCCGAATGTGGGCCGGTGTCGTCCTGGCGATCGTGCTCTCGCTCGCGTTGGGCGCGATCCTGACGTTCGGCGCCTACACGCTCAGCTTCACGGCGCAGGAGGTCATCGGGGGAGTGCTCTCGCTCCTCGCGGTGGCGATGGTCACCTGGATGATCTTCTGGATGCAACGCGCCGGACGCACGATGACGCGGTCGCTGCAGGGGGGCGTCGACGACGCGGTCCGAGAGGGATCGCTGTGGGCCATCGTCGTGCTCGGTTTCGTCTCCGTGGCACGCGAGGGGATCGAGACGACCCTCTTCCTGTGGGCGATGGTGCGATCGTTCGGCGACACCCCCGGAGCACTCATCGGCGCCGTCCTCGGGATCAGCGCAGCGGCGGTCGCGGGGTGGCTCATCGCGAAGGGGGCCGTGCGGCTGAGTCTGCGCGGCTTCTTCACCTGGACGGCCGCGTTCCTCATCGTCGTGGCCGCAGGGGTGCTCGCCTACGCCGTCCACGATCTGCAGGAAGCCGCCGTCCTTCCGGGACCGTTCTCGGGTGCTGCGCCGGTCGACCCCGACACGGGGACCGTCCTCGTCGGCTGGGGGGCTGTTCCGTTCGGCTGGGCCTTCGACGTCTCGTCGGCCGTTCCGCCGGGAAGCGCCCTCGCTCACCTTCTGCAGGGACTCATCGGGTTCATGCCGCTGATGTCGTGGCTCCAGGTCATCGCCTGGGGACTGTACACGGCGATCGTCGGGGGGCTCTTCTTTCGCAACCTCCTCCGGTCCGCGCCGCGGCAGCATCCTGCTGTCGCGCCCGAGACCGTTTCACCCGACGGCGCCGAGTCGCCGTCGCCTATCACCACAGAGAGCAAGTAGGGAAAGCATGCGCATACACCGCCGCATGACCGTGGCCGCCTCCGCTGCCGCTGTCGTCGTGATCCTTTCGGGATGCGTCCCGAACACCGAGGCCTCCGCGGCTGCCGTGACTGTCCGGTCGACCGACGACACGTGCGACGTGTCCTCGAAGAGCGCCGCGAGCGGCAACGTCACGTTCAAGGTCGCGAACGACGGCACCCAGGTGACGGAGTTCTATCTCCTCGCCGACGACGGCTTGCGGATCGTCGGCGAAGTCGAGAACATCGCCCCCGGAGCGAGTCGCACACTGACCGTCGTGGCGCAGCCCGGCGACTACTTCACACTGTGCAAGCCGGGAATGATCGGCGAGGGTGTCGGGCGAGCAGGATTCGCCGTGCAGGGCGAGAAGGTCGCGATCTCGGGTGACGACGCCGAGGTCAAGCAGGAGGCGGTCGGTCTTTACGCGGCGTTCGTAAAGGACCAGGTCGAGCAGCTCGTGCCCGGTGTGGAGGAACTGACCGCCGCCTACGTCGCGAACGACGACGATACGGCACGCGCTCTGTTCCCGACGGTCCGTGCATACTACGAGCGCATCGAACCCGTCGCCGAGGCGCTCGGTGACCTGGACCCGCGGATCGACTACCGCGAGCTCGATGCGGTCGCCGAAGGCCTCGAGTGGACAGGATTCCACCGGATCGAGAAGGACCTCTGGGTTCCCGCGAGCGACGCGCTGAACTCAGACGACGAGACACCCGCGTGGCAGGACTGGAAGCCGTCCACGAGGGAAGAACGCCAGCAGTGGGCGGACCGTCTCCAGGCCGACGTCGCCGAGCTCAACGACTACGTGCACGGCGAGGAATTCCAGACGGCGCTCGACGATCAGGGCATCGCGGGGATCTCCAACGGTGCGATCGCGCTCCTCGATGAGGTCGCGACCGGCAAGATCACCGGAGAGGAGGACTGGTGGTCGGGCACCGACCTCTGGGACTTCGCGGCGAACGTCGAAGGCTCGAAGATGGCGTACTCGCTCGTGAGCGACTTCGCGGCGTCGACAGGCACGGAGGGCGAGCAGATCATCGCCCGCATCGACGAGGGGTACGCCGCCCTCGAAGGCAAGCTCGCCCAGTACGGCTCGCTGACCAACGGATTCGTTACCTACTCGGACCTCACCGATGATGATCGTCGCGCGTTCACCGACCTCATCAATGCCCTCGCCGAGCCGTTGTCCCGCCTCACCGTGGTTGTTCTGACGTGACGTCACCCGACGGATCCCCTGCGAGTGGGCTGACCAGGCGCGGGATGCTGGGACTGCTCGGCGCGGGCGGCGCAGGCCTCGTCGCCGGCGGAGTCGGCGGTGCCGCCGTCGCCGCGGCGGCGACGACGGATGCTGTCGCTACCGCCGCGGAGCGTCTCGTCTACCCGTTCTTCGGGGCCCATCAGGGCGGGATCACGACGCCCGTCCAGGAGCACCTCCACATCGCGGCGTTCGACATGGCGGACGGCGCGAACCGCGACGACATCCAGACGCTGCTGCAGGACTGGTCGTACGCGGCGTCCCGCATGACGCAAGGGCTCGACGTCACCTCCAGCGGGGCGCTGGGCGGAGATCCTCAGGCGCCGCCGGATGACACGGGCGAAGCGATCGGCACTCCCGCGAACGGCCTCACGATCACGATCGGTCTCGGGCCGACGCTGTTCCGCGCAGACGGCGTAGACAGGTTCGGGCTCGCGGTGCGTGCACCCGAAGATCTCGTCGCGCTGCCGAGATTCGTCGGAGACGACCTGAATCCGCGGCAGTCGTATGGGGACCTGTGCATCCAGGCGTGCGCGAACGATCCGCAGGTCGCCGTGCATGCCATCCGCAACCTCACCCGCATCGCGTTCGGCCGCGCGGCGATCCGCTGGTCGCAGCTGGGTTTCGGCCGGACGTCTCGCACGACGAGCGAGCAGTCGACGCCGCGGAACCTCTTCGGCTACAAGGACGGGACGGCGAACATCCTGGCCGACGACACCGGGGCGCTGAAGCAGCACGTCTGGGTTGGCGAGGATGACGGGCCCTCATGGCTCGCCGGCGGTACCTATCTCGTCGTCCGAAAGATCGCGATGACGATCGAGCTGTGGGATCGTCAGCGACTCGCAGAGCAGGATCGGATCTTCGGAAGGAACAAGGGCGAGGGAGCGCCGCTGTCAGGCGGTGACGAGTTCACACCTCCGGATTTCGCCGCGAACGATGCCACGGGTGCGCCCGCGATCGACCCCGACTCGCATGTCCGCCTCGCGCATCCCTCGCAGAACGACGGAATCCGCCTCCTCCGACGCGGCTACAACTTCGTCGACGGCAACAGCGAGATCGGACAGCTCGCAGCGGGTCTTCTGTTCCTGTCGTTCCAGCGGAGTCCCGAGCAGTTCATCGCTGTCCAGCGCCGACTCGCGGCATCTGATCTCATGAACGAGTACGTCCGGCACGTCGGCTCTTCCGTCTGGGCCGTCCCGCCCGGCGTCGAGGACGGCGGTTACATCGGCTCGGGACTGTTCGACTGACCCGCGACGTCGATATCCTCGGGGGACCGCGGGACTGGGCAGCCACGGGACTGGGCACCGGCAGAACAGTCACCCGGAGGACAGGAGCACACGATGGACGGCACCGAGATCGATCCCGCAGCTCCACCTTCGGGTGACGGCTGCGTGGAGTGCGAGGAGCAGGGCGGCTGGTGGGTGCACTTGCGGCGGTGCGCCACATGCGGGCATATCGGATGCTGCGACCAATCGCCGGGTCGACACGCGACAGCGCACTTCCACGAGACCGCTCATCGGTTCATGCGCACGTACGAACCGGGGGAGTCGTGGTTCTGGGACTACGCCGACGAGAAGTTCGTCCTCGGCCCGGCACTTGCACCGCCCCTCGCGCACCCGGCGGATCAGCCCACTCCGGCGCCCGCCGACCGCGTCCCCGAGAACTGGCGGGAAATCATCGCCGAATAGTTCGCCGATTTCGGCCCACACCCGCTGAGCGCTGGCTACGCTGACCTCGATGGAAACGCCGCCGCTCGATCCCGCGCAGTCCCCGACACTCACGGATGCCCAATGGGCGCGCTTGCTCGCTTTCGGCGCGCACAGCGAGGACATCGCCGCGGGAGACTACGTCTTCCGTTCCGGAGATCGCGACTACGACCTCGCCCTCGTCGAATCGGGCGGCGTCGAAGTAGTACGTGACGCACTGGCGTGGATGGGCGAAGAGGTCCTTGCCCGCATGGGCTCTCGCCGGTTCGTCGGCGAGCTCGGTCTGCTCAACGGCCAGGGGGCGTTCCTCTCCGCTCGCGCGACGGAGCCCAGCCGGATCCGGCGTGTGTCGCGCACCTCGCTCCGAACCCTCATGGCGGAGGACGACGAACTGTCCGATATCGTCCTCCACGCGCTGTGGGCTCGCCGTGAAGCGCTCCGCAAGGGCACGGCCGCGATGACTCTGAAGTTCCTCGGCGAGCGCTCGTCGAGCGACATGCTCGCCCTCCAGCGCTTCGCGGAGCGTGTCGACCTCGTGCACAAGGCCGTCGAGCTGGATCCGTCCGAGATGGACGCGACCCCGGGCCACGACTACAAGGTCGAGGATCTCCCGATCGCCTTCATCCGCGGTGAACCCATCCTGCGTGCGACGCCGGGCATGGTCGCGGAGCGTCTCGGGCTGAGCTACCAGGCGCAGGCGGACGAAGTCGTCGACCTCGTCGTCGTCGGGGGAGGGCCGGCGGGGCTCGCCGCCGCCATCTACGGGGCTTCCGAGGGGCTGAGCACGGTTCTCCTGGATGCTGTCGCGCCGGGCGGGCAGGCGGCCGCCACGTCGCGGATCGAGAACTTCCTCGGGTTCCCCTTCGGCGTCGCGGGCGGCGATCTGATCGGGCAGGCGTCCCTTCAAGCACTCAAGTTCGGTGTGCGCGTCTATGCGCCGTGCGAAGCGGTCGGCCTCGAGAGCCTGGGAGATGAGCTCGCGATCACTCTGAGCGATCAGCGCGTCATCCGCGCTCGCACCGCGATCGTGACGTCCGGCGCCGCGTACCGCCGCCTTGATCTCGAGCGATGGAGCGACTTCGAACGCGCGGGGATCTACTACGCCGCGACGCAGCTCGAACTCCGGCAAGTACGCGACTCTCCCGTCGTCGTGGTGGGCGGTGCGAACTCCGCAGGCCAGGCGTCGTTGTATCTCGCCGCCAACGGATGCCCCGTCCGGTTGGTCGTGCGCGGGGGCGACCTGGGCGGCCGCATGTCGTCGTACCTCGTCGACCGCCTGCGCGAGGAGCCGCGCGTGCAGATCCACACCCGTTCGCGTGTCACGGGTCTGCGGGGCGCGACGCGCTTGGAGGGAGTGGAGATCGACAGCGTGGGAGAGGTCGACTCACGAGGTCTCTTCTGCTTCATCGGAGCAGACCCTGCGACATCCTGGTTGCCGGCCCTTGATCGCGACAATGACGGGTTCCTGATGACGGGATCAGATGTCGCCGTTCAGTCGCTCGCGCAGTGGCAAGGGCTCGGGCGCGAGCCGTTGCCCTTCGAGACGTCGACCCCGCGCGTATTCGCCGCCGGTGACGTCCGCCGGGGATCGATGAAGCGCGTCGCGGCGGCCGTCGGCGAGGGATCGAGCGCCGTCGCGTCTGTTCACCGCGCCCTCGCCGGGTAAGGCCCGCTCAGTCCTCGGGTGTGACCGCATCGGCTCGGCGCGCACGACGCCGCCGGGTCACCCGGACGATGCCCCACACGATGAGCCCAGCGATCGTGGCGACGCCGAGCCAGGGGAGGAGGAACCCGAGGGCGACGACGATGCCATTGAGCGTCGCCACGAGACCATTCCAACCCGCCACGAGACCGTCGCTGAATCCCGCAGGGTCGGCCTGGACCGTTTCCACGACGGGCGACAGCGAGACGCTGAGCGTCGACATCGCCACCTGGTCGGCGATCATCTCGCGCTGCTGTTCGAGTGACTCGAGATTGGCCTGCCGCTCCGACAGTGCAGCCTCGGCAGCGATGAGATCGGACAGATCGCCCGCTTGCGCCATGAGGTCGGTCAGTCGATCCACGGATGCCTGTGCTGCTTCGATGCGCGCGTCGAGATCGACGGTCTGCTCCGTGACATCCTGACGGTCGATGGAAGACGCCGTCACTTCGCCGAACTCGCTCAGGTCGGCCACGAGGGCGGCGAGCTCGCCAGAAGGTACCCGCACGGAGATCCATCCGCCATCGGTCGGCGGATAGGCGAGCGAGTCGTACGACAGACCCGTCTGGGGGTCGACAGGAGCGACGACGCCCGACGTGCCGATGCTCATCGACTCGACGTATCCGCCGCGGTCGACGGCGGCGTCGCCGATGGCGCCCGCGGATTCTCGGACGTTTTGCACAGTGATGCTCGCCGAAGCGGTGGTGATGATCTCGCGATCGGTCGCCGTCATGTCGCCGGCGCCGGAGGACTCCTCGACTGCTCCGCCGCTCGTGGACCGGGCGCCGTCCAGCGTCGTTCCGTCGATGACCCCGTTCTCGGGGAGCACGGCGAAGCCGCCGTCCGATGCCGGCTGGACAGCGGAGGAATCCGCGCCGGACGATCCCCCGACCAGTCCGCCCACACTCGGGGCGATGATGGCGGCGACGGCGATGACGGCCGCGGCCGCACCGCCCGCCATCCACGCGCGTCCTCGCCGCGCGCTTCGGCGCTGTCGTGCTGCGCGGTCGTCCGCGATCCTGGCGAAGAGGGAGTCCTCGATGTCATCGATACGCGCGTCGTCCAGCTCGGGAAGCGACGCGTACTTCTCTGTCGTGTTCATGTGCCCTCCTTGACGACGGCGCGAAGGCGCGTCCTGATCCGGGAGAGACGATTGCGGACCACACCGTGCGGGACACCGAGCTCGTCCGCTGCCGCCTGGTAGGCATAGCCCTCGGCCGTGCACAGCCGGAAGATGTCCCGATCGAGCGGCGTGAGCCCGTTGACCTCGCCGAGGATCCGTTCCGCGAGATCGTCGCCGATCACCTGCTGCTCGACGCTGACCGTCGAGACCAGCGCTTCTTGGTCTACGTCCGCCGAGTGGTCGCGTTCGCGCCTCTGAGCGCGAATGCGGTTGGCTGATTGGAAGCGGCAGATCGTGGCGAGCCAGGGGAGGAGCGAGTCGCTGGCGAGCTCCATGCCGGGCAGCTTTCGCCACGCGACGAGGAACGTCTCCTGGGTCACATCCTCGGCATCCGCGGCGTTGCCCACGAGTCCGTGCGCGAGCCAGTAGACGGGGCGTACGTACGCTCGGTACAACGTTCGGAACGCGATCTCGCTCCCATTCGCGGCCTGCGCCACGAGCGTTGCGTCGTCACGCACAGCATCCGCCGTCATACCCGTCCTCCTGGCTCGCGACACTCGCGTGCGAGCATCGTCGCAGAGCTCAATCATCTCTCAGGGTGTAGGTGTCGACACGGACGCGATCGTCTCGCGAACCCCCGGAATCGGGACCCCGGCGGATGTATCCTTGTGCGAGCGAAGGGGAGTATCCCGAGAACGCGCATCCGTCAGCACAGGCTCCTACGACAGTCGCCTCGGGTTCGTGTCGCGAGCCGAGGCGCGCGGGGAGAGACTTTCTGACTCCCACGACCCTCTTTTCGAAAGGCCCTCATGGACCTCGAACTTCCCCTCTGGTTCGAAATCGGATCACTCGTCGTCCTGACGCTGATCCTCGTGGCCGATCTCTTGATCATCCTCAAGCGCCCGCACATTCCGTCGACGCGGGAATCGACGCTGTGGGTCGTCTTCTACGTCACGCTCGCCCTCATCTTCGCGGGGCTGATGTGGATCTTCGCGGGAGGCGAGTACGCGGGCCAGTTCGTCGCCGGCTGGCTGACGGAATACAGCCTGTCGATCGACAATCTGTTCGTCTTCGTCCTGATCATGACGCAGTTCTCGGTGCCGCGGCGGTATCAGCAGGAGGTGCTGATGGTCGGCATCATCATCGCGCTCGTCCTGCGCGGGCTCTTCATCCTCGCGGGTGCCGCGATCATCGAGCAGTTCAGCTGGGTGTTCTACATCTTCGGCGCGTTCCTCGTGTGGACGGCGTGGCGCCAGGCGTTCCCGGGCGGCGATCACGACTCCGACGTCAAGCAGGAGAACTTCATCGTGCGTCTTCTGCGCCGAACGATCGACATCTCCGAGGAGTACGACGGAGCCAAGATCCGCACGGTCGTCGACGGCAAAAAGATGTTCACTCCGATGATCATCGTGTTCGTCGCCATCGGTGTGACGGATCTTCTCTTCGCGATCGATTCCATCCCCGCGATCTTCGGCATCACGACGAGTCCCTTCATCGTCTTCACCGCGAACCTCTTCGCCCTCATGGGTCTCCGCCAGCTCTACTTCCTCCTCGGCGACCTCCTCGATCGTCTGCGGTACCTCCACTACGGGATCGCCTTCATCCTGGCCTTTATCGGCGTGAAGCTCGTCCTGCACGCGATGCACGAGAACGAGCTCCCCTTCATCAACGGCGGACAGCACATCGAATGGGCGCCCGTCATCTCGACGTGGGTGTCGCTCGGAGTCATCGTCGCATCGATGGGTGTCGCCACGATCGCGAGCCTCATCGCGTCGCGCCGAGAGCGTCTCGCGCTCGCCCCGGATGCCGCATCGGCGACGGGTTCCGGTCTCGAAGCCGGCACCGGCCCGACCGCGCGAACCGAAGCGGCCGCGGCCGTCGTCGCCGATGAGAAGGGCACTCCGCCGACGGTCGACCAGCCGCCCGCACCGAGTGACCGCTGAGGCCGTCTCCCGGAGCCGGTGGTACTCTTTCCGGATGCGGATCGCTCACCTCCTCCTCCTTCGCGGCCGCGACGAGTCCTAACCCCCAGGCCTCCCTCGTCGCGGAGTTCGTCGCTGGCTTGATCTACCTCACGAGGAGAACGACAGAGCAATGAGCACACCCCTTCGCAGCATCCCCGACCACCCCCGCACCCTCGCAGAGAAAGTGTGGGACGACCACCTCGTTGTGAAGGGCGAGGGCGGACAGCCCGACCTCATCTACATCGACCTGCATCTCGTGCACGAGGTGACGAGTCCGCAGGCGTTCGACGGTCTGCGTGCAGAGGGCCGGCCCGTCCGCCGGCTCGATCTCACGATCGCGACGGAAGACCACAACACTCCGACGCTCGACATCGACAAGCCCATCGCCGACCTGACGAGCCGCACCCAGATCGAGACCCTCCGACGCAACGCGGATGAGTTCGGCGTCCGCCTGCACTCGCTGGGCGACAAAGAGCAGGGGATCGTGCACGTCGTGGGCCCCCAGCTGGGGTTGACGATGCCGGGAATCACGGTCGTCTGCGGCGACTCGCACACCTCGACGCACGGCGCCTTCGGGGCGATGGCCTTCGGGATCGGAACGAGCGAGGTCGAGCACGTCCTCGCGACCCAGACGCTGCCGCTCAAGCCGTTCAAGACGATGGCGATCACGGTCGAGGGCGACCTGAAGCCCGGCGTCACGGCGAAGGACATCATCCTCGCGATCATCGCGAAGATCGGCGCGAACGGCGGACAGGGCTATGTGCTCGAGTTCCGCGGCAACGCGATCCGGTCCCTCTCGATGGAGGGGCGCATGACGGTCTGCAACATGTCGATCGAGGCCGGTGCGCGGGCGGGGATGATCGCGCCCGACGAGACGACGTTCGCGTACGTGAAGGACAAGCCCCACGCCCCGCAGGGTGCCGATTGGGATGCGGCAGTCGCGTACTGGCGGACCCTCCCGTCGGATGAGGGTGCCGTGTATGACGCGGAGGTGTTCCTCGACGCGAACGAGCTCGAGCCCTTCGTGACGTGGGGCACCAACCCCGGTCAGGGAGTGTCGCTGTCGGGTGTCATCCCGCAGCCGGGATCGTTCGCCGACCCGAACGAGCGCGCCGCAGCCGAGCGGGCGTTGGAGTATATGGACCTGACCCCCGGCACTCGACTCAAGGACGTCCCGGTGGATGCGGTGTTCATGGGGTCGTGCACGAACAGTCGCATCGAGGACCTCCGTGCGTTCGCGTCGATCATCGAAGGGCGACAGAAGGCCGACGGCGTCCGCGTCATGGTCGTCCCGGGGTCCGCGCGGGTGCGACTGGAGGCCGAAGCGGAAGGGCTGGACAAGATCATCACCGCGTTCGGGGCGGAGTGGCGGTTCGCGGGTTGCTCGATGTGTCTCGGGATGAATCCCGACCAACTCGCTCCCGGCGAACGTTGCGCGTCCACGAGCAACCGCAACTTCGAAGGCCGTCAGGGCAAAGGCGGCCGCACCCACCTCGTCTCCCCGCTCGTCGCCGCCGCGACGGCGATCCTCGGGCGGCTCGCGAGCCCCGCTGACCTGGCGGCGGTCGAACAGGTTGAGCAGACGGCGGGAGCGGAGGCCTGACATGGATGCTTTCACGACGCACACCGGCATCGCCGCTCCCATGCGGCGCTCCGCGGTGGACACCGACCAGATCATTCCGGCCGTCTATCTCAAGCGCGTGACGAAGACGGGATTCGAAGACGCGCTGTTCGCCAACTGGCGCCAGGATCCCGACTTCGTCTTGAATCGTCCCGCGTACCAGGGAGCTTCCATCCTCGTCGCGGGCCCCGACTTCGGAACGGGTTCCAGCCGCGAACACGCCGTCTGGGCGCTGCGGGACTACGGCTTCACGGCGGTCCTGAGCCCCAAGTTCGCGGATATCTTCCGCGGGAACGCGGGCAAGCAGGGACTCGTCACGGGCGTCATCACCGAGGCCGAGGTCGAGGCGATCTGGGACGTGCTCGAGCAGCATCCGGGCATCGAGATGACGGTCGATCTGAATGAGCGCCGCGCGCGTGTCGGTGACCTCGATCTCGTTTTCGAGATCGACGATTACACTAGGTGGCGGCTTCTTGAAGGGCTCGACGACATCGGGCTCACCCTGCGCAACGAAGATGCGATCGCGCAGTTCGAGGCCCGTCGCGAGGCATGGCGGCCGCGGACGCTCCCCGTTCCATAACCCGGAGCACCGCCGTTTGAGACGGCGGCCCGCACTCGATCTCCGCCCCTCGTCAGAACAAGTGAGGTTCACTGGATGAAGGCCCTTCTCGGCGATACCGCTCCCGCGGGAGACAAGCAGGCTTCGGAAGAAGTCCTCGCGATCCGCGGCGGACGACCGCTCACCGGCCGCGTCGAGGTGAAGGGGGCCAAGAACCTCGTCACGAAGGCGATGGTCGCAGCGCTCCTCGGTGAGACCCCGAGCACTCTGCGCGACGTCCCCGACATCAGCGACGTGCAGGTCGTGCGTTCCCTCCTCGAAGTTCACGGCGTCACCGTCGTGGAAGGCGACGAGGAAGGCTCGATGCGGTTCGATCCGAGTGGAGCCGTCACGGCCCACTTCGAGCAGATCGACGCCTACGCGGGCGCTTCCCGCATTCCCATCCTCTTCTGCGGTCCGCTGCTGCACCTCCTCGGCGAGGCACTGATCCCCGACCTCGGCGGATGCAGGATCGGTGACCGTCCGATCAACTTCCACATGGACGCGCTCCGGGCGTTCGGCGCGGTCGTCGACAAGAGCTACGAGGGTATCCGGATCACGGCGCCCGACGGCCTGCACGGCGCCAACATCGCCCTGCCGTACCCGAGCGTCGGCGCGACCGAGCAGGTGCTCCTCACAGCGGTGCGCGCAAAGGGCACGACCGAGCTGCGCAATGCGGCGATCGAGCCCGAGATCATGGATCTCATCGCCGTCCTGCAGAAGATGGGCGCGATCATCTCCTACGAGCCCAACCGGGTGATCCTCATCGAAGGCGTCGACTCGCTCCAGGGCTACGACCACCGGGCGATCTTCGATCGCAACGAGGCTGCGTCGTGGGCCTGCGCGGCCCTGGCGACGGACGGAGACATCTTCGTAGGCGGCGCGCGCCAGCAGGAGATGCTGACGTTCCTCAACGTCTTCCGCAAGGCGGGTGGCTGGTTCGACGTCCGCGAGGACGGCATCCGCTTCCGCCGGGGTGGTGCGCTGAAGCCCGTCGTCGTCGAGACCGACGTCCACCCGGGCTTCATGACCGACTGGCAGCAGCCGCTCGTGGTTGCGCTGACTCAGGCGGAGGGGACCTCGACCGTCCACGAGACGGTGTACGAGAACCGCCTCGGCTTCACGGAGGCGCTCAACCAGATGGGCGCGAACATCGTCGTGCACCCCGAGGGGATCGAGGCAGCTGATCGTCGTGTCCCGCGGCGCGCTCTCGAACAGGCCGCGGTCATCAACGGCCCCACGCCTCTGCACGGAGCAGACGTCGAAGTGCCCGACCTTCGCGGCGGATACAGCTATGTCATCGCGGCTCTCACCGCCGAGGGGGAGTCCGTCGTCCGCAACGTCGGAATCATCCGGCGCGGCTACGAGAAGTTCCTCGCGAAGCTCGAGGCGCTCGGCGCCGACTTCGACGTCATCGGCTGACCCGTGGCGCGTCAACGATTCCGGGCCTCCGAGGAGAAGTCGCGGCCGAGCTTCTTCTGGCCGCTCGCCGCCGTGGCTGTGCCGCTTCTGAGCCTGCTGATCAAGCTGGAGATCCGCGGCGGTGAGCGCCTCCCGCGCGAAGGCGCGTACGTGCTGGCTCCCAACCACTACTCCGAAGTCGATCCGCTCGCGGTGGCCCTCGCCGTCTGGAAGATCGGCCGCGCGCCGCGCTTCATGGCGAAAGAGAGCCTCTTCCGAGTGCCTGTCCTCGGATGGATCCTGCGCAGCACGGGAATGATCCCCGTGGCGCGGCAATCGTCGGCTGCATCGGCACGTCAGACGCTCGCCGCGTCGGAGCAGCTTGTAACGCACGGCCGGGGCGTCATCGTGTACCCCGAGGGATCCCTCACGCGCGACCCCGAGCTCTGGCCCATGCGGGGCAAGACCGGCGCTGTCCGTCTTGCCCTCGAGGGCGACATCCCGGTCATTCCCATGGCCCATTGGGGCGTCCAGCAGATCATGCCGCGGTACGGCAAGCTCCGAGTGTGGCCGCTGCGGCGTCGCGTCCAGGTCATCATCGGAGAACCGACGGACCTGAGCGCATTCCGCGATAGGCAGCACCAGCCCGCCGTGCTCGCCGAGGCCACCGACCTGCTGATGGCGGACATTTCCGCGCTTCTCTCCGAACTGAGGAGCGAGCCGGCACCCGCCGAGCGCTGGAACCCCTCCGTGCACGGCCAGAAGGAGACGGGGCGTCTTGACCCGTAGACAGGATGCCGACAGGCCCCGCGTCGCCGTCGTCGGTGCGGGGAGCTGGGGGACCACGTTCGGCAAGATCCTCGCCGACGGCGGAGCGCACGTGACGATGTGGGCCCGACGTCCAGAGCTCGCACACGAGATCCGCGAAGCGAAACGCAACAGCGAGTATCTTCCCGGGATCAACCTGCCTCGTGGCATGACGGCGACGCACCACTTGTCCGAGGCGCTGGACGGCGCCGAGCAGATCTACCTGTCCATTCCGAGCCAAGCGGTCCGTGAGAACCTGAAGGCCGTCCGTTCGCTCGTCCAGGGCACGAACGCGCCGGTCGTCTCGCTCATGAAGGGTGTCGAGAGACGCTCCGGGCTCCGCATGAGTCAGGTCATCGAGCAGGAACTCCAGATCGATGAAGCACGGATCGCCGTGGCATCCGGACCCAACCTGGCCCTCGAGATCGCACGCGAGCAGCCGACCGCCGCCGTCATCTCGTCGACGAGTCAGGAAACGGCCGAGGCCGTCGCCCGACGCGCGCGCAACGCGTACTTCCGCACGTTCGTGAACACCGATGTCATCGGCACCGAGTTCGGGGGAGTGCTCAAGAACCTCATCGCCGTCGCGATCGGCATCGTCGACGGCGTCGGCTATGGCGAGAACACGAAGGCGTCGATCATCACGCGCGGCCTCGTGGAGATGACCGACTTCGCTGTCGCCTTCGGCGCCCAGCCCGAGACGCTGCAGGGCCTCGCGGGTCTCGGCGACCTCATCGCCACGTGCCAGTCGCCGCTGAGCCGCAACAATACGGCAGGCCGTCTCCTCGGGCAGGGCTATCGCTTCGACGATGTCGTCAAGCAGATGAATCAGACGGCCGAGGGGCTCGCGTCGGTCGCCCCCGTGCTGCAGCTCGCTCGTGAGGTCGGTGTTGCGATGCCCATCGTCGAGCAGGTGAAGATGGTTCTCGACGGAACGATGAATCCGCGCGACATCGCGCCGCACTTGACGACCGACGACGACACCCCGACGGGTGAGAGGACACAGCATGGACAGGCCGGCGGTGGCGGTGCTCTTTGGCGGTCGCTCCAGCGAGCACTCGATCAGTTCCGCAACGGCGGGAGGGGTGCTGCGGGCGATCGATCGTGATCGCTACCGGGTGATACCGATCGGAATCACCCGTGACGGGGCTTTCGTCCTCGAAGACGATGACCCGGAGAAGTTCGCGCTCGAGGCGTCGCATCTTCCCGAAGTCGTGGACAACGGAACGCGAATCCTCTGGCCGGATTCGACGCTCACGCGCGAGCTTCGCGTCGCGCACTCCGACGGCTCTGTGACCTCGCTGGGCGACGTCGACATCGTGTTCCCGATCCTCCACGGTCGCTACGGCGAGGACGGCACGATCCAGGGGATGCTCGAGCTTCTCGGTCTTCCGTACGTCGGCGCCGGCGTGCTCATGTCGGCGATCGGCATGAACAAGCACGTCGCCAAGAGCGTGCTGAAGGCGGCGGGCGTCGCCGTCGTGCCGTGGGTCGCTGTGAAGCGGAGCGATCTCGCTCGCGATCGCAGCCTGTGGGAGCGGCGGATCCGTGCGCTCGGGCTGCCGGTCTTCGTGAAGCCCAACCAGGCGGGTTCGAGCGTCGGCGTATCGAAGGTCTCGGACTGGAACGAGTTGGATGCTGCGCTCGACCTGGCGTTCGACGAAGACGCCACCGTCCTCGTCGAACAGGCAGTCGTCGGTCGCGAGCTCGAATGCGGCGTCCTCCCGGGCGTCGACGGTGCCGACCCTCGCGTCAGCGTTGCGGGTGAGATCGTCGTGACCGGTCGGGACTTCTACGATTTCGAGGCGAAGTACCTCGATGCGCCGGGAATCGATCTCGTCTGCCCCGCGGATCTCCACGACGGCGAGCTCGCCGAAATGCAGCGCCTCGCCGCGCGCGCGTTCGACGCGCTCGGGGGCGAGGGACTGTCACGCGTGGACTTCTTCTACACGGGGACCGAGTTCTACGTCAACGAGGTCAACACGATGCCCGGTTTCACACCGATCTCGATGTTCCCCACGTGCTGGATCGCGTCGGGGATGACGTACCCGGAACTCGTAACCGAGCTCATCGAGACGGCGCGTGTGACGGCGTAGTCCGTCAGCCGTCGTTGCCGACGAGGGCATCGCTCGTCGCGATGCAGGCGGAGTCGGCGATGGTCGCGGCCGAGATGATGGGGGCGAGTCGATCGAGGACGGCGTTGGACGACACCACCTCGTTGTCGACGAGAACCTGGACCGCTGGCTCGCGGCCGTACGTCGTGACGCGATAACGCGGCGCCTCGGACTCGTCGACGACCCAGTCGACCCCGCCGACCGTGATGCACCGCGCCTCAGTGGGGCCCGGGGGAGTCACGCCGCACGCGAGGATGACGGCTGAGGGGTCACCCCACGCGCCCGTCGCCTGCGCATCCGTCCAACGGCGCTTCTCGCCGTCGACGGTGTCGGGAAGACGCACCGTGACATCGGCGCACGCGGGGTTGTTGGCATCCGGAGCAGGCTCGAGCGACACCGTCGTCGCGCAGCCGGTGAGCGATGCGATCACGACGAGAGCGGCGAAGACAGAGGCGAGGACGCGGGGCACACCCCCAGGCTATCTCGCGCGCACGGATCATCGCCGCCCGGCAGGCGCGATAGCGTGAAGGGGTGATGGATGCCGGTGCCGACGACCCGCGTGTCGGCGACCTCAGCGAGGGCGCGGTACTGCGCAGCATCCTGGAACGACTGGGCTCTTCGCGGGCTGAGGTCGGGCCCGGCGACGATGCCGCTGTGATCCCGATTCCCGACGGGCGTGTCGTGGCGACGGTCGACACGCTCGTCCACGGTCCCGATTTTCGACTCGCGTGGTCGAGCGCCTTCGACCTCGGCTGGAAGTCGGCAGCCGTGAACCTCGCCGATATCGCGGCGATGGGAGCGCGCCCGATCTCGCTGCTCGTCGCCCTCGCGATGCCCGATGACACGCGCTTGTCGTTCGTCGAAGGGCTCGCCGACGGGCTTCGAGCAGCCTGTGACGAACTGGCTCCCGGCTGCGCTGTCGAGGGTGGCGATCTGACCGTCTCGGATACCCTCACCGTCGCCGTGACGGCACTGGGATCGCTCGAGGGTCGTCGCCCGATCCTCCGGAGCGGCGCGCGACCGGGTGACGTCGTGGCGCTCTCGGGAGACGCCGGCAAGGCGGCGCGGGGGCTCGAGATCCTCTTCGCGGAGTTCCGTGACAGCGCGGGTCACCCGGTGTCGGTCAGCGCGGAACGCGTCGGCGCGGAGGATCTGGAGGCCGTGGCAGCCCAGCTGCGTCCGCGCCCTCCTGTGCACGCCGGTGTCCTCGCGGCATCCGACGGAGCGACGGCGATGATGGACGTCTCCGATGGGCTCGCGCTCGACGCCTCCCGGCTCGCCGACGCATCCGGCGTCACCGTCGACTTCACGGGGGCCGCTTTCGGTCCCGACATCGCCCTTGCTCTCGCGGGCGGTGAGGACCATGCCCTGCTCGCGACCTTCCCGGCGGGAACCGACCTCCGGGCGGGGTTCCGTGTCATCGGGTCAGTGCGCCCGCGTGGGGCTGACGCCGTGACGGTGGATGGCAGCCCGTTCGACGGTCGCCGCGGATGGGATCCCTATCGGGACTGGGACTCGGGCAGAGGCTGAGCCGAGGGGCTCGCCCACCAGAGCGTCGTGTCGCCGTACTTCTTGGAGCGCACCAGCTCGAGTGCGACCGGAAGCGCCGGCTCCGGCGATCGCGACGCGCGCTCGATCACGACGACGGCGTCATCCGCGAGGAGGGGGACGAGCAGTCCGAGCGTGGTCGAGAGCTCGAATTCGCCGATGTCGTAGGGCGGATCGATGAAGACGAGATCGAACGATCCGTGCGCTCCCCGAAGATAGGCGTCGACGGCGACACGGTGAACGCGCAGCGGTCGGTCCGGTCCGATGGCCCGCGCGACCTTTGCCGCGTTTCGCTGCACGACGGCCGCGGCGCGCGGCGACTTCTCAACGAGGTCTGCGGACGCCGCACCGCGGCTCACGGCCTCGAGGCCGAGGGCGCCCGAACCGGCGAAGAGGTCGAGGACGTGAGCTCCCTCGATCGAGTCCGACGACTCCAGCGACCCGAACAGCGACTCGCGGACGCGGTCGCTCGTCGGTCGCGTGCCCGCGTCGGGGACGTCGAGGGGGAGCGATCCGGCCGTGCCCGCGATGATCCTCGTCACGGTCTCACGATATCGGCGGAGCCGCGTCCTCTTCGCGCAGGCGCGGTGTCGTGCGAAGTTCCGGACGAAGCCCGGACTTGTCGGCGTAGAAGGCTCGGATGCGGTCCATGTCGGCGCGGACGTCGCCCGTGAGGTCGATCGTGATGCCGAGGCCCGTCGTCATCGTCGTGCGGTCGACGTACCCCAGGGTCACCGGCATCGAGGCGGCCCGAGCGATCCGGTAGAAGCCCGACTTCCAGTACGTCCCGGCGCCGCGCGTGCCTTCGGGCGTGACGACGAGGCCGAACACCTCGCCCGCGTGGACGAGGGTGACGACGTCGTCGACGACGTCTGCGGGGTTCGCGCGATCGACCGGCAGCCCGCCGAGGCGCCGCATCAGCGGACCGCGCCAACCGCGGAAGAGGCTCGCCTTGCCGAGCCAGCGGATGTGCATATCGAGACGCCACGCGATGGCGAGCATCAGGACGAAGTCCCAGTTGGAGGTGTGCGGCGCACCGATCAGGACGGTCGGAGTCGTGGGAGCAGGCGTCGAGACGAGACGCCATCTACTGCACGCCCAGAACGCGCGTGCGATGAGGCGTCGTAGCATCCGCCCACCGTACGCTGTGCCACATGTCCGGCACGGCATGTGGACAGCGGTCGGCCTGTCGGCGGTGCTCTCTAGACTCGAGTGATGGTGACCCTGACGCTCGAGACGCGTCTCGATGGCGTTGTCGGAGGCAAGACCGCGACGGCGCTCGAGAAGTCGTTCGCAATGCGCACGGTCGGCGACCTGGTCGCACACTATCCGCGGCGGTACGCCCGGCGCGGTGAGCTGACCCCCATCGCGTCCCTGCCGCTCGGTGAGCCCGTGACGATCGTGGCCGAGGTCGTCCGTGCGAACGAACGGCGCATGCAGAACCGCAAGGGGTCGCTCCTCGAAGTCCAGATCAGCGATGGACAGGGCACCCTGTCGCTGACGTTCTTCAATCAGCCGTGGCGCGTGAAAGACCTCACGCCCGGACGACGTGGCATCTTCGCCGGGAAGGTGGGGGAGTACCGCGGTGCGACGCAGCTCGCGAACCCCGACTACGAGCTCTTCGACGACGAAGTGCTGGCGCGTCACGCCGCCGAGATGAAGGCGAACGTCCCCATCCCCATCTACCCTGCGACGAGCACCGTGGCCAGTTGGCAGTTCACCAAGATCGTGAACCTCGTGCTCGACGGACTCGGCGACGTTCCCGAACCGCTCCCCGACGAGCTTCGTGGTCGACACGAGCTCGCATCGGCACGTGACGCGATCGAGTGGATCCACCGTCCGCGCAGTGAGGAGGAGTACGGTCTCGCGCGCCGAACCCTGCGGATGCAGGAAGCCTTCGTACTGCAGGCGGCCCTGCTGCAGCAACGCAATCTCGTTCGCGCGCTCTCCGCGACCGGACGGGCGCCGGGCACGCTCCTCGAGCGGTTCGACGCCTCCCTCCCGTTCGAGCGGACGCCCGATCAGGTATCGGTCGGTGCGCAGATCGAGCGAGACCTGCAGGGCGATTGGCCGATGAATCGGCTCGTTCAGGGTGAGGTGGGCTCGGGCAAGACCCTCGTCGCTCTCCGCGCCATGCTCCAGGTGGCCGAGAGCGGCGGCCAGTCGGCGCTCATCGCCCCGACCGAGGTGTTGGCGGGACAGCACCTTCGCTCGATCGCCCGCATGCTCGGGCCGGGTCTCGCTCCTGAACTCATGCCGACTCTCCTGACGGGGCAGCAGCCTGCCGCCGACAGGCGGAAGGCTGCCCTGCGCACCGCATCGGGCCAGGCGCGAATCGTCGTCGGAACACACGCCCTGCTGAGTGAGAGCACGACTTTCGCCGATCTCGGTCTCGTTGTCGTCGACGAGCAGCACCGGTTCGGAGTCGAGCAGCGCGAGGCGCTTCGCGCGAAAGGCACGTCCCCGCACGCGCTCGTGCTGACGGCGACGCCCATCCCGCGCACTGTCGCGATGACGGTGTTCGGAGACCTCGACGTGTCGACGATCCGGACGATGCCCGCCGGGCGCGCGGGCATACAGACGTTCGTCGCGCCGATCGCCGACAAGCCTGCGTGGTTCGGGCGCGTGTGGGATCGGGTCGCGGAAGAAGTGGTGGCGGGGCATCAGGCGTTCGTCGTGTGCGCGGCGATCGACTCCGAAGCCCTGTCGAAGGACGAGAAGAGCGACGACCAGAAACTCGAGGGCGAGGCCGAGCGCACGCGCTGGGGAGTCGTCCAGGTCGCCGACCTACTGTCACGACACCCTGCCTTCGGCGGCATCCGGGTCGAGATCCTGCACGGCAAGATGCCCTCAGACGAGAAGGACGCCGTCATGCAGGCCTTCGCGCGAGGAGAGATCGACGTTCTCGTTGCCACGACGGTCGTCGAGGTCGGCGTCGACGTCGCGAATGCATCCACGATGGTGATTCTCGAAGCGGACCGTTTCGGTGTTTCACAGCTCCATCAGCTCCGGGGGCGCGTCGGGCGGGGCGGGGTTCCCGGCCTGTGTCTCCTCGTCACGGAATCACCCGCGGGCACGCCGGCCCGTCAGCGTGTCGAGGCCGTCGCAGCGACTCTCGACGGCTTCGAGCTCGCCGAAGTCGACCTCGAACTGCGTGGCGAGGGAGATGTGCTGGGTGATGCGCAGTCAGGTGCCCGATCGTCCTTGAAGCTCCTCCGTGTCGTGAAGGATGCCGATCTCATCGCGGAGGCACGCGTCGTCGCAGAGCGCGTTCTCCAAGAGGACCCCGCACTCATCCGGCATCCCGGTCTCGAGGCTGAGATCGAGCGTCGCGTGGGGATACAGGAGCGCGCGGCGTTTGCTCGTGCGTGACGCCGCTACGCTGGAACCGTGAATCCACGGATCGCTGTCGTTCCCGGCTCATTCGACCCGCCGACCCTCGGGCATCTCGACGTCATCCGTCGCGCCGCGTCACTGTACGACCAGCTCCATGTTCTCGTCGTTCACAATCCCGACAAAGAGGCGATGCTCCCTATCGCGCAGCGTCTGACGCTCCTCGAACAGTCGATCGTCGAGGCCGGTGTCGATGGCGACGTCGTCGTGGCCTCCTGGAGTATGGGCCTCCTCGTCGACTATGCGACGGACGTTGACGCGGGTGTCCTCGTGAAGGGAATCCGCTCGCAGGTCGATGTCGCCTACGAAACGCCGATGGCGATCGTCAACCGCCATCTCGCGCACGTCGAGACCGTCTTCCTGCTTCCGGATCCGTCGCACGCACTCGTCTCGAGTTCCCTCGTGCGCCAGGTCGCGGCGCTGGGCGGCGACGTGTCACCGTTCGTCCCCGGTGCCGTCGCCCGGTTCCTGGACACGGGTTCCCGCGACGTCTGAGCCTTCGCGCCGTGAGCGCGGGTACGCTGGGGAACCGTGAAAAGACAGCGACCCGGACCCTTTGCCGTCAACGTCCGCGACCTCGTCCGCCGTCCCGGCGAGATGCGAGAGGTCGAGATCGAGATCGATGCGCCCGAGCAATGGGGGGAAGGGCTCGTGTCGGTCGCGCAGGGCACTCCGATCGTGATCGACGCGCGGATCGAGTCGGTTCACGAGGGGATGTTGGTCTCGGCAGACGTCGATTCGACGTACGAAGGAGTCTGCGGGCGATGCCTCATCGATATCGCCGCGCCCGTCGAAGTCGAGTTCCAGGAGCTTTTCGCGTATCCTGGGGGGGAAACATCTGACTTCGAGGTTCAAGACGACCACGTGGATCTTGAAACTCTGGTCAGGGATGCGATCGTCCTGTCGCTTCCGTTTCAGCCGGTCTGTCAGCCGGATTGCCCCGGCCTTGACCCGGCTACGGGCGAGCGGATCGCTGACGAGGGCGGCACAGAACAGCATGAGCCCGTCGATTCGCGGTGGGCTGCGCTTCAGGACTACACCACAGACCCCGATGCCGGCGCCACGCGCGTGGGCGCCGAGAACACAGAAGAGAGTTAGCCATGGCAGGTAACCCCCCGAAGCGGAAGGTCTCCCGCTCCAACACTCGTTCGCGTCGCGCGCAGTGGAAGGCCGAGGCCCCCACGCTTGTCAAGACCATCGAGAACGGCAAGGTCGTCTACAGCCGTCCTCACCAGGCCAAGGTCGTCACCGACTCGCAGGGCACTGAGCTGTTCCTCGAGTACAAGGGCCGCAAGGTCGCCGACGTCTGAGATCGCGGTTGACCCGGTGACTGACGTCACGACGGGACAGACCCGCCTCACCGACAAGCTCGGGGTCGTCATCGACCCCGAGCTTCTGTCGCTCGCCCTGACTCACCGGTCCTGGGCGTATGAGCACGGCCAGGTCCCGCACAATGAGCGCCTCGAGTTCCTCGGCGACTCGGTACTCGGACAGGCCGTCACGGTGAGGTTGTTCACGCGGCATCCCGAGCTCGAGGAAGGCGCGCTCGCGAAGCGCCGCGCCGCCGTCGTCTCGACCGTCGCGCTTGCTGCCGTCGCTCGGCGGATCGGCTTGGGCGAGTTCATCAAGCTCGGTCGTGGCGAAGAGCTGACCGGCGGTCGCGATAAGGACTCGATCCTCGCCGACACGACGGAGGCCTTGATCGGCGCGACGTACCTCTCGGCCGGACCTGATGCGGCAACGGCCCTCGTCGTGCGTCTCATCGACCCTCTGCTCGACGATCCAGAGAGGTTCGGCGCGGCCACCGACCCGAAGACCGCGCTGCAGGAACTCGCGGCGCGCACGGGGCAGCAGCCGCCGACGTACGAGGTCACCTCGACAGGACCTGATCACGATCGGCGCTTCACTGCTGTCGCGCGCGTCGGAACCACCACGCAGCAGGGCGTCGGGACGAGCAAGAAGCACGCCGAAATGGCTGCGGCGCTCCTGCTCTGGCATGAGCTGAGCGGGCGTGCCTGAACTTCCCGAGGTCGAGGTCGTCCGTGCCGGCCTCGAGCCCGCTGTCGCGGGCGCCGAGATCACGGCTGTCACGGTGTGGGACGAGCGGGCGCTCACACGGCACGTCGGCGGAGCGGCGCACTTCGAAGCCGAACTGACGGGTCGGACGTTTCGTGCCGTCGCGCGTCGCGGGAAGTTCCTGTGGATGCCGATGGACGCGATCGGCGCGTCATCGCAGCCGGACGGCGCGCTCGTGGGCCATCTGGGGATGAGCGGTCAGATGCTGCTCCGCCCGTCAGGTGCTCCGGCGGAACGCCATGAGAGAGTGCGAATCGACCTGCAGCATCCCCGTCACGGCGAAGTCGCGGTCGTCTTCGCAGACCAGCGCACGTTCGGTTCCCTCGCCATCGATGCACTGGTGCCGACGCCCGACGGTGCTCCCGGCGGACGCGGCACCGACGAAGCGGCGGTGCCGACGCAGGTGGCGCACATCGCGCGTGATGCTTTGGACCCCGCTTTCGACGCGGCGGCGTTTCGACGCGCGCTCGCGCGGAAAGCCTCAGCGATCAAGCGGGTATTGCTCGACCAGACCGTCGTGAGCGGAATCGGCAACATCTACGCCGACGAAGCGCTCTGGGCGACTCGCCTGCATCCCGAGACCCCCGCGTCGATGCTCTCGACGCGCACGGTGAATCGTCTGCTCGCGGAAGTGCGCGCTGTCTTGGAGAAGGCCCTCGCGGAGGGCGGCACGAGCTTCGACGCGCAGTATGTCAACGTCAACGGCCAAGCCGGCTACTTCGCGCACTCGCTTCACGCCTACGGACGGACGGGTGAACCCTGCGACCGTTGCGGTCGTCCGATCGTGCGGGTGTCGTTCATGAATCGGTCGAGCCACTACTGCCCTCATTGCCAGCGGCTCGCCGGGTGACTCCGGGATGAACGGACGTCCATCCCGGAGTCGCCCTCAGTCGGCGAGCACCTTCTTCCAGGCACCGGCATAGGCGATGGGTGCGAACCCGATCGCTTCGTTGATATCGAGCATCGGCCGGTTCTCCTCGGCGTTGTACGTGAGGACGCGCGGAGAGTCGGGAGCGAGCTCCCTCCAGGAGAGGAGCGCCGCGCACTTCACGAGCGTCCCGAGGCGGTGGCCGCGGTGCTCCTTCAGCACGAGGGTGTCCTCTTGGCTCGTCGCCTCCGTCCGATCCTTGCCGACGGCGAGCTCGTTGAAGGCGCAGAGTTCGCCCGTTTCGATGTGCTGTGCCGCCGTGACGAGGAGGAGCCGACCGGGATCCGTGTACAGGGCGTCGTGTCGCGCGACGCGTGCGGCATCCCACGTCTCTTCGTCGAACTCCATGTCGGCGGCGGGAGCATCCGTGGACATCCGCGACTTCATCCAGGCGTAGCCTTCGACGAACTCGGCCGGCGTCGGCGGCGACCACTGGACGACCCGATATCCGCTCGCCGCCGCCGTCGCATCGGCGAGCAGTTCTTCGAGACGCGCGAACGAGCCCTTCAGATCGAAGGCGCTGTTGCGCTCGACTTGCTCCAGTGTGTAGCCGTGACGGCGGTAGAACCGAGCGGCATGGTCGTCGGGGATCGAGCCGAAGCCGGTGGGCGGCGTGAGACGGTCGCCGTCGGCGGCCGGGTGCGTCGCCCACGACTGCAGGACGACTCGGCCGTGCTCCCGCGCCGTGCGCTCGACCAGCTTGTAAGCCGCTGTGCCGATGCCCTGCCCCCACGTCTTGCGGAGCAGTTCGACCTCCCAGAAGGCCGTTCGAGAACCCTTCTCGAGGGGAAGATCGATGCCCGCACGACCGACCATCTCGTCGTTCAGGAGGATCACCCACATGAACCGCAGTTCGTGGGGGTCGGGCTGGTAGTGCGGGAGGAGTTCGGCTGCCGTGATCGACTCGTCGGTGTGGCCGGAGATCTCCTCGTAGATCCGGTTGCGGACATCGACCATCGCGACGAAGTCCGTCGCCGTCGGATCGTCGATCGTAGCGGGAATTGCGAGGGGGCGGATTTCGAGTGCGGCCGGAAGTGTGGTGTTCATGATTCGTCTTTCGTCAGAAGTGAGTTGTGGGGGGTGGCGCCGAACCGATCGGCGTCAGCGCCACCCGGTGGCCGGAGAAGGACTCACGGCCGGGGCGAGAGGAGATGAGCCCGCAGCGTCGCGAGTTCACGCGCCGCCCGTGCTGTCTCGACAGCGTGGCGGTGCGTGTGCGCGCTGTGGTCGGTGTGACGCTGGGCCCTGCGTGCGCTGCGGAGAAGCAGCCACAAGCCGAGCCGGAGCGCCACTCGATCGAGCACGGGAAGGTGCGCGGTCGATGCAGGCAGAGCGAGGACGGGGGAGGACCGGACGTCGGTCGTCGTCGAGTCCAGGAGTTGCGTGGACATGGAAGTGAGCTCTTTCGAGTCGAAGTGCGTGAGGAAGAGGGGATCGAGAACGATCCGGGCGTACGAATACGCGGGCAGCGACATACCGCGTGACGGTGCGAGCGTCAGTCGTGCGACGGAGTCCGCCTATGGGCGGAGTTCTCCTGCCAGCTCAGCACCCGTTGGGGAAGAACGCCGAGAAGGAAACGGTCGCCAGCGAGCGGGCGACTCCTCCTGCGATAGCGCGGGTGGGAATCTTGCCGGTTGCATTCATGTGCATCATCATCATGGCGACCTCCTTTCAACTTCTGACGCGATCGATGACGCTAGCGCACCTGATCTGGTCCCGTCAAGCATCCCGGGCGTGTCGCGGTCGGTTCGATTCGACTCGGATTGTCCGCGGCCCGCCGTCGCGGCATCCGCGAACCGTTCGGCTAGCGTGGACGCGATGTCCCTGTCGGAGGCCCCCGCATGCACCTGAAGAGCGTGACGCTCAAGGGCTTCAAGTCCTTCGCGCATCCGACCACATTCGCGTTCGAGACCGGCGTGACGTGCATCGTCGGACCCAACGGCTCAGGCAAGTCGAACGTCGTCGACGCCCTCGCGTGGGTCATGGGGGAGCAGGGCGCGAAGACGCTTCGCGGCGGCAAGATGGAAGACGTCATCTTCGCGGGAACTTCGACTCGTGGTCCCCTCGGGCGCGCCGAGGTGCAACTCACGATCGACAACGCCGATGGCGCCTTGCCGATCGAGTACGCCGAAGTGAGCATCAGTCGAACGCTGTTCCGCAACGGTGCGAGCGAGTACGCGATCAACGGCGAGACGTGCCGTCTGCTGGATGTCCAGGAGCTCTTGAGTGATTCGGGTCTCGGGCGCGAGATGCACGTGATCGTCGGGCAGGGACGCCTCGACAGCGTGCTTCAGGCGACGCCGGAGGACCGACGCGGGTTCATCGAAGAGGCTGCGGGAATCCTCAAGCACCGACGCCGCAAGGAGAAGACCCTTCGCAAGCTCGATGCGATGGAGGCCAATCTCACGCGCCTGAGCGACCTCGCGGGAGAACTCCGCCGCCAGCTCAAGCCGCTCGGTCGGCAAGCCGAGATCGCGCGTGAAGCCGCGACGATCGCCGCTGTCGTCCGAGACGCGAAGGCGCGGATCTTCGCAGACGACCTGGCGACGCTGCGCGCACAGCTCGCCGACCATGCGCGGAACGAGCAGGAACGCCACTCGGAACGCATGGTGCTGCAGGACAGGCTCGACAACGTCAAGGCGCGAATCGAAGCCCTCGAAGCTGATCAGCGATCGGAGGCCGTCGATGAAGCGCGTCGGGTCGCGCACGGCCTCGAACGCGTCCAGGAGCGCCTGCGTTCGCTCTACACGTTGGCGGGGCAGCGGCTCGCGCTCTTGGGCGATGCCGAGGACGATGCTCGACAGGACCTGACCACTGTGTCGCAGGGAATGATCGATGACGCCCGCGCCGAGATCGACGAGATCGGCTCGGGCCTCGGTGACGCGCAGGATGCCGCGGCCGACGCCAATCGCGCCGTGATCAGAGCGCGCGCCGAGCTCGACGCCCTCGACGTGGACATCGCCGCGCAGAGCGCCCTCGTTTCGGAGCACGACATGCGGCTGGCGGCGTTGCGCGCCGCGGCTGATGCCGCCGCGTCGACCCTCACGGCGGTGCAAGCGGCCGTCGAGCGGCAGGAGCGCGCCCTCGATGCGGCGCTCGCACGTCGCGCGGAAGCCGAAGAACTGCTCGAGGGTGTGCGACCCGAACTCGCCCCCGAGGGATCGTCCGCCGAGTACGCGGCGGCCTACGAGCGCGCGCAGCGCGAGGCGACCGACGCTGAGACCCATGTGGGAGAACTCCGCGAGCGGCTCCACGCGGCTGAGCGCGAGCTCGAAGCGTTGAACGCCCAGACGACGGCTCTCAGCCGCGCGCTCGACGTCAAGAGCGCGGCATCCGATGTCCTTCTCCGCGGGGGAGACGGCGTACGCGGCCTCGTCGGCGACGCGATTCAGGTGGAGTCGGGCTACGAAGCGGCGATCGCCGCCGTCCTCGGGTCCGTCGCGGAAGGAGTTTTGGTCGACGGGCCTTCCGAGGCCTTCCGCCTTGCGGAGGACCTGCGCACGGCCGACCTCGGCGTCGTCGACATCGTCATCGCCAACGCGGCGCATCGTGCCGCCGACGCGCCCGCCACCGGCGCGGTTCCCGCCGTCGACGTCGTGACCGCACCGGACGGAGTTCTCTCGCTGCTCTCGGACGTCCTCATCGTCGACGACCTCGCGTCCGCGCGATCCGTCGGCGAGGCGCTGGCCGATGACTCGGGCGCCCATCGGATCATCGTGACGAGAGCCGGCGAGGTCTACTCCGTGCACGCGCTGCGCGCCGGCGCGGGTGCGTCGCGTTCGCGCCTGGAACTCATGGCAGAGCGGGATGCCGCCGCGGAGCGGCGCGATGAGCTGATCGTCGTCACCGATTCGCTGCGCGAGGCACTCGCCGACGCGTCGCGAGAGCTCGACGCCGCACGCCACCGCACCAAGGCGGCGCTCTCGACATTGCGGGACCACGATGCCGCGTTGGCGGCCCACACCGAACAGGTCAATCGTGCCGCCGTCCGGCACGAAGCCGCCGTCGCCGAGTGCGAGCGACTCGAGGCGGGTGTCGCGCAGGCGCAGGCTGCTGTTGCCGAGGCCGCGGACTCGGCGCGCGTCGCGGA
Organism: Microbacterium sp. SLBN-146; assembly: GCF_006715145.1. Taxonomy (NCBI): domain Bacteria; kingdom Bacillati; phylum Actinomycetota; class Actinomycetes; order Micrococcales; family Microbacteriaceae; genus Microbacterium; species Microbacterium sp. SLBN-146. The sequence goes on from NZ_VFMR01000001.1 coordinate 2,662,632, forward strand.
TGCGCAGCTGACCGCCGCCCTCGAGGCTCCGCGGCCGATCCTCGACGCATCGGCGCGGGACGGAATGCTCGCGGAACTCGAGAGCGCGCGCGACGGCGAGATGCGCGCACGACTCGATGTGGAAACGCTCCGCGAACGGATCCGTGCGGGAGAAGCACGGGTCGTGCAGCTCGAGCGCCAGCGCGAGCGGGAGCGCGAAGCGGCGGCCGAGGCGGCCCGGCGGGCTGTCGTACGGCGTGCGCAGCGCGACATCGCCGCCGACGTCGCCGAACGTCTTCCGGCCGTGCTCGACTCCGTCGACCGCTCCGTCTCGCAGGCACGCGTCGAGCTCGCGGCCGCAGAGTCGGCGCGCACCGCGCTGACGGCCGAACTCGCGGAGCTACGGGGGCAGGAGTCCACGGCGCGCGAGCGACTCGCGGGCCTCACCGAGAGCGTCCACACGTTGGAACTGCAGATCCACGAGAAGCGCCTGCATGTGACGGGACTCGTCGATCGCGTGGCGTCGGAACTCGGGTTGGACGAAGATATTCTGCTCAGAGAATATGGGCCGGACCAGTTGATCGCGGGGGAGGACGACGAAGAGGGCATCCCCTACGACCGTGCGCAGCAGCGCCGTCGGCTCCAGGATGCCGAGCGCAAGCTCGGGCAGCTGGGGAGGGTCAACCCGCTCGCGCTCGAGGAGTTCGCCGCGCTCGAGCAGCGCCACAAGTTCCTCACGGAACAACTCGCCGACCTCGCTCAGACGCGCAAGGACCTCGTCACGATCATCGAAGAGCTCGACGAGCGGATGCAGACGATCTTCCTCGCGGCCTTCGAGGACACGCGCGTCGCCTTCGGAGAAGTGTTCCCGATCCTCTTCCCCGGAGGGACGGGCAGCATCTCGCTGACCAACCCCGACGATCCCCTCACGACGGGGATCGAAGTGTCGGTGCGCCCGGTCGGCAAGAAGATCGAGCGACTCTCGCTCCTCTCCGGTGGCGAACGCTCACTCGCCGCCGTGGCACTCCTGACCGCGATCTTCAAGGCGCGGCCCAGCCCGTTCTACATCCTCGACGAGGTCGAAGCCGCTCTCGACGATGCGAACCTCGGTCGGCTTCTGGGCGTCTTCGAGCAGCTCCGCACGTCGAGCCAGCTCATCGTGATCACGCATCAGAAGCGCACGATGGAGATCGCCGACGCTCTGTACGGTGTTTCGATGCGGCAGGACGGCGTCTCGGCGGTCGTCGGGCAGCGGATCAGCGAGCGCGCCTCGGCATAGGCTGTGAGGATGGCTGAGAGCTCATGGTCACTCGGGCGCGCACTGCGCGGCATGTTCGTCAAGCCCACGATCGACGAGAACACGTGGGACGACCTCGAGACGGCGCTGATCACGGCCGACTTCGGTCCCGACATCACGGAGCGCATCGTCGACGAGCTGCGCGACAAGGTGGAGCGCTACCGCACGACGGATCCTCGTGATCTCCAGCGGATGCTGAAGGAGACGCTCGAAGAGCACTTCGCGAAGTTCGACACGACGCTCAAGCTCACCGAGCGCCCCGCCGTCGTCCTCGTCGTCGGCGTCAACGGTGTCGGCAAGACCACGACGATCGGCAAGTTCGCGAAGTTCCTCCAGCGCTACGAACGCTCCGTCGTCGTGGGTGCCGCCGACACCTTCCGCGCAGCCGCCGTCGATCAGCTCGCAACGTGGGCCGAGCGTGGGGGAGCGGCGATCGTCCGCCCCCAGCAGGAGGGGCAGGATCCGGCATCCGTCGCCTTCCAGACCATCGACTACGCCAAGCGGACGGGAACGGAGATCGTCCTCGTCGATACAGCGGGGCGCCTGCATACGAAGGGCGGCCTGATGGACGAACTCACGAAGATCCGTCGCGTCATCGAGAAGCAGGCGCCGATCAGTGAAGTCCTCCTCGTGCTGGATGCCACGACGGGACAGAACGGCGTCATGCAGGCCCAGGCCTTCCTCGAGCACGCGGGTGTCACGGGGCTCGTGCTGACGAAGCTCGACGGCTCCGCCAAGGGCGGCTTCGTTCTGGCGGTGCAGGAGAAGACCGGCATCCCGGTCAAGCTCCTCGGTCAGGGTGAGGGCATCGGCGATTTGACCGGCTTCACGCCGCACGTCTTCGCTGCCGCGCTCGTCGACTGATCCGGCGGCGCGCCGTCCAGGACTTCCGCGGTACGCCCGCGGCTGGTTTCATGGGGATATGGCGATCGAGCACGACTACTTCGGACTCCTCGAGTCCGGCCCCGACGGGTCCATCTTCTGGTCCGAGAACGTCGAACTCGGTGATCAGAGCGTGACGATCGACCTCACGGCCCCCGATCAGGACGACGTCTCCGAGGCTGCGCTCGACATGGCGGCCGGGCTCATCAGCGCGCTCGAGACGATCGATCTTTCCGCGCGGAACGCGATGGTGAACGAACTCACCGATCGCACGAGCGAAGTGACGGAGTACGTCCTGCAGCAGCAGGAGGAGCTCGGCGAGGAGCTCGAGGATCTGCTCGTGGATATCTCTGGCGACGTCGCGATCGACATCATCCGCTCGCTCCAGTTCATGAGCATGACGATTCTCGCCGACGAGCACGGCGGCGCCGACCCGTTCGCGGTCTTGGAGTACGCGCTGGATCCCGATTCTGCCGACGAGGTCCTGCTCGTCAACCTCGACTCCGACGGGGATGTCCTGTCGGTGACGAGCGCGGACTGACGCCTCACACGGCCTGCGCGAAAGCCAACCCTTCCTGCGCGATGTCCGCCGCCAGATGGGACAGCTCTTCGGGGATGTCGCGACCCTTCGCGAGCATCGATTGCGCCCACAGCCGCCCCGCCCGGTAGGACGACCGGACAAGAGGCCCCGCAAGCACGCCCAGGAACCCGATCCGCTCCGCCTCCTGCTTGAACTCGACGAACTCGGCGGGCTTGACCCACCGCGCGACCGGCAGGTGACGCGGTGAGGGCCGAAGGTACTGCGTGATCGTGATGATGTCGGTTCCCGCGTCATGCAGGTCGTGCAGGGCGGCGACGACTTCCTCGGGCTCCTCACCCATCCCGAGAATCAGGTTGGACTTCGTGATGAGGCCCGCGTTCCGCGCGTGCGTCAGCACTCCGAGCGACCGGTCGTAGCGGAACGCCGGACGTATGCGTTTGAAGATCCGGGGCACCGTTTCGACGTTATGGGCGAAGACCTCGGGTCGGCTGTCGAAGACTTCGCCGAGGAGCGCGGGGTCGCCGTTGAAGTCGGTCGCGAGGATCTCGACTCCCGTGCCCGGATTGTCGGCGTGGATGCGGCGCACCGTCTCTGCGTGGAGCCACGCGCCGCCGTCGGCGAGATCGTCGCGCGCGACGCCCGTGACGGTCGCGTAGCGGAGCTGCATCCGCTGCACGCTCTCCGCGACCCGCCGCGGTTCGTCGGTGTCATAGTCGGCAGGCTTCCCCGTGTCGATCTGGCAGAAGTCGCAGCGCCGGGTGCACTGGCTCCCTCCGATGAGGAAGGTGGCTTCGCGGTCCTCCCAGCACTCGTAGATGTTGGGGCAGCCGGCCTCCTGGCAGACGGTGTGGAGACCTTCGTCCTTCACGAGGGAGTGGAGGGCCGTGTACTCGGGCCCCATCTTGGCGCGCGTCTTGATCCACTCGGGCTTCCGCTCGATAGGCGTCTGGGCGTTGCGCACCTCCAGTCGGAGGAGCTTGCGTCCTCCCGGAGCCGTCGATGGGGCGGATCCGGGCGTGCCACAGGCGCTCATGCGGGGACCGCCGAGTACTCGGCTTCGAAAACACGCGCGATCGTGTCCAGGACGTCCCGCGGCGTCACGACCTCGCCCACCACTTCGCTCACCGTCGTGACTCCCGCGTCGGTGATCCCGCACGGGACGATGTCGCGGAATCCCGCGAGTGTGTTGTCGCAGTTCACAGCGAACCCGTGCATAGTGACGCCCTTCTCCACACGCACGCCGATCGCGGCGACCTTGTCCTCGGTGAGTGGACGTCGCACCCACACGCCGCTGCGTCCGGCCACCTGATAGCCGTCGACGCCGTGTGCGCGGAGGGCATCGATGAGGAGCTGTTCGATGCGCCGCACATGGGCGACGACGTCGACCGGTTCTCGAAGTCGGACGATGGGATAGCCGACGAGCTGTCCGGGCCCGTGCCACGTGATCTTCCCGCCTCGATCCACATCGATGACGGGAGTCCCGTCCATCGGGCGCTCATGCGGCTCGGTGCGCTTCCCCGCTGTGTAGACGGCCTCGTGCTCGAGGAGCAGGAGAGTGTCATCGCGGATTCCCGACACGACATCGGCGTGGATGCGGCGCTGCAACTCCCAGCCGTCTCGATACGGCACGAAGTCGGGGTTCAGACCCTCGACGCGGATGTCCAGCATGACGACCCTCTCGGTGTATTGAAAGACGCAGTCCAACAATACCCGTCGTGACGAGATCGGTGCGCGCGCAATACCGTGGAGTCGTGACGAACGAACCGCGCGCCGGACGACCACGAGCTTCATCGCGCGAGACGCTTGCCGACGCGGCGTGCGAACTCTTCCTCGAGCGCGGGTTCGAGAACACGTCGATCGCCGACATCGCGTCTCGCGCCGGCGTGAGCCGTTCGAGCTTCTTCAACTACTTCGCGTCGAAGTCCGATGTGCTGTGGGCGGGGCTCGACGAGCGCCTCACCGCGTTCGAGAGAGACGTCCGCGAGACGTCCGCCAGCGAGCCGGTGTCGAGCGTCGAACGCGCTGTCGCGGAGCTCGCGACCGGCTTCACGCCGGATCCACTGGCGCTCGCGATCGTCAACGCGGCCGCGATGGGGCTCGTCGATGAACTCGCGCGTGAGGGCGCCGTCCGCCGCGCGCGCGTCGCGCGGGCCGTCGTCGACCGGCTGCAGAAAGACGGCGCAGATCGGTTGGCGGCCGAAGTCGCCGGTGCCGCGTGGGGAGGAGCGGTGCTGTCGGCGATCGAGGCGTGGGCGCTGGATGGTGCGGGCCGCACCTCGCTCCGTTCCTTCCTGCAGCGCGCGTCGACCATCGCGGCGCGCACGACGCCCGTCACGCCGCCGGGTGCCGTGAGGCAGTTGCGTCTCGTCGTCCACGCGCCCGAGTTCGACCGGACCCTCGCGTTCTACCGCGACGCGGTCGGGATGCCGCAAGTCGGCGCCTACGAAGCCGACGGCGGGGCGCGCGTCGCCATCCTGGAGGCGGGACGCGCGACGCTCGAGCTGGCGAACTTCGCTCAGATCTCCTTCATCGACCGTGTCGAGACCGATGGGGGGCAGAGCGATCGGCTTCGCGTCGCGCTCGAAGTCGACGACGCGAGGTCCACGGCGGCGCGACTCTCCGAGAGGGGCGCCGAGGTCGAAGCATCCGCTCGTCCTACACCCTGGGGATCGATCAACGCGCGGTTGCGCGGCCCGGCGGATCTGCAGCTCACGCTCTTCCAAGAGCTGGGGTCGGAGGACGGCGACGCGCCGGGCGCGTAAACTGATCGTCACCATGGCGACTTTCGGCACACTCTCCGACCGGCTCACCGATACGTTCCGCAATCTGCGGACCAAGGGCAAGCTCACACCCGCCGACGTCGACGGCACCGTCCGCGAGATCCGTCGGGCCCTCCTCGACGCCGACGTCGCTCTCCCCGTCGTCAAGGAGTTCACCGCCAAGGTCCGAGGGCGAGCGCTCGGCGATGAGGTCAATCGGGCGCTCAACCCCGCACAGCAGGTCGTCCAGATCGTCAACGAAGAGCTCGTCGCGATCCTCGGCGGACAGCAGCGCCGCCTCCAGTTCGCCAAGAACCCGCCGACCGTGATCATGCTCGCGGGCCTCCAGGGCTCGGGTAAGACGACCTTCGCGGGAAAGCTCGCGCGTCAGCTCGAGAAGGACGGGCACACGCCCCTCCTCATCGCCGCCGACCTCCAGCGTCCCAACGCGGTCAACCAGCTCCAGGTCGTGGCCGAGCGCGCGGGCGCGGCGATCTACGCTCCCGAGCCCGGCAACGGTGTGGGCGATCCCGTCCGCGTCGCGCGCGAGGGTGTCGAGGTCGCTCGCCGCCAGCAGCACGACGTCGTCATCATCGATACGGCGGGCCGTCTCGGTGTCGACGCGGAGCTGATGAAGCAGGCCTCTGACATCCGCAAGGTGACAGACCCCGACGAAGTGCTCTTCGTCATCGACGCCATGATCGGACAGGACGCCGTCAACACGGCGAAGGCGTTCCAGGACGGCGTCGACTTCACCGGTGTCGTCCTGTCGAAGCTCGACGGCGACGCGCGCGGTGGTGCCGCACTTTCGGTCGCCTCCGTCACAGGGCGCCCCATCATCTACGCGTCGACCGGTGAAGGACTCGACGACATCGAGGCCTTCCACCCCGACCGGATGGCTTCGCGCATCCTCGACCTCGGTGACATTCTCACCCTCATCGAGCAGGCGCAGGAGGCCTTCGACGAGGCCGAAGCCATGAAGATGGCCGAGAAGCTCGCCACCGAGACCTTCACCCTCGAAGACTTCCTCGAGCAGATGCAGCAGCTCAAGAAGATGGGCTCGATGAAGAAGATGCTCGGGATGCTGCCGGGCATGGGCCAGATGAAGCAGCAGCTCGACGACTTCGACGAGAGCGAGATCGGTCGCACCGAGGCGATCATCCGGTCTATGACGCCCGTCGAGCGCCGGAACCCCAAGGTTCTCAACGGATCGCGGCGCCTGCGTATCGCACGGGGATCGGGTGTCACGGTCACCGAGGTCAATCAGCTCGTCCAGCGCTTCGATCAGGCTGCGAAGATGATGAAGACCGTCGCGCGTGGCGGCACCCCCAACATCCCGGGCATGGGGCCCATCCCGGGGTCGCGTCCCGGAGCGTCGGCGAAGCGCGGCAAGCAGCCGAAGGCGAAGGGCTCGCGTTCGGGCAATCCCGCCAAGCGTGCGGCCGAGAACGCCGGCATCGCGGCTCAGGCTTCTTCCACGCCGACAGGATCGGGCTTCGGACTCGGCGGCGCGAAGGGCGCGCCGAGCGAAGCAGATCTCGCCGAGCTGCAGAAGATGCTCGGCCGGGGCTGAGTGCTTTCCGCGGCCGAGGCCGCGTCAGGTCGCGAGGTTGGCCAAGTGCTCGCGTAGCGTGGGCCCTGCCCGGAACTCGCGGATGAGGTGCTGGACGACGTCGCGGAGGTCGCCGTCCGCGGCATCCGCCACGAGCATCTGCCGTGTGGACGAAGATCCCTGCGTGAGGATCGCGTCGAGACCCGCGAACTCCCGAGCGCACTTCAGTTCGGCGGCGACGTCGGCCAGACGGTCGACCGTCTCCCGCAGATGGTCGGTCACGAGCCGCTGGGTTCCGTCGGCGTCGACGATGAGGCGGGCCTCGAGCCCGTACCGCGCGGCGCGCCACTTGTTCTCGCGCACGAACCAGGGTTGCAGCGTGGGGAGCGTGCGGCCTTCGTCGAGTTCGCGGGAGAAGTGCTCGACGAGCACCTGCACGAGCGCTGCCAGGGCGGCGAGTTCGGGAAGCGTCGACATGCCGTCGCAGGCCCGCACCTCGATCGTCCCCCACCTGGGCGCCGGGCGGATGTCCCAGCGCACCTCTGAGGAGTCCTCGATCACACCGGTGCGCGCCATGTCTTCGAGATAGTCCTCGAACTCGCTCCAATCGGTGAGCGGCCAGGGGAGACCGGCTGTCGGGAGCTGCTGGAACACGAGGCTCCGGTTCGACGCGTATCCGGTCCGCTCGCCCGCCCAGAACGGGCTGGACGACGAGATCGCCTGCATATGCGGCAGATACGTCGCGAGCGCGTTGATGATGGGGAAGACCTTGTTGACGTCTTCCACGCCTACGTGCACATGAATGCCCCAGATCATCATGTTCCGCCCCCACCACTGGGTGCGTTCGATGAGCTTGTGGTAGCGCGTCTTATCCGTGACCTCTTGGTCGTACCACTGGGCGAAGGGGTGACTTCCCGCGCACATGAGCTCGACGCCGAGCGGATCGCTCACGGAGCGCACGGCGCTGATGGCGTCGGCGATATCGTCGATCGCGGCGGCGACCGTGTCGCCGATGCCGCTTGTCACCTCGACGGTGTTCGTCAGCAGCTCGCTCGTGACGGTATGGCGCTCATGCTCCAAGCGGTCGGCGAGGGCGTCGATGATCTCGGGCGCTCGCCCGACGAGTTCGCCGCTCTCGGGATCCACCAGCATCAATTCCCACTCGACACCGACCGACGAGCGGGCAGAAGTGGCGAAGGCCTCCGTCATCCGGCAAGTCTCGCACGCGACCCGGCGCGATTCACGGTTTCGCGACAGGCCGTGTCATCTGGCAGAATAGAGGGTCGGATGCCGGTGCTCGACCCTCTAATCCAGCACCTCGTCCATTCCAGAGCTTCCGCCGGGTGTGCACCCCACGCTCCAGGCGACGTTCATTCACTTCCACTCGTTTCAGGAGAATCGTGGCTGTAAAGATCCGTCTCAAGCGTCTCGGCAAGATCCGTGCGCCGTACTACCGCATCGTCGTGGCCGACTCGCGTACCAAGCGCGATGGTCGTGTCATCGAAGAGATCGGAAAGTACCACCCCACCGAGGAGCCCTCGTTCATCGAGGTCGACTCCGACCGTGCGCAGTACTGGCTCGGAGTCGGCGCTCAGCCGACCGAGCAGGTGCGTGCCCTGCTCAAGCTCACGGGCGACTGGGGTCGGTTCCAGGGCGACGAGAACGCCGTCTCGACGGTGAAGACCGCTCCCGAGAAGGTCCCGTTCGAGGTCGACTCGTCGAAGAAGTCTGTCGTCCAGCCCAAGGCCGAGAAGAAGGCCGACGAGCCCGCTGAAGCCAGCGAGCCCGCCGCCGAGACCGACGCAGAGTAAGCCGTTGCTCGCCGCCGCGCTCGAACACGTCGTCAAGGGGATCGTCGATCACCCTGCCGACGTCCGCATCCAGTCGTCCACGTCACCGCGCGGTGACGTCCTCGAGGTGCATGTGCACCCCGACGACCGGGGTCGCGTCATCGGGCGCGGCGGCCGCACGGCCAAAGCACTTCGCACGCTGATCTCAGCCCTCGCCGACGGGCGCCGCGTCCGCGTCGACGTCGCCGACGACTGATGGCCGCCGTCGAATCGGTGGGCGGCGATGGCCGTGCACCTCGTCCCTCCGCGCCCACAGGACGCGCGCAGCTGCGCGTCGGGCGCCTCGTCAAGGCGCACGGCCTCAAGGGCGCCTTCAAGCTCGAGCTCTATACCGACGATCCCGACGGCCGCTTCGTGCCGGGCGCGACGTTCACGCTGCAGGTTCCCGACTCTTCGCCGTGGCACGGCAAGTCGTTGACCGTCCGTGAATTCCGGTGGATGAACAGCCACGCCGTCGTCTTCTTCGAGGGCGTCGACGATCGCAGCGCCGCTGAGGAGCTTCTGCGCGCCATTCTCTGGATCGACGAGGACGCCGCAGCCGCCCCCGACGAAGAAGACGCGTGGTACGACCACCAGCTCGTGGGACTCGACGTCGTGCGCGATGACGTCGTCGTCGGTCGTGTCGTCCGTGTCGACCACTTGCCTTCGCAAGATCTCCTCGTCGTCCGAGCCGAGGATGAGCGCGAGACGCTCGTTCCGTTCGTGAAGGCCATCGTGCCCGAAGTCGATGTACGCGCGGGACGAGTGCTCGTCACCCCGCCCGCCGGGCTGTTCGAAGACCTGCCGGCCGAGGACGACATGCCCGATGCCGAGTCCACCGCAGACCTCGACGGGGAGTCGGAGGCCGTCGACGACGAGACCGATGCATCAGCCTCGTCGGATGTCCGCGAGCACCAGTCCCGCTAGGACCGACACGATGCGCATCAACGTCGTCACGATCTTCCCGTCGTTCTTCGACGTCCTCGAGGTGTCTCTGCTCGGCAAGGCCCGCGGTCGGGGTCTGCTCGACGTGCGGGTTCATGATCTTCGCGACCACGCCCACGACAGGCATCGCACGGTGGACGACACTCCGTACGGGGGCGGGGCCGGAATGGTCATGACTCCTGAGCCGTGGGGGCTCGCACTCGATGCGATCGCCGCGGATGCCGACAGCAGACCCGTCTTCGTCTTCCCGTCGCCTGCGGGGGAGCGATTCACACAGTCGACGGCGCGCGAACTGGCCGATTCTCCGCACCTCGTGTTCGGATGCGGAAGGTACGAGGGCATCGACGAGCGCGTCTTCTCCTACGCCGCGACGCTGGGGGAGGTGCGCCTCATCAGCCTCGGTGACTACGTGCTCAACGGCGGCGAGGTGGCCGCCATGGCAATGATCGAGGCGATCGGAAGGCTCGTTCCGGGCGTCGTGGGCAACCCCGAGAGTCTCGTCGAGGAGTCTCACGAGGACGGATTGCTCGAGTATCCGTCGTATACGAAGCCCGCTTCCTGGCGCGGCTACGACGTGCCGGATGTGCTTCTCAGCGGACACCACGGCAAGGTCGCCGAGTGGCGGCACGAGCAGCAGCTCGAGCGGACGAAACAGCGTCGACCGGATCTCCTCGACTGACGATCGCGCGTCGATGGCGCGGATCCGTCACGACATCGTCACGTCAGTGACATCGGTAGCCGTCCGTCATGGGCCAGAGTGGGACCACACCCTCGAGGAGGTCCGCATGCGCCGCGCCAAGATCGTCGCCACCCTGGGCCCGGCGACGCAGGACTACGACGTCGTCGAGGCTCTCGTCAGAGCGGGTCTCGACGTCGCACGGCTGAACCGCAGCCACGGCGATGACGACGCGCACGATCTGTTGTTCTCGCACGTCCGCCGCGCAAGCGACTCGACGGGTCGGGCGGTCGGCATACTCGTGGATCTTCAGGGGCCGAAGATCCGGCTTGCCCGGTTCGCCGATGGACCGCACACGCTCGAAGCGGGAGACGAGTTCACGATCACGACCGAGGACGTCGTCGGGACCAAGGAGATCGTCGGGACGACGTATCCACATCTCGCCGCCGATGTCGCGCCGGGCGACACGATCCTGGTCAATGACGGAAAGGTGCGCCTCCGCGTGCGGGCGACCGATGGGGTGCGCGTCGTCACCGAGGTCGTCGTCGGCGGCGAAGTCTCCGACAACAAGGGGATGAATCTCCCCGGAGTCGCTGTGACGACGCCGGCGATGAGCCCGAAGGACGAGGAGGATCTCCGGTGGGCGCTCCGCCGCGGCGCGGACATGGTCGCTCTTTCCTTCGTGCGCAGTCCGCGCGACGTGCACCGGGCGCGCGTCATCATGGCCGAAGAGGGAAGAGATCTTCCACTCATCGCGAAGATCGAGAAGCCCGAGGCCGTGACGCATCTGCAGGAGATCATCGATGCGTTCGACGGCGTCATGGTCGCGCGCGGAGATCTCGGCGTCGAGCTGCCGCTCGAGAGCGTCCCCGTCGTTCAGAAGCGAGCGATCGAGTTGGCGCGCCGATGGGCGAAGCCGGTCATCGTCGCGACGCAGATGCTCGAGTCGATGATCGAGAATCCCGTGCCCACTCGGGCCGAGACGTCCGATGTCGCGAACGCGGTTCTTGACGGTGCGGATGCCGTCATGCTCTCCGGCGAGACGAGCGTCGGCGCGCACCCCGTCGCGGTCGTCGAAACGATGGCGCGGATCATCGAGTCGACCGAGCGCCAGGGGCTCGACCGCATCCCGGAGCTCGGGACGAGGCCTCGTACGCAGGGGGGTGCCCTGACCCTCGCCGCGGCGAGCATCGCGGAATTCGTCGACGCTTCTTACGTCTGCGTCTTCAGCCAGTCCGGGGATTCCGCTCGTCGGATGTCACGGCTGCGGCATCCGGTTCCCATCGTGTCTTTCACGGATCTCCCCGGTGCGCGTGCGCGCAACACCGTCATCTGGGGGGTGCAGACGTACCTCGTGCCGCGCGGAGAGTCGACCGACGAGCTGATCGAGATCATCGACGACGTCCTGTTGCGTGAAGGACTCGCGAAAGTGGGTGATCGCGTCGTGATGACGGCGGGCGCTCCTCCCGGCCGTGCGGGGACGACGAACAACGTGCGCGTCCACGTCGTCGGCTCGGGCGCCTCGGAGACGCTTCCGTAGACCGCGTCAGTGGACCCCGAGGAAGGACCGATCCGTCAGGACGATCGGGCCGTCGGCCGTGATGGCGATCGTGTGCTCCGAGTGGGCACCGCGCGAGCCGTCGACCGAGCGCAGCGTCCATCCGTCAGGATCGGTCACGAGTTCGTCGGTGGTCTGCAGAAACCACGGCTCGAGCGCGAGCACGAGCCCCGCGCGCAGCGGGTAGCCGCGGTGGGCCTTGCCGTCATTGGGGACATGGGGATCGCCGTGCATCTCGCGTCCGACACCGTGTCCGCCGAAGTCCGTGTTGATCCGGTAGCCGTCGGCGTGTGCGACGCCGGCGATCGCGTGGGAGATGTCGCCGATGCGGTTTCCGACCGTTGCTGCGGCGATCGCGGCATCGAGAGCGCGCTCCGTCGTGTCGATGAGAGCGAGGTCCTCATCCCGCGGGGTACCCACGATGAAGGACACCGCCGAATCGGCGACCCAGCCGTCGACCGAGACGGCGAAGTCGAGTGTGACGAGGTCGCCATCCCGCAGGGAGTAGTCGAAGGGGAGTCCGTGGAGAACGGCGTCGTTGATCGACGTGCAGATGACCTTGCCGAAAGGGCTGGCCCCGAACGACGGGTGGTAGTCGATGTAGCAGCTCTCTGCGCCGGCACGGCGGATGAGGTCGTGCGCGCGCCGATCGATCGCCAAGAGGTTGGTGCCGACCGTGGTCTCGTCGCGCAAGGTCGCGAGAGTCTCCGCGACGAAGCGGCCCGCGGGCCTCATGGCGTCGATCTCGGCGGGAGTGCGCAGCTCGATCATGGTGGTTCCTCTCTGACAGCTCTCCATTCTCTCCGACCCGGGCGGTTCCGGGCGACCTGGGAGGATGCCGCGGGTGCCCGCGCACGCCGTGCCGACCCGTTCCGGCAGGCGTAACATCTGACACATGGTGGTCCGGCGATTGTTCTTCTGGTGGCTGATCCCGGCCGCCTTCGTTCTCCCCCTGTGGATGCTGGTCGGCTGGATCGTCACCGGTGCCGGAGGCTGGGCGCTCCTGTGGGTCTTCTTCGCGATTCCCGGCATCTTCGTGTGGCAGGTGATTCTCACACTCCTCGTGCGCGCCCGAGGCACCGTTCGTGCCGAACGCGCCGTGTCCTGGTGGGATGTGGGAGCCTTCGCGATCTGGCACGCACTCGTCATCGCCCTGGGATTCTTCAACCCGACGTGGTGGGCCCCGTTGTTCGTCGCAGCCATGGCTGTCGGCGTCGGACTGCTGTGGCTGGAGTTCTGGCAGCTGTGGAGTGAGGCACGGCCCTCGCGATTCGTCCTCCGTACGACAGAAGGCCTCGGGTACATCCCGGCTCCGGCGCCGGAGCCAGCTCGGAGCACACCGGATGACATCATCGTCATCACGGAAAGTCGGGAGCGGTCCGCGCCGTAGCCCTCCCATCCGTTCTGGTTTTGCGAGCCCGCGCCGGCATGGCAGAATAGATCTTTGTGCCCTGACCCGGCTCTGCCTCAGGGGAGTCCGCTCGCCGCGATCCGTCCGGTGACATCGGGTGCACCACTTCCATTTCACTTCTTCCCGCGGTCGACCTGTGGCGGTCGCAGAGAGAGACGATCATGCAGATCCTCGACTCCGTCGACGCAGCATCGCTGCGTTCCGACATCCCCGTCTTCGCCCCCGGCGACACTGTCAAGGTGCACGTCAACATCACGGAGGGCAACCGCTCGCGTATCCAGGTCTTCCAGGGCGTCGTGATCGGTCGCTCCGGTGATGGCGTGCGCGAGACCTTCACGGTCCGCAAGATCAGCTTCCAGGTCGGCGTGGAGCGTACGTTCCCCGTCCACAGCCCCGTCATCGACCACATCGAGGTCGTGACGCGTGGTGACGTCCGCCGCGCCAAGCTCTACTACCTGCGCAACCTTCGCGGCAAGAAGGCCAAGATCAAGGAGAAGCGCGACAACTGACGCGCTTTCGAGAATGCCCCGGACTGAGGTCCGGGGCATTCGTGCGTGCAGGGTCGTTCCGACCCGCCGCGTGAACCACACCGTCGTGCCCGTCGTCCGAGCTTCCATGTGCGAACCTTGGGGGGTGGGATCACCGATGGACGGTGGATCCCGTCTCCGAAGGAAACCCATGACCACGCAGCAGTCGGCGGCCCCTGAGCCGGCGCCCACCTCGACCCTGATGGCAGAGACGCCGAGCAGGAGTCGGGGATGGCTCATCTTCCTGCGCGACGTCGTCGTGATCGTGCTCATCGCGGTCTTGGTGTCGTTCCTCGTCAAGACGTTCGTGATCCGGTCGTTCTACATCCCCTCGGGGTCGATGGAGGACACGCTCATGGTGGATGATCGCATCTTCGTCGACGAGCTGACACCGCGATTCGGGGCGTACGAGCGGGGCGACATCGTCGTCTTCCGTGACCCGGGCGGGTGGCTTCCGCCATCGAACCGGCCGGAGCGAGCGCCCGTCGTCGAGGCGGTCGACTGGGTGCTCTCTCTCGTGGGCCTGACGGCTCCCGACAGTGACGACCACCTCGTCAAGCGCATCATCGGGTTGCCGGGAGACCACGTCGTGTGCTGCAACGACCTCGGCCAGATCACGGTGAACGGCGTCGCGATCGACGAGACGTCGTACACGAAGCTCCCCGGGGGCAGCCCGGCGTCCGCCGACGCATTCGACGTGACGGTACCCGAGGGAAGCCTCTGGGTGCTCGGGGACAATCGGAATCGTTCGAAGGATTCCCGCTACAACACCGATCAGCCCGGACGTGGATTCGTCCCCGTCGACAACGTCGTCGGGCGTGCGTTCGTCGTCACTTGGCCCTTCGACCGTTGGGGACTCCTCGACTTCCACCACGAGGTCTTCGCCGGTGTGCCCGACCCCGAAGCGGAGAGCGCCGGCCCGTGACGGTGGCGGATCCCCGGCTCACCCTGGAGCGCCGGCTTCTGAAGGATCACTCCCTCGTCATCGCGTGCGACGAGGTCGGACGGGGCGCCTTGGCGGGCCCCGTCGCCGTCGGGGCGGCCGTCATCGATGCTCAGCGATCCCGGAAGCGGATACCGCAGGGACTCCGCGATTCGAAGCTCGTGCCCGAAGCGCGGCGTGCCGATGTCGCCGCGCGCGCGGCATCGTGGGTCTCAGCGAGCGCCGTCGGATGGGCGAGTTCAGCCGAGATCGACGAGATCGGCATCATGCGCGCGTTGGGGCTTGCGACGATCCGCGCTCTCGCGGATCTCCGTGCCCACGGCATCGTGACCGAGGACGCCATCGTGATCCTCGACGGCAACTACGACTACATCACGGCGGCCGGAGCGGAGGGACTCCGTGTGCGCCCTGTCGTCAAGGCCGACCGCGACTGTGCGAGCGCCGCCGCGGCATCCGTCATCGCCAAGGTCGCGCGCGACGACCTCATGACGCGCCTGCATGCCGAAGAGCCCGTGTACGCGTGGGAACGGAACAAGGGATACGCGAGCGCGACGCATCGCGACGCGATCCGCTCCCATGGACTCAGCACGCACCACCGGGCGTCCTGGGCCATCGCCGACGCCCCGACCCTCTTCTGACGACGTGGGCGATCTAGGATGGATGAACCATGGATGACGACGTCTTCGAGGACTATGACCGCGAGCTCGAGCTGGCGCTGTACAAGGAGTACCGCGATGTCGTGTCGCAGTTCCAGTATGTGATCGAGACCGAGCGGAGGTTCTATCTCGCGAACGAGGTGAACGTCGTCCGGCGCGACACGGAGCACGATTTCTACTTCGAGATCTCGATGACGGACGTCTGGGTATGGGACATCTACCGCGCCGATCGCTTCGTGAAGAGCGTTCGCGTGCTCACGTTCAAGGACGTCAACGTCGAGGAACTGTCACGGCGCGACTTCCACCTCCCCGAGGAACTCTCACTCGACTCTTGATGTCGTCTTCTCCTCCCCAGCGGGGCCTCACCGCCGTGTCCTCCACGGATGTCGAGAAGCTGCCGCACCAGAAGTAGGCCGTCGCCCACGCTGGGCACATGGCAGCAAAAGACGAACTGGGCCGCGCGGGCGAAGACCGCGCCGTTCGACACCTTCAGGACCTCGGCTATACCGTTCTCGATCGCAACTGGCGGTGTCGCGCCGGCGAGATCGACATCGTGGCGAGCCTCGGGAGCGATCTCGTCGTCGTCGAGGTCAAGACCCGCCGCAGTGAGGACTTCGGCCATCCGCTCGCGGCCATCAATGCCGTCAAGCGCGCCCGCCTGTGGCGATTGGCGATGGCGTGGATCGCCGAGCATCGGACTTCTGTCAGCTATGGACGCCTGCGCTTCGCGGCGATCGGAGTCCTCGGACCGGAGCCCGCAACAGCCCGCGTCGAGATGCTCCCGGATCTCGAACTGCGATGAGCCTCGCTCGTACGTGGTCCGTCGCCTTGAGCGGCGTGGATGGACACCTCGTCGAGGTCGAGGCCGATCTCTCGAACCAGCAACCCGATTTCCGGATCATCGGACTCGCTGACAAGGCACTCGGCGAAGCGGCGCAGCGCGTCCACAACGCGGCCGCGAACAGCGGCCTCGAGCTCCCTCGACGAAAGCTGACCGTCAATCTCTCGCCCGCGAACCTGCCGAAGCACGGATCGGGGTTCGACGTCGCGATCGCCGTGGCTGCGCTTGCGACGGAGGGCACGTGGAATGCGGCTTCGCTCATGAGCACTGCGCATGTGGGTGAGCTGGGCCTCGACGGACGGCTCAGGCCGGTACCGGGGGTGCTCCCGGCGGTCGTCGCTGCAGCACGCGCAGGATTGCGCCGAGTCGTCGTGCCACTGGCGAACCTCGAAGAGGCGAGCCTCGTGGACACGATCGAGGTTCACGGAGCGGCGAGCCTCGCTGCCGTCGCGGCACTGCACGGCGCGGAGGTCGTGGTCGACGATGTCGATGCCGTCCAGCTGAACGCCGAGCCTGTGCCGGCGCCGCCCCGCGTCGATCTCTCCGACGTCGTGGGCCAGCCCGAAGCCGTCGAGGCGCTGGTCGTGGCAGCCGTCGGCGGCCATCACCTCTTGATGTCCGGTCCGCCCGGCGCCGGGAAGACGATGCTCGCACGCCGCCTGCCCGGCATCCTCCCCGATCTCGACGACGCTGATGCGTTGGCCTGCGCATCGATTCGTTCACTCGCGGGTCATGCCGTCACTGATCTCTCGCGGACGCCTCCCTTCGAAGCTCCGCATCACAGCGTCAGCGTCGCCGCACTCGTCGGAGGCGGGTCGCGGTCGGTGCGGCCCGGTGCGATCGCTCGAGCGAGCGGAGGCGTGCTCTTCCTCGACGAAGCGGGCGAGTTCCAGACTTCGGCCCTCGATGCGCTGCGTCAGCCGCTCGAGAACGGCACGATCGAGATTCACCGGACCGGGTTCTCAGCGCTCTTCCCCGCTCGATTCCAGCTCATCCTCGCGACGAACCCGTGCCCCTGCGGCAACTACGGAGTACGCGGCGGCACGTGCGTGTGCACGCCGATGGCCATCCGACGCTATCTGGGTCGGCTGTCCGGCCCCCTCCTGGATCGCATCGATATCGAACTCCATCTCGCGCGGGTCTCGGTGGCCGACCGCGTCGGCCACGCCGCGCCCACGTCGACCGCGGAGGCGCGTGCACGCGTGGCGGAAGCGCGGCGCCATTCCGCTGCACGCCTCGCCGGCACGCCGTGGAAGCTCAACGCGGAGGTGCCGGGGACGTGGTTGCGCGATGGTCCGAGCGCGCCGTCGCCGACCGTCCGACGTGCGCTCGATGTCGCGCTTCAGCGTGGATCGCTGACGCTCCGGGGATATGACCGGGTTCTTCGACTCGCCTGGTCGCTCGCCGATCTGGCTCAGCGCCCCCAATTGTCCATCGACGACGTCGGACGCGCGCTGTTTCTCAAGAGAGGTGCAGGGGAGTGATCGAGATCGACATGACACCGCGGACCGCGCGTGAGTCCCTCGGCCGTCTCGCTGTCGATGACGACGACACCACCGTCGTCGTCCGATACGCACGCGCGATCTGGAGCGCCCTCGTGGAGCCGGGCGACGGCGTCGCGGGAAGATTCATCGGCGCTCTGGGAGCCGTCGAAGCGTTGCGCGTCGTCGTAGCAGCAGCGGCGGGAAGTGGTCCGCCGGCGATGGACTCGGACGACCTGAAGCGGGGATGTGAGCGCTGGATACCGCGGTTGAAGAAGGGCGGGGTGAGCGACGCCCTGGCTGTCGCGGGGCGCACCCGTGTCCGACTCGTGATCCCCGAAGACGCGGATTGGCCGCGTTCGCTCGCTGACCTCGGCGACCACGAACCCGTTGCCCTGTGGGCCCGGGGCGACACGGACGCTCTCCGGAGGTCGCCGGTGGGCGTGGCGATCGTCGGTGCGCGCGCGTCGACCGCCTACGGCGATCGTGTCGCGGGCGAGTTGGCGACCGAACTCGGCTCCAGCGGCATAACTGTCGTGTCGGGCGCCGCCTACGGCATCGATGGGAGCGCGCATCGAGCAGCCCTCGCCGTCGATGCTCTCACCGTCGCATTTCTCGCGGGCGGGGTCGAGGAGGCCTACCCGCGCGGGCATACCCGCCTCATCGACACGATCGCGGAGAGGGGCCTCCTCCTCAGTGAGGCGCCCTGCGGATCGCGCCCGACCAAGTGGAGGTTCCTGCACTAGAAATGCAGACATGTCGACACGGACTACAGTTTTCGCACTGGCGTCATCGCACCTTCGTCTCCCCGCTACTATCGCCACATGCAAGTCACGGAGTACATCGGCACCCAGCGACCAACGCCCCAGACGCTCTACCGAGTTGGCATGACGTTGGAACCGTTGGTTCGTTGGTACGACGAGACACCAGACCCCGAGCGTCCCCACGACCACGGCGTGAGCATCGGGATGAATGACATGTACCGGCCCACCGGCATCATCGCCACGTTGCAGGCGTACGAGATAGGGTCCCGTCGCATCACGCCGAACACATCGGTCTCTTTAGTTGAAGAGAACCTACGCGATCTCATTCCGACTGAAGCAACCGCGTTCGAGATCGGGTTTACGTACGTGGGTTCGCCACAGCTGTACCCCGGACAGGCGTCCGTGATGATCTTGCACAGGGACGGAAGCCCGTCCACATATGTCCACGTTGAGATGCCTGATGAGCACGCAGTACCCACGCTGGACGCGGTCCGCGCGATTTTGAACGAGTTTCCCCTTGTCGTCAATGAACCTCCAGTCGGGCCGCTGAAGGTGTTCATCGGCCACGGCGGGGATCGGAAGTGGGAGGTCGTGCGCGACTTGATCGCAGCCCAGGAAGGGTATGAGGTAGTCGCGTTCGAGTCCGAGCCGCGCGCCGGTTCGATCAATCTCGACGTGGTTGAGGGCTTGATCACAAGCGCAGGCGCGGCCGTCATCGTGATGACCGGGACTGACCGCGTGGAAGGGGGCCTCCGTGCCCGTCAAAACGTCATTCATGAGTTGGGATTCGCCCAGGGTCGGCTAGGCCGATTCGAGACAATTGTGATGGCTGAGGAAGGCGTTGAGCGCTTCACAAACCTTGGAGGGCTGAATGAGATTCGCTTTCCGACCGGGCAGATACACACCGCCAACGACGAAGTGCTCGCCGCTCTCGCGCTTCGGGCGCGCGCTAGAGGCGCGTAATGCGAGGCCGACAGCTCGGGTTGAGCGGGGGAGACCTCATCACCTACCAGGCGGGTGAGGTTGCCTTGCTCGGCGCAAAGATCGACGGCTACTTCGAAACATGGATCAGGCATCGATCGGACTGGAGTCAAGGCGTGCCGAAGGTGCCGTTTAGCCTGAAGGACAAGCACAAGCTGGCGCGCAAGCTGGCGGCAGATGTGCCGAACGCGACCCCCGAAGAGGTCGAGATGATGCGGGGCGCGCTCACGGCTGCCTATGAAGCGATGCAGCACCGGCACGCAATCGTTCATAACGAGTGGGGGGCGTTCGAGGATCGACCGGATGTCATCATGCTGATGACGCGCGAACTCCCGTCAGACCAGCCGCGCGAACAGTCCCACGAGCGTTGGGAAGAGGTACGTGTGGAGCTTCAGCGTGCGTCGGCTCGGATGCACTGGCTGGTCTTCATGGCGTGGGGCATCCGGGACGTGCCTGGGCACAACTACGACCACGACTTCGAGATCGTCCGCGGAGAGTTCGACATTTTGCCAGGAGGCATCGCCTACCGTCCGTGGTCGTGGCGTCCGTCCGAAGACGGTTAGCTAGCTACGGTAGGCGCATGGAACTGCTCGACATCCTCGGCTTGATCCCGAACTACATTGGTGCGCTGGCTGGTGTTGGCGCGCTAGTGGTGTCGATCTTTGCTTACAACCGATCGAAGACAGCGAAGTCTGAGACGGCGGAGGTCGCGAAGATTCTTTCCCAGGCGCTGCTCGAACTCGCGAAGCCTCGCGAAGTCACGAAGACGGTTGAGTCGCTACGCGATCACATCCAGGTTTCGGATGAGGTAGCGGCGCAGATCGCCCGCGCTGAGGCGATGGACCGGTCGACGTTCAATCGCCTTCGCGATGAGCTGAAGCGGGAGCTAAAACACCCGTCGTCAACTCGTCAGCTTCTAGGTTGACGGCTCACGCGGCAGCTTCCAGCGCCAGAACTCGCGCGTTGAGCTGCGCGACCTGAGCGAGAAGAAGCTGGATGAAGTCGATTGATTCGACTTCCCCGCCGATGCGCACGACGAAGCGGTCTGTGTCGGGTTCCCCTGCCAGTTCTTCTGCGATGTATCCGAGGACGGGCGTTTCGGTGTCGTCGGCCTTCAGAGTGAAGCATCGGAGCGTTGGCCAGATGTTGCCCAGCGTGGAAACGTTCGGGTCATCTAGAAGGTCCTTGTACTTTATCGAGGAGACGCCGCGCGAAACTCGTCCGTCACCGTTGATGTAGGCCACCGTGTATCCCGAGGATGCGCCAGTCGACGCGGGCAGGTAAAGGTGACCGGACATCGTATCGCCCGACTTCGAGACGCGTGCGTTGATGTCTGAGATGCGGGATGCATTGAGGCTATCGACGTATCCGAGCGAGCAGAGTTCAGTCGGGTACGCGACGCCAGGCGCTTCCCAGAGAAGCCGTCCGAATCCGGTACTGGTGAATTTCAGCGACCCGACTCCGGTTTCGGGCGCACCGATGTTCACGGGGGTGACTCCGAGCGCTGTACGGGCTGCGGCGGCTGTGGTCGAGCCGGTCCCGCCTTTCGCTACGGGAGTCACTGAGCTGGTGCGATTCGCGGTCCAGTCGGCGAGGCGGTTTACTTCGGTGTCAATCTGATTGGCCGGTGTGGTGCCGGATACAAGCGCGAAGCCTGCGGCTAGAGCATCGTCTCCGATTGCCATGGTGCTGCCTCCTAAAGGCTGTCGATCGTGCCTGAGAGGGCGTCGATGGTTCCGGGCAGCAGGTCGATTGCGCCCGCGGGGGTGTCGGTTGTTCGGGTGGTGACCGTCATTCGGTCGGTGTCCAGATCGAACGTCAGCGACTGCGTGAGCCCGATCTGAGTGGGTGCGCCGTTGAGAGTGACCGCTATGGGTTGCTCGGCGTGCGCGGACCAGTCGGCGACCGCCGTCGCGGATACCTCTCGTCCGCGGCCCTGCGCCCGTCTAACGGCGTACTCGCTCCGACCTGGCCCCGGATAGGCCGTGCGCAGATCGAGCGTCGTAAGGCGCGTATAGGGGAGGGTGAGCGCAAAGGCGTCGGTGCGGGTCTGGGTCGTGCCTGAGCTATCTGTCCACGTGTAGTTGGTTACGCGCGCGTCAAACCACAGACCCGAGTCTCGGCTGATGGTGTCGGTGCCGTCGATCATGTTTACCCCGTAGCGGATGCTCAGAGAGCCGCTGGCGGAGTGATTCTCATCGCGGAGTGTCCATACCCGTTGCTCGTCGCACACAAGGCGCAGACCCGCGGCTTGGACGATCGGCTGGATGAACTCGATCGCCGACTGTCCCGCTTTCCATGTCAGCCCGTCCGGTGTGGCTGCGTCCACGAGCGGCTTGCGGGTCGAGACTGATGCATGGCTGGCCTGAGTCCAGGCGTAGTCGTACTGAGCCGTGTCCATGAAGCTGCCGTCGAAGTACAGACGATCGGCTGCGATGTCTCCGGTGAACTCGCTTAAGCGGAAAGCAGTGACGTTGAAGTACTGCCCGTACGGCATGCTCGCGATGTTGAGGCGGGGTCGGACCCGCGAGGCGTTGCCGGTGGCATAGAACGTCGTGTGGACCCGCTGATAGCTACCGTTGCCGATGATCGGTGCAGGCGTGGCGAAGGCGACGATGTTACCGGACTGGTCGTACAGGATCGCGTCAAGCGATGCCGACTGCCCGGTCGGTGGATTCGCCGTGACGCTCAGGACGTAGAGCCGCCCCTGAGTGACCGAGATGGATTGCTGGTCGAGGTACGCATACACCCCCGTCGACGCCGCGCCGCTCGCATAGATCTGCATGTAGCTCGGCGCGTACGACGGCCCGCCCGATGCGTAGCGGTTGAAGCTAAGCCCGCCTGAAGTCCAGGTGAGCGCCCAGTCGGTGGAGCCGGTCGCGACGCGAGGGTTGCGGATCAGGTTGTCCGACGCTGCGAGCGCGGGAACGGGCGGATCGATCGAGCCAGGAGCAAGCGCGCCGGACACCTTCGACAGCACGTAGGCCACAAGGTCTCTCAGCGATGCCTGATGATCCAGCGGCGTTGCGTCGTCTTCGAGAGGTGCGTAGTCCTCTAGGAGCGCTTCATCCGACGCCAGGGCGAGCGTCAACACCGCCCCCGCCTGGTCGCTGTCACGGTCACGCAAGCTCAAGTCGAACTCGCGGTGAAGGCTGAAGGCGGGATAGACACCGTCAACCTCAATGCGCACGCGGGCACTTTCCCGTGGATCAAGAAGTGCGAGCGTAGGCGCGTCGGGAACTGCGATGCGGATCTCGGCTTGCACGTGCGGAGCTGCGCCCGCGTCCAAGGTGACCGAGCCGCCCGTAACTGACAGGGGCACATCCGGCGTTCCGATCAGGAACGCGCTGTAGATGTGCGTGGAGGTGGTCACGGCGCGACCTCCTGGAAGTCAACCCGGAGCACCCACGCGTCTCTGGTCTCGTCCTCCAGCTCCCTGGTGATCCTTCCCGCGGCGACGTAGGACATCTCGATCGTGCCGCGGTCGGGGGAGAGCACCGTGAAGACGCCCCCGGTAGCGTGGAGCGCTTCAGCGGACGCGGAGTCGGCCTCGCTGTTCGCACCGTGGAATCCCATGATCAGCGTGCCGGTGCGGAGCGCGGCGGGACGTAGCGTGACGTCGGGGTTCGATCGGCCCAAGATGGCGTGGATGATGTTCCGGGACTCGCGTTCCGAGGTGTACCCGAGAATTTCGGTGGGTGTGATGGTGCTGGCACCGTGCGTGATGAGGTTCATTCCCAGTACCGGCCCACCGCTGGCTTGGCCTTGACCTCACCGTTCTTGACGGTCGGTCGCCAGTTGTCCCACTCGCTCCGGTCGACCACGACTTTCACCGGCTGCGTCTTCTGCGGGAGCTGCCGCTGTTCGAGAGCGTCAATGTCCTCGTGCGCAGTCTTGGTCTTCGCGTCGATCACAACCTGTTTGCCTCCGGGCATTGTGACGATCGCGTTGCCCAGGTCGTCTACTTCGCCGGTCGCCTCTCCCGCCGTCGTAGCGAGGTCGTAGAGGGCGTTCGCGTTCAGTCGAGCGGCATCCTTGCTGAGGGAGAATCCGAGCGCCGTTCCGTCGAGGGTGCCCTGAAGCTCCTGGAGTCGGCCCACGGTCACCGTCGTAGTGTTTGCGCCTTCGTTGAATGCCGCCGTCAGCGCTGGCATACCGTCGCCCGTCGCAAGCGCGGTCAGGACGTCCTTCTGACGCCAGCCCGAAACCGTCGCGATCTCCTGAATTTTGCGGAGTTCTTCGACAGAGCCAGTGAGTTCGCCTATTCGCGCAGCCGCGTCGGCGTACTTGCCTGATTCGGCAACCGTGATGCCGTACTCGTATGCGCTGTCGCGGGCCTCGTCCGAGGCCTCCTTCGCCTTCACAAACGTGTCAGTGATGACACCGACGGCGGCAGCGGCGGGTGCCGCTGCGAGACCGATAAGACCAAGGTTCGCGGAAACACCACCAAGCGTCCCCTGAACTAGATCACCCACGGACTCCATCGAGCCGTCGAAAGACGACGTAACTTCGGAGAGGTTCGACAGCGCCTCGTCTTTGAACTCAGATGACGCGTCACCGGCCTTTCGGAACCCTGAGCCCGCGTCATCGCCGACCTTCTTGCCCGACTTCGCGAGACGTTCGTTTGCCTTCTCCGCGGACTCGGCGTCCTTGGTCATCTCGCGGAAGGAGCGCTCGACGCGACCACCGGACGTGTCAGCTTCGGCGGCGAGGTCGTCGAGTGCGTCGGAAACGCCTTCGAGAGCCTTACCCAGGTCCTTGACCTGGGACTGCGCTCCGCGGGCGTTCGCGTTGATGTCGACACTGAGTGCCATGGTTACTCCTGCTTGCCCTCTAGGGCGTTTGCGATCGTGCGAACCGTGGTCTGCACGTAGTAGCTGGCGACGCGCGGGACGAACTCGCGCACGGTTGGGTAGAAGACGTAGCCGCGGCGATTCGGCACCTTGAACTGCGTGTTCATCGCTCGCATAACCCGGTGCGTTCCGCCGTTGCGCGACTTGCGTGTGTAGCTCTTGCCCTTCGCATGCGCCCCGAACTCCACGGGCGCGTAGTCCGTCTTCGGGTTGAGACCGCCGGAGAGGCGGCGGCCCTTGCCTGCGGACTGCAGACGCACGTTTTGGTTGCTCACCGAGACGACGGCGGTGTCTACGAGCACACGGTGTTCGAGCTTTGTGTCTGCGTGCTGCGCCATCGACTGCTTAAACTCGGGCTGCGCCCAGCGCTTGACGTGGGTACGGATCTGCTTCTGAAGGGTCTTGTCGAGCGCGCGAATCGCGTAGATGGTCGCGAGCATCTCGCGCGACTTGAATACGTCGATCTGCACGAGCGCCAACCCCCTAAGCCGCGATGGTCGGCTGTCCGTCGACCGCGAACGTCACCGTGGCTTCGGGAACCGTGTCGAGCGATCCGCCGATGGCTGCGGGTTGAATGACGATGATTGCCGTCACACTTGCTCCGCCTGCCACGGGATCGAATGCGAGCGTGACCTTCGTACCCACGGGGGTGTTGTGCAGGTACTTCGAGAGTGAGTTCGTGCTCGCGATGTCCTGCGCGAATGTCAGAGTGGCATCCCAGATCGGTGTGCCCGCGAAGGAGTGCGAGCTTCCCGGCGTCATGCCCTTCCATCGGACGACCGGCGTCGTCGGGTTCAGAAGTACCTGCGTGCAGGCGGCTTCATAGCTATCGGTGCCGATGGTCACGGTCACGTTGTTCAGAAGGATCGGGGCGGCGGCGATTGCGGCCATAGTTACGCCTCCTCAGGCGTCGGGGCCGTCTCAGCGACGGCGATGATTGTCAGGGGGATGTCGACTGCGAGGCGGTCGCCGTAGCCGACAACTTCCGCGCGGTCGTGCTTGTAGCGGGGACCCAGGTAGGTGAGCACCGCTTCGGTCAGCTCTTCGATGTCGTCGCCCGCGAGGTCGAGGTCTTCGCGCTCGCTGATGAGAGTCAGGAGAAGCCCGACGTTGCGGCCCGCGAGCGGTGCTTGGGGCAGGCGCTCGATGGTCCTCAGGCGCAGGAGCGCGGTCGGCTGATCGAGACGATCGATCGTGCGCTCGGTTCCAATGACGCGCACATTGGCGAGGTTGGGAATCTCTGCCCAGTCCGCGCGCAACTGGTCGGCAATCTGCTTGCGGACGCTCACCAGATCGCCCCCACTCCCTGCTCAGGTCGCAGAAGCTGCTTCACGGTCCAGTCGAGCGGGTATGTCGCGACGCCGTAACCAGAGCCGTCCCAGTCGCTGCTGGGGTTCGTGGGGGATTGGCCCGCGTTGAATAGGTTGCGAGCCTGCATCACCTCCGCGAGCTTCCACGCGGAGGGGACGTCGATCTGTGCAATCTCCGCCCCTCCGACAACGCCGCCTGCGAAGGTGAACCGGAAGAACGCTCCCTCCACGGGAACGTCAAAGGTGCCGGTGTAGTCGTCGGGAAGGTCGGCACTCAAAATCAGGTCTGTCGCGACAATCTGCCCGTCTGCCACGGTGACGCCGAATGTGACCGACTCTTCGGTGTCCGCCGAAGCGAGATCCGGGGCGTAAGCCAGGCACGACGCATTAGCGGACTCGAGGTAGAGCCCCAAGGTTGGGTCATCGGCGGGCGCGTCACGCCAGATGGCGCGCGCGTCCGCGAGAGTGTTCCATGCCATGACTTACGCCCCGTCCACTCACGCCGGGGTGGTGTGCTTGAGCACGAGACCGCGGGAGTCGTTCGTGATGTCCGCGAGGTACCCGTAGAGCGCAGGGTCGATCGCGCCGTGGTGCGGTGCGAGACCTTCGACGCGGATGGGTGCGCCGGGTAGTTCGAAGACGGTCAGAGCCTGCGAAGCACCAACAAGCACGTTGTCGGTTCCGACGGTGCCGGGAACGATCTGGAAGCCGTCGAACGTGCCACCCGTCAGACCGAAGGAGGCAGACAGGTGCGCCAGCTTCTCCTTGTCGAGTTCGTAGAGCACGGACCCGTATACGGAGGGGTCCACGACGGCGAACGTCGGAGTGATGTCGTTGGCGACCAACTGAAGCGCGCCCTGGATGATTCCGGCGTACACGGCGTTCACACCAGATACGGGCGTGATGTTCGTTGCGGAACCGGCAGCGGTGACAGCCTTCGCGAGGATGTCAGCGTCGGAGACCTTCGCGTAGGACTCGCTCATGAGGCGGAAGTACGACTCGATGACGCTCTGGTCATTGAAGTCCAGGTAGCGGCGATCGATGCGATGACCTCCCGCGATACGACGCGCCTGCGCGGTGACCGGCGCTGTGTCGACCGCGTTGGATGGAATCTCTGCGTTGTTGCCCGCGTATGCGGCGACAGTCGGCTTCGTGACCCAGGACCAACCACGAACCTCGTAGTTGGTGAGGTCTCGCTGGTGGAATAGCGGGATGTACTTCCGCTGATAGGCGTTTCCGCTCCACAGCTCGCCTAGGTAGCCGGTCTGCTGAACGTCGGCACCGATTGTGACGGCTGATGGCCCGGAGTGCTGGATCGGCGAGATGGCGAATAGGGCACCTGCCTCGTCCGGTGTCTCCAGAGCTGCGAGGGCGGATGCGTCGCGGGACGTGACGGCAGCGAAGAACGCGGATGCGCTTTCGCCTGCCTGGACCGGGTTGTCTGCCCCGGTCTCGGGAACAATGGAAGTCACTTCGGACTCCTCCTTCGTTTCTTGTGGGGTGTCCTCAGCCGGGGCGGCTTCGGGGGTCTCGGGGGTGACTGCCTGATGCGCCGCGAGTGCCGCCGTGGCCACAGATAGGCGAGCGGCGATTTCGGCCAGCTCCTCGGCGGTAATCGGGCGTTCGTCGGCCTCATCGCCGGGAGCGACGGAGAAGAGGGCGGCGGATTCGAACGAGCCCTCGGCGCAGACGGCAGCGCCTGTAAGGCGTGCGGATATTGCGTTCTCGCCTTCCCGCGTCCATCCGGGAGCGATCTCGGCAGAGAGCTTGCGGACCGGGTTTGCGAGGTAGGCGTCGCCCTCTTCGGTCTCGGCGATTGCGAAGGTTGCCTCGATACCTCGCTCGGTTTCGACCAGCGCAGTCGCCCGTCCGAGCGGGCTGAAGTGGTCGTGTTCGTCGTAGAGCGTCGCGACGGAAGGATCGGCAGGCAGCTTCACGACGCCCGCGCTGAACCTGACGGGCGCGGTCTCGCTGAGATTCGGACGGCTCAGCTCGCCGAAGGGGAGGAGGAGTCCGCGAATCGTGCGGGTATCCGCCACCCGGGCGAACAGACCCGCTGGCTGAGAAGCAGACTCATTCTCAATAAGAGACGAGATGTGGGTCGGTGGTTTGGTCATGGGTGCTCCTAGGCCGCTTCGGGTGCGGCGTCTGCGGCCAGCTCGGGACCGTGTGAGTTGTTGGGAACGTCAGTGAGGTTCGAGCGGTCGAAGCGCACGACCTGTCCCTGCGGCGTGACGTCGGGCATGCTGAGGCGTGCCTCGATCGGCGCGAGCCAGTACTCCAGCCAGTCGATGAGCGACTGCCGTTCGCCCTCCTGCGTGACGTATGTCAGAGAGGCGGTCGCCGTCGATCCGTCGAGCAGAGATGCGGGGAGGTTTAGAAGGTTCGCGACGTCGAGACGTAGCGCGTTGAAGGCTTGGTCGTACAGCTCGGGTTTGATGTCACCGTGGACCGCGAGGGACAGCTTGGAAGGCAAGAACCCGATCATGCCGTTCGGGTCGCGGCGTCGGTCGCCCCAGGCCTTCACGTACTGTTCGGCTTCGGCCTGCGTGACCTTGCCCGCCTCGGTCTCCTGCAAGACCATTGCGGGGATGGGGTTCTGTGCCTTCGCAAGACGCGCAAGTCCGAGCGCCGCCCACGACTGGACAGCTTCGTTGCCGGTGGCGAGGATGCCTTCGTCCGGCCCCTGAAAGAGGATCACGTTTCGCGGGTCGGTGACCGGCGTCTTGTCGATCCGTATCCCCAGGGGTGTGCTCTGGTCGAAGCTCCAGCGGTTCTGCGGCAACGCGTACGCGTCAAGAATGGTCCCGGCCTCGGATCGGTTCAGCGCCCAGAGTGACCAGCCGTAGAAGATGAGGTCGTCAACGGTCGTCGCCATGCGGTGCCAAGGCGTCTGTGTGCCAGAGCAACGGGTGAGCCATACGGGTTGGCGGTTTGCTGGTACCCAAGTCACGCCGTCCCACGCGCCCGCGCTCAAAGGCAGATCTGAGATTGAGCCCACGATGATCGCTCGACCGCGCTTGATAGGAGCGACCTTCATGGCTGCGGTGCGCTGGAGTTCTCCGTACTTCGAGCCGAAGTGGTCGCGGTACACGAGCGCTTGCGCATTTGTCTCGTACCACTGCGATTCGGGTACGAGCGAACCGGAGGCGGCGGCAAGAGGAGCTGCACCGCCTCCGGTGCCGAAGAAGAGGTCAGACAGCCAGCCCACGGGCGGAGACCTTTGAATAGATGCATGTCATATTACATACAATTATCCCAGGGACTGTATTGTTCGTTGATCTGGCCTTTGTGCAGCTCGGTCAAGCGGCGAGGATCGGGCCGAAGCTCTCGACTGCCGGGTTCTCGTCGTAGTAGCGAAGCGCGAGTGCCGCGGCTTCGAGCGCACTGATATCGGCGCTGTCGTACTCCTTGGGTGGGGGCCCAAAGGCCCAGCTCGCGGGGCCTGTTTTGCGGCGCACGGCGATCTTCGCTGCGGTATCGAGGGGAGACTGTTTGTAGTGCACGACGTTGCCCTGGTTGATCTCCTTGACCAGGAGTGCGGCGGCACTTGTCACATCATCGAACCCCTGCTCGCGCAGGTCGGGAGTCGGCTCCATGCGCGCCATGACCTCTGCTTCGGCTCGCATCGTGTTGCTCTTCTTGTCGAAGATGACTGGTACGCCGTACTCGCGAGACTTCCGCGCTGCCGCGTCTGCCAGCCATGTTGTGCCGTTGCGGTGGTCGATGAGGTAGATGTGTGCGCGACCGCTCTCATCGCGCCAGACGCAGACGATCGAACCGTGCTTGCCGGGGAAGCTGGTAGCGGCGGCGAGCGTCACGTGCTCGGGGCGGTCTGGCACGGCATCGTTCCCTGCGTCGATCCACGATTGAACGTTGATCGGCCCCAGGCCCTCACCGATCGTGCCAAAGATGCCCAGATACTCGCGCCCGAAGCGCTCCGGTCCTTGCGCGACGAAGCGCCGACGTACCTTCTCCTCGGTTGTGAGGCCAGACTGAATGCCCGGGTGCATGGCCAGCGTCAGTTCGCGAGCACGTGCGAATGGTGCATCCTCGCTCGGCTCCCAAGCCTCCAGCTCGTCGGGGGTTGTGTCCTCGGGGATGGCGTACCGCACGTGTGCGTTGTCGGCGTTGCCCAGTGCTTCATACAGAAGCTGCGAGCGGCGGAAGGTGCCAGCAGTGCCGGTGAGGATGAGCTGCCCGTCTGTTGTGTCGAACGTGCTCAGGATTGCGTCCAGGAGGTCCTTTGCCTGCTCGGGCGTCGCTTCTCCGGACTCATCGATCCAGACGCACGAGTAGCTGGAGGCACGGAAGCTCGCACCCTTCGCCGTCTTCTGTGAAAACCGCGAGCCGTTCGGGAACTTGATGTGCTCGCTTCCCTTGCCCTTGTAGATGCGCACGGGGCGTGTCTCGGGGTCCGGATACAGCGTCTCTAGCTCGTCCATGACCGTCTGCGTGAAGACCTCAGAACTCTTGCTCGCAAGTGTCGTGATCGAGAACGCGGCGTTGTACTTGGGGCGGAGGAGGCAGCGCCCCAATATCAGCATCACGAGAGTCTTCGTCTTGCCGATCTGGCGGGGCGCGAGGACAGCGCCTACCTCCTGTCCGGCGTTTAGTGCGTCGGCGATCAGGAGCTGGTGAGCATGCAGGGTTGATACGTTCAGGAGGCGAGCGCCCGCGATCAGCTCAGCACGCGTCTGTTCAGTCGTGACCAGTTCGGTAGCGTCCAGCGGCTGAATCGCGGTGTCTCGCCAAGTGAGCCAGACCGCCTCATCCTGGAGATCGTCGAGCGAGGGCGCAGACAGGGGAGGGATTTCGCTCGCCGCCTCGGCTTGGTGATGACGATCCGTCAAAAGATCACCATCCCGATCCACCGCGCGGCAGTCGCTTGTCGTCCGCCCCGCCTCTCCGGATGCGCTGCGCCTTCTTGCCGCCCTCGACCGAGCCGGCTCGTGTGTTGCACTTCGCGTGTGATGGACCGACCGACTGAAGAGTCAGTGGCGCAAGCGGGTCGAGGTGGTGGCTGCGGATGTGCCCGACGTGCCACACCTGATCGGGATACACCGCTCCTGTGCAGGTCGGGTGCGCTCCCGCGTTCACGCAGGGGAGTGGGAGCTGCGCCTTGATGATGGGCCGAGCCTTGCGCGTGAACGTCCCCCACTTCGATGTGCGGTGAAACTCACTCACGCAGTGCCGCCTCGAACACGGCTACGAAGTCGACCTCCGAAGGGGCCTCGCCCTCGTTCACATACCGTTCGTCGGCCTGCTCCTGCGTCAGCAGCCGCACGATGTGCAGACGCGCGCTCACGACGCACTGCCCTGGCGACGGGCGTACCCATTGCGTGAGTACTCGCGTACGGCGGCTCTGCATGGCTCGCAGGGGCATGCGTGGTTGTTGGCTGTGCTCACGGATCCGTGGGCTAGTGAGCGGTTCAGCTCGGGCTGGCGCGCGGCCCGTCGTTCACGAGCTTCCAGGCTGTATGTGGACCAGGCGGAGCGGCATGAGGTACACCGGCATCCGCGCCGATACTGATCGGCGGAGCCGTCGTGCGTGGTGTCCTGGCGTTGAGCCCCGCCAGGTGGGCATGGTAGCTCTGGGGTTATAGTCATACCTACATTATCTCATGAATTGTGACGCCCGACGGGCTAACTCAGGCAATAAACAATGCGACGTAGCGATCTGGCTAAAAGGGCTTCCGCGATGGTATCGCTGAGTGCGATAATGTTCATCGCCCTGACAAGTCGACAGTGCCCAGTTCTGTGCGTCCCAGCGTCTCACTCGGAGTACTTACGTAATACGTACGTGTTGTGGGATTGTGGGACGGGACGCACTTTGCCGCGTTTTTCCGCGGTTTCGGCGTCCCATTGTGAGGTGCGTCCCAGTGGGACGCGTGGGACGCGGGATTAGCATCGGCATGCTGGGGATAGGTGCCCGCGACGGGTTTGTATAATGGAAATGTCAAACATAATAGACATTCTGATTATCCTTTATACTATTCTCAGAGCCGCCCACGGTCACAAAGCACTCGAAGTCCGCTCCATTTTCCTTACACGAATCCTTTTTATGGAGCACTTCAATGAATACTTCTGAGTACCTGCGCATCGGAGATGCGGTCAACCTGACCGTCACACCCAACGCGTATCCCTACGTCCTGACCTTCGGCGACAGCGGTGAGATCGTCACCAATCTGACCCTCCAGGGGCGCGTGATCTACGCCGACGCGCTCGGCGTCTGCGTAGTCACGACTGGCGGGCGCATCATGCCGTCGTCCAACCCCGACCATGACCTCTTGCCCGCGCCTTCCGCAGACGATGCCGGACAGTTCTTCCCCTGGCGATCTATCGACCGCGTTCAGATTCTGAAGCGCTCGGAGGCGTACGACGCCGCGTGGCTCGTGAAGTTCGCAGAGGAAGAGGTCTACGCCGCTGACCATGACGGCGACTATCCCGATTCCCAGCGCGAGTACACCGATTGGGCGCGCACGCAGGGGTATGCCGACCTAAGCCGCCGCATCGGCAAGGTGCTCACGCGCGATGCGGAGCTATCTCGATGAGCGCGGACACGGAGAGCACTGCGACCGTGCCAAAGAGTCAGGCTTCACTCGTGAGTGCGGTTCTGGCAGAGGACTGGACACCCGCCATGAAGGCGCAGATGATCGGCGCGAGCAGTCTTCCGGTGGATGAGATGAAGTCCGTCATGCAGGGTGTCCTTGACCGGGCAGCGACGGGCAACACCGGGGCAACTGAGGACATGGAAGAGCAGGTCGAAGCGACCCTCTTCACGATGAAGGTGAAGGCGGAGGCCGAGCGCCGTCTCGGCGCTGAACTCTTCACCGGCTCCGCGGAACTGAGTTGGGATGATCTGGACTCGGCGCACCGCGAGTTCATCATCCCGGGTCTGCTGACCTCTGGAGGCGTTTGCGTGATCTGCGCCCGGTCGAACCTCGGCAAGACGTACACCTACCTGGACATGGCGTGCCGGATGGCCTGTGGCATGCCGTGGCTAGGGAAGCCGACCCGGCAGGCAAAGACGCTCATCGTTCTCGGCGAAGGTAAAGCCGGATTTATGAGCCGTCTCCAAGCTTGGATGACTGCACACGGGAAGACGCCCGGCGACCTGCGTCCGTGGCTGTTCTTCATCGACCGCGCGAACCTCAACAACGACGAGAGCCTGAGTCGCATCCGCGAGGTTGTCGAGCGCGAGGGCATCGAGGTCGTCATCTACGACACATGGGCTGCGACCTCGGGAATTCAGAAGGAGGATGACGCCGTGCTGACGGGCATGACGATCAACCGCGTCAAGGACGCCCTGCCGGAAGCAACTCACCTGTTCATCCACCACCCTCGCAAGGCCGAGCAAGACACGGACGCGCCGGTCATGCGCGGCTCGGGAGCCTTCGAGGGGGCGGCGGATGTCGTCATGATGATGTACCGGGACCGTAAGTTCATCCCGGCGTCGGGGGAGTCGTTCGAGTTCATCGCACTGTCGACCGAACAAGACCACAACGGGAAAGCACGCGACGGTGCAACCGAGACGATCCGCGGGCTGTACCTGGATGAGATCGAGCTTGCGGACGGTTCAATCAATCGAGTGATGCGGCTTCTCGACTCGGAAACGATCAGCAAGGAGGCACGAGAGGTTCGCCGCGTGCTCACGCGACCGATGTCGCACGCCGAGTACGCGGAAGCATCCGGCAAGAGTCGGTCCACCGCTCACCGCTACCTGCAAGCGGCGGTCGCGGACGGCGTGGTGACGAAGGCACAAGGCCCGCTCGGTATGGATATCTACACGCCCACGCAGGCCTGGTCAGAGCTTCTGGGGCGTGCAGCGTGACTGAATCCGAACAGGTCTACGTGAACGCCCTGTTGCTCGAAATCTCGACGCTCCGCGAGATGCTGATGAATGTCGACCTCGAAGTGCTGGCGCGTATGCGTGCGCGTCAGGCTTCGAGCGACGGCTCCTTGCCCCTCCGATCGTGGGCGTCCAGCCAGGAGACATAGTCCTCTGTCTCGGCACGGAAGGCTGGCATCTCGCTAGAGAACCGCTCGCGGTGTGTCCTCAGCAGCTTCTCCAACCGCGATTTCAGCACGCGGTCATCCGTTGCTTGCCGCCCGTGAAGTTCTCGAACCTTGTCCGACGTGACGGTCGCCGCGATCTGTTCGTGGCGCGCAGCGGTTTCGTCAAGCTCTTCGATCTTGCTGGAGCAATTGACTACACCGGACCAAGACTCGTCCACCGCGTGTAGGTGAGTACGAATGGACTCCAGTCGGCGATTCTCCGGGAGCCGGGGCCCCAGGTCGCGCAACACGGCAATAGCGTCGGTCAGTGCTTCGGGAAGCGGGGGCGGTGTCCCGGGCTCCATCGGTGTCCTGTGCGGGTCAATCGACTGGAGTGCTTGTACGAGTGCGCTCCGCACGAGATCTCGATTCGTCCGCGTGCGTTGCCGGTGTGGCTCGCGCTTCGCCACGATGATTGCCCAGATCGACACGACCAGAGCGACTGCCGCAACGGAAGACGCGAATGGATCGAACTGCAGTTCCATGCCCCGCAGACTAGCGGGGCGACACTGCTACGCGGTCCAGCCCGCGACCCTTCTTGACCTGGACGCTGAGGCGTGACTCCACGAGAGCACGGCGGGCGTCCAGGTCTTGTGCGTCGAAGAACTCTTCCCACGCGTCCAGGTCCACATCCACATCGAACGAACCGTCTGGGAGCGTACGAACACCGGATTCGATACCTTCCGCAAGCACCACCCGCGCCCGACGCGTCAGCTCTTGCGTAGCCGACGCGACGCGGGAGCGGCCCAGCTCCGCCGCCACGCGCTCGGACTCCTCGTGAATGCGGGCCAGCTCGCGCTCAACCTCCGTCATGTCTGCCCACGGCAACGCGCCCATGCGTGTCCACCGCTTGCGCTCTTCCTCCAGTTCGCTGAGCCTCCGTGCGAGCGGACTGGGTGCGTCGTGGGCCTCTCGTCGTTGACCCCGGATCAACTCGACCGCCAGGTGGGCCTTCACGAACTCCTCTAGAGCGGTCTTGTAGATGGTGGCGTGCGCGGTGTCGGCGGAGCATGCGTAGTAGCGGGAG
This sequence comes from Microbacterium sp. SLBN-146, assembly GCF_006715145.1. Classification (NCBI taxonomy): domain Bacteria; kingdom Bacillati; phylum Actinomycetota; class Actinomycetes; order Micrococcales; family Microbacteriaceae; genus Microbacterium; species Microbacterium sp. SLBN-146. The sequence continues at coordinate 2,697,502 of NZ_VFMR01000001.1, forward strand.
ATGGCGCGCATCTTCGCGCCACACCCAGGCTCGGCGCATGTGGCGATTCCAGACAGCAAATGCTGGCGCGAGGGACCGGGGGATACTCGGCGCGCCTCATCGGCTAGGAGGTCTTGGACAGCCAGCCAGGTGTCCCGCTCGACGATCCGAGCAACCTCGGGCGCGGCCTCGAACCGTTCGCCGCCTCGAACGACCCAGCCCGCATACGCGGGGTTGGTCAGAATCTCACGCACCCGGACCGGAGGGCGTCCCCACTCGTTCGCCACTGATCTAATACTGCGACCATTCAGGAGGTCCACGTAGGCGCGTCGAATCTTGTCGGCCTCCTCGGGCCGCTCCAAGATGTTCCCCGGCTCGAATCCCATACGCCGCTTCCCCGGTACGGGCAGACCTTCCGACACTCGGGATTCGTTGGCCCTTGTCTGGCGCTCACCTTTCCGGCGAGCCTCGAACGACGCCAGCGAGGTCAGCAACTCCGCGCGGAAGCGACCCTCCGCGGTAGTCAGGTCTAGGTCTCCCTCGACGGTGGCTACCGTCTTGCCCGCTTCGATGAGTGCGAGGAGGTCGGCCTGTCCACGGAGCAAGCGATCCATGTTGACCGCCACCACAACGTCCGCGGGTGAGGCGAGAAGCCTTGCCCATGCAGTACCAGGCCCACGAGACTTGAACGCACTCACGGCATTGTCCTCGAACTCCGCAACGATGCTCCACCCTCGCGATGCCGCGAGAGCACGGCACCGCGCTAGCTGGCGGTCGATTCCCTCCGCCTTGTCGATGGACTGGCGCGTGTAGATGGCGATATCTGTCACGTATGTGATTCTGTCAGCGGAATCGACTCATCGCCGCACTGTCCGACGCGACCGTCGTGGTTGAGGCGGGGCAGCGCAGCGGCTCGCTGAACACCGCCGGCCACGCCGCAGCGCTCGGCAGAGAACTCGGCGCAGTGCCCGGCCCCGTCACGAGTGCGGCGTCGGCCGGCTGTCATCGACTTCTCCGCGACTATGGTGCGCAGTGCATTACGACTGCGGACGATGTGAGAGAGATGCTCGGCTTCCGATTGATGGACACGGGCAGCGGTTCACTCGAGATCGTCGACGGCTCCCTCAGGATCTTCGATGCTCTGAGCGCGCGTTCGTGGCGAACGGCGGAGGACATCGCTCAGCGGTCCGGGATGAGCCGAGCTGACGTAGAAGCGCGCCTCGGTCTCCTGTCGATGTCGGGGCTCGTCGATCGCGGTGCACAGGGGTGGCGCGATGCGAGGATGCCATGACACGCCACCCACGACGATCGCGATCTCGAGACTTGCCGGGACGCATGCGGTACCGATCCGAGTCCGTCGCTGCATTCTGGAGACATGAGGATCACCGAGGCTGCCGAGCGCTACGCGCTCCACCTCGCCCAGGCGCGGCGGCTGTCCCCGGCCACCGTCCGTGCCTATCGATCGGACCTCCACGATCTCGCCTCGGTCGCGGGCGACCCCGAGCTGTCCATCGTCGATGTGGAGACGCTCAGAGAGTGGCTGTGGGCAGCAACGAAGAGGGGTGATGCCCGTTCCACGATCGCGCGTCGGACCGCGGCCGCTCGAGGATTCTTCTCCTGGGCCGTCGAGGCAGGGCTCTTGTCGCTCGATCCGAGCGTGCGCCTCGTCGCTCCCAAGCGCGGACGTAGCCTCCCTCGTGTCGCCACCGCCGACAACCTCTCGATGGTCCTCGATGCTGCCCGCGAATCCGCCTCCACGGGTGATCCGCTCGCCCTGCGCGACCACGCCATCGTGGAGTTGCTCTACGGCGCGGGGGTCCGCGTCTCCGAGCTGACGGGGCTCGACATCGATGACATCGATCGGGATCGACTCACGGCGCGCGTCACGGGAAAGGGATCCAAGGACCGCGTCGTTCCCTTCGGCATGCCCGCAGCGCGGGCGCTCGAGGCGTACCTGGTTCGTGCGCGACCAGCCCTCATCGCGGATTCCGACCCCGGCGGCGCGGTCTTCATCGGCGCGCGCGGTGGCCGGATCGGGGCGAGGGCGGTGTATGACGTCGTATCGAGGATGGTGTCACCGATCGTCGGCGGTACGGCGGGCCCCCACGCTCTCAGGCATTCCGCTGCGACCCACATGATCGACGGCGGAGCAGACCTTCGCACCGTTCAAGAGCTGCTCGGGCATGCGAGCCTCGGAACCACCCAGATCTACACTCACGTGTCGAGCGAACGCCTCGCGGCGACATACCGGCTCGCGCACCCGCGTGCATGAGCCCGCGCCTCAGCAGCACGGAAGCAGAACGGCTCGTGGTATGTCCCCCAGGAGCACGAGGGGGTTGATGTACTCGCCGTTGAGCCGCAGTCCGACGTGCAGCTGACCCTCCGCGCTGTGCCCGCCCGTGGTGATCGCGCCCACGACATCGCCCCGCTCGACCCGGTCGCCGGGCACGAGCACGGTGTTCACCGGCTCGAGCGTCGATACATAGCCGGCGCCATGATCGATCGTGAGGACGCCACGATCGACGACGACACCGGCGAAGGCGACGACACCGGCGGCCGGAGCGTGAACCTCAGCACCGACTGTCGCGACGAGGTCGACGCCGCGGTGTCCTGTTCCGTAGCGATGCGCCGGGGCCGTGAACGGCTCCGCGACGACAGCAGGATCGAGCGGCCAGCCCCACCCCGACGCCCCCACGACGACTCCTGAAGCGGGGGAGGCGACACTCGAGACAACGACGAGGCAGGCGACGAGGAACGCGTCCCAGGCCCGCGCGCGGTGCCGTGCCCACCGCGCCCCAGTCTGCCGGAGATCTGCCATCGGGCAAGGCTCGCACTCGCGAGCGCTCCGTTGGGCTTCGCCAGGGAGAACGGGGGAGGACGGTCGATGAGAACGGCCTGGGGAGGAGCCGGTGCACTGGTATGCTGGGAGGTGCACCTCGCATATCGAGGTGACTACGCGTGCCCAGAGCGTCGCTCACGCCGGACTCGGCGACGAGACTCACGATGCGGCATCCCACTCCCGACGGTCCCTTCTCCTCCGAGAGGGGCGGGTGTGTGCCGGGCACCAGGCCACGCCGGCGATCGTCGGCGCGAAACAACCGAAAGAGACGCGCACGCGTCAGAGAAGGAGACCGGCCATGGCCGTCGTCACAATTCGCCAGCTGCTCGACAGCGGTGTCCACTTCGGACACCAGACCCGCCGGTGGAACCCGAAAGTCAAGCGCTTCATCCTCACCGAGCGCTCGGGCATCCACATCATCGACCTCCAGCAGTCGCTGACGTACATCGACAAGGCGTACGAGTTCGTTAAGGAGACCGTCGCCCGCGGAGGAACGGTCCTCTTCGTCGGAACGAAGAAGCAGGCGCAGGAGATCATCGCCGAGCAGGCGACGCGCGTCGGCCAGCCCTACGTCAACCAGCGCTGGCTCGGTGGACTCCTCACGAACTTCTCGACGGTCTCCAAGCGGCTCGCCCGCATGAAGGAGCTCGAAGAGCTGAACTTCGACGACCCCGCTGCGAGTGGCTTCACGAAGAAGGAGCTCCTCCTCAAGAAGCGCGAGCTCGACAAGCTCCACAAGTCGCTCGGCGGTATCCGCAACCTGCAGAAGACGCCGTCGGCGATCTGGGTGGTCGACGCCAAGCGTGAGCACCTCGCGGTCAACGAGGCAGCCAAGCTGGGTATCCCCGTCATCGGCATCCTCGACACGAACGCCGACCCCGACGAGTTCCAGTACCCGATCCCCGGCAACGACGACGCGATCCGCTCCGTGAGCCTGCTCACGAAGGTCATCGCGGATGCTGCGGCGGAGGGACTCATCCAGCGCCACAACCCCACCGACGAGGCCGCTGCCGCCGAGCCGCTCGCCGACTGGGAGCGCGAGCTCCTCGAGCAGGGCGCGCCCGTCGAGACCGACGTCGCCGCCGTCGCGACGATCGCGACCGAGTCCGACGCCGACCGCGCGGGTGCTGCGGCACACGACGCCGTCGCCGGCGAAGCAGAGGCTGAGGCTGCCGACGACGCCAGCGAGGCGAGCGACGCGCCCGTCGAGGACGAGGTCGCCGAGAAGGTCGCTGCCGACGAGGCCGAAGCCGTCAAGGAAGCCGCGGAGTAAACCTCTTCGACACAGGACATCGTCCCGGTCGGATTGCGCCCCCGCGACGTGATCCGACCGGGACATCCACGAGAACTCACCACAATCAAGGAGCCGCCAACCATGGCAAACTTCACGATCGCCGACATCAAGGCGCTGCGCGAGCAGCTCGGCACCGGCATGGTCGACACGAAGAAGGCGCTCGAGGAGGCCGACGGCGACCTCGAGAAGGCCGTCGAGATCCTGCGCCTCAAGGGTGCGAAGGGCAACGCCAAGCGCGCTGACCGTTCCACCAGCGAGGGGCTCGTCGCCGCGAAGCAGTTCGGCGACAAGGTCACGATCCTCGAGCTGAACACGGAGACGGACTTCGTCGCGAAGAACGAGCGCTTCATCGCGCTCTCCGAGAAGGTCCTCGAGGCGGCGGGCGCCGCTCAGGCCGATTCGGCGGAGGCGGCACTCGCCGCACCGGCGGGATCGCAGACGATCGCGGAGCTCATCTCGGACGAGGCCGCCATCATCGGCGAGAAGGTCGAACTGCGCCGTGTCCGCACGCTGTCGGGTGACCACTTCGAGATCTACCTGCACAAGACGAGCAAGGACCTGCCGCCCCAGGTCGGCGTTGTTCTCGCCTACTCGGGTGACGACGCTGAGACCGCTCGCAGCCTCGCGCAGCACATCTCGTTCGCCAACCCGACCTACCTGTCGCGCGATGAGGTCCCCGAGGCCGACGTCGACAAGGAGCGCGAGATCGTCACCGAGATCTCCCGGAACGAGGGAAAGCCCGAAGCGGCGCTCCCGAAGATCGTCGAGGGTCGCGTCAACGCCTTCTTCAAGCAGGTCTCCCTGCTCGACCAGGACTACGCCAAGGACAACAAGCTGTCCGTGGCCCAGGTCGCGAAGGACGCCGGACTCACGCTGACGGGCTTCGCCCGCTTCAAGGTCGGCGCGTAAGAGCGTCCAGGGGCCCGCATCGCCAGTCGGTGCGGGCCCTTCCCATGTCTGCGATGACGGGGGAGTAGTTTGTACATCGGCGAGAGGAATCAAGTGATCGATGAAGCGACCGGACGCCGACGCGTCCTCCTGAAGCTGTCGGGTGAAGCGTTCGGTGGGGGCCAGCTCGGCGTCAACCCCGACATCGTGAGCCAGATCGCACGCGAGATCGCAGAAGCGGTCGGCCGCGTCGAGATCGCGATCGTCGTGGGCGGCGGCAACTTCTTCCGGGGCGCGGAACTGAGCCAGCGCGGCATGGACCGCGGCCGCGCCGACTATATGGGCATGCTTGGCACGGTCATGAATGCGCTGGCGCTCCAGGACTTCCTCGAGCAGGCGGGCGCGGCAACGCGCGTTCAGTCCGCCATCGCCATGACTCAGGTCGCCGAGCCCTACATTCCGCGCCGCGCAGAGCGCCACATGGAGAAGGGCCGCGTCGTCATCTTCGGCGCCGGAGCGGGTCTTCCGTACTTCTCCACCGACACCGTCGCGGCACAGCGCGCACTCGAGATCGGGGCGACCGAGGTTCTCGTTGCGAAGAACGGTGTCGACGGCGTCTACACGGCCGACCCCAAGAAGGACGCGACGGCCACCAAGATCGACTCCATCACGTATCTCGACGCTCTGCAGCGCGGGTTGAAGGTCGTCGACTCGACCGCCTTCAGCCTGTGCATGGACAACCGCATGGACATGCGCGTCTTCGGTATGGAGCCCGCCGGCAACGTCACTCGTGCGCTTCTCGGCGAGACGATCGGCACGCTCGTGACCGCATGAGTGACGTCGAGTCGTCGCAAGTAGACTTTCCCTATTCCCCTCACGCGAAGGAGACACTGTGATCGCGGACGTCTTGGCTGAAACCGGAGCGCGTATGGATCGCGCCGTCGAGGCAGCGAAGGAGGATTTCGCGACGGTGCGCACGGGCCGTGCGAACCCCCAGCTGTTCCAGAAGATCCTCGTCGACTACTACGGTTCCCCGACTCCGCTCGCTCAGCTGGCTTCGATCAACAACCCGGAAGCACGCACGCTGATCATCACGCCGTACGACAAGTCGGCGCTGAAGGCGATCGAGCAGGCCATCCGTGACCTCCCGAACCTCGGTGTGAATCCGACGAACGACGGCAACATCGTCCGCATCACGATGCCCGAGCTGACGCAGGAGCGTCGCAAGGAGTACGTCAAGCTCGTGCGCACGAAGGGCGAAGACCACAAAGTGCACCTCCGCGGCATCCGTCGCAAGTCCAAGGACGAGCTCGATGCCCTCAAGTCCGACGTGGGCGAAGACGAGCTGGTCCGTGCCGAGAAGGAACTCGATGCACTCACGCGTGCCCACGTCGACGCGATCGACGACGCGCTCAAGCGCAAAGAGGCTGAACTCCTCGAGGTCTGAGGATCCGCGATGAGCGACGCCTCCGATCCTGAAGAGTCCGATCCTGCGGACGTCCCGATCGCCCCTCGTGATCCCGCAGGCGGCCGTCGTGAAGCCGAAGCGTCCGCGGTCTTCCAGGCCCACGTGCGCGCGGCGAAGACCGAGTTCGAACAGCAGATGGCGCACGCGCGTACCGAGTTCGAGGAAGTCAACGAGCGCATCAAACAGCGCACCGGCCGTGATCTGATCGTCGCGATCCTCATCGCCGTCGGGATCGGCGGCGTGCTCCTCGCGTCACTCGTGTTCTTTAAGGAGGGCTTCGTCGTCTTCGCGCTCGGCGCTGCGCTGCTGGCGACGTTCGAGTTCAGCAGGGCTCTGAATACCTCGGGGCGCCGCGTCGACATCGTTCCTCAGATGCTGTCCGCCGCCCTCATCGTGCTCGCGGGTTACTTCTTCGACGTGTGGTTGCTGTGGGTCTGCGTCTTCGTGGCGGTGGCGTTCGTCGTCATCTGGCGGCTGGTCGCCCAGATGGCCTCGGGAGAGCCGAGGTCGTACTCGGAGGGCCTCGCCGATGTTCTCATCGGTGGCTTCATCCAGCTCTACGTGCCCTTCCTGACGAGCCTCGCACTCGTCCTGCTCGCGCGAGACGGAGGGCAGTGGTGGGTGCTCGCGTTCATCATCGTCGCCGTCTCGGCCGACACAGGCGCCTACACCGCCGGCGTCGCGTTCGGACGGCATCCCATGGCTCCCCGCATCAGCCCCAAGAAGACGTGGGAGGGCTTCGCCGGCGCGGCCGTCGCGGCGGCCGTCGCGGGTCTCCTGCTCGGGCTGTTCATGATCCAGATCGAGTGGTGGATGGGGATCGTCTTCGGACTCGTCATCCTCGTCACGGCGACCGTGGGCGACCTCGGGGAATCCATGATCAAGCGCGATCTCGGCATCAAGGACATGAGTTCGTGGTTGCCGGGTCACGGCGGCGTTCTCGATCGACTGGACTCCCTGCTGCCCTCGACCGCGGCGGCCCTGGCCCTGTTCTACCTCTTCACCCCCTTGGTGGCATCATGACGACGACCGAGCCCACCGTTTCCGCTTTCCCGCGAACTCGAGGTCGCTCGAAAGGGTACGAACCCCGCGCCGTCGACGCGTTCCTCCTCCGTGCCCGCCAGGCGTTCGAGAACGGCGACGATACGGTGACGGCCGCGGAGGTGCGGCAGGTCGCTTTCCCGCTCGTCCGCAAGGGGTACTCGATTCCTCCTGTCGATGCTGCCCTCACCCGGATCGAGGACGCCTTCGCGACTCGCGAGCGCGAGGCGGCGCTGGCGCGGGTGGGCGCACCCGCGTGGGTCGGACACGCCAGGGAGACCGCTCAAGTCGTGCTCGATCGGCTGACCAGACCCGCAGGACGCCGCTTCGATCGCGTCGGAGCCTTGAGGTACGGCTACCGGATCGACGAAGTCGACATCGTCGCCGACAAGATCGCGAGATATTTGGAGTCCGGCGATCCTGTCACGATCGAGCAGGTTCGCTCCGTTGCCTTCCGAATGCAGCGGGGCGGATATCGCGAGGTGCAAGTAGACGCCGTGCTCGACGCGGTCGTCGAGGTGATGCTGGCTGTGTCGTAGAGCGGGACGGAGACGGATAGCGAGCCTCGTGACCGCCGAGTAGACTCGTTCGCACTGTGACTCCCGGAAACGAGATGGCTTCGACACGGCGTTCTCATCGCCGCCATCTCGCGATCTCTGAGGACGTCGTCCCGCCGCCGCGACGTGTCGGCGCATCGGATGCGCCGCGCTGGTCTCGCAGGCGCGGCGTGCTGAGCGTCTTCGCGGGTTTCGCCGCCATCGGCTTCGTCGCAGCATATGCGGGCCCGACGGGGATGGCGATCGCCGAGGCCGCGAATGCCGAGGAGCCGACCTCGCTGTATGCGACGGCACTCGACGACGTTCAGACGTATGAGGGAGTCATGACCGCGAGTGCGGCTGAGGCGGAGGGGCTCATCGATCTCGGGCGGGGAGGCTACTCCGTGTACGTCACGCCGACCCCGACTCCCACCCCGACTCCGACGCAGACATCGCGATCCTCCGGTGGGCAGGCGGCCCAGCCGGCGCCCCCCGGCTACACCGGCGGGGGCTCTCCCGCCGAATGGATGGCAGCAGCGGGCATCGCCGAAGCGGATTGGGGATACGTCGACTTCATCGTCCGCAAGGAGAGCGGCTGGAACCCGAACGCGACGAACCGGTCCTCGGGAGCATGCGGCCTCGTCCAGGTGTATCCGTGCAGCAAGCTCGCCAACGCGTACGACCCGGTGGTGAACCTCACGTGGGCCAACGGGTATGCGACGGGGCGGTACGGCAGCTGGGGCGGTGCCTACGCATTCTGGACCGCCAATCACTGGTGGTAGGCCGCGCGCGATGCCACGATCTCACCGGCGCCGACGCGATGACGCCGCCGACGATTCGTTCGATCGGCTCCTCGCGGGCTGGAAGCGGACGGAGACGCGGCGCGGCTCGCTGTGGACGGTGCAGCCGGTATCTCGCGGGCAGGCCGTCAAGGCGTATCGCTGCCCGGGGTGCGGACGCACCATCGACCCTGGCGTGGCCCACGTCGTGACGTGGAGAGCGGACGGGGTCATGGGTGACACCGCGGATCTGGAAGCACGTCGTCATTGGCATGAACACTGTTGGAAGGTCAGCTGACATGGAGATCCGGGGCCCGGTACTTCTTCCCGCCCACCGCGAGGACGTCGAGTTCGAGACGATCGATGGGCTCACCCTCGTCGGCGAACTCGCGACCCCGCTCGATCGTCCTCCGGTCGCGACGCTCGTGACCTTGCATCCGCTTCCCACCGCGGGAGGCTTCATGGACTCGCACATCCTCCGCAAGGCGGCGGCGCGGCTCCCTGCGCTGGCAGATCTCGCGGTTCTCCGCTTCAACACGCGAGGCACCACGTCACCCCGCGGAACGAGCGGAGGCGTGTTCGACGGCGGCCGGGCCGAAGCGTTCGATGTCGCCGCGGCGATGGACTTCGTCGCGCGCCGTGGTCTGCCGAATCCCTGGCTCGTCGGCTGGTCGTTCGGAACCGAGCTCGCGATCAAGTACGGACGCGATCACCCGATCGAGGGCGCGATCCTCTTGTCTCCGCCCCTGCACAGGGCCACCGACGAGGATGTCGCGGCGTGGGCTCAGGAGTCTCGGCCGGTGATCGCCGTGATCCCGGAGTTCGACGACTACCTGCGGCCGGATGCCGCCGCCGAGCGGTTCGCGAGTGTGCCGCACGCGATCCTGGTTCCCATTGAGGGAGGCAAGCACCTGTGGGTGGGGGAGACGCAGACCCGTCGCGTTCTCACCGAGATCGTCGCCGCCGTGAACCCGGACGCGCTGCCGCTCCCGACGCGGTGGGACGGGCCGGAGGAGGACGCGTGATCAGCGTTCGTTCATCCGCGGAATGAGGACTTGGCGATAGAGGATGAGGATACTGGCGGCGACGGGGATTGCGACCAGAGCACCCAGCAGCCCGAGCAGTGAACCGCCGGCGAGCGCCGCGATCACCACGACCGCACCGGGGACCGAAACGGCACGGCCCATGATGCGAGGCGAGATCACATAGGCCTCGATCTGCATGTAGATGAGGTAGTAGATCGCCGCGACGAGCGCCGTCTGCGGCCCGCCGACCCCGGGGATCAGACACGTGAGGACGATGATCGTCGAACCTGTGAGCGTGCCCACGAGCGGGATGAGCGAGAAGAAGAACGCGATGACGGCGAGGACCGCCGCGAACGGCGCCTGGATGATCGTGAGGAAGATCGCGCTCAGGACGCCGTTGATGACACCGAGGCTGACCTGTCCGATGACGTAGAAGCCAACGGATGCCGTGATCTGTTCGCTCAGATCGACGAAGCGTTCCCGCTTGGAAGCGGGCACGATCTGGTATACGGCGCGCTTGAGGCTCGGTGTCGAGGCGGTGAAGTAGATGGTGAGGATGAGGATGATGAAGGCGCCCGCGAGGCCCGCCAGGACAGCGCCGCCGATGACCAGCAGACTCTCACCGATGGATCCGCCGATCTGGCCGTAATCGAGGGTGGCGAGCCACTCCTGCACGTAGAGGAAGACATCGTCGACGAGGAGCAGCGGGAACGTCGCCTTCAGCCACTGCCGCAGATCTTCGACGGGGTCCGCTGCACCCTGTTCCACCCAGACCTGGATCGTGCCGACGAGCTGAGACACCTGTCCGACGATGATCGGCACGACGGTCAGGAGAATACCTGCGAAGGCCGCCAGCACGGCGAGGATCGTCACGATGACGGCAGCCCAGCGGGGGAGACCACGCCGCTCGAGCCACGCCACGATCGGGTCGAGGCCGAGCGACAGGAATAGTGCCGTCCCGACGTACAGCAGAATCGTCGAGAGATTCTGGATGCTGCCGATGAGCAGGAGTCCGAGTCCGACGCCGAGCGTTGCGACGAGCGCAGTGCGGAACGGGCTGTGCAACTTCATGATGGATTACCCTGACCTCTTGCCGTGGATGGCTCTCGTCAGAATACGCAGAGTTGACGGTCAGACCCGGCATTGCTCCCTCTCGGACGATGTCCAGGCGTGTTTCGCTAGGCTGAAATGTCGAATCGACGGTCCGCTGCGTGTTTCCGCGGATCGGGAAATGGGAGTTTCGTGCGTTTTGTGTGGGCTGTGGCGGCATTCGTCCTCGCCGCCATCATGATCGGGGCGGGCATCGCTCAGCGCACGGTCTTTCAAGGTCCCACGACAGCCACCGTCCAGATCGAGGCAGAAGCGGAGGCGCCGTACCTCCTCGTCGACGGTGCGGTGCTCGGGTCGCTCCCGGGCACGCAGACCCTCCGCGCGCAAGGGCAGGGCGAGATCTTCGCCGCCTACGGGCGCACGGCCGACATGACGGCCTGGCTCTCCACGACCTCGTACAATCACGCCACGCTCGACTCCGCAGGCGAAACCGTCGTCGAGCTCGTCGAAGCGGAGGCCGACTCGCCGGGAACCCCGAGCCCCGCGGCGACGGACCCCGCCTCACCGGACGATGCCGCGGCGTCGGCCGCTGCGGAAGAGGCGGCCGCACCGGAGGTGACCGAGGCTCCCAGCCCCGTCGGATCAGACCTCTGGCTCGACGAGTTCGCTCAATCCGACATCTTGATCGCGCCTCTTCAGCTCCCCGCCGACATGAGCGTCCTCGTGGCGTCCGACGGTGTTGCTGCCGCGCCGACCGATGTCGCCGTGTCCTGGCCGATCGGTAACGGCACTCCGTGGGCGGGCCCACTGATCGCGGCGGGCGCTGTTCTTATGGCCGTCGGCGTGGTCCTCTACATCCTCGGCATCCGTCATGCGCGTCGCTCTCGCGGCCCGCGCCGCAAGGGACTCCCGCTGCCGGTGACGGAGCCCATCGACCTCTCGATCGATTCCGTCGACAAGGGGGTCATCTCCTCATCGCCCTCGTCGCGGCGCGCGCTCGGCCGAGGACGACGGGGGTTCGTCGTCGTTCCGGCGATCGCGGTATCGGCCATCCTCCTGGGAGGATGCTCGGCGGACGTCTGGCCCGAGCTCGGGGAGTCCGCGACGCCGTCTCCGACCCCGACCCTCATCGTGCCGGAGGGTCAGCAGTCGCCGGCCGTGACGAAGTCTCAGGCCGAGCGGATCCTCGTTCGAGTCGCCGAGACGACGGCGGAGGCTGACGAGGCGATGGACTCCACTCTGGCCGCCACGCGCCTCGAGGATGCTGCTCTCGCCGCGCGCGAGACCAACTATCGGCTGCGCGGAGCGATCGCGGATTTCCCGGCTCCCGCCCCGATTCTCACGAAGCCGCTCGAGATCGTCCTTCCGCAGATGTACGACGAGTGGCCCCGATCGTTCATGGCGGTCGTCGACGACGAGAGCTCGAAGACGTCGAGCATCATGGTGATGACGCAAGCCGATCCTTGGGCGCCCTACAAGCTGAGCTATCAGGCGAATCTCGAGGCGTCCACGACGATGCCCGATCTCGCTGCCCCCTACGTGGGTGCTGCACGCGTCGCACCCGACTCCGCCTTCCTCATCATGCCCCCCGACCAGCTCGCGGCGGCGTACGCGGACGTCGTGGACAAGGGTGAAGAGAGCGAGTACGCCTCGTTCTTCGAATCCGAGGACGACCAGTTCCGTGCGACGATCGCCGCAGACCGACAGAAGCGCCTCGACGAGTTCAATCAGACTGCGACCAACACCGGTGAGATGACTTTCGAGGCTGTCGTCGGCGCATATCCGCCGTTCGCGATCCTGACGCTCGAGAGCGGCGCGATCGTTGCCGTCAACATCAACGAGACCGATACGGTGAAGGCGATCAACAGCGATGCTGTGATCAAGTTCGAGAACAACCCGACCGTCAAGACCCTCACCGGCGTGGACCAGTCCGCGACGGGGGTCACGACCACATACAGCGACCAGCTCTTCTTCTACGTACCTGGCCAGGGCTCGACCGAGAAGATCCGCCTCCTCGGATTCAGCACCGCCATCCTCGACGCAAAGGTGATCCCTTGACCGATCCGATGCCGGCGGCCGCGCTTCGCGGCGCCGTCGACCTCTCCACGTTGCGCAATCGGCCCGCGGCGCCCGCAGCCGCGGCCCCGTCGTCCGAGAACGCGCCGTCGCTCGTCTTCGATGTGACGGATGCCTCCTTCCCGCAGGTCCTCGAGCTGTCTCGCACAGTACCCGTCGTTGTCGATCTGTGGGCAGAGTGGTGCGGGCCGTGCAAGCAGCTGAGCCCGATTCTGGAGAAGGTCGTCACCGAACTCGGTGGCAGGCTCGTGCTCGCCAAGGTCGACGTCGATGCCAACCCCCAGCTGTCTCAAGCGTTCCGGGCGCAGTCGATTCCGATGGTCGTGGCGCTTCTGGGCGGTCAGCCGGTTCCGTTGTTCACGGGCGCGGTTCCCGAGCAGCAGGTCCGTGAGGTCTTCGCTCAACTCCTCCAACTCGCCGCTCAGAACGGTGTGACCGGCTCGGTCCCCGTCGAATCGGGTCAGGTCGAGGCCACGGAGCCGGAAGAAGCGCCGCTGCCGCCTCATCACGCGGAGGCGTACGAGGCGATCGAAGCGGGCGACTACTCGCGGGCAGTGAGCGCCTACGAGGCGGCACTGGCAGAGAATCCGCGTGATGCCGACGCGCGCGCGGGTCTGGCCCAGGTACGGTTGCTCGCTCGCGTGCAGGATCTCGACTCTTCCGCCGTCCGTGCCGCAGCTGCGGCCGATACCGCCGATCTCGATGCCCAGTTCGCCGTGGCTGATCTGGACGTATCGGGTGGTCACGTCGAGGACGCCTTCGACCGGCTGCTCGACGTTTTCGCGGCTTCCTCGGCGGACGATCGGCCCGCTGTCCGAGAGCGCCTCCTCGATCTGTTCGGCATCGTCGGCGACGACGACCCGCGCGTGCTCCTCGCACGCCGGCGGTTGGCTTCGCTGCTGTTCTGACCCGCGGGTCGTTCGCGCTCGGTTCGCGCCGACACCGGGCATTCCGCCGAAGCAGGGTGGTGTGCCGCTGCGTCTGGGCGGAATGCCCGGTCTCGTCAGCCCTGCGTCGGTGAGGGGATGTGCTTCGCCGTCTCGTGACGCAACCAGATGACGGCGAGCGGCGGCACGATGAGCGACGCGCGACCGTTCTCGTCGGCGTAGACGATGCCGTGGTTGCCGACGCCGGATCCGCCGAACTCGTGCGCGTCAGAGTTCAGCACTTCGTGCCAGACGCCGCTCGCGGGCAGATCGAGCGTGTAGTCCGTGATGGGGACACCGGAGAAGTTGCAGATGACCGCCACCGTGTTGCCATGCCAGTCGTGCCGTGCGAAAGCGATGACGTTCGGATTCCACGAGGGCGAACCCAGCCGAGAGAACGCGGCTCCGTCGGAATCGCGCGACCACAGCGCCGACTCGGCACGATAGGTCCGATTGAGGGCACCGACGAACGACAGCAGCTGCGCATGCGAGGGCTGATCGAGCGTCCACCAGTCGAGGCTGCGGCCCTCCGACCACTCTGACATCTGCCCGAACTCCTGGCCCATGAACAGAAGCTGCTTGCCCGGGTGGCCCCACATGTAGGCGAGGAACGCGCGCGTGTTGGCGAGCTTCTGCCAGTGGTCGCCGGGCATGCGGGAGAAGAGACTGCCCTTCCCGTGGACGACCTCGTCGTGGCTGATCGGGAGGACGTAGTTCTCGCTGAACGCGTAGACGAACGAGAACGACAATTCGCCCTCGTGGTGCGAGCGATACATGGGATCGCGCGAGATGTACTGGAGGGAGTCGTTCATCCACCCCATGTTCCATTTGAAGCCGAAGCCCAGCCCCGCCTGACTCGTCGGCGCGGTGACACCCGGGAAGCTCGTGGACTCCTCTGCGACCATCGCGATGCCGGGATAGCGCTTGTAGGACGTCGCATTGACCTCCTGGAGGAACGAAATGGCCTCGAGATTCTCGCGGCCCCCGTGCACGTTCGGCACCCATTCGCCTGCTTCGCGCGAGTAGTCGAGGTAGAGCATGGATGCCACGGCATCCACCCGCAGGCCGTCGACGTGGAACTCCTCGAACCAGTAGAGCGCGTTCGCGACCAGGAAGTTGCGCACTTCGCGGCGGCCGTAGTCGAAGATCAGCGTGCCCCAGTCCTTGTGTTCACCACGGCGCGGATCGGGGTGTTCGTACAAGGCTTCGCCGTCGAACTTGGCCAGGGCGAAGGCATCCTTCGGGAAGTGGCCCGGGACCCAATCCATGATGACGCCGATGTCGGCTTGATGAAGGCGGTCGATCAGGTAGCGGAGGTCGTCCGGCGTGCCGAACCGGCTCGTCGGTGCGAAATAGCCCGTCACCTGGTATCCCCACGACCCGCCGAACGGGTGCTCCGCGAGGGGGAGGAACTCGATGTGCGTGAATCCGTGCTCGGTGACGTAGTCGATCAGAGGGTCGGCGGCGTCGCGATACGACAGTCCGGGGCGCCAGGATCCGAAGTGGACCTCGTAGACCGACATCGGCTGCGAGACCGGAGTGGAGCGTGCGCGCCGCGTCATCCACTCGTCGTCCTGCCACGCGTGCGCGGCTTTCGTGACGACGGATGCCGTGCCCGGCGAAACCTCCGCGAACCGGGCCATCGGGTCGGCCTTCATGATCCAATCGCCGTGCCGTGTCAGGAGCTCGTACTTGTAGGTCGCACCGATTCCCAGGCCCGGGATGAAGAGCTCCCAGATCCCGCTGGAACCCATCGAGCGCATCGAGTGGCCCTGCCCGTCCCAGCCGTTGAAGTCGCCGACGACCCGGACGGCCTGCGCGTTCGGCGCCCAGACGGTGAACGCGACCCCGTCGGAACCGTCGAGCGTCCGCACGTGCGATCCGAGGGCGCGCCACAGTTCCTCATGACGCCCTTCCGCGATGAGGTGGAGATCGAGCTCACCGAGAGACGGGAGGTGGCGATACGGGTCGTCGGCGACGTAGTCGGGACCCTCGTCGTACGTCGTGGCGAGCTCGTAGGCGCCGGCCGCGCCGGAACGCGTGCCCTCCCAGATTCCGTTGCGCACGTGATCCATCGGGATACGCGTCCCGTCCGCGAAGACGGCGGTGACGCTCCGGGCCAGCGGCCGCCGCGCGCGCACCACCCACTCGGAGTCGCCTCCCGCGTGCGACACCTCGTGAAGCCCGAGAACGGAGTGCGGGTCGTGGTAAGAACCGGTCGCGATCGTGTCGAGGGTGCGGTCGTCGGGCGTCATGATGTCTCCTTGACGTGCAGGATGTGGACAGGCTCGTCGAAGGCGTCCAAACGCACGAAGTTGTGATCGGACCAGGTCCAACGGGCCCCCGTGACGAGGTCCTCGACGTCATAGGGTTTGCCCGGTTCCACGCCCCACACGCGGGTGTCGAGGTGGACCATGGTCTGGCGGGCCGAATGGGGATCCACATTGACGATCACGATGACCGTGTCGGGGCGCCCCGTGTCGGAGAGTGCCGCATCGAGATGCTTGACGTAGACGAGGATCGCTTCGTCGTCGCTCCAGTGGATCGTCGTGTTCCGCAGCTGGCGCAGCGCCGGATGGGCGTGACGGATCTCGTTCAGGCGCGTGAGGAAGGGAGCCAGAGAGGCACCGCGAGCTTCGGCATCCGCCCAATCCCGTGTCTTGTACTCGAACTTCTCGTTGTCGATGTTCTCTTCCGAGCCCGGTCGCGCGACGTTCTCGAAGAGTTCGTAGCCCGCGTAGACCCCGTAGGTGGGCGCTGCGGTCGCCGCGATCGCGGCACGGATGCGGTACGCCGCTCGACCGCCGAACTGCAGGTACTCCGTCAGGATGTCCGGGGTGTTGACGAAGAGATTGGGGCGCATGTAGTCGGCGGTCTCCTGCGAGATCGCGGTCAGGAACTCCTCGAGTTCCTGCTTCGTGTTTCGCCAGGTGAAGTATGTGTAGCTCTGCTGGAACCCTGCCGCCGCCAGTCCCTGCATCACGCGTGGCCGTGTGAAGGCCTCTGCGAGGAACACGACATCGGGATACTCGGCGTTGACGGTCGAGATGAGCCACTCCCAGAACTGGAGGGGCTTCGTGTGCGGATTGTCCACGCGGAAGATCGACACACCCTGCGCGATCCAGTGACGGACGATCCTCAGTACCTCTGCGCGGATGCCCGCGGGGTCATTGTCGAAGTTGACCGGATAGATGTCCTGGTACTTCTTGGGCGGGTTCTCGGCGTAGGCGATCGAGCCGTCCGGAAGGGTCGTGAACCACTCGGGATGCTCCGTCACCCAGGGGTGGTCGGGAGAGGCCTGCAGAGCGAGATCGAGGGCGATCTCGATGTTCTCCTCGCGGGCAGCGCCCACGAAGGCGCGGAAGTCGTCGAGCGTCCCCAGATCGGGGTGGATCTCGTCGTGGCCGCCCGCGTCGGCGCCGATTGCCCACGGCGAGCCCGGGTCGCCGGGCTGCGGGTCGAGGGTGTTGTTCCGGCCCTTGCGGTTGCGCACGCCGATCGGATGGATGGGCGGGAGGTAGAGCACGTCGAATCCCATGGCCCGCACGGCAGGCAGGCGGCGCTGCGCCGTCCTGAATGTTCCGCTGCGGATCGTGCCGTCCGGCTGTCGTGATGCGCCTTCAGAGCGCGGGAAGAACTCGTACCAGGCGCCCACGCCCGCCCGCTCGCGCTCGACGAGCAGTTCGTGGTCGTCGCCGACCGTGACGATCGACATGAGCGGACGGGCGGCGAAGAAGGCCGCGATCTCGGGACTGCGAACGATCTCGAGCGCGGCGGCATCGGTCACCGCCGAGTCCCGCAAGGACGCGGCGGCCGCAGCCAGTGTGCGTCGCTCGGCCGCCGGTCGCTTCTTCTCCGCGAGAGCGCGGTCGAAGAGGATAGCGCCCATCTCTCGCATCAGCGCTGTGTCGACGCCCGCGGGGATCTTCAGATCAGCGGCGTGCTCCCACGTCGCGAAGTCGTCTCCGAACGCCTCGAAGCGGAAGCGCCAGACTCCCTGTTCGAGCGGCGCCACGAGCGCCCGCCACTGATCGAAGCCGTCGTGAAGCGGTGTCAGCCGGTGCAGCGACACGTCACCCGATGGCGAGACGAGTCGCACGTGGACGCCGATCCGGTCGTGTCCCTCTCGGAACGCCGTCGTGACGAAGGGGACCGCTTCTCCGACGAACGCCTTCGGCCGGTAGCGGCCGTCGGGGGTCGTTGGATGCGCGAGAGCGAGAGGGATACGTCCCGCCGCGGTGTCCCGCGGCTTCGGCCGGTCGACCGGTCGGACGGGGAGCGAAGAGGCACTCCGCCACGGATGAGAGCTGTCAGCGAACGAGGTAGTGACCACGGACTCGAACCTACCCAACGGGTCGCGGGAGCGACAGCAGGAGCGATCGGCGCCCGGACGTGGTAAAGCGGCTCACTCGGCGCGGAAGAGGTGCATCGAGGTCCCGGGAAGCCGGATGACGTCACCGGGCGAGAAGACCGGGGCATCCGCTGCGGGAGTGTCGTCGACGCTCGACCAGAGCGACACGTAGCTCTCCACTCCCTCGACGGTCGGAAGGGTCACCTCGATGGGGTGCTCGTTGCCGTGGACCATGAGCAGGATCCGATTCAGCGCTTCATTCTCGGGTGTCGACGTCGCGACGTACTGCAGCGTGCGGTGTGCCGGGTCCGTCCAGCGCTCGATCGACATGGTCTCGCCGTGCTCGTCGTACCACTCCATGACGGAAGCCGATGGTGTCACGGCGCCGAGGCGCGCGAAGCGGATGGGACGGAGGGCGGGGTTCTCCGCGCGCAGCGCGATGAGCCGCTGCACGTGCGCGTGCAGATCCTTCTGCCACGGCGCATGGTCCCACGCGAGCCACGTGAGCGGAGAGTCGTGACAGTAGGCGTTGTTGTTCCCGCGCTGCGATCTGCCGAACTCGTCCCCCGCCGTCAGCATGGGGATGCCGGCGGAGAGGAGCAGCGTGCCGAGGAGGTTGCGCATGGCCTTCCGCCTCGTGGCGAGGATCCTCTCGTCGTCGGTAGGTCCTTCCGCTCCGTGGTTGAAAGATCGGTTGGTGTCCGCCCCGTCGCGGTTCTGCTCACCGTTCCCGAGGTTGTGCTTGACGTCGTAGGAGACGAGGTCGCGCAGAGTGAAGCCGTCATGCGCCGTGACGAAGTTGACGCTCGCGAGTGGGCCACGCTCGGCGCTGTAGGTGTTCGACGATCCCGCAAGACGCGTCGCGAATCCACCGATACCGACGGGCGCGGCCGAGGCGCGTCGTGCGTAGTCGACATCGCTCAGCCAGAAGTTCCGCACGCGATCCCGGTAGCGGTCGTTCCACTCGTGCCAGCCGTCGGCGAAGTTGCCGGTCTGCCAGCCCCCCATCCCGACGTCCCACGGCTCGGCGATCTTCTTGACCCCCGCCAACTGCGGGTCGTCGATGATCGCGGCGAGCAGAGGATGGTCGGGCGTGAACGAGTGAGAGGCGTTGCGCCCGAGCGTCGCGGCGAGGTCGAACCGGAAGCCGTCGATCTGCACGTCGTTGGCCCAGTACCGCAGGGAATCGAGGACGAGACGGGCGGCGGCATCCGTCGAGGTGTCGACGGAGTTGCCGCACCCCGTGACATCGATGTACGCGCCATCCTCCTGCTGACGGTAGTAGTGGCGGTTGTCGATGCCGCGGAGGCTCGTGCGAGGACCGCCGATGCCCTCTTCCGACGTGTGGTTGTAGACGACGTCGAGGATGACCTCCAGGCCCGCCTCGTGCAGGAGCCGGACCATGCCCTTGAACTCGCGGAGGATCGCCTCCGGTCCTTCTCTCCGCGCGTCCTCCGTTGCGTAGGCGGCGTGCGGAGTGAAGAAGTTGACGGTGTTGTAGCCCCAGTAGTTCGTCAGGCCGTGCTGCAGCAAGCGCGGTTCGGTCGCGAACACGTGGATCGGCAGCAACTCGACGCTCGTGACTCCGAGATTCGTGAGGTGATCGATCATCGCGGGGTGTCCGAGCCCGGCATACGTGCCGTGCAATTTGGGCGGAACGCCCGGATGCCGCTTCGTGAGCCCCTTCACGTGGCCCTCGTAGATCACGGTGCGGTCGAGCGGAACTCCCGGCTTGCCCACGCCTCCCCAGTCGAACCCTCCATCGACGGCGACGGAGCGCCAGTCCTCGTAGCCGCCGGAGACGAGCCCGCGCGCGTACGGATCCGTCAGGAGCGTCCGACGATTGAATGTGTTGCCCGGACCGTGGGGGCCGTCGACGCGCAGTGCATATCGCACACCCGGGCGCAGCAGATCGGTCGTGATCGACCACACGCCCCCGGGACCGGGGGAGAGCGCGAGTTCGTCGGTGATCCAGTCCAAGTCGGTCTCATCGAAAATGACGAGGTCGACCGAATCGGCCGAGCTCGACCATACGCGGAGGGTGCCTCCCTCGGCGCCGAAGGTGATCCCGAGGTCATCGAGCTCCGGGCTCAAGAGCCCCGGCACGGGTGCTGCGGCGGTCGGCGGGTTCGGGCTGAGCATGCGATCTACAGTAGTAATGCCGAACGCCTTGCAGGTGACACAGACGGGGGAGCGGATGGCGGTCTATCTCGACCACGCCGCGACGACCCCGTTGCGGGAGGAAGCGCGGGATGCGTGGATGCGCGCGGCGTCCCTGTTGGGCAATGCGTCGTCCATCCACACCGCGGGTCAGGCCTCGCGACGGCTCCTCGAAGAATCCCGCGAGAGGGTCGCCGCGGTTCTCGACTGCGATCCCATCGAAGTGGTCTTCACATCGGGCGGCACCGAGGCCGTCAATCTCGCGCTCAAGGGGTTGTGGTGGTCGCGGGCAGATGCTGCTGACGCGATCGTTCTGCCCGACGGTGAGCACCACGCGACGCTCGATGCCGTGGACTGGCTCGTCGGATACGAGAAGGCGGTCGTCCGACCCGTGGGTCTGGACGACGTCGGCCGGATCCCCGTCCCCGATTTCGAGGCGGCGCTCGTCGGCGCCGCCCTCGGAACCGCACTGATCGCCAACAACGAAACCGGAACGATCAACGATGCCGATGCGCTGTCCGCCGGCGCGGCGCGCGCGAGTGTCCCTCTGCACCTCGATGCGATCGCCGCGTTCGGACACGTCCCCGTGTCATTCCGACGTCTGCGCGGATCGGCTGACGGCGGTTCGGGCCTCGTCGCCCTGAGCGTTTCCGCGCACAAGATCGGCGGGCCGGTGGGTGTCGGTGCGCTCGTCGTCGCGCGCTCCGCGTCCCTCACACCAGTGCAGCACGGCGGAGGACAGCAGCGGCGGCTGCGCGCCGGTACGCAGGACGTGCCAGGAGCTGCCGCCTTCGCGACGGCTGCGGAGCTGGCGGCGGGCGAACTCGACGACGAGGCTCAGCGCCTCTCCCAGCTTCGTGAGCGTCTGGTTCGCGGCATCCTCGCGACGGTTCCGGGCGCCGTGCTGCTCGGCGACCCGACCGATCGACTTCCCGGGAACGCCCACCTGCTGTTCCCTGGCGCGAGGGGAGAGACGCTGCTCTTCCTCCTCGATCAGCACGGCATCGCTGCCTCGACGGGCTCCGCCTGCCAAGCCGGCGTCCCCGAGCCCTCCCACGTCGTGCTCGCGCTCGGCAGATCCGCAGCGGATGCCAGTGACGTGCTGCGCTTCACGCTGGGTCGCACATCGAGCGAGGGTGACGTCGATGCGCTCCTCGCCGTGGTCGGCAGCGTCGTGGCGAGAGCGCGGGCTGCGCGCTGAGTCTCCCAGGTCCCTGTCCGGAGAGCGCTCGTAGACTGGGCGGATGCGAATTCTTGCGGCCATGAGCGGGGGAGTGGATTCCGCTGTCGCCGCGGCACGTGCCGTCGACGCCGGACACGATGTCGTCGGCGTGCACCTTGCGCTCTCCCGTGCGGGCGGCACCCTGCGCACCGGGAGCAGGGGCTGCTGCACGATCGAGGACGCGATGGACGCACGTCGCGCGGCGGATCGTTTGGGGATTCCCTTCTATGTGTGGGACTTCTCGGAGCGCTTCCGCGACGACGTGATCGATGACTTCGTCTCCGAGTATCGCGCGGGGCGCACCCCCAATCCCTGCATGCGCTGCAACGAGAAGATCAAGTTCGCCGCCCTCCTCGAGCGGGCCATGGAACTCGGCTTCGACGCCGTCTGCACGGGGCACTATGCGACTCTCGTGGATGGGGCGGGAGGACTCGAGCTTCACCGCGCGTCCGACGCTGCGAAGGATCAGTCCTACGTGCTCGGAGTTCTCACCGCCGAGCAGCTGGCCCACACCTACTTCCCGCTGGGCGACACCCCCTCCAAGGCGCTCGTCCGGGCAGAGGCGGAGCAACGGGGTCTGTCCGTCGCGCAGAAGCCCGACAGCCACGACATCTGCTTCATCCCCGACGGCGACACCCGCGGGTGGCTCGCCGACAAGGTCGGGGCCGCGCAAGGAGACGTCGTGGACCGGACGGGAGCCATCGTCGGTAGCCACGAAGGCGCGCACGCGTTCACGATCGGGCAACGTCGGGGGCTCTCACTCGGTGTCCCCGCGCCCGACGGCAAGCCGCGCTTCGTGCTCGAGATCCGTCCCGTTTCGAACACCGTCGTCGTCGGTCCGAAAGAAGCCCTCGCGACGGCGGAGATCTCGGGCTCCCGCTTCACGTGGACCGGCCGAGCACCCGCGGTCGACGAGTTCGACTGTCACGTACAGATCCGTGCGCACGCAGACCCCGTCCCGGCGCGCGCGTCGCTGTCGGACGGGGTGCTCACCGTCCGCCCCGAGACACCCTTCGACGGAGTCGCCCCCGGGCAGACGGCAGTGCTCTACGACGGCACCCGCGTTGTGGGGCAGTTCACGATCGACGACGCCGTCTCCGCTGTTCCCCTCTCGGCCTGACCCGTCGGAGGAGATGTCGGAGCCCGTTCGTACACTGGACGGGTGGTAGACGGCACAGCATCCGACCTTCTCGATCTGACGCTCGATCAGGCGCGCGCCGAAGTGGCGACGCTGACGGACCGCATCGTCGGTGCGCGCGACGCGTACTACGGCGCCGACGCCGAGCTCGTCGACGATGCGACGTACGACGGCTGGATGCACCGGCTCGAGGCCATCGAACGTCGGTATCCCGAGCTTCAGGGCCAGGATTCGCCGACGCTCACGGTGGGTGCGGCGCAGAGCACGCAGTTCGCGCCTGTCGAGCACGCGGAGCGCATGCTGAGCCTCGACAACGTCTTCTCGGTCGAAGAACTGCGCGAATGGTGCGCGAAGGCCGAGGCGAGCGCCGGGCGACGCGTCCGGTGGCTCACCGAGCTCAAGATCGACGGTCTTGCGATCAGCCTCCGTTACGAGAAGGGCGTGCTCGTCTCGGCCGCGACGCGTGGCGATGGGCGCGTGGGAGAAGACGTCACGTTCAACGCCGTGCGCGTGACCGGCATCCCGCGCCGCCTCGCAGGCGACGGGCACCCCGACCTCGTCGAGGTGCGGGGTGAGGTCTTCATCCCCGTGGTGGCATTCGAGGCGCTCAACCGGCTGCAGGCTGATATGCGCGATCGCGCGATCGAGGAAACGCGGGCGCGCTCGCGCCGCTTCGACGAAGAGAAGGCGCGCATCAGCGCCGAACGTCGGTTCCCGTCCTTCGCCAATCCTCGCAATGCCGCAAGCGGCGGGCTGCGCCAGCAGCTCGACAAGAAGGAAGGGCTCGAGCGCGAAGCCGGCCAGGCACGCCTCGATTCCCTGCGACTGTTCGTCCACGGAATCGGTGCATGGCAGCGTCCGCCGGTGGAGTCTCAGAGCGAGGTCTACCGACTACTGGCGGACTGGGGTCTGCCGGCGAGTCCCTATTTCCAGACGTCCGACTCGATCGACGGCGTCACGGGTTTCGTCGAGCATTACGGCGCGCACAGACACGATGTCGAGCACGAGATCGACGGTGTCGTCGTCAAGGTCGACGAGCTGGCGCTCCACGACGAGCTCGGGGCGACGAGCCGCGCACCTCGTTGGGCCATCGCCTACAAGTACCCGCCGGAGCAGGTCAACACGAAACTGCTCGACATCGTCGTCTCGGTCGGACGGACCGGACGCGCGACGCCGTTCGCCGTCATGGCGCCCGTTCGCGTTGCGGGATCTGTCGTCCGACAGGCAACCCTGCACAACCAGGACGTCGTGCGGGCCAAGGGAGTGCTCATCGGTGACACCGTCGTCCTCCGCAAGGCCGGGGATGTGATTCCCGAGGTTCTCGGACCCGTGGTCGAACTCCGCGACGGGACGGAACGCGAGTTCGTCATGCCGACGACGTGTCCCGAATGCGGATGGGCCCTCGCGCCGGCGAAGGAGGGCGACATCGATCTTCGTTGCCCCAACACGCGGGCGTGTCCCGCTCAAGTCCGCGGCCGCGTCGAGCACATCGGTTCACGCGGCGCACTCGACATCGAAGCCCTGGGCGAGGTGACGGCGGCCGCATTGACGCAGCCCGTGTCGCCCTCGGCACCGCCGCTGGAAACCGAAGCCGCCCTGTTCGACCTGACTCTCGACCAGTTGGTGCCGATCGAAGCGATGGTTCGCGACGCCGAGACCGGCGAACCGCGCGTCGATGAGAAGACCGGCCAGATCGTCCGACGAGCGCCGTTCCGTCGAAACCCCAGCGCTGCAGAGAAGAAGGCGGGCATGACGGGTCCGCAGCCTTCGAGCCAGGCGATCCTCCTGCTGGAGGAGCTCGAGCGCGCAAAGACGAAAGATCTCTGGCGCTTCCTCGTAGCCCTCAACATCCGGCACGTCGGACCAGTCGCTGCCCGGGCGCTCGCGCAGTGGTTCGGATCGGTCGACGCGATCCGCTCCGCATCACGCGACGAGCTCGCCGACGTCGAGGGAGTCGGCGGGATCATCGCCGACTCCGTCATCGATTGGTTCGAGGTGGACTGGCACCGCGAGATCATCGAGCGGTGGCGCGCGGCGGGAGCGCAGTTGTCGACGCCCGGCCACGGTGGCCCGGGCGCCGCTGCTGCGGCGGGTGGGGTCCTCGACGGAATCACGGTCGTCGCGACGGGCTCGCTCGAGGGCTACTCGCGCGAGGGAGCGCAGGAGGCGATCATCGCCGCTGGCGGAAAAGCCGCATCGAGTGTTTCGAAGAAGACGGACTTCGTCGCGGCGGGGCCAGGCGCGGGGTCCAAGCTCACCAAAGCCGAAGACCTGGGGGTGCGGATCATCGATGCGCGTCAGTTCCGCATCCTCGTCGAGCAGGGCCCCGGTGCGCTCGACGAGCTCGCGCCCGACGCGGGGTGACGTCCGCGCGCGGGGTCAGGACCCCGAGGTGAGAGCGAGCAGTCGTTCGCGCACTTGCCGGCGAAGCACCTTCCCGATGAGCGACTTGGGCAGTTCGTCCACGACGAAGATCCGTCGTGGCACCTTGTAGGGCGTCAGGATGCCACGGACATCCTCTCGGAGCGCGTCTACATCGATGTCCTTGCCCGCGACGGGAACGATCGCCGCGACAACCTCTTCACCGGAGTGGTCGCTCGGAAGCCCGACGACCGCGGCATCCTCGACATCGGGGTGCTGACGGAGGGCGCTCTCGACTTCGGTGGGCGAGACGTTGAAGCCCCCCGTGATGATGAGCTCCTTGATGCGGTCGACGATGCGGACGAATCCCGCCTCGTCGATGCGCACGATGTCGCCCGTGCGGAACCACCCGTCGACGAAGACGGCATCCGTCTCCTCCGGCTTGCCGTAGTACCCGGCGAAGACCTGCGGTCCTCGCACGAGCAGTTCGCCGGGGTCGCCGGGGGCGACATCGCTCGTCGGATTGTCGGGGTCGACGACACGGCATTCGGTGCCAGGGAGCGGCAGACCGACGGTTCCCGGTCGGCGATTCGTCGCGACCGGATTGGCCATGAGGACCGGGGATGTCTCGCTGAGGCCGTATCCCTCGACGAGGTAACCGCCCGTCGCCGCCTCGAAGGGGACCACGAGCTCGTGCGGGAGAGCCATCGCGCCCGAGATCGCGACGTTCGTCCCCCTGATGGACACGCCCTTCTCCTGGGACGCTGCGAGCAGCCGCTCGGCGATCGGGGGAACGAGGGGGAGGAACGTCGCCGGGTGCTTCTTCGTCACCGCGAGCACCATCTCGGGGTCGAAGCGGGGAAACAACACGAGACGTGCTCCCATCGACATCGCGAACGTGAGACAGAGCGTCAACCCGTATGCGTGGAACATCGGAAGCACCCCATAGACGACACATCCGGGCCCACGCACGATCGAGGGCACCCATGCCCGAGCCTGAGCGGCGTTCGACAGGAGGTTGCGGTGCGTCAGCGAGGCGCCCTTGGGGATCCCCGTCGTTCCGCTCGTGTACTGGATGAGCGCGAGGTCGTCCGTTGCCGGCGCGGGGTGCGTGGCACGAAGTGGATCGCTTTCGACGATCTGCTCCCAGGGAACGGCGCCGGACACGCGGTCGTGCAGCGCGCGGCGGGCCTCGCGTGCTTTCGGGATGGGCAACCTCAGCGCGAGCCGGGTCGAGATCGGCATGGCCTTCGTGACATCGACCGAGATGAGCGATGTGAGCGCGAGGTCCGCGGGGAACTCCTGCACCGTCTTGACGACTTTCGACCAGACGACGGCATGCCGGGCGCCGTGGTCCTCGAACTGCTTGCGCAGCTCGCGAGCCGTGTAGAGCGGATTGTGCTCGACGACGACGGCCCCCAGGCGCAGGATCGCATAGAACGCGACGATGTGCTGCGGGCAGTTGGGCAGAACGATCGCGACGGGGTCCCCGGCGCGCACGCCGTGCGACGCGAGACCCGCGGCGGCCCGCTGGATCTGCTCGTCGAGCTGGCGGTAGGTCGTCTCACGTCCGAAGAACTGCAAGGCCACGGCATCCGGATAGTCTCGCGCCGACGCCGCGACGATATCGACGAGCGAACCCTCCACCGGAGCGAGATCTGCGGGGACCCCTGCGGCATAGCTGGCGATCCAAGGGCGCGGCGGGTCGTAGGTCGTCACGGGGGACAGCCTAGTGACGGTCCGCCGCGCGGAGTCGGCGCTCGTAGGATGGGAGTGTGTCGGAAATCACCCCAGATCTTGTGCGCCACCTCGGTACGCTCTCCCGCATCCAGCTCAGCGAAGCGGAGGTCGAGCGTCTGACGGGCCAACTCGACGTCATCGTGGACAACATCGCGAAGGTATCGGAAGTGGCCACCCCGGATGTCGCGGCGACGAGCCACCCGATCCCCCTCGAGAACGTCTTCCGCCAAGACGAGCCGGGCGATCTGCTGAGCCTCGAGCAGGTGCTGCAGAACGCGCCGGATGCCGCGGACGGCCGATTCCGTGTCACCGCGATTCTGGGGGAGGAACAGTGACGGATCTCACGAGACTCACCGCCTCAGACCTCGCCTTGAAGCTCAGCGTGGGCGAGGTCTCCAGCGTCGAGGTCACCCGCGCACACCTCGATCGCATCGCTGCCGTTGACGGCGACGTGCATGCTTTCCTGCACGTGAGCGATCACGCTCTCGACGTCGCGGCCGACATCGATCGTCGGCGGGCATCGGGCGAAGAGCTCGGCCTCGTCGCCGGCGTGCCACTCGCCATCAAAGACGTCCTCGTCACGACCGACATGCCGTCCACGAGCGGGTCTCGCATCCTCGAGGGCTACATGTCTCCCTACGACGCGACCGTCGTCGCGCGAGCCCGTGCCGCTGGGCTCGTCCCGCTCGGCAAGACCAACATGGACGAGTTCGCGATGGGGTCGTCGACGGAGCACTCCGCGTACGGTCCCACGCACAACCCGTGGGATCTCGAGCGTGTTCCGGGCGGCTCAGGCGGCGGCTCTGCCGCTGCCGTGGCTGCGTTCGAGGCACCGCTCGCCCTCGGCTCCGACACCGGAGGGTCCATCCGTCAGCCGGCTCACCTGACCGGTACCGTCGGCGTCAAGCCGACCTACGGGGGTGTCAGCCGCTATGGCGCGATCGCCCTCGCGTCGTCGCTCGATCAAGTCGGTCCCGTCACGCGCACCGTCCTCGACGCGGGCCTGCTCCACGACGTCATCGCCGGCCACGACCCGCACGATTCGACGTCGCTCGACGAGCGTTGGCCCTCGTTTGCCGCGGCCGCTCGCGAGGGGGCGACCGGTGACATCCTGAAGGGTCTCAAGATCGGCGTGGTCCGGGAGCTGTCTGACGGCGCCTTCCAGAGCGGCGTCGCGGAATCCTTCCGGCAGTCGCTTGCGGCGATGGAAGCGCAAGGGGCGGAGATCATCGAGGTGAGCGCGCCGAGCTTCGAGTACGGCGTGGCCGCCTACTACCTGATCCTGCCCGCCGAGGCCTCGAGCAATCTCGCCAAGTTCGACTCCGTCCGCTTCGGGCTGCGGGTGACTCCCCACGCGTCCGCGACCGTCGAGGAGGTCATGGCGGCCACGCGCGAGGAAGGATTCGGCGACGAGGTCAAGAGGCGCATCATCCTCGGCACGTACGCCCTCTCGGCGGGTTACTACGACGCGTACTACGGCTCGGCGCAGAAGGTGCGCACGCTCATTCAGCGCGACTTCGACGCGGCATTCGCCCAGGTGGATGTCATCGCGACCCCTTCGGCGCCGACGACAGCCTTCCGTCTCGGCGAGAAGATCGACGATCCATTGCAGATGTATCTCAACGACGTCACGACGATTCCCGCCAACCTCGCGGGCGTGCCCGGCATCTCCGTCCCGTCGGGTCTTGCGGCCGAAGACGGCCTGCCTGTCGGCATCCAGTTCCTCGCCCCGGCGCGTGAGGACGCGCGCCTCTATCGCGTCGGTGCCGCACTCGAGACGCTGCTGATCGACGCGTGGGGAGCACCGCTCCTCGACCGTGCACCGCTTCTGGGAGGGGTCGCCTGATGGCGAAGGATATGTTGATGGACTTCGACGAGGCCCTCGAACTGTTCGAGCCGGTCATGGGTTTCGAAGTGCACGTCGAGCTCAACACTCAGACGAAGATGTTCTCTTCGGCGGCGAACCCGGCGAACTCGGTGAACCACGGTGCTGCGCCCAACACCCTCGTGGCCCCTGTCGACATGGGCCTTCCCGGCGCTCTCCCCGTGGTCAACGAAACGGCCGTGAAGTACTCGATCAGCCTCGGGCTCGCCCTCGGCTGCTCGATCGCTCCGTCGAGCCGTTTCGCACGCAAGAACTACTTCTATCCCGATCTGGGGAAGAACTACCAGATCTCGCAGTACGACGAGCCGATCGCCTTCGAAGGACAGATCGACGTCGAGCTGGCGGACGGCACGATCGTCACGGTTCCCATCGAGCGCGCGCACATGGAAGAGGACGCCGGAAAGCTGACTCACGTGGGTGGCGCCACGGGGCGCATCCAGGGTGCCGAGTACTCGCTCGTCGATTACAACCGCGCGGGTGTACCCCTCGTCGAGATCGTGACCAAGCCGATCTTCGGCGGCGAGCACCGCGCTCCCGAGATCGCCAAGGCGTATGTCGCGACGATCCGCGACATCGTGATCGCGCTGGGCATCTCGGATGCCCGGATGGAGCGCGGGAATCTCCGCTGCGACGCGAACGTGTCGCTGCGCCCCCGCGGCGAAGAGAAGCTCGGAACGCGGACCGAGACGAAGAACGTCAACTCGATGCGGTCGGTCGAGCGGGCGGTTCGCTATGAGATCCGCCGTCAGGCCGCGATCCTGCGGGCCGGTGGCACGATCACTCAGGAGACCCGACACTGGCACGAGGACACCGGCACGACCTCACCGGGGCGGCCGAAGTCGGATGCCGACGACTACCGCTACTTCCCCGAGCCGGATCTCCTCCCCGTCGCGCCGTCGGTCGAGTTGATCGAGGAGCTGCGTGCAGCTCTTCCCGAACCTCCGGCAGCGCGCCGACGCCGTCTGAAGTCGGATTGGGGCTTCACCGACCTCGAGTTCCAGGATGTCGTCAATGGCGGGCTCCTCGCCGAAGTGGAGGCGACGGTCGCGGCCGGTGCCACGCCCTCGGCGTCGCGCAAGTGGTGGACGGGTGAGCTCACGCGTGTCGCCAACTCGCAGGGCAAGGAGCCCGCGGAGCTCGTCGAGCCCGCCGCGGTCGCGGCCCTTCAGCGCCTCGTCGACGAGGGGACCCTCACCGACAAGCTCGCGCGGCAGGTCCTGGAGGGCATGATCGCGGGAGAGGGGACGCCGCAAGAGATCATCGACGCACGGGGCCTCGCGGTCGTCTCCGACGACGGTGCCCTGGTCGCGGCCATCGATGAGGCCCTCGCGGCTCAGCCCGACGTCCTGGCGAAGATCCGGGACGGCAAGGTGCAAGCCGCGGGCGCCGTGATCGGCGCCGTCATGAAGGCCATGAAGGGCCAGGCGGATGCCGCGCGTGTGCGCGAGCTCGTCCTGGAGCGCGCTTCCCAGTAGGAAGTTCGCCCTGAGCGCGAGTGTCGGGGGTTCCTGAGAGGATCGGGCGCATGGGACGAGGAGACGGTACTGGCCGGATCGTCTCGCCCCCGGGTGCAGACGACGAAGGGACAGGCATCCTGCACGTCGACATGGATGCCTTCTACGCATCCGTCGAGGCCCTCGATGATCCCTCCTTGCGCGGAAAGCCGATCATCGTCGGGGCACCTGAGGGGCGGTCGGTCGTGTCGAGCGCGTCCTACGAGGCGCGGCGTTTCGGCGTCCGCAGCGCTATGCCGGTCTCGCAGGCGTTGCGGCTGTGTCCTCAGGCGATCGTGGTTCAGCCGCACTTCGATCGCTACCTGGAACTGTCTCGTCAGGTCATGGCCGTCTTCCGCGACTTCACGCCGCTCGTCGAGCCATTGTCGATCGATGAGGCCTTCCTCGACGTCGGCGGCGCGCGTCGCTTGTGGGGATCGCCGGGCGAGATCGCCCGGCTGATACGTCGACGCGTGCACGACGAGGCGGGAATCACGTGCTCGGTCGGCGTCGCGGCGACGAAACATGTCGCGAAGATGGCCTCCACGATCTCCAAACCCGACGGCTTGCTCATCGTGCGTGCCGCAGATACGGCGGCCTTCCTCGCGCCACGGTCTGTGCGAGCCCTGTGGGGAATTGGACCGAAGGCTGCCGAGGCGCTCGAGTCGCGTGGCATCCGGCTCATCGGCGACGTCATCGAGACCCCCGCCGATGTGCTCGATCGAGCGGTCGGGGCTGCGATGGGCGACCGCATCCGCAGCCTCGCACGCGGGATCGACGCTCGCGATGTTCAGACGGAGCATGTCGAGAAGAGCATCGGGCACGAGGAGACTTTCCACGACGACATCGCCGACGACGCGATCCTCCGTTCGGAACTGCGTCGGCTCGCTGATCGTGTGGGCGCGCGGCTGCGGGCCGGCGGATTCGAAGCAGCAAGGATCGCGATCAAAGTGCGCTTCGCCGACTTCACGACGATCAGCCGGTCTCAGACGCTCGCCGAGCCGACGGCCGTCGGTCAGCGGATCGGCGATGCCGCTCAGGAGCTTTTCGCTGCCGTCGAGAGGCCCATGGCCGTCCGGCTCATCGGTGTCCGCGCAGAGCGGCTCGGGCAGGCGGGTGCTGGTGCGCCGACACTGTGGGATGACGACGAGGATTGGCGCCGCCTGGAAGGAGCCCTGGACGGCGCGGCCGTGCGGTTCGGCAAGGGCGTCGTGACGCGCGCGACGCTCCTCGGCCGCGCTCGGGGCGGAGGGACGTTGCCGTCCCACCCCCGCTCTCCGCGCGACGGGTGAAGGTGCCCGGTCTGGGCAGCGTGGACTTCGACGGGTAGCGTTGCAGTATGTCCAACATCGCACTTGAGCTCGGCAAGCAGTCAGCATCACTCGGCGTTCACAGCGCCTACGGCGAGCAGCAGGATGTCGACGGGGTGAGGTTGATCCCCGTGGCGATCACCTGGTCCGGATTCGGCGGGGGCTCCGATGACTCCGGCAACGGTGGAGGCGGCGGCGGGGCATACGCGATCCCTGTGGGCGCGTACATCCGCAAAGGCGGCGATCTTCGTTTTGAGCCGAACATCGTCTCGCTCCTCGCTGTGGCGATTCCCTTCGTCTGGATCGCCGGACGCGCTCTCAGTCGTGTCATCCGCGCTCTCAAGAAGTAGCGATCCCGTCACTGCTGCCGTCGAAGCCGGTGTCGCGCGAGTCGTCGCCGCTCTCGCCGAGATCGGTGCGTCCAATCCGGTCGTGCTGATCGACGGGCGCAGCGGTGCCGGCAAGTCGAGTCTTGCGCGTCGTCTCGTGCAGCATTGGCCGATGGCGGGGCGGGTTCAGCTTGTCGCACTCGACTCGCTCTATCCCGGTTGGGACGGCCTGGAGCTGGGCGTCACCGTCGCCACCGAGAATGTCCTTCGTCCCCATGCGCGCGGGATCATCGGCGTGTGGCGCCGCTGGGACTGGGATGAGGGAGCGGTGGCCGAGGCGCACGCGATCGATCCCGCACTTCCGCTCATCGTGGAAGGTTCGGGAAGCCTGAATGTGACGACGGCGCGGCTCGCCGACATCACGGTATGGGTCGAGTCGCCGGAGGCCTCACGCAAGCAGCGCGCTCTCGCGCGCGACGGCGACACCTATCGACCGCATTGGGAGCGATGGGCGCGCCAGGAGGAGCGGCACCTCGCGAACGATTCACCAGGCGAACTCGCCAAGATCGTTGTCACGGTGCCCTGAGGTCGACATCTCAGTGCCGGTTCACGCCTCATCGAGCGCGCGGACGAGGCGATCCAGACGGAACCCGAGCCAGTCGTAGATTCCGAAGCGAGGGTCGTCGTCGTCGTGATCATCTTCCCCGGTGATCCCCAAGCGCGTCGCGAGCACGAGGCGGATCGCTGCCAGAGTGCGAAGCCACGACCGAGCCGTTTCGGCATCGAGGACGATGACGGTGCCTGTCGACGACTCTGCCGCGTCGAGATCCGTGGTCGGCGGCGAGTCGTCGAGTGAGGCGAGTACCGCATTGGCGTCATCATGCCGGCGACCCAGGAGATCCCGCTCTGTGAGGGAGCGGAACTCTCGTGCTGCCTCAGGGTCCGCGTAGGCGTCCGGGACGAGACGACGAACGGCCGGGTCCGCGCGGTCAGGGTCCGGGCTTTGCGGCGCATCCAGCAGTTCCACGAACTGCGCCACCAACTGGCGCAAATGAACGATTTCGAGCGGAACCATCTCCAGGATCACCGTCGGAGCCGTCATCGAGGAGCCTCTCTGACCGTCGCCCACAGACCATAGTCGTGCATGGCACTCGCGTGCAGTTCCATTTGTTCTCGCGCTCCTTCGGAGACGACGGCATGCCCGTCGTGGTGGACGCCGAGCATGAGCCGCTCGGCGTGCGCGGGTGAATAGCCGAAGTACTCCCGGAAGACGTGGGTCACATACGACATCAGGTTGACGGGATCGTTCCACACCACCGTCTGCCAGGGGACGGCGGCCGACTCCCGTTCGGAGACATCGACCCTCTCGTCGAGTTCGGGAAGCGCGGTCGTCATCACGCCCATCCCAGTTCGTGGAGTCGGTCGTCGTCGATCCCGTAGAAGTGGGCGATCTCGTGGACGAGAGTCGTATGGATCTCGTCCCGCAGCTCGTCCTCGTCGTCGCAGACAGCCAGATGCGCTTCGCGGTACACGATGATCCGGTCGGGCAGTTCGCCTCCGCCGTAGCGGTCTCGCTCCGTGAGTGCCCATCCGTCGTAGAGACCGAGCAGATCGAGACTGCCGTCTTCGGAGCGGTCTTCGACCACAAAGATGACATTGTCGAGCCCGTCGACCATATCGTCGGGAAGTGCGTCCAGCTCGTCGACGACGAGCCGCTCGAACGCCTCTGCGCCCATCTCCATGCGATGCCTCACAGCTCCGCGACCATGGGGTGAGTAACGGGACTTGAACCCGCGACCCCCTGGACCACAACCAGGTGCTCTACCGACTGAGCTATACCCACCATGCCTCCCGCCAACGCGGGCAACCAGAAGATTCTCTCACACCTCGGGTGCGAACGCCGACACCGCCGCCGCCGCCGCGGCGCGTGCACCGTCGCTCGTCGGACCGGGTTCGGGCACGAACACAGCCTGTCGGTAGTACGCGAGTTCTCGGATGGATTCGAGGATGTCGGCGAGGGCGCGATGGCCGCCGTCCTTTGCCGGGGCGTGAATATAGGCCCGCGGATACCAACGGCGTGCGAGCTCTTTCACGCTCGAGACGTC
The DNA here is from genome assembly GCF_006715145.1 of Microbacterium sp. SLBN-146. Classification (NCBI taxonomy): domain Bacteria; kingdom Bacillati; phylum Actinomycetota; class Actinomycetes; order Micrococcales; family Microbacteriaceae; genus Microbacterium; species Microbacterium sp. SLBN-146. The sequence continues at coordinate 2,731,497 of NZ_VFMR01000001.1, forward strand.
GACGTTGCGATAGTGCAACCAGCGGTCGATGCGCGGCATGTACTTCGCGAGGAACATGCGATCGGTGCCGATGGTGTTGCCAGCGAGAGGAGCCTTGCCCTCGATGGGGACGAAGCGCTGGATGTACTCCAGAGCCTGGAACTCGGCGTCTGCGAGCGACACTCCCTGGGGGATCTCGTCGAGGAGGCCCGACTTCTCGTGCATCGCTGTCACGAAGTCATTCATGTGCTCGAGGGCGGACGCGTCCGGTTTTATGACGATCTGGAACCCGGGATCGACAGGACGCAACTCGAAGTCGGTGATCACGACGGCGATCTCGACGAGTTCGTCGACGTCGAGGTCGAGACCCGTCATCTCGCAGTCGATCCAGACCAGCCGGTCGTTCTCTGAAGCACCCACCATGCGCCCATCCTAACGACGGGTTCCGACGCCGAGATCCGTCCCCCAGGCACGATTCGAACGTGCGACCGGCGGATTAGAAGGCCGCTGCTCTATCCACTGAGCTACTGGGGGTTGCCCGTCAAGGCTACCGGGCCGACGATCGCGCAGGGAATCTCGCGCCGGTCCGGGACGGGATCTGGCGCGACGTGCAGTGACGGCGTAGCGTCGGTGGCATCGGAGGGAGTTCGACGATGAGCACAACCGACACCAAGCACCCCCTGTGGGTGGCATACGGCCCCGGGGGCGTGGCGGGAAGCATCCGCAAGGACGACGACGGCTATGTCGTGACGATGGCAGGCGCCAGCTCCGTGGCTGGGACCTATCCCTCGATGGAGATCGCCAAGCGCGCACTCCACGCGCACATGCGCCCGGGGAGCGACTGGCCCTCGTTCCGCGAGCATTGAGGGTTCCGCGAGCACTGAGGGTTCCGCGAGCACTGCGGGCTCTGCGGCGCTGAGGCCCGCGCGAGACCCCTTCACTCCACCCGCATCGGTTCGGAGAGCGCGGGTCCCGATGGCGCGCGTCGGCGGCGCGTCGAGTCGAGGAGTGGGAGAGCGAGGTGGACGAGTGGGCCGATGAGCAGTGCGAACAGCACTGTGCCGATGCCCACGGTTCCGCCGAGCATCCATCCGGCCGCGAGGACCGTCAGTTCGACGGACGCGCGGCAGACCCAGATGGGCCAACCGAGTCGCCTGTGGAGCCCTGTCATGAGTCCGTCGCGGGGTCCCGGGCCGAAGTGCGCGCCGATATACAGGCCGGATGCGACCGCGACGGCAACGATCCCTGCGAGAAGCACCAGAAACTGGACCAGGAATCCCTGCACGGGCGGGATGACCCACAGTGTGAACTGCATGCTGGTGCCGACGAGCATGATGTTGGCGATCGTTCCCCACCCCGGACGCTGGCGCAACGGGATCCACAGGAGGAGGACGAGGAAGCCGAGGATGTTCGTGATCCACCCGATACCGATGCCGGTCTTGATCGAGAGGCCCTCGGCGAGAACCGTCCACGGGTCGACGCCGAGACCGGCTTCGATCGTGAGCGCACAGCCGAACCCGTAGAGGGCGAGACCGACGAACAATTGCAGGATGCGGCGGGACATGCGTCAATCCAACCTCATCATTGGACTGTTCGGTGCAGGCCAATCAGGCTAGCCTGGACCGGTGGACTCACGAATCTCGGCGCGCGCCCTCAGCATCGCCCTCGGCGGATGGCGCACGCGTGAACCGGCATACGAGGCGTTGGCTGACGGCATCAGGTTGCTGTGCCTGGACAACCGGCTTGCGCCGCGCACGACGCTTCCCGCGGAGCGCGAGCTGGCATCGGCACTGCACATGAGCCGCAGCACGGTTGCGGCGGCGTACCGGAGTCTGCGGGCGTCGGGCCACATCACCAGTGCGCGGGGTTCGGGGAGCACGACCCTGCCGTTGGGGAGACGCGATCCGGGACGCGTCTTGGCCACGGAGGGCTACATCGATCTGCAGCAGGCGAGTCCCGCCGCGTGGCCGGGCCTCGCGGGGGTGATGACGGAGGCCGCAGCCTCGGCAGCGGGTCTCATCGCCCGATCGGGCTACGACGTCCTCGGGCGCCGCGAGTTGCGTGCAGCCATCGCGCAGCGCTACTCCGCGCGGGGACTCGCGACGACGGAGGACGAGATCCTCGTCACGACCGGTGCGCAGAGCGCGATTCATCTTCTGTCCGGCCTCCTCGTCAGCCGCGGAGATCGCGTCGTGATCGAGACGCCGACGTATCCGCATGCCGCTGACGCGCTGCGCAGAGCCGGTGCTCGACTCGTCGGACTTCCCGTCACCGTGGACGACGGATGGGATCTCGAACGCGCACGTCAAGTGTTCGCACGCACTCTTCCCGTTCTCGCCTATCTGATGCCCGACTTTCAGAACCCCACGGGGCGAAGCATGTCGTCGGAAGAGCGCGCCGAGCTGGCGCTCGCGGCGGATCGCGCGGGAACCATCATCGTGCTCGATGAAACGACGGCCGATCTCGACATCGATCGCGGACCTGTGCCGCCGGGGTTCGACGGACACGAGGCGACGAGTGTCGTGCGCATCGGCTCGTTCGGAAAGACCGTGTGGGGAGGCCTGCGTGTCGGATGGATCCGTGCCGACGCAGATCTGATCAGGCGACTCGTAGCCGCTCGACCCGCGCAGGACCTCGGAACTCCCGAGTTCGAGCAGGCTGTCGTGACGGCGCTCCTCTCTCGCTTCGATCGGGTGCTCGAACAGCGGTCTCAGCTGTTGCGCGAAGGGCGGGAGGCCGCTATCTCCGCGCTGTCGGATCACCTCCCGCAGTGGCGGGTCGCAACCCCGCACGGAGGCGTCTCGCTCTGGGTCGAGCTCGATGCTCCGCTGAGTTCGGCACTCGTCATGGATGTGCGAAGCCGGGGTCTTCTCCTCTCCGCCGGTCCGCGCTTCTCGGTGGACGGTGGGCACGACCGTCATCTGCGTATTCCGTTCACCGCGCCGGCAGAAGACCTCACCAGGGCGATCGGTCTGCTCGCCGAGTCGTGGCGGACTGTTCGCGACGGTGCGCCCGTGAGCCTCATCGACGAGTTCGACGCCGTCGTGTGACAGCATCCGTCACGCCCCGTACCGGAGACATTGCAGGGCGTCGTCGGGCGACCAGAACTCGCCGAGGTCGCGAAAACCGGCGGTCGAGACGTGGAATCGCCGGGCAACGTATCTGACGCCCTGCTCATCGACCCGTGTTCCGAGGTGGCCGATGATGCGGCCCTGCTCGTTGCTCACACGCCACAGCGACGGGCCCGCGGGCGTGAGTCGCAAGCGGCTCTGGTCAGCGGGGCGCGGCATCTCGGCTGGCGACTCGATCGTGATCGCGGACATGGTTCCTCCTCTATTCGAAGATAGATACGACCTCCGACATCGCCGTGACGAGCATCAGCTGACGGCTTCATCCGTTCCTCCCCAGCGGGGGGCGTGAGTCCGAGCATCCACAGATCGCGTCCGCACCAGCAGCGGGGGGCCGCCGATCACCGATCGTTGGTCGTGGGAGGCGGCTCGATGGGCACGCTGGCGGGCCGCCTTCCTTCGAACTTCGAGAAGGGAACAGTCGGATGAACCAGACGCACATCTGTCTTGTCGGCAACGTGGCCACCGTGCCGGAACGGCACCAGAGCGGGGGAGGTGATTCGGTAGTGAGATTCCGCGTCGCCAGCTCACCCCGGCGATTCGACCGCGACTCAGGCCGTTGGCAGGACGGTCCGACGTCCTGGTACTCGGTCTCGGTCTTCCGCACTCTCGGCGACCACGCCTTCGAATCGCTGAACAAGGGCGACCGTGTGGTGCTGTCAGGACGACTCAGGATCCGAAACTGGCAGGCGGGAGAGAAGCGCGGGACTGATGCCGAGATCGACGTCGAGGCGCTCGGCCACGACCTCATGTGGGGCACGACGACGTTCGAACCACGACCGCGCACCGGAGCGGAGCAGCGTCGAGAAGACGAATGGACGCACTCGCCGAACTCCTCATCGGGATCTCCCGTCGAATCGGTCGGGTCGCCTGTCGAAGCTGCCCCTGCTCTCGAGTGGGACACGAGCCCTCTCGGATCGACGACGGTCGCGACGGCAGACGTTCCGTTCTGAGCGCTCATCGCCGCGGATGACGGGACGCCTAGACTCGGTACGTGCGTCGACCCCCCGTTCTCCGAATGCCTGCTCGCACCACCACCCCGGCACGCGTCACCGCCATCGTGGCCGCGATCACCCTTGCCGGTCTCCTCGCCGGCTGCACGGGGGATGGCACGGCGCCAGAACCGACCGCCCCCGTCGTCCCGACCTCGGAGCCCACGTCGGTCGAACCCTCGGAGCCCTCAGCGCCTGCTCTCGTATCTGACGGGTCGGCCAGCGACAACCTGCCGCTGTTCGCGCAGGTCGTCGCCGCGGTCTGGGGGAGCCCTGAGAACCTTGCCGGGCGGGCGTACGTGGATGCCCTTGTCGCTGCCGGGTTCGACAAGACAGCGATGCAGGTCACAGAGGACTTCTCCACGGTCGGGAATCCGGCGGAAAGTCTGCAGTTCTCCGTGCTCTGGGGCGGAGAGTGCCTCGTCGGTCAGGTAGGCCCTGCCACGGGTGAACCGGTGACGGCCGTCATGCCTGCTCTCGTCGAGGGTGGCTGCCTCATCGGCAGCACACGTCCCATCGACTGGTGAGATGTACCTGACGGGTAGGCTGGGGGGCTGAGGTCCGGAGCGCAAGGAGAGCGGCACACGCATGGCTGAGTACATCTACTCGATGGTCCGAGCACGCAAGGCGGTCGGCGAGAAGCTGATCCTGGATGACGTCACGATGGCGTTCTTGCCGGGCGCCAAGATCGGAATGGTCGGGCCCAACGGTGCGGGCAAGTCGACGATCCTCAAGATCATGGCGGGTCTGGATGTGCCGTCCAACGGCGAGGCCAAGCTGTCCCCGGGGTTCTCCGTCGGCATTCTGATGCAGGAGCCGGAGCTCGACGACACGAAGACCGTCCTCGAGAACATCGAGGCGGGCGTGGCGATCAAGCCCAAACTCGATCGCTTCAACGAGATCTCCGCGCTGATGGCCGACCCCGACGCCGACTTCGACGCCCTGCTGGCCGAGATGGGGACCCTCCAGGAAGAGATCGACGCGGCAGACGCGTGGGACCTGGATTCGCAGCTCGAGCAGGCCATGGATGCTCTGCGGACACCGCCCGCAGACGCCGATGTCACGAACCTCTCCGGCGGTGAACGCCGCCGCGTCGCGCTGGCGAAGCTGCTCCTGCAGAAGCCCGATCTCCTGCTCCTGGACGAGCCCACGAACCACCTCGACGCCGAGAGCGTGCTCTGGCTCGAGCAGCACCTGCAGTCCTACAAGGGTGCCGTCATCGCCATCACCCACGACCGGTACTTCCTCGACAACGTCGCGGAGTGGATCGCCGAAGTGGACCGTGGACACCTGTACCCCTACGAGGGCAACTACTCGACCTACCTCGAGAAGAAGGCCCAGCGACTCGACGTCCAGGGCAAGAAGGATGCCAAGCTAGCGAAGCGTCTGAAGGAGGAGCTCGACTGGGTGCGCTCCAACGCCAAGGGACGTCAGGTCAAGTCCAAGGCGCGCCTCGCCCGCTACGAAGAGATGGCGGCGGAGGCCGAGCGCACACGCAAGCTCGACTTCGACGAGATCCAGATTCCGGCAGGCCCGCGATTGGGCAGCATCGTCATCGATGCCAAGAAGCTGCAGAAGGGCTTCGACGGCCGTTCGCTGATCGACGGCCTCAGCTTCACACTCCCGCCGAACGGCATCGTCGGTGTCATCGGACCGAACGGCGTCGGGAAGACCACGCTGTTCAAAACGATCGTGGGCCTCGAGCCCCTCGACGGCGGAACGCTCAAGATCGGCGAGACGGTCAAGATCAGCTACGTCGACCAGTCCCGCGGCAACATCGACCCCAACAAGAGCCTGTGGGAGGTCGTCTCCGACGGGCTCGACATCATCACGGTCGGTAAGACCGAGATCCCTTCGCGAGCGTATGTCTCCAAGTTCGGATTCAAGGGTCCCGACCAGCAGAAGAAGGCTGGTGTGCTGTCCGGTGGTGAGCGCAACCGTTTGAATCTCGCCCTCACCCTCAAGGAGGGCGGAAACCTCCTCCTCCTCGACGAGCCGACCAACGACCTCGACGTCGAGACCCTCCAATCACTCGAGAATGCGCTCCTCGATTTCCCCGGGTGCGCTGTCGTGATCACTCACGACCGGTGGTTCCTCGACCGCATCGCGACGCACATCCTCGCCTACGAGGGCACCGACGAGGCCCCCGACAAGTGGTACTGGTTCGAGGGCAACTTCGAGGCCTACGAGGAGAACAAGATCGAGCGTCTCGGGCCCGATGCCGCGAAGCCTCATCGCTCGGCGTACCGCAAGCTGACCCGTGACTGACGGCGCGACGGACACTCCGGATCTCAACGGACACGTCCGTGTGCACATCCCCATCCATCTGCGCTGGGGCGATCTGGACGCGCTGGGGCACGTCAACAACACCTCGATGCTCAAACTTCTCGAAGAAGCACGCCTTCGCGCGTTCTGGCTGCCCGAGAACGGGGGAGAAGCCGCGCCCACGGCCGTCTTCGACATGTCGGTGCTCGAAGGCGGTGGTGAGCGCGCGACCCTCGTCGCACGTCAAGAGATCGAATACCTTCGGCCCGTGCCCTACGGGCATCGGCCGCTCGACGTCCAGATGTGGATCGGCAAGATCGGCGGCTCGAGCCTCGAGATCTGCTACGAGGTCTTCAGCCCGGCGGGTGACGAGGCGCAGACGCTCTATGCGCGATCGTCAGCGGTCGTCGTCCTCGTCGACACCGCGTCGGGCCGACCCACACGACTGACGGATGCGGAGCGTGCCGTGTGGGTTCCGTTCCTCGGCGCGCCGATCGAATACCGTCGCTGACGGCCCTTCGATCGGAGGGCGTCAATCGGAGTCCGGCACGCGCACCATGACTTCCTGGGCGACGCTCGCGAGCAGGACTCCGTCTCGAGAGTAGATCCGACCGGTCGCGAGCCCGCGCCCTCCGCGTGCGCTGGGCGATTCCTGCACGTAGAGCATCCATTCATCTGCTCGTCCCGGCCGGTGCCACCACATGGCGTGGTCGAGACTCGCGACTTTCAGACCCGGCAACTCCCACGGCACCCCGTGCGCGCGAAGGATCGATTCCTGGATGGTCAGGTCGCTGAGATAGGCCAAGGCTGCCCGATGCACGTCGGGACGGTCGTCGATGCGGCGTCGCAGGCGCATCCAGACCGCCTGCCGCGGCGTCTGCTCACCCTCGACAGCGCGATAGATCGGCGAGGGGATGTGACGAAGATCGGCGGGGCGTTCCCGGAACATCCGCTGGGACATCGGGTGGAGCCCTGAGAGTTGCGACTCCAGGTCGTCCACGTCGTCCGGGCCGGGGAGCCCCTCGGGCATCGGTTCCTGATGCTCGAGGCCTGCGTCTTCGTCTTGGAACGACGAGATCATCGACAGGATCGGCACCCCGCCCTGAAACGCCTGGGTGCGGCGCGTCGAGAAGGACCGCCCATCGTGGATGCGATCCACGGCGAACGTGATGCCCTGCGACGCGTCGCCAGGACGAAGGAAGTAGCCGTGCATCGAGTGCACGATCCGCTCGGGTGGGAGAGTCCGGGAGGCTGCGACGATCGACTGCGCGAGGACCTGTCCGCCGTAGACCCGTCCGAGCGGCATCGCCTGCGATTGGCCCGTGAAGATATCCTCCGTCGTGCGGGCGTCGGACTCTGCGAGGTCGAGAACGGCGAGCATCGCCGCGACAGGATCCGTCGGGGTCTCGGCTGCGTCGGCAGGAACGTCGGTCACGTCGTCTTCATCCCCTCCCCGGTCTCGGTCGAGACAGGTGCTGTCGCTTGGTAGTTTAGGTCGGATGCCAGAGCGCCTTCTTCTCGCAGACCCGCACTCCGCCGCCGATGCTCTGACCTTCGCCGGCCGCGCTGCGACCATGGGTGACGGTGCCGTGCGGCTCCGCGCCGCTGAGGGCGTGCTGGTGATGACGAGCGCGCCGCTCGCGCCGCGCGGTCTCTTCGATCAGACGCCGACAGTCCTCGGCATGAGAGTTCTTCGCGCGGATCCGGAACTCGAGTGCGATCTCGTCGTCGCGGCATCCGAACTCGCGCGTGATCAGGAGGCTCCGCACGCCGTCGTGCTGCCCGAATCGGGCCTCGCCCCACCGTGGGCGGGTATCACACCTCCTCGCGGGGGATGGGCGGCGCGTCCCGGAATCGCAGCGGCAACCCTCGCGACGCGGGCGCAGTGGGGCATCGCCGCCGTGGCCGAAGCGATTCCCCGGGATGCCGGAGAAGACCTCGTGCGTTCCGTCCGGGCCGCCGTGTGGGGTCCGCCGGACGCCGATCTCGACGATCTTCCGCTGGGGATCGCGTTCGCCGCGTTCGGCTTGGGATTCATCGCCGGAGAGGAGGAGGCAGCCGTTCGTACGGCCGGTGTCTGGACGCGCATCACCCTGGCACGCGGGCACGTCGTGGTCCGGGGACCTGCGAAGACGGGCCTCGGCGAGATCCGCAGCACCGGCGCGTCGGTTTAGGTCGCCGACGCCATCGCGCGCCCGGCGAGGCGTCCGGAGAAGAGGCACCCGCCGAGGAAGGTGCCCTCCAGTGCTCGATAGCCGTGGACGCCCCCGCCCCCGAAACCACTCGCCTCACCCGCGGCGTACAGCCCCGGCACGGGTATTCCGCTGGGCGCGAGTGCCCGGCCCGTCAGATCCGTCTCGATGCCACCGAGAGACTTCCGTGTGAGAACGTGGAGCTTGACTGCGATGAGGGGACCGGCGCCGGGATCCAGGATGCGGTGTGGCGCAGCCGTCCGGATGAGCTTGTCACCGCGGTACGCGCGCGCCGAGCGCAGCATGGCGATCTGAGCGTCCTTCGTGAAGTCGTTGTCGATCTCGCGATCGCGTGCCTCGATCTCGAACCGCACGCGTGCGGGATCGAGAGCGTCGCCACCGGGTTGCGCTCTCATGCCCACGATGAGTTCGTCAAGAGTGTCGCGGACGACGAAATCCGCTCCATGATCCATGAAGGCCTGGACGGGAGCCGCAGCGCCCTTCCCCAGCCGCGATCGTGCGAGAAGCGCCACGTCTTTGCCGGTCAGATCGGGATTCTGCTCGCTCCCCGAGAGCGTGAACTCCTTCTCGATGATCTTCTTCGAGAGAACGAACCACGAGTGATCGTGGCCCGTCGCACGCAGATGCGCCAGTGTGCCGAGCGTGTCGAATCCGGGATACAGGGGGACGGGAAGCCTGTTCCCGGTCGCATCTAGCCAGACCGACGACGGTCCGGGAAGGATCCTGATCCCGTGGTTGGCCCACACCGGATCCCAGTTCTGGATGCCCTCGACGTAGTGCCACATGCGATCCCGATTGATGAGACGTGTGCCGGCCTCCTCCGCGACAGCGAGCATCGAACCGTCGACGTAGGCGGGGACCCCCGCGATCATCTCCGCCGGCGGAACCCCCAGCCGGGCGGGCCAGTGCTGCCGCACGAGGTCGTGATTGCCGCCGATGCCGCCCGACGAGACGAGGGTGGCACCGGCGGTGATCTGGAAGGAGCCGACAGTTTCGCGGGATGAGGCATACCCTCGCCCCGCGCCGGAGGGGGCCAGGATGTCACCGCTCGCGCCCGTGACCGTCCCGTCGGACGAGGTCAAGGACGTGACACGGTGGCGCGGCAGAATCGTCACGCGGCCCGACGACTCACCCGCTTCCACCTCGGCTTGGAATGCTGCCACGAGGGCCGGCCCCGTTCCCCACGTCACGTGGAAGCGCGGCACGGAGTTGCCAGGTCCCGTCGCGTTGTAGCCGCCGCGTTCCGCCCATCCGACGACCGGGAAGAAGCCGATTCCCTTCTCTCGCAGCCATGCTCGCTTCTCTTGGTGTGCGAACTGGAGATAGGCCTCGGCCCAGCGCCGTGGCCAGGCATCGTCCTCGCGGTCGAACCCCGCCGTGCCGAACCAGTCCTGTCGCGCCAGGTCGAGCGAGTCTGCGATCCCCATGCGCCGCTGCTCGGGGGAGTCGACGAAGAAGAGCCCGCCGAATGACCACCACGCCTGGCCACCGAGGTTGCTGCGCGGCTCCTGGTCGACGATGACGACTCGTTTGCCCGCGGCAAGCGCCTCGCTCGCGGCGACGAGCCCCGCGAGACCCCAGCCGATGATGAGGACGTCGGTAGCGTGCGACGTGTGGGTGGCGGACATGGCGACTCCTTCGTCGTGATCCTCAGTCGCGCGTCGGCGGGACCGCTCTGACCGGGAGGGGGGAGACCGACCCGGGTTGTGGAGAGAGGCCGATGCCCGTGGGCTCGAACGTGTTCACCATGGCATGCGCGGCGCGCTGGAGGTAGTCCCACAGCGTGGCTTCGTGGAGCGGGGGCAGCTCGAGTAGGTCGAGGGCCGTGCGCATGTGGGCGAGCCACCGGTCTCGCGCGTCGGGGTTGACATGGAAGGCCGCGTGTCGCATCCGTAGCCGTGGGTGACCCCGTTCCTCGCCGTACGTCGTAGGTCCTCCCCAGTACTGCTCGAGGAACATCAGGAGCCGGCGCTCGGCGGGCCCGAGGTCCTCTTCCGGGTACATCGGCTTCAAGACCTCGTCGGTCGCGACACCGCGGTAGAACTCGTGGACGAGTCGCTCGAACGTCGCGCGCCCTCCCACCTGCTCGTAGAAGGTGGCCGGCGTTTCGTCGATGGGGTCTCGCGAAGCATCGTCCTCCGTCATGACTCCTCCTTCGGCCCGTCAACGGGGGCGTGTTCTCCGGACTCGGCCGAGGGCTTCTTCGTCTTCGAGGTCCGCTTCAGTTTCCAGACAGGATGCTCGGCCTCGACCTGCGCGATGGGCTGAGGCTTCGTCCGGGGCGGGTTGGCGCCGCGGATGCGTCCGGCACCCTCGAACCCCGTGAGGACGATCGAGTTCAGCTGCGGCAGCGTGATCCCCATCGCGTCGATCGCGCGCTTGAGGCGCACGCGGAGTTCGCGGGCGACATCGTCTTTCGCGTTCGCCCTCGTCTTCATGACGAGACGGATGACGAGCGCATCGCCGGACACCGACTCGAGTCCCCAGACCTCCGGGGCCTCGATGATGCGCGATCGCCATTTCGTGTCTTTTGCAAGCGCCTTCGCCGCGTCGAGCATGACCTTCTCGACCTCTTCGATGTCGGCGTCGACGGGCACGGCGAGGTCGATGATGACGCGGGACCACCCTTGCGACATGTTGCCGATCCGCGTGATCTCACCGTTGCGGACGTACCAGAGCGTTCCGTTCACATCACGCACGTGAGTGATTCGCACGCTGACGTACTCGACGATCCCGGTGGCGAGACCGAGGTCCACGACGTCTCCGATACCGACCTGATCCTCGGCGACGATGAAGATGCCGTTGAGGACGTCTTTGACGATGTTCTGGGCCCCGAAGCCCAGGCCTGCACCGATCGCCGCCGTGAGGAGAGTCAAGGATGCGAGGGCGTTCGGCGCCAAGACGTTGACGATCAGAAGCAACGCGACGATCACGATCGTGACGTTGACCACGTTCTGGAGGATCGAGCCGAGTGTGCGCGTCCGCTGGACGACGCGCACAGAGGCGAGCGGCGACTGTTCGAGGGCACGCGTATCGGTGACCTCCGCCTTCGATTTCGCACCGTTCACGATGCGGCGCACGACGCGACGGATGACGAGCTTGAGGATCCATGCGAGCACAAAGGCGCCGACGATGATGCCGCCGACTCTCGCGAGATTCCAGCCCGCTTCGACGAAGAACACGCCGACCCCCTGCCAGAATTCGAGGTCGGCGATCGTCGGCTCCTCGGGAGCCGCGGCGGGAATGACGGTGGTCCACATGATCGCCACGATCCTAACGACTCGCACTCATGAGACAGCTGAGGCGCGGGGCGACAGCTGCGTCACCGGGTGTCCGTCATGCCGTGTCGATGCGCGAGGATCACAGCGTGCACTCGATCACGGGCACCGATCTTCGTGAGGACGCGGCCGACGTGTGTCTTGACGGTCGACTCGCTCAGGAACAGGTCACGGGCGATCTCGGAGTTCGTGCGTCCGTCGGCGATGGCGCGAAAGACATCGCGCTCTCGATCGGTGAGTGCGTCTGAGCCGGGAAGCGGAGTCGCCGGTACCGCACCGGGACCCACGAGTTCGATGAGACGGCGCGTCACGCGCGGGGCCAGAGCGGCGTCGCCTCCATGGACGGCACGAACGGCTCCCACCAGCTCAGCGCGTTGCGCGTCCTTCAGGAGGAATCCGCTGGCTCCTGCGCGGAGCGCCGCGAACGCATATTCGTCGAGATCGAAGGTCGTGAGGATGAGGATGCGGACGCCGGGGTGTGTCGCCACGATGCGTTCCGTCGCCGTGATGCCGTCCATCACCGGCATCCGGACATCCATGAGGATGACGTCGGGATCGAGTCGCGCCGTTTCGCTGATCGCGTCGCGCCCGTCGGCGGCTTCGCCGATCACCTCGATGTCCGGCTCGGCATCGAGCACGAGCCGGAAGCCGAGGCGGATGAGGTGCTGGTCGTCGACGAGGAGGACACGGATGGGAGCGGTCATGCTTCTTCTTCCCGAGGGACCGGAGCGAACGGGATCTCCGCGCTGAGACTCCAGCCGCCGTCCGCCCGCGGGCCGACATCCAGCGTGCCACCCACGTGTCCCACTCTTTCGTGGAGTCCCCGAAGACCGAATCCGGGTCGTGCGGCCGGAGACGCCATCGTCGTTCCGTCATTGTCGACGATGACTCGCAAGTCTGATTCGGCCACGAGCACACGGACGCCGATCTCCCGAGCGCGGGGAGCGTGGCGCATGGCATTCGTCACACCCTCTTGGACGATCCGGCCGACCGCGAACCGCGCGGAGCGCGGAACGCGGTCGAGATCACCGGCCAGCTGAAGAGTCACGGGATAGCCGGCGCGCTGGGCGGTGGCGACGATCTCTCCGGGATCGACGGGCTGAAGCGGTTCGAGCGGGGACAGCTCGTCGGAGGAGTCGCGAAGCACGCCGAGCATCGCTCGCATGTCGTGCAGCGCCGTCCGCGCGGTCTCGGCGGCGGCATGATTGGCCTGCCGGGCGTGGGCCGGGTCGGCGGCAGCGGAGGCCCCTTCCGAGAGGGCGACGATGACGGTCAGCGAGTGCGACACGATGTCGTGCATCTCCCTCGCGATCCTCGTCCTCTCCGCCGCTGCCGCGAGCTGTGCCTGCTGATCGCGCTCGATGGCGAGTTGCCGCGAGCGCTCGATGAGCGCCTCGAGATAGCGGCGTCGACCGCCGACGTTGATGCCGATGAGTGCACCGATGAGAAGGGGGATGACCGCGCCGACGACGACGCTCGAAAGATAGCCGACGGACTCGGCTCCCGTCACGGCGGACACCACGGCATGAGCGGTGACGAGAACAGTGCCGATGCCTGCAGCGACCCAGCACGCGCGCGTCGAACGGTAGACGGCAAGCGCGTAGACAGCGAACCCGAGCAGGAGGTGCCCGATGGGCGAGAGGCTTGCCGGCAGGAGCAGTGAGGGGAGCAGCACGACGACGAAAACGGCGCGGGGGTGGGTGCGGCGCAGCAGGAGTGCGGCGCAGGCGACGGCCATGAGCGCCGCGGCGAACCACACCTGGGTGATCGCCGGTTGGCTTGCGATGTCCGAGCGGAGGACGAGTGCCGGCGCGGAGACGATGAGTCCCGCCACGGCGACGATCGCGTCTGTCGTGCGGGGGTGCGCCGCCCAGAATCGGCGAAGGACGCCGGGCGGCCGGGGCAGCAGCAGGTCGTCGTCGGTCCGCGTGGCGGAACCGACGACGACCTGCTGCTGCGTGGCCATCCGGATGACTTTACGCGTCGCGTGCCTTGAGACCCACGGCGGATGCCGCGATACCCACGGCGCCCCAGAGCACGAGCGTCACGAAGGCGACCGTCGGCTCGAGGGCTCCGGCGTTGTCGGCGATCATGAGGGCCTGGCCCGCGTTCGTCGGCAGACAGTCCGCGATGTCGTGGATCCACTGCCACTCGTCGGTCTGCGGGAAGAAGGCAGGAACGAGTGGGAGTACGAAGACGACGCCGACCCCGAGGGCGATGGCACCAGGACCGTTGCGCAGAAGGTACCCCGCCGACAAGCCGATGAGCGCGATAACGGCCATCATGAAGCTCCCCGCGAGGATCGGGAGGATCGTGGAGCCCGCATCGGAGAGGTCGAAGCGGATGTCCGACACCGCGAGGACCGGGGCGATCGCGAACGCCGTGGCGGTGAAGATGACGACGCTCGCGACGAAGACGAATCCGCCGACGACGACGCACTTCGCCAGCAAGGAACCGATTCGACCCGGTGCCGCCGTCAGAGTGGAACGGATCATTCCTGTCGAGTACTCGCCCGTGATCTGGATGCTTCCGAGGATCGCGGCGAGGAGCACCGTGAAGGATGTCGGCAGGAGCACCATGTTCACGGCCGTGCCCGCACCGACACCTGCGGGACCGCCGATGTCGTCGGGAATGCTCTGCAGCGACCATGCGGCGAGGAGGGCGAACCCGACTGTCATGACGGCGACGATGGCGATGGACCACCACGGCGATCGCAGAGTAGTGAGCTTGATCCACTCGCTGCGCAGCAGGCGGAGGAAGGACACGCGGTGGCCGTCCGCGTATCGCGAGGCAGGAGCCGAGACGTCCGTCTCGGGGGCGGTGAGCGAGGTCATGAGATCTCCTTCGACTTGTACTCGACGGATTCCCCCGTGAGCGCGAGATAGGCGTCTTCGAGTGATCCTGTGGTCGACGCCAGCTCGTGGAGCGGTATGCCGTGAGCGGCAGCCGTGTCGCCGATGCGGTCCATGGGGATTCCGCTGATGGTCGCGGTGTCCGGCGCGCCTGTCGTGATCGTGGCCCCGTCGCGCGCCATGAGCTCCGCGAGTTCACCGAGGCGTGGGCTCCGGACGCGCACCGTCGTCGTCGTCCAGTCGCGGACGACATCGGTCATGGGGGCGTCGGCGAGCACCCGGCCACGCCCGAGGACGATGATGTGGTCGGCCGTCAGAGACATCTCGCTCATGAGATGGCTCGACAGAAGCACCGTCCGGCCCTGTCCGGCGTAGTACCGGACGAAGTCTCGCACCCAGCGCACACCCTCCGGGTCCAGACCGTTGACGGGTTCGTCTAGGATGAGGGTGCGCGGATCGCCGAGGAGTGCAGCCGCGATCCCGAGCCTCTGCCCCATGCCGAGGGAGAAGCCTCCCGCCCGCTTACCGGCGACGGACTCGAGCCCTGTCAGAGCGATGACCTCGTCGACCCGCGACGACGGGAGACCGTGCGTCGCGGCGAGAGCGCGGAGGTGGTTGCGCGCGGTCCTTCCCGTGTGGACGGCCTTCGCGTCGAGCAGCACTCCCACCTCCGTGAGTGGTGAGCGCAACCGCGAGTAGTCCTTGCCGTCGACGGTCACCCGTCCTCCCGACGGGCGGTCGAGTCCCACGATCATCCGCATCGTGGTGGATTTGCCGGCGCCGTTGGGGCCGAGGAACCCCGTGACCTTTCCGGGTTGCACGGTGAAGCTGACGTCGGACACGGCGTGCTTGGCACCGTAGTCCTTGCTGAGGTGTTCTGCGACGATCATGCTTCCACGCTAGGCAGAGCGCGCAGGATCCGAATCCGGCTGGGGGATGATCCTGAACCGTCCGGCGTGGTACCACGGTGCCACGCCGGACGGTTGCCAGGCGGCGGCGGTGCTACTCGGTGTCGCGCTGCTGGACCGACAGCGCACGCTCGACACCGGCGAGGTTCTCCGCGACGAGCCGGCGGAGAGCCGCGGGGGCGTCGGTGTTCGCGGCGAGCCAGGACCGCGTCGCGTCGCGCAGACGCACGTTGGCAAGTGGCGCGGGGTACAGGCCGGAGATCAGGTACTCGGCGATCTTGTAGGACCGGGACTCCCAGATCGGCAGCAGCATGTCGAAATAGACGTCGACGAAGTCCTCGAGGAGGTCCCGTCCGGCGGGATGCGTGAAACCGAGGGTCGTGGAGCGCACGATCGTGTTCGGCAGATCGTCGCGCTCGACGAGCGAGTCCCACGCGGCCCGCTTCGCCGCGAGCGTGGGAAGCGCCGCTTTCGCCTGTGCGGCGAACTCGCCGCCCTTTGCCGTGTTGTCGGCCTCGAGCGCTGCGGAGATGTCGCTCTGATCGACGAGACCGCCCGCCGCGAGCGACACGAGCAGCTGCCACGAGAGGTCGGTGTCGATCTCCAGACCTTCGAGAGTGATCTCTCTAGCACGCAACTGCCGGACTCGCTCCCACTGCGCGGGGGTCGATGCGGCTGACGCGAACGCCGTGGCGAACTGCAGCTGGTTGTCGCTGCCGTGAGCGGCCGACTCCGCAAGGCCCCACAGTGCGTCGGCGATGCGCGCACGCGTGCCCTCGCGCGTTTCCGGCGCGACATACGCGTTCGCGGCCAACTGGAGCTGCGCGAGCGTCGTGCGGACGGTCGTCGACTCGGTCTCCGCACCGATGTTGCCCAGAACGAGGTCGACGTAGGCGGATGCCGCAGCCTCGGCGTCGCGGGTCTGGTCCCACGCGGCGCCCCACACGAGCGAACGGGCGAGCGGGTCGCTGATGCGTGCGAGGTGATCGATCGCTGTGTCGAGCGAACGGGCGTCGAGACGGATCTTCGCGTAGGCGAGGTCGTCGTCGTTGAGCAGCACGAGGTCGGGACGCGTTAGGCCCTTGAGGTCCGGGACTTCCGTGAGATCGCCGTCGACGTCCAGTTCGATCCGGTGGGTGCGCACGAGCGCGTCGTCCTGGAGGTTGTAGAAGCCGACGGCCAAGCGATGCGGACGGATCGTGGGATAGTCCGCGGGGGCCGTCTGCACGATGGCGAAGCGGGTGATGGCGCCCGTGGCATCCGTTGTGATCTCCGGCGACAGCGTATTGACGCCCGCCGTTTCGAGCCACTTCTTCGACCACGACGCGAGTTCGCGGCCGCTCGTCGCCTCGAGTTCGGTGAGGAGGTCGCCCAGCTCGGTGTTGGACCATTCGTGCTTCTTGAAGTAGGCGGACACCCCTCCGAAGAAGGCGTCGATCCCCACCCACGCCGCCAGCTGCTTGAGGACGGACCCGCCCTTGGCGTAAGTGATGCCGTCGAAGTTGACCTGGACGTCGTCGAGGTCGTTGATCTGAGCGACGACCGGGTGCGTCGAGGGCAGCTGGTCCTGCCGATAAGCCCAGGTCTTCTCCATCGCGTTGAAGGTGGTCCACGCCTCGGTCCACTCCGTGGCCTCGGCGGTCGCGATCGTCGACGCCCATTCGGCGAAGGACTCATTGAGCCAGAGGTCGTTCCACCACTTCATCGTCACGAGGTCGCCGAACCACATGTGCGCGAGTTCGTGGAGGATCGTCACGACGCGACGTTCCTTCACGGCGTCTGTGACCTTCGAGCGGAAGACGTACGCCTCGGTGAAGGTCACCGCGCCCGCGTTCTCCATGGCTCCGGCGTTGAACTCCGGGACGAAGAGCTGGTCGTACTTCGCGAACGGGTAGGGGTAGTCGAACTTCGCCTCGTAGTAGGCGAATCCCTCCCGGGTCTTGTCGAAGATGTAGTCGGCGTCGAGGTGCTGCCACAGGCTCTTGCGCCCGTAGACACCGAGCGGGATGACGCGCCCCGAGGCGCTCGTCAGCTCGGCGAAGGTCGCCTCGTACGGACCCGCGATGAGGGCGGTGATGTACGACGAGATCGGCGGCGTCGGCTCGAACGTCCAGGTCGCCGTGCCATCTCCGTGGCGCTGAGGCTCGGGCGTGGGGGAGTTGGACACGACCTTCCACTCTTCCGGCGCCGTCACCGTGAACTGGAACGTCGCTTTGAGATCGGGCTGCTCGAAGACGGCGAACATGCGGCGTGAATCGGGCACCTCGAACTGCGAGTACAGATAGACCTCGTCGTCGACGGGATCGACGAAGCGGTGCAGACCCTCGCCCGTGTTGGTGTACAGGCAGTCGGCCTCGATGACGAGCTCGTTCTCGGCCGCGAGCCCCGTCAGCGCGATGCGCGAGTCGGAGAAGGACGTCGACGGATCGATCGAGCGACCGTTCAGCGTGATCTCGCGGACGTCGCGCGCGATGAGATCGATGAAGGTGTCGGCACCCTCCGTCGCAGCGAAGCGGATCACGGAGCGGGAACCGAAGATCTCGGCCCCTCTCGTCACGTCGATCGCCACCTCGTACGCGTGGGTCTGGACGATCTCGCGGCGCTCCTGCGCCTCGATGCGGGTGAGGTTCTCTCCTGGCACTGCACTGCTCCCGTGGGTGAGGGGTGGGATGCCGCCTCACGGCGCGGCTGGCGCCGACGGCAACCCGCTCAGCTTAGTCCGGGCCTTCGCGTCGTGGCCTGTCGAGTGTCGAAGCGGTGCGAGGATAGGCGGGTGAACTCGCATGCGCTTCCCATCGAAGTCCCGTTCGCTTCGGATGCCGCAGCATCCGGGCCTGCTCACGTCGAGGTCCCCGTCGCGTACGACGCCCTCCTCCTCGCCGGCTTCGGCGGTCCCGAGG
Organism: Microbacterium sp. SLBN-146; assembly: GCF_006715145.1. Classification (NCBI taxonomy): domain Bacteria; kingdom Bacillati; phylum Actinomycetota; class Actinomycetes; order Micrococcales; family Microbacteriaceae; genus Microbacterium; species Microbacterium sp. SLBN-146. Next base: position 2,750,012 of record NZ_VFMR01000001.1, read on the forward strand.
GTCAGGACGACGTGATCCCGTTCCTCCGCAACGTCACGAGAGGCCGGGGGATCCCCGACGAGCGTCTCGAGGAGGTCGCACACCACTACCGCCATTTCGGCGGTGTGAGCCCGATCAACGCTCAGAATCGTGCGTTGAAGGCTGCTCTCGAAGAGGAATTGGCGCGTCGCGGCATCGACCTGCCGGTCCACTGGGGCAACCGCAACTGGGCGCCCTATCTCGAAGAGGCGGTGCAGGATGCCGCGGCCGCGGGCCACACGACACTGCTCGCCCTCGCGACGAGCGCCTACTCGTCCTTCTCGAGCTGTCGGCAGTATCGCGAGGACTTCGCACGAGTGCTCACGGAAACGGGTCTGGGGGATCGGGTCACGATCGACAAGATCCGCCAGTTCTTCGATCACCCCGGCTTCGTTCAGCCGTTCATCGACGGCGTGCGCGACGCGGTCTCGACGTTCCTCGATGACGGCGTCGCGCCGGGAGCGATCCGAGTCCTGTTCTCGACGCACAGCATCCCGACGGCGGATGCCGAGCGCTCAGGTCCACGGGATCTCGATCTCGGGGAGGGCGGTGCATACGCGGCACAGCACCTCGCCGTCGCAGAGGTCGTCATGGCGGCTGTCGCCGCCGAGCGTCCCGCGGCGACCGGCATCGGCTGGGAGCTCGTCTACCAGTCGCGCTCGGGACCGCCCAGCCAGCCGTGGCTCGAGCCCGACGTCAACGACGTCATCGCCGAGCTGCCGGGAAGGGGCGTCTCCGCCGTCGCGATCGTCCCCCTCGGCTTCGTGAGCGACCACATGGAGGTCCTCTGGGATCTCGACACGGAAGCCACCGAGGCTGCGGCGGAAGCGGGCATCCGGTCGATCCGCACGCCGACTCCCGGCATCGATCCCGCATTCGTGTCCGGCCTCGTCGATCTCGTCGAAGAGCGGCTGTCTGGCACCCCCGCTGCGGATCGCCCGCACCGCACAGACCTGGGCCCGTGGTTCGACGTCTGTCGTCCCGCGTGCTGCGAGAACGTCCGTGCGGGGTTCAAACCCGCCGCATCCGGAATCGCCCCCTGAGCCGTCCCTAGGATTGAAAACATGCGCATCCACATCGCGACCGACCATGCCGGTCTGGAGTTCTCCACGCAGCTGCAGCATCATCTCGCTGAGCAGGGCCACGAGGTCGTGGACCACGGTCCCCTCGATTACGAGCCGCTCGACGACTACCCTGCCTTCTGCATCCGTGCCGCACAGGCGGTCGTGCGCGACCAAGCGGCCGGGATCGAAGCTCTCGGCATCGTGTTCGGCGGGTCGGGCAACGGCGAACAGATCGCCGCGAACAAAGTGCGCGGCATCCGGGCGGCTCTCGTGTGGAGCATCGCAACCGCGGAGCTCGCCCGCGAGCACAACGACGCCAACGTCATCGCGATAGGAGCGCGTCAGCACACGTTCGAGCAGGTGACGTCGTTCATCGACCGCTTCGTCGAGACGCCCTTCTCGAACGAGGAACGACACGTGCGACGTATCGGCCAGATCGCCGCCTTCGAGATCGACGGCTCCCTCGAGCCCGATCCGCGCGCCGCGACGGGCGCTCCGGCGGGTGGAGAGTCGGCCGACGAGATCGACCCAGAGGCGGGCTGATGCCCGAAGGGCATTCGGTCCATCGCATCGCCCGACAGTTCGACCGCAACATCGTCGGAAAGAGCGTGCGGGCCTCCAGCCCGCAGGGGCGGTTCGCCGAGGGCGCTGCCGTCATCGACGGGCGGAGGGCCACCGCTGTCCGCGCGGTCGGCAAGCAGATGTTCCTCGAGTTCGACGACGACCTATGGCTGCGGGTGCACCTCGGCATGTACGGCGCGTGGGACTTCGCGGGTGAGATCGAGACAGACCCGACCATCGCCTCCGCCAACGGGCGCATGGGACAGACCAATCAGCGCGGCACCGTCAGTGACGACGAGCCGATTCTCGACTCCGCGGGTGAGAACTCTCTGACGTCGATCGGGGCCCCTCGGCGCACGCGCGTTCGTGTGCGCATGTCTGAGCAGACGACGGGCCTCCCGGGCGATGATCGGGAATGGCCGCCCCCGATCGTCGGGCAGGTGCGTCTGCGGCTTCTCACCGACGTCACCTGCGCGGATCTGCGCGGCCCGACGGCGTGCGAGCTGCAGAACTCCGACGAGGTCGCCGCGACGATCGCGAAGCTCGGACCGGATCCCCTCGTCGACGACGTCGCGGAGGGCGAGAAGCGCTTCATCGAGGTCGTGGGCCGCAAGCCGACGGCGATCGGGCTGCTCCTCATGGACCAGTCGGTCGTGAGCGGTATCGGCAATGTCTATCGCGCCGAGCTGCTGTTCCGAGCGCGCCAGAATCCGCACACGCCGGGACGAGATGTCCGTGAAGAAGTCGTGCGGGATCTGTGGCGCGATTGGGTGCGGCTCCTGTCGATCGGCGTCGAGACGGGCCAGATGATGACGATGGACGATCTGACGCCCGAGCAGTGGCGGGCGGCGATGGCCCACCGCGACGACCGGCATTGGGTCTACCACCGTGCGGGTCTGCCCTGCCGCGTGTGCGGCACGGCGATCGTCGTCGAAGAGGCAGCCGGGCGCAAGCTCTACTGGTGCCCGAAGTGCCAAGCATGAGGTGTCAAGCATGAGTCGCGGAGGCTGATCGAATGCGCCAGAACCCGAGTTTCACGATGACGGACGTCGGCGAGATCCGCCGGCTCATCGTGCGTCACCCGTGGGTCACGATCGTCAGCAGCACCGATGACGGCTTGATCGCGTCGCACTACGCGGTCCTCCTGGACCCCGACCGCGACGACCTCACGATCCTGGGTCACGTCGGCCGGCCCGACGACCTCCTCCACGGGCTCGGTGAGCGCGAACTCCTCGTGGTGGTGCAGGGACCGCACGGGTACGTCTCGCCCGGCTGGTACGGAGACGGCACCCAGGTCCCGACGTGGAACTTCGTCTCCGCGCATTTGTCCGGCGTGCCCGAAATCCTCAGCCGCGAGGAGAATCTCCGCGTCCTCGAGCGTCTCGTCGCCCACTTCGAGGAGCGCATGCCGGAACCACGCCTCATGTGGGCACCGCCCAACGATCCCGCCCTCGTCGAGCGCCTCGAGCGCGGGACGGTCGGCTTCCGGCTGACACCCACGAAGGTCGTCGCCAAGCGCAAGCTGAGTCAGAACAAGACGCCCGACGCCGTCGAGACGATCATCCGAGAGCTGTCAGGGAACGAGCGGTGGGCGAACCCCGAGCTGGCGGACGAGATGCGCCGCGCGCACGAGGCGATGGCTGCGGCGAAAGAGCGCGGCGCACGATGATCGGGACGATTCGTGCGGTGCGGGTGTCCGGACCTGGCCGCGAACTGCTGCCCGACGACGAGCCCACCGACATCTTCATCGAGGACGGGCGGATCAGCGACATCGCTCCGACCGGAGCGCTGCGTCCGCGCGGCGAGATTCTCGAGGGGGAGGGGACGCACCTCGTCCCGGGACTCTGGGATCACCACGTCCACGTCGTGCAATGGGCCCTCGCTGCCGGGAGGCATGATCTCGAGGGCGCGACGAGCGCCGCCCATGCCGCGCGGCTCATGGCGGGCGCTCCGGTCTTCGCCGACGGGCGCCGCATCGGCACGGGCTTCCGCGATGCGTTCTGGCCGGACGAACCGACGCTCGCGATGCTGGATGCCGCGACCGGCGACGTTCCCACGTACCTCATCAACGCGGACGTCCACAGCGTGTGGCTCAACAGTGCTGCGCTGCGCCGAGAGGGACACCAGCTGGATGGCACAGGGATCCTCCGCGAGGAGCCCGCTTTCGAAATCTCCCGTCGGCTGAACGCCATCGATCCGGTCGACGGCGATCGCTTCGTCGAACGGATGGCGAAGGATGCCGCGTCCCGCGGTGTCGTCGGACTCGTCGACCTGGACATGGACTGGAATGAAGCCGCGTGGGCGCGGCGCGTGAACAAGGGTTTCGACGCGCTTCGTGTCGAGTTCGGGATCTACCCGATGTTCCTCGACCGGGCGCTGAACGAAGGGCTCTCGACAGGCGACCCGGCACGCGGGACGAATGGCGGACTGACACGCGTCGGCCCCCTCAAAGTCATCAGCGACGGATCGCTCGGCACCCGCACGGCGGCGTGCACGCACCCCTACGGCACGGACACGCACGATCACGGCGTGCTGACGATCGATCCCGGAACGCTCTTCGAACTCATGAGCCGCGCGACGGCGGGCGGCATCGCCTGCGCGATCCACGCGATCGGCGATGTCGCCAACTCTCACGCACTGGACGCTTTCCAGAGCACTGGCGCGTGGGGGACGATTGAGCACGCCCAGCTCGTCGCGCACGCCGATATCCCTCGCTTCGCCCGGCTCGGAGTCGGTGCGAGCGTCCAGCCCGAGCATGCCCTCGACGACCGCGACCTCACCGACACCATCTGGGCTGGTCAGACGGCGCTGCCCTACCCTCTGCGTTCGCTCGCGGATTCAGGCGCCAACCTGCTGTTCGGCTCGGACGCGCCCGTGTCGCCCCTCGATCCGTGGGCAGCCATGGCGGGTGCGGTGTTCCGCGCGCGCGGCGGTCGTGAGCCCTGGCGTCCCGAGGAGGCGGTGTCGATCGAGACGGCGCTCGCGGCATCCACCCATGGTGGGTCGGCCGACCCCGCGCGCATCGAAGTGGGTGCCGTCGCCGATCTCGCCCTGTGCGCCGCCGACCCGCTCGCGGCCGATGAGACGGGACTCCGTGACATGGATGTCGTGGCGACGCTTCTCGCCGGACGACTCACGCATCGCGCCTGACCTCAGGAGTCGGCCGCCGCGCCAGGCGATCCAGGTGCGCGGACTTCCAGCAGTGGCGCTCTCGTCACGAGGAGCCACGTGGGAAGCACGATGACGCACAGAATGGGGAGCAGGCCGATGTCTCCCGTGAGCGCGACGCCCAGGAAGAGTGCGATCCAGCCGTCACGCGTCGCGAGCAGGACGATTCCCATCCCGCCGCACGCGATCGCCAGGCCGAGCGGCACGGACGGGAAGAGGGCGTGCGCACAGAGGCCGACGGCCACGCCGATGAAGACGGCCGGGAAGATGCGGCCGCCGCGGAACCCTGCGGAGGCCGCCACCACGAGCGCGATGAGCTTGATCCCGGCGAAGAGTGCCAGCTGTCCCGCCGAATAGTCCTCGGGATGGGCAATGAGCTCACCCGTTTCCTCGAGACCCTTGAAGAGCGTGAGCGGGCCGCCGATCACGCCGAGAAGACCCAGGACGAGACCGCCCAGCGTCGTGAAGAGAATCGGATTTCGAAGAGAGTGGAACAGCCGGTGCACCCGGGGGAGCGCCCACGCCGCCGCGATCCCGAGCCCTGCCGACACTGCCGCGATAGCGAACCCGCTCAGCAGATCGATCGCGTTCGGGCCCGTGTAGGCCGGGACGTCGAAAGCGAGGGCGGGTGAACCCAGCATCCGCATCGTGATTGCACCCGCGGCCGCCGCCGCGACAGGGAGGAACAGCTTGTCCCAGAGCGATCCGCCGCCGCGGACCGCCGCCACGGTACCGGTGAGGACGAGGGCGGCGGCGACGGGCGTGCCGAACAGGGCGCCGATGGTCGCCGCGGATGCGAGGAGGACGGCGACGTTCGTCGGCACCGCGCGCACGAAGCGCGCGCAGAGGGCGACCGCGATCGCGCAGTTGATCGCGATGATGGGGTTCTCAGGGCCGAGGCTCACACCTCCCGCGAGTCCGAGCACCGCCGCGAGGGCGACGCTCGGCACGGCGCGGATCGGGGGCGGCGGGGAGTCCAGCTCCGTCGTCGCGGAGTCCTGGCCTCCGTGGCCGGGCACGAACCGCACGACGAGTCCGACCGCCGCGCCCGTGAGGGTCAAGACCGCCACGATGAGCCACGGACTGTCCTGGGGGATGCCCAGCGCGTCGGGTGCGGTCTCCCAGAGGCCGGTTTGCAGCACCTCCGCGATCCGTTCGAGGCCCCACAAGACCAGAGCGGAGAGCACCCCGATCATGAGGGCCGGAAGGGACATCACGAGCAGCGTGCGGACGCTCAGCGAACCGAGCGGCTCCTGATCCGGCATCCGCGTCCTCTCCTCGGTTCACCATAGGGGAGACGCGATGACGGGGTCGAGACCTTTCGATCTCGACCCCGTCATCACGCGGAGGGATTACTCGGCGAGGTGCGCGAAGAGGAACCAGCGGTCCTTCTCGAGCGACTCCTTGATGGCGATCGCGACATCCTGGCTCGTCAGGTCGATCTCGTCGAGCCCGTCGATCGCGGCCTGTGTGTCGATGATGACGGCGTCCATGTCCGCGATCACGTTGCGGATCAGCGCCTCCCACTGCGTGAACCCTGCCGGCACCGCGGTGGGCTTGGCCTTCTCGGCGATCGTCGCGACACGCGCGTCGATCGGGAGACCGAGCGCGACGATCCGCTCCGCGGCGCTGTCCGCGCCGTTCTGCGCGTTCGTGACGAGAGTGTCGAGGAGCTCGTGGATCGCGATGAAGTTCGCGCCGCGCACATTCCAGTGCGCCTGCTTGCCGTTCACGGCAAGGCCCTGCAGGCCGAGGACAACAGGGGTGAGGAACTGGGCGGTCGCCGCGGCGACGGTGGGGTCGGCGGCGGTTGCGGGGGTGGTGTTGGTGTTCGTCATAGTGTCGCCTCCATGCTCCGGGGCGCTGCACTCGGTCGCGCAGTCTTCCCCTCGGGATGCAACGCTACTCAGGCGGTCGCATTCCGCAAGCAAGAGAAGGCTCCTCTAACACGTCTCACGGCGGCCGGTCGGCCGGGTCTCCACGGCGCTAACGACTAACGTCGAGGAGTGCCCTCCGCTGACCACGACCTCGGACCGCAGAATCTCGGCAAGCCGGCGCGCGTCGTCGCCCGCGAGCCGCGGACTGCGTCTCCGGAGCACGCCGAACCCTCACGTTTCATTCCCCACGTCCAGGGTCTCCGCGCCATCGCCGTGCTGTTCGTCGTGCTCTACCACTTCTGGCCGGCGCGCCTCCCCGGTGGCTACGTCGGCGTCGACGTGTTCTTCGTCATCTCAGGGTTCCTCATCTCGGCCCACCTCATGCGAGAACTCACCGCGACGGGCACCGTGCGCCTCGGACAGTTCTGGGCCCGGCGCGCACGCCGGCTCCTGCCCGCCTCACTGCTCGTGCTCCTCTTCTGCGCTCTCGTCGCGGCATCGCCTTACCTGACGCCGACCTCGGCACTTCCGAACGAAGTGCAGGAGATCCTCGCGTCGACGTTCTATGTCGAGAACTGGTTCCTCGCGCTCACCTCCGCCGACTACCTCAACCACGCCGGCGACCCGACGACGGTGCAGCACTACTGGTCGCTCTCTCTCGAAGAGCAGTTCTACGTGCTGTGGCCGCTCATCATGCTCGCCGCTGCCTGGGTCGGTGTGAAGTACTTCCGCGGCGCTCAGAGGCGGGCCGTGCTCCTCGCGCTCGCAGCTGTCACGGTGGCATCCTTCGTCTTCGGCGTCATCTTCACGATCACCGACCCGGCCCCTGCCTACTTCGTGACGTTCGGAAGGATGTGGCAGTTCGGGGTGGGAGCGCTCGTCGCACTCGTGCCCGTGTTGCGGGTGCGCAACGCGTGGGGCAGTTTCGTGCTGGGGTGGGCCGGTGTCCTGACGCTTCTCTACGTCGCGTTCACCTTCGACGGGCAGACGCCGTTCCCCGGCTACATGGCACTCCTGCCGACCCTCGGAGCTGCCGCCATCATCTCGGCTTCGAACACCGACCGCTGGTGGTATCCGACGCGCGTCCTCGGCGTTCGGCCGGCGCGCTTCATCGGAGACATCTCGTACTCCCTGTACCTCTGGCACTGGCCGCTCATCATCATCGCGCCGTCCGTGCCGTTCTGGGGTCTGACGATCTACCACCGCGTCGCGCTTCTCGTGCTGTGCTTCGTTCTCGCATGGCTCACGAAGCGCTTCGTGGAGGACCCCATGCGGAGCCTCAAGGCGCTCACCACGAGACCCGCGCGCGTGACGTTGTGGGCGTCTCTCGCCGCGATGCTGTTGGTCGCGGGCGTCACGACGGCCGGGTGGGCGGCCAACGCGCCCGCCTACACCGCCGGTGTCCAGGCGATCGAGGACCTGCGCGAGAACCCCCCGGAGTGCTTCGGAGCGGCATCCGTACTCGACCCCGCGTGCAGCGGGGCGGATTTCGGGGCAGACGTCCTGCCGGCGCCGGGATTCGCGGGAGTGGATCGCCCAGGAGACGCGGAGTGCTTCATCCAGCTGAACGACGCGCGTGCGCAGGCGTGCGAGTTCGGGTCGGACGCGCCCGATGCCCCGCGGATCGCGCTGATCGGCGACAGTCACGCGTACCAGTTGCTGCCGACGTTCCAGCGACTCGCCGACGAGCGGGGCTGGCACCTGACGACGTGGTTCAAGGGTGCGTGCCCGTGGAGCACGACACCCCTCTCCACGCCGGGTGCGTTCGGTGCCGCGTGCACCGAGTGGCGGGACGGCGTGCGCGCAGACCTCGCCGATCGCGACATCGATGCCGTCTTCACAGCGGCGATCGCATCAACCCCGTACTCCTCAGCCGGTTTCGACTCCTCGTACGACGCCGCCGTCGCGGGCTACCTCGGTGCCTGGCAGGAGGTGCTCGACCGCGGCATCCCCGTGATCACCGTCGTCGACAACCCCGTGTGGGAGACGGATCCCAACAAATGCCTGCGCACTCGGGCGCAGAGCGAGTGCGATGCACCGCGGTCGGATGTCCTCGTGACCGACGATCCTCTGCGGGCGGCGGCATCCGGCGTCGAGGGCGTGACGCTGCTCGACTTCACCGACGTGTACTGCGACGACGAGGTGTGCTGGCCGGTGGTCGGCGGCGCGAACATCTATCGCGACCAGGACCACCTGACGGTGACCTTCGCTGACACGCTCGCGCCCTGGTACGCCGATGCCATCGAGTCAGCGTTGGAAACACGAGCGGGCTAAGGTCTGAGCCATGACTGTTGCCGCGGGTGCGTCGATCCTTTCCGTCGGCGGGAGTTCGCCCATCCTCGACCCGTCGTCCTTCGTCGCGTCGGGTGCCCGCGTCATCGGCGCCGTCACCCTCGGCGCCGGCGCGAGCGTCTGGTACAACGCCGTCCTTCGCGCTGACGGTGATGCCATCACGATCGGCGCCGGAAGCAATCTGCAGGACAACGTGTCCGTGCACGTCGATCGTGGGTCACCCGTCGTCATCGGAGAGAACGTTTCCGTCGGGCACAATGCCGTCGTCCACGGGTGCACGGTCGAAGACGGGTCACTCATCGGGATGGGGAGCGTCATCCTGTCGGGCGCCGTCATCGGCGCGGGATCGCTCGTGGCCGCCGGCGCCGTCGTGCTCGAGGGTACGGAGATCCCACCAGGGTCCCTCGTCGCGGGCGTGCCGGGGAAAGTGCGGAGACCGCTCACGGACGACGAACGCGACAGCATCCTGAACAACGCGGATGCCTATCGTGCGCACACCGCCGCTCACGAAGAGGCCGTCGACATGTAGCGGTTCACACCGCGCGTCCGACTGGGGAGGACGGCGCTGGCTCGGCAACACATGTCTGGTTCACGCGTCACCAAAGCAGAAGGAGCGCCTCCCCGTGGTCGACTACTATCTCTCGGCTGCCGGCGCCGACGGCAATCCCGGATCATCCGCTGCGCCCTGGCGTTCGCTCACGAGGCTGAACGCCGCGTTCGCGAGCGGAGCGATCAAGCTCGGTGATCGCGTTCTGCTGCGGCGCGGTGATGTCTTCCCGGGGCGACTGCGTCAGCCCGACATGCTCGACCCCACCCGCACGGGGTGGTTGCGGATCTCGGCGTACGGCGACGGCGCTGCGCCTGTCATCGACGGGTACAAGTACATCGTCAGCTGGACGCAGCACTCGGCCGATGTCTGGAAGGTCCACTACAAGGCCTCGAGTGCGGGCGTGAGCTACCAGGGATACGACTCCGCGCAAGGCGAGGGCGACGTCGGACATCTGCTCGTCGATGGCGCCGTGCGAGGAGTGCGACGCACGGCACTGAGCGGGATGACCACGCAGTGGGACTTCTACTCGGGCGGCGGGGTCCTGTATGTCAAGTCGTCGAGGAACCCCTCCGTGCTGGCAGGACAGGTCGCCGTCGCCGTCGACGGCGACGGCAGCAACCAGCGCTCGGGCGTGTGGCTCTCGGATGTCGTGCTGCGCGGACACGGAGGACACGGCGTCGCCGCGCCCGGTTCCGGCGGCACGCGGCGTTCGAACATCACGGGGTGCGAGATCTACAACTGCGGGGGAGCCGCCCTCGACGGCTACGGGAACGGCAGCGTGCGGTACGGAAACGGCATCCAGGCCTGGGTCGATTCGCGGGACATGCTCATCGAGAACAATCGGGTCCACGACTGCTATGACGTCGCGATCACGCTGCAAGGCGGCGAGGCGGGACGCACCCAGGTGCTGTCCGACATCGTCATCCGCCTCAACACGACCTACCGCTGCTCGCAGGGACTCGAGTTCTGGTACGGGGGAGAGGGGCCGGGGTTCGTCCGGTGCCTCGTGGAGCGCAACTACGTGCTCTTCTCGGGCTACGGATGGGGCGGCACGGTCCGACCCGAGCAGGAGTCGCGCGTTCACCTTCTTACGTTCGGATGGGGGACGACGGCAGATCTGCAGTTGCGGCAGAACGGCTTCTACGACGCCTACACGGCGTACCGCTTCTCATCGGAGAAGCCGTCCGGGCTTGCCGGCGTGAGCAACGTCATCGCGATGAAGGCGGGTGTGCGGATGTCCTACCAGCGCTCCGAGACGATCGGCCAGGCGACCGCGTGGGCCAAGGCGGACGGGCACGAGAAGACCATGAAGACCCTCGTCCTCCCGACCGGCGGAGGATATGCGGACTCCCACGTCACAGCGGCGATCGCTCATCTGAAGCAGCTCGGTATCTAGGGCGGCGCGCCGGCTCACCGCGGTTCATGCGCCCGCCCGACGCACCACCGACGCTCACTTGTCGCAAAGGGCGGCCGACAATGCGCGGGAGTCGCCACTTGCGACAAGTGAACGGGCTGGTGGGCGCTCACGGCGCTCGACAACTGAGCGACCTGCGGAGGACACGGCCGTGCCACTCGCTGTGACAGCCGCGACGACGAGTAAGGCGATGAGGTGGAGGGGCTGACGGGAATCGAACCCGCATCATTAGTTTGGAAGACTAAGGCTTTACCACTAAGCTACAGCCCCGGATTTCGGCCGATCACGGCCGACAAATCGGGTATTCAATTGTCATGTTACGCCGAGCTGCAAGACGCGGCATCCGAAAGTCTAACGGACGGAAACGGCGTCTCCGAACACGCGGGGTTCGTGCAGGATCGTGTCGGCTAGACTGCTCAGGGCCGTTTCGTGTCCGCGTACGCGCGCGACCTGCCCGGGGCGTAGCTCAGCTTGGTAGAGCGCCCGCTTTGGGAGCGGGAGGCCGCAGGTTCAAATCCTGTCGCCCCGACGTCACGACCCCCGCTCGGGGATCCGAGACCCACAGACCCTTCAGCCCCAGCGCGCATGCGCGCGGTCACACGAGGAGAACGAAAAGGCATGGTCAACAGCACCGTCGAGAAGCTCAGCCCCACGCGGGTCAAGCTCAACATCACGGTCACCCCCGACGAGCTCAAGCCGAGCATCGCGCACGCGTACGAGCACATCGCGCAGGACGTGCAGATCCCGGGTTTCCGCAAGGGCAAGGTTCCCGCGCCCATCATCGACCAGCGCATCGGTCGGGTTGCAGTGCTCGAGCACGCCGTCAGCGAGGGGCTCGACAGCTTCTACCGCGAAGCCGTCGAGCAGAATGAGCTCCGCGTCATCGGCCGCCCCAACGCCGAGGTCGTCGAGTGGCCTGCGGAGAAGGACTTCTCCGGTGACCTGCAGGTGACCGTCGAGGTCGACGTGCGTCCCGAGTTCGATCTCCCGGCACTCGAGGGTCTCACGATCGAGATCGAGCCGGTCGAGATCGACGATGCCGCGATCGACGAGGAGCTCGATCGCCTGCGTGGTCGCTTCGGCACGCTCATCACGGTCGACCGGCCCGCGTCGACGGGTGACTTCGTCGAGCTCGACCTCGTCGCCACGATCGATGGCGCCGAGATCGACCGCGCCGAGGGCGTTTCCTACGAGGTCGGCTCGGGCGAACTGCTCGAGGGCATCGACGAGGCGATCGATTCGCTCACGGCCGGCGAGGACACGACGTTCCGCTCCAAGCTGATCGGTGGCGATCACGCCGGCGAAGAGGCCGAGGTCTCCGTCAGCGTCACCGCCGTCAAGGAGCGCGAGCTTCCCGAGGCCGACGACGATTTCGCCCAGATGGCGAGCGAGTTCGACACGATCGCAGAGCTCCGCGAGAGCCTGTCGGAGCGGGTTGGTCAGCAGTCGGTCTTCCAGCAGGGCTCGGCCGCGCGTGACAAGCTCATCGAGACACTCATCGAGCAGGTCGAGATCCCCGTCCCGCCGCAGCTCATCGAGGACGAGGTGCACAACCACCTCGAAGGTGAGGGGCGTCTTGAGGACGACGCGCACCGCGCTGAAGTGGCCGAGGCGAGCGAGCGGCAGTTCAAGACGCAGATGCTGCTCGACAAGGTCGCCGAGACCTTCCAGGTCCAGGTGTCGCAGGACGAGCTGACGCAGTACCTGATCCAGTCCGCAGCCCAGTACGGCATGGCGCCGCAGGAGTTCGTCGACGCGCTGCAGCAGGGCAACCAGCTGCCGGCCATGGTCGGCGAGGTTGCACGCAACAAGGCGCTTGCCGTCGCACTCGGCAAGGTCACCGTCGTCGACACCAACGGCAAGCCGGTCGACCTCACGGGCTTCGTCGCGGTCGAGGATGAGGCCGAGGCCGAGGCCGAGGTCGTCGAAGAGGCGGAGGAGATCGCGGATGCCGCGGCCGACGCCGACGAGGTCATCGAGGCTGAGGAAGCGCCGAAGAAGGCGCCCGCCAAGAAGGCGCCTGCCAAGAAGAAGGCGCCCGCCAAGGCGAAGGCCGCAGACAAGGAGTAGTCGCAGCGCGACGTTTCCGAGGGGGGTGGGTGCCGCGGCATCCGCCCCCCTCTGTCAGTTTCGGAGGACGAAGACATGGCCGATTGGGTTGCTCGAGTGGCTGCCGTGTGGGCAGATGAGACAGTGACCGACGATGACATCATCCACCGCATCGATCTGATCACGTCAGAGGGCGCACCCGACGACGGTCGGGCACTGTTCGAGCGCGCGAGTGCCAGAGACGCAGCGGGCCGCGAGAGCGAGGCCGAGCCGCTGTATCGCTCTGCGCTCGCTGCGGGGCTCGATGAAGAGCATCGCGCCCAGGCCGTGATCCAACTCGCGAGCACGTTGCGCAACCTCGAGCGTCTCGAGGAGAGCCGTGCGCTCCTCGAGGACGAACTGGATCGAACCCCGCCGTCGCTGTTGCGCGACGAGGCTGCCGCGTTCCTCGCGCTGACCCTCTCATCCGCGGGGGAGTCGGCGAGAGCGACCGCCGTGGCGCTCATGGCGCTCGCCCCGCACTTGTCGCGCTATTCGCGGTCTGTGCGCGCGTACGCGGAGGACCTCGCGGCGACACCTTGATCTGCCCACGGCGAACACGGCCGGGTCGGTCTCGGGGCGCCGGTAGATTCGTCAGCGACGACCACGGAATCAGGAGTCTCACATGGCCGAACCACTTGTCGCGACGAGCGTCTTCGACAGGCTGCTCAAGGACCGCATCATCTGGCTGGGGTCGGAGGTGCGCGATGAGAACGCGAACGAAATCTGCGCGAAGATCCTCCTTCTCGCCGCCGAGGACCAGGAGAAGGACATCTTCCTCTACGTCAACTCGCCCGGTGGCTCGATCACGGCGGGGATGGCGATCTACGACACGATGCAGTTCGTGCCCAACGACATCGTCACGGTCGGAATCGGCATGGCGGCGTCAATGGGACAGCTGCTGCTGACCGCCGGCACCAAGGGCAAGCGATACATCACGCCCAACGCGCGGGTCCTGCTGCACCAGCCGCACGGCGGTTTCGGTGGCACATCGAGCGACATCCAGACGCAGGCTCAGCTCATCATCTCGATGAAGAACCGCCTCGCAGAGATCACGGCGGCGCAGACCGGCAAGTCTGTCGAGCAGATCAACGCCGATGGCGACCGCGACCGTTGGTTCACCGCGCAGGAGGCGTTGGAGTACGGCTTCGTCGATCACATCCGCGAATCGGCCGCTGACGTCGTCGGCGGCGGCGGAACCACGGCCTGACGGTTAGCTGCGGCGAAAGAGAGAGAACCAGGAATGCACACCCCCACCTTCGGCGGCACCGCCCCACAGGGCCTGCAGATGCCCGGCAGCCGTTACGTCCTCCCGCAGTTCGAGGAGCGCACGGCGTACGGCTACAAGCGTCAGGACCCGTACAACAAGTTGTTCGAGGATCGCGTCATCTTCCTCGGCGTCCAGGTCGACGACGCCTCGGCGGATGATGTCATGGCCCAGCTGCTCGTGCTCGAGTCGCAGGACCCCGACCGCGACATCATCATGTACATCAACTCGCCCGGCGGCTCGTTCACCGCAATGACGGCGATCTACGACACCATGCAGTACGTCTCGCCTCAGATCCAGACGGTCGTGCTGGGTCAAGCGGCCTCCGCAGCAGCAGTTCTGCTCGCCGCGGGAGCACCCGGTAAGCGTCTCGCGCTGCCGAACGCCCGCATCCTCATCCACCAGCCCGCCATGGGCGAGGCGGGACACGGGCAGGCGTCGGACATCGAGATTCAGGCGCAGGAGATCCTCCGCATGCGCACGTGGCTCGAGTCCACTCTCGCTATGCACTCGAACAAGTCGATGGAGGAAGTCAACAAGGACATCGACCGCGACAAGATCCTCTCGGCAGAGGAGGCCGTCACCTATGGCCTCGTCGATCAGGTTCTGACGACACGCAAGCGCACGCCCGCAGCTCTCACCAAGTAGCTCGCTGCAGAGGAACGCCCCGCCCCCAGTTCTGGGTGGCGGGGCGTATGCACGGCACTTCTCCGCCCTGGGCAGAACGTCCCCGACGTCGCCCGTCGCAATCCCACCTCATGTCTGTGAGAGCGGTTAGGCTCTGAGAAGTGCCCGACTGGGGGCAGTGGGTCTAGGAGGAGCCTGATGGCACGCATCGGTGAGAGCGCCGACCTGTTCAAGTGCTCTTTCTGCGGAAAGAGCCAGAAGCAGGTCCAGCAGCTGATAGCGGGTCCCGGGGTGTACATCTGCGACGAGTGCGTCGAGTTGTGCAACGAGATCATCGAAGAGCGCATGGCCGAATCGTCATCAGGCGTCGTGTCCGACTTCGATCTCCCGAAGCCGCGCGAGATCTTCTCCTTCCTCGAGGAATACGTCGTCGGTCAGGATGCCGCGAAGCGCGCCCTCTCCGTCGCGGTCTACAACCACTACAAGCGCGTCCGCGCGCACGGCACACTCCAAGCCGCCGAACAGCGCGCCGATGAGATCGAGATCGCGAAGAGCAACATCCTCCTTCTGGGTCCGACCGGCTGCGGCAAGACGTACCTGGCGCAGACGCTCGCGAAGCGGCTCAACGTCCCGTTCGCCGTGGCGGATGCTACGGCTCTCACCGAGGCCGGTTACGTCGGTGAAGACGTTGAGAACATCCTCTTGAAGCTTCTGCAGGCAGCAGACTTCGATACGAAGAGGGCAGAGACGGGCATCATCTACATCGACGAGGTCGACAAGATCGCTCGCAAGGCCGAGAATCCTTCGATCACACGCGACGTTTCGGGGGAGGGCGTCCAGCAGGCGCTTCTCAAGATCCTCGAAGGCACAGTCGCCTCCGTTCCTCCGCAGGGTGGGCGCAAGCATCCTCATCAGGAGTTCATCCAGATCGACACGACGAACGTCCTGTTCATCGTCGCGGGTGCTTTCGCGGGGCTCGAAGACATCATCTCGTCGCGCGTCGGCAAGCACGGCATCGGGTTCGGAGCCCCCCTCCACGAGAAGGGCGACGACCTCACGCTCTTCTCCGAAGTGCTGCCGGAAGACCTGCACAAGTTCGGTCTCATTCCCGAGTTCATCGGTCGGCTCCCCGTCGTGGCATCCGTGTCGCCCCTGGACCGCGAAGCACTCATGGAGATCCTCACCGAGCCGAAGAATGCGCTGGTCAAGCAGTACCAGCGGATGTTCGAACTCGATGACGTGCGGCTCGAGTTCGATACCGAAGCGCTCGAGGCCATTTCCGACCTCGCTGTGGACCGAAAGACCGGCGCCCGCGGGCTCCGGGCGATCCTCGAAGACGTCCTCGGTCCGATCATGTTCGACATCCCCTCGAGCGATGACGTCGAGAAGGTCATCGTGACCCGCGCTGCTGTCGAGGAGCGCGCAGCACCGACGTTCGTGCTCCGAGAGAAGCGCAAGAGCGCCTGACGCTCTGCAGCGTACCGGGGCGGCATCCGCCTCAGTGGGGCGAGGCTTCCGCGCCCCAGTGCTGATGAATACGCCCCACGAGCTCGTGCTCGCAAGCGGTTCTCTTCGACGGGTGGCCGCACCGTCGCGTTCCCGCGGAGCGGGTTCCGTCGACTCGGGACCGGCTCCGTGATCCGGGGCGGTTCGGCGACTTGGGCTGCGGTTCGTCGGCGCGGTGCGTGATTCGTCGCGGTCCCGGCGGCGCGGTGCGCGTTCTCTGGGGCGCAGTTGGTCGACACGGGGCGCGGTTCGTCGACACGGGGTGCGGAAGTCGCGCCCCGGACCACACGAGTCCGCCCCACGACGTGTGGCGGACTCGCGGGCGCCGAGGCGCGCAGCGGTTCGCGCTCTGTGTTCGTCGCGGCGCTGCTCGTTCGTCCGCTCGGCGTCTTCGGACCTTCGGACCTTCGGGCCTTCGGGGCGGGATCCATCCGCTAGGGGCGAAGTTTTCGCGCCCCTGAACGCAGGACCGCGCCCTGAGCGCAGGATCGCGCACTGGAGGCCGGGGCGGGTTCTATCGGTTTGGGGCGGGGCTTCCGCGCCCCGAACCGACGAACGACGCCCCACAGGGGCTGGCTCGGGAACCTGCGACTCAGTCGGAGAGGCCGCGCCGCTCGAGCAACGGCTCGATGGTCGCGTCACGCCCGCGGAAGTCGCGGTAGGCCTCGAGCGGATCCTTCGAACCACCCACGCCCAACAGTCGCTCGCGGAAGCGGTCGCCATTGGACCGGGTGAGGCCGTCATTCTCGCGGAACCATTCGACAGTGTCGGCGTCGAGCACTTCGCTCCAGATGTAGGAGTAGTAGCCCGCACTGTAGCCACCCGAGAAGATGTGTGCGAAGTAGGTGGATGAGTACCGCGGTGGGACGACGTCGATATCGAGGCCGATATCGGCGAGGGCAGCCTGCTCGAATGCGACGACGTCCGTCGCCGCCGCCGCCTGCTCGGGTGAGAGCGAGTGCCACGCCTGATCGATCCAGGATGCCGCGAGGTACTCGCTCGTCGCGAAGCCCTGGTTGAACGTCTCCGACGCCGTGAGCTTCTCGATGACGTCCGCGGGGAGCGGTTCGCCCGTGTCGACGTGCACGGCGTAGGAGGCGAGAACCTCAGGCCAGTAGATCCACATTTCGTTGACCTGGCTGGGAAACTCGACGAAGTCGCGGAAGACGTTCGTCCCTGCGAAGTGCGGGTACGTCACTGTCGCGAAGAGTCCGTGCAGGGCGTGACCGAACTCGTGGAAGAGCGTCGTCACCTCGTCGAGAGTCAGAAGCGTCGGCCGCCCGGGGGCGGGCTTGGACACATTCAGATTGTTCACGACGACAGGCGATGTCCCGCGCAGACGCGATTGAAGAACGATCGAGTTCATCCAGGCACCGCCGCGCTTCGTGTCGCGGGTGTAGAGGTCGAGAACGAAAAGCCCGAGAGCCGACCCGTCCTCGTTGTGCACCTCGAAGACACGGGCATCCGGATGGTACGCCGCGAGATCCCGACGTTCCGTGAAGGTGATTCCGTAGAGCATCGTCGCCGCATGGAACACCCCCTGCTGAAGCACTCGCTCGGCCTCGAACCACGGGCGGAGTGCCGACGTGTCGAGGTCGTACTCCGCGCGCCGGACCTTCTCGGTGTAGAACGCCCAATCGTGGGCTTCGAGGGCGAACGTCTCGCCGTCGGCATCGATGATTGCCTGCAGCGCCTCGCGCTCCCGGCCGGCATTCCGTGCAGCGGGCACGGCCAAGCGGCGGAGCAGCGAGTGGACGGCGTCGGGAGATCCCGCGGTCTCGTCCGACGTAACGTAGTGGGCGTGGGAGTCGTAGCCGAGCAGCTGTGCGCGCTCGGCACGGAGTGTCGCGATCTCGCGAAGCACCGCTCCGTTGTCGTTCTCGTTCTGCCGCCGCCCGCGCGAACGTGAGGCCTCGAGGATCCTCCGACGCGACTCGCGGTCGGTCAGCGAGCTGAGGTACGGATGTCCCGTGAAGAGAGTCAGCGTCACGACGAACGAGCCATCGAGACCGCGGTCGGTCGCGGCCTGCGCCGCCGCGGAGATCTCACCTTCGGTCAGTCCGTCGAGCTCCACGGCATCGTCGAAGACAACCGCCAACTCGTTGGTATCGGCGAGCAGGTTCTTCTCGAAGGTGGTGGTGAGCGTGGAAAGTCGCTGATTGATCTGGGTCAGACGCACTTTGGCTGCGTCGTCGAGCCCCGCTCCGGCGTGCGCCATCTCACGGAAGTGACGCTGCACGAGGTAGCGCTGCTCCGCGTCGAGGGGGAGTTCGTCGAGGCGGTCGTGGAGGGTCTTCACGCGCCAGAACAGCTGGGCATCGAGTTGGATCGCGTCGTGGTGCGCGGCCATCAGGGGAGCGAGCGCTTCCTCGACCTCCTGAATCTGCTCGGTCGCGTCTGCGGACGAGACGGTGTAAAAGGTGCGCGCGATCGTGCCGAGCAGTTCACCACTGGATTCCAGGGGAGTCATCGTGTTCTCGAATGTGGGCATCGAGCGCACGCGCGTGATCGCATCGATCTCGCGGCGGTGTTGCGCGAACGCTTCCTCGAATGCAGGGAGGTAGTGGCCGGGCTCGATCGCCCCGTAGTCGGGGAGACCGTAAGGAAGCGGGGACGCGGTCAAGAGGGGATTTTCGCTCGCCATGCACCCAGCCTAACCGCGTCGATCGCCATGCAGAGAGACATTTGCAAAGTATTGCTTGCAAAGGGCGCTTTGCACTGCTAGCGTCGTCGCATGGCCGAGGACAGGACGCCCGCGAACGCACTCGAAGCGCATCGTCGCGACGACCGCGTCCTCGACACCGGCGCCTTGCGGGCTCTCGCCCACCCGCTGCGGGTGCGCATGTACGACATCCTGAGTCAGTACGGACCCCAGACCGCGAGCTCACTCGCGGAGCGGCTGGGGGAGTCGAGCGGCTCGACGAGCTATCACCTCCGTGCTCTCGCGAAGCACGACCTCATTCGCGAGGTCGCTGACCGCGGCACGGCTCGCGAACGCTGGTGGGAGAGGCCAGAAGGAGGCATCTCATTCGCGAGTCCCGAGGCGATGGACACACCGGCCGGACGCTCCGCGAAGCAGCTCGTGATGGTCGAGTTCCTCCGCAACCGCAACGAGCAGCTTCTCGACTACGCCACGCGCGGCATCGAGCAGGAGGACGAGGTTTGGCGCGACGGGTCGATCATCTCGTCAGCGACGACACGGCTCACCGCTGAGCAGGCGCAAGAGCTTTCCGCCAAGATCATGGCACTCATCGACGAGGCGGTCGAGAACCATCGCCACCAATCGGGCGAGGGAGTGCGACCGGTCACGATCCGCGCAGATCTGTTCCCACTCCCGCCGATCGGAGACCCGTCATGACCGCTGTGCACGCAACAGGTGTCGCCGCTCGGGCGACGCGTCTCGAGCGTCTGATCCTCGGGCTCGCAGCGAGCATCGAGCGCGCCGTGACCGCGCATGTCGAGCGACGCTCAGGACGGGTCGCCCGTGTCGCGCTCTACGACGAGATGCTCGATGTGCAGACCGATGCCCGCGCTCTCGGCAGCATCGGAATGCTCCCTCGCTGAACCAGGCCCGCGGATCAGGCGAAGGCGTCGCCGCCGTCGTAGGTGACCTCGGCGACGCCGTCGGCGTTCAGGCTCACAACGACGCCTGTATCGAGTTCCGCGATCGGCCGGCCCTCGAGCCACGTGAGCGTCCACCGTGGACGTGGCTGCCCGAGTTCGTCGAGCGGAATCGCCTCATCGACGGCGCGGATGCCCACGGCAAGCGCCTCCGGCACTGCCGCAGGCAGCTGCGCTCCGGATGTCCATCTTGTTCCGAGTTGCATCATGCCTCCTCGACGGGCGCGAGCTCGACATCACTCACGACGATCTGGTCACCTTCGCTGTATCGGATCTCGGCGATCCGACCCACCGCTTTGAGGTCGCCTTCGGCGAGCCGGATCGCCGCGAGGGCGACAGGCGGGGCGGCGATTGCGAGCTTCGCGACCGGCGTCTTCTGCGACGCCTTCGCCTCGGTCTTCGCACGCCGGATGCCGATGAGGGCTTCGCTCACCGTCGTGAGGACGCCCGGGTCACCGTCGATGCCGAGCGGCTCGGGCCACGCGGCCGTGTGCACCGAGCCCTCGTTGAACCACGACCACGACTCCTCCGCCGCGAACGAGAGGACGGGCGCGAACAGGCGCAGAAGCGTCGACAGGGCCGTCCTCAACGCGAGGGCCGCAGACGCCTGGCCGACATCCGTCCGGTCGTACGCGCGTTCCTTCACGAGCTCGAGGTAGTCGTCGCAGAAGGTCCAGAAGAACGACTCCGTCAGCTCCAGTGCGCGCGCGTGGTCATAGCCGTCGAAGGCCTTCGTCGCCTCGCGAACGACGGTGTCGAGTGTCGCGAGCATCGAGGCGTCCAACGCGTGTGTGATCCGCGCGTCTTCCGGAACGGGGAAGGACAGGACGAACTTCGATGCGTTGAGCACCTTGATCGCGAGTCGACGCCCGATCTTGACCTGCGTGGGGTTCTGCGGGTCGAAGGCGGCGTCAGCGCCCAGGCGGCTCGATGCCGACCAGTATCGGACGGCATCCGTGCCGTGCTGGTCGAGGATATCGGCGGGCGTCACGACGTTGCCCTTGGACTTCGACATCTTCTTGCGGTCCGGGTCGACGATGAATCCCGAGATCGCGGCATCCGTCCACGGCGCCCGATCGTCTTCGAGGGCACTGCGCAGCATCGTCGAGAAGAGCCATGTGCGGATGATGTCCTGGCCCTGAGGGCGGAGATCGAACGGTGCGACGAGCTCCCACAGGTCTTCATCCCTCTGCCAGCCGCCGGCGAGCTGGGGCGTCAACGATGAGGTGGCCCAGGTGTCGAAAATGTCCTTCTCGCCCTCGAAGCCGCCGGGCACACCACGATCCGCCTCGGAGTAGCCGGGGGGAACATCCGTCGTCGGGTCGACCGGCAGCGCTGCGGCATCCGGCGTCAGGACACTCGAGTAATCGCGTTCCCCGTTCTCGTCGAGCGCGTACCAGACCGGGATCGGGACGCCGAAGAAGCGCTGCCGCGAAACCAGCCAGTCGCCCGTGAGCCCTCCGACCCAGTTCTCGTAGCGGACGCGCATGAAGTCGGGATGCCACGCCATGCTCTTGCCGAGCGCGATGAGCCTCTCGCGGAGCGACTCATCGCGAGCGCCGTTGCGCACGTACCACTGCCGTGTCGACACGATCTCGAGGGGGCGGTCGCCCTTCTCGAAGAACTTCACGGCGTGCGTGAAGGGTTTCGGGTCGCCGTCGAGCTCGCCGGATGCGCGGAGGAGGTCGACGATCGCCTTCTTGGCGCTGAAGACGGTTTTGCCGGCGATCTCGGCATATGCCGCCTTTGCGGCATCCGTCACGATCGCATCAGGAGCTTCGGCGATGACACGTCCGTCCTTGCCGAGGATCGTGCGGTTGGGGAGATCGAGCTCCCGCCACCAGACGACGTCGGTGACGTCGCCGAACGTGCAGATCATCGCGATGCCCGAGCCCTTGTCCTTCTGCGCGAGCGGGTGCGCGAGGACGGGCACCTCCACGTCGAACAGCGGCGTGCGGACGGTCGTGCCGAAGACGGGCTGGTAGCGCTCGTCGTCGGGGTGCGCCACGAGCGCGACGCACGCGGCGAGCAGCTCGGGTCGCGTCGTCTCGATGTGGATGTCGCCGGAGCCGTCGGTCTTGTGGAAGGCGACACGGTGGTACGCCGCCGGCTGATCCCGGTCTTCGAGCTCGGCCTGGGCGATCGCCGATCGGAAGTCGATATCCCACAGCGTCGGTGCGAGCGCCTGGTACGCCTCGCCGCGCTCGAGGTTGCGGAGGAAGGCAAGCTGGCTCGTGCGCATCGTGTCGTCGGAGATCGTGCGATAGGTCTGGGTCCAGTCGACGCTCAGACCGAGCTGGCGGAACAGAGACTCGAACTGCTTCTCGTCTTCGAGCGTGAGACTCTCGCAGAGGTCGATGAAGTTCCGTCGGCTGATGGGAATCTGGTCCGCCGCCTTGGAGGACTTGTTGTCGCCGCCCTCGTACGGGGGAGTGAAGTCGGGGTCGTAGGGGAGCGAGGGGTCGCAACGCACCCCGTAGTAGTTCTGCACTCGACGCTCGGTGGGAAGGCCGTTGTCGTCCCATCCCATCGGGTAGAAGACGGTCTTGCCGCGCATCCGCTCGTACCGCACCTTTACATCCGTGTGCGTGTAGCTGAAGACATGGCCGATGTGAAGAGATCCGGATGCCGTCGGCGGAGGCGTGTCGACCGAGTAGACACCGGCCCTGCCCGATTCGGCGGCGCGGAGGCGGTCGAAGAGATACGTTCCGTCCTCACGCCACCTGGCATCCCACTTGGCCTCCAGACCTTCGAGAACGGGCTTGTCGGGAATCTGCGCGTCGGCCATCGAGGTCTCCTGGCGATATGTGCGGCACTGTGTGAGCGTGCCTGAGTGTGCGATGCGCTGACGATTCTACCCGGCCGGGCCTGTCTCAGAATGCGGCTTCGATCGACGGGTTGCCATCGATGACGTCTCGCACGACGTCGCTCGTGAACGCCTTTCGGAGCGCCTCCACGGTCTCTGGATCGACATCCGCTCCGACGACGAGCTGCAGAGCGAAGCGGTCGTCGAGCTCCGTCAAGAGACCGTCCTCTTGAGGTGTGAGGCCGAGAGCCGCGATATGAGAGGGCCACTGGAAGACCAGGTCCGCCTCCTCGTAGGCCGTGTTGAGCTGTGCGATTTCGACTTTCAGGAACTGCAGGTCTCGCGGGTTGGCGGTGATGTCGTCGACCGTTGCGGCGTACGGGTCGATCGACGGATCCAGAGTCACGAGTCCGTTGTCGGCGAGCAGCTTCAGCGCCCTGCCGGCGTTCGACGCGTCGTTCGGAATGGCCACGCGGGCACCGTCCGGCAGATCCGCGATGTCGTCGACTGTGCGCGAATAGAACGCGATGACGAAGTTGTAGACCGGCTGCACGGCGGTGAGCGACGCGCCGTTCTTCTCGTTGAACTCCTGCATGTAGGGCTCGTGCTGAGAGAAGCTGGCCTCGATATCGCCCGAACCGAGCATCGAGTTCACGGTCACGTAGTCGGTGATCGTGAGCGGCTCGATCTCGTAGCCGTCCTCGATCTGCGCGGCTGCGGCCGCGACGATGTCCGTCGCCGGCGACGTGACGGCCGCGACGCGAATCGTCACAGTGTCGCCGTCGCCTGAGCCGGAGGAAGTGGATCCACTCGCGCATCCGGCGAGGAGTGCGGCGGCTCCGAAGAGGGCGGCGAGACGAAGAAGACGTTGCGAGGTCATGGGAGTGCTCCGTGGATCGGGGTGGGAGGGGGATGGGGGAGTCAACGGTGGTCGAGCCGCGTTGCCAGGCGGTATCCGAATGCCTGGATCGCGAGAACGATGACGAGGATGACGAGGATCGTCGTGTACATGAGGGCGTAGTCGTACTCCTGGTAGCCGTAGCGCATCGCGAAGTCCCCGATGCCGCCGCCGCCGACGACGCCGAGAACAGTGGAGTACGAGATCAGGCTGATCGTGGCCGATGTCAGGGCGTAGACGAGGCCGGGCCGGGCCTCGGGCAGCAGCACCCGGAACATGGTCTGGGGGAGGCTCGCGCCCATCGTCTCGGCGACGCGCAGGATGCCGGGACGGATCTCGCGCAGGATCTGCTCGACGAGACGGGCGTAGATCGCGACAGCGACGAAGCACAACGAGAACGTGGCGGCCGGCGTGCCGAACGTCGTGCCGTACACGAGACGAGTGAGCGGCACGAGGAAGACGACGAGGAGCAGGAACGGGAAGGAACGGATGACGTTGATGTACAGGTTGCCGAGAGTGAACACGACCCGATTGCGGGCGATGCCCTGAGGGCGCGTGAGGAAGACGAGGGTTCCGAGCGGCAGCCCGAGCAGCACGGCTGCCGAGAGGGAGACCCCGATCATGTAGCCGGTCTCGCCCAGTGCGGCCAGAAGCTCCGGGCCGTGCTCTCCGAGCGTTGCGCCGAGATCGCTCATGCGCCGAGGGCCCTTCGCGCGCGGTCCAGGTAGGAACCGTCCTGCCCGCCTCCGCGGGAGCGCACGGTCAGAACGTCATGCAAACGCCCCCGCTCGAACAGCGCGACGCGGTCGCAGATCGCGCGGACGACATCGAGATCGTGCGTGACGACCACGACCGTCGTGCCCAAGCGATCGCGCGCGTCGACGAGGACGCGCAAGATGTCGTCCGCTGTCGTGGCGTCGAGCGAGGAGGTCGGCTCGTCGCAGAGCAGGAGCTCCGGACCGGCGGCGAGGGCGCGTGCGATCCCGACCCGCTGCTGTTGGCCCCCGCTCAGCTGCGCGGGAAAGTGATCGGCCCGATCGGCGAGCCCCACGAAGGCGAGCATGTCGTGGGCGGTGTCCTGCTCGGCACGTCGTGTCGCTCCCGTCGGCCGCGTCTTGCGCGCGAGTTCCAAGGGGAGACGCACGTTCTCGAGCACAGTTCGGTTGCTCAGCAGGTGCACGCCTTGGAAGACGACTCCGATGCGACGCCGGAAACCGCGCAGCTCCCGCCCCTGCAGCTCGCCGACCGACCGGCCGAGAACGCGCAGCTTTCCCGCGCTCGGCGTGATCGATCCCGCCAGGAGGTCGAGGAGCGTGGTCTTGCCCGCGCCGCTCTCTCCGATCACGCCGAAGATCTCCCGATGACCGATCCGAAGATCGACACTCTCTAAGGCTGCAAGGCCGCCGTCGGTGTAGCGCTTCCAGACGCCGATCATTTCGACGACCGGCCCCGAAGGGGTGTTCGCAGACAGGGGGACCTCTTCCGATGCAGACTCCCGGGCGATGCAGACTCTCGGGCGAATTGTTGTATGCAGTCCAATATACTTGCCGAATGAGCGCGAGGTATCGGACGAAGGCCACGAACCGCGACGGCGGTACGGGGATCACGCGTATCGACGGAGGGCTCGCCGTGGCGGTGTGGAACCCCCTCGACCCCGCGGCCGATCCTGACGCGAGCAACCCCGAGCAGCTCCTGGCGCTCGCGTGGTCCACGTGTCTCAACGCGACCGCCCAAGCGATCGTCGGCGGCGAACGGGCCACAGCCGTGAGTGTCGAGGTGGAGTTGCACGAGGCGGTGGACCGCGTCGGCTACGAATTCCACGCCACCGCCTTCGTGTCGGCGGAAGGGCTCGATGTCGACGACACGCGGTCGCTCGCGGAGGCGGCGCATCAGCGTTGTCCGATCTCCCGACTTCTGCACTCGGCGACGACGGTCTCGGTCGAGCCCGCTCCCTACGCCGCCTGACTGCGCGGTCGGACTGCGAGGGGGACCGCGCGGTAGGACTGCGCGGCGGTATGATCGTCTGCAGCAGCGCTGAGCCGGCCATCACCGGGGAGCTTTCGGAAGAACAGGGCCTCGGCCCCCATTAGAACCGAACGGGGCAGGCCCGTCACAGCCGCAGTGAGAGTGGCCCGCAAGGGCACGCGGGGTGGTACCGCGGTTTCCCGCCAGGGGAGTCGTCCTCGCAGGAGCATCCGCAACCTGCTGGAGAGACATGACGTACCCCAAGACCCCTGACGGCACTTCCTTCGGCCCTGTCGTGCCGAGTCCTCGACTTCCTGAGATCGAGCGGGAGACGTTGGCGTTCTGGAAGGACGACGACACCTTCCGGGCCTCTATCGCGAACCGCGAGGGCGCCGAGGAGTGGGTGTTCTACGACGGCCCGCCCTTCGCGAACGGACTCCCTCACTACGGTCACCTCCTGACCGGCTACGCGAAGGACGTCTTCCCCCGCTTCCAGACCATGCGCGGCAAGCGAGTCGACCGGGTGTTCGGTTGGGACACGCACGGGCTCCCCGCGGAGCTCGAGGCGATGAAGCAGCTGGGCATCACCGAGAAGACCGAGATCGAGGCCATGGGCATCGATGTCTTCAACGCGAAGGCGCGCGCATCCGTACTCGAGTACACGCACGAGTGGGAGGACTACGTCACGCGGCAGGCCCGATGGGTCGACTTCGCACGCGGATACAAGACGCTGGACACGTCCTACATGGAGTCGGTGCTCTGGGCGTTCCAGACCCTCTACGACAAGGGCCTCGCGTACGAGGGCTATCGAGTGCTGCCCTACTGCTGGCGCGACGAGACGCCGCTGTCGACGCACGAACTCCGCATGGACGACGACGTCTACAAGATCCGACAGGATCCGTCGGTCACGGTGACCTTCCCGCTCGTCGGTGCCAAGGCCGAGGCACTCGGCCTCACGGGCGTCCGTGCGCTCGCGTGGACGACGACTCCCTGGACGCTCCCGACGAACCTCGCGCTCGCGGTGGGGCCTGCGATCCGTTACGTGGTCGTCCCGGGAGGCGACGCCGGCGCGGCAGACGTCAGGGAAGGCGACGAGCCTTTCGAGGCGACGGCACACCGCTACCTCTTGGCAGAGGACCTGCTCGCCGGCTACGCGAAGGATCTCGGCTACGAGTCAGCCGATGCCGCGCGCGACGCCGTCGAGCGCACGGTGCTCGGATCCGAGCTCGAGGACGTCTCCTACGATCGCCTGTTCGACTACTACGCGGATGCCGCGACGTGGGGCACCGAGAATGCCTGGCGGATCCTCGTCGACGACTACGTCACGACCACCGACGGTACGGGGATCGTGCATCAGGCACCGGCCTACGGCGAGGACGACCAGCGTGTCACCGAGGCGGCCGGCATCCCGCTCATCATGAGCCTCGACGACGGCGGGCGGTTCCTGTCCTCCGTCACGGACGTTGCCGGCGAATTGTGGATGGACGCCAATACCCCGCTCATCCGGCTCCTCCGCCAGCGAGGACGGCTCTTGCGCCTCGCCAGCTACGAGCACTCGTATCCGCACTGCTGGCGGTGTCGGAACCCCCTCATCTACCGCGCCGTGTCGAGCTGGTTCATCCGGGTCACCGCGATCAAGGACCAGCTGCTCGCGAACAACGAGCAGGTCACGTGGGTGCCGGAGAACGTCAAGCACGGCCAGTTCGGGAAATGGCTCGAGGGCGCTCGCGACTGGAGCGTGAGCCGCAACCGGTACTGGGGTTCGCCCATCCCGGTGTGGAAGAGCGATGATCCGGAGCACCCTCGGATCGACGTGTACGGGAGCCTCGAGGAACTGGAGCGCGACTTCGGTCGACTCCCGGTAGACCCCGACGGGAACGTCGATCTCCACCGCCCGTACATCGACGAACTGACGCGACCGAATCCCGACGATCCAACGGGACGCTCGACGATGCGCCGCATCGAGGACGTCTTCGATGTGTGGTTCGACTCGGGGTCGATGCCCTACGCGCAGGTGCATTACCCGTTCGAGAACCACGAGTGGTTCGACGAGCACGCACCCGCCGACTTCATCGTGGAGTACATCGGCCAGACGCGCGGCTGGTTCTACGTCATGCACGTGCTCTCCACGGCGCTGTTCGACCGTCCCGCCTTCACGGGGGTGTCGTGCCACGGCATCGTGCTCGGCAGCGACGGGTACAAGATGTCGAAGTCGCTCAAGAACTACCCCGACGTCTCCGAGGTTTTCGATCGCGACGGGTCCGACGCCATGCGCTGGTTCCTCATGTCGTCGTCGGTTCTCCGCGGAGGCAACCTCGTCGTCACCGAGGAGGGCATCCGAGCGGGCGTCCGTGAGTTCCTGCTTCCGCTCTGGAGCGCATGGTACTTCTTCTCCACGTACGCCAATGCGGCAGGCGGCGCAGATGGCTCGGGATACGAGGCGACGTGGCGGACCGACTCGACCGACGTCCTCGACCGGTACATCCTCGCGCTCACGGGGGATCTCGTGCGCGGCGTGGCGGAGGACCTCGAAGGACTCGATTCGACGACCGCCGCAGCGAAACTCCGCGACTTCGCCGAGGCCCTCACGAACTGGTACATCCGGCGTTCGCGCGATCGATTCTGGGTCGGTGCGTCCGAGGATCCGAAGAGCCGCGAGGCCTTCGACACGCTGTACACGGTGCTCGAGACGCTCACGCGCGTCGCCGCTCCGCTCATCCCGCTCGTATCGGAGCGCGTGTGGCAGGGCCTGACGGGCGGGCGCAGCGTGCACCTGGAGGACTGGCCGGACGCATCCGCGTTCCCCGAGGCCACCGACATCCGCTCCGCGATGGATGCCGTGCGCGAGGTGTCGAGTGTCGCGAACGCCCTCCGCAAGAAGGAGGGCAAGCGCGTCCGACTCCCGCTGCCCCTCCTCACCGTGGTCGCCGAGGACGCGGCATCCCTCGCTCAATTCGATGACATCCTCCGCGACGAACTCAACGTCAAGGCGCTCGAACTCGTGGAGCTGGAGGATGAGACAGCACGCTCCTACGGAATCACGCATCGGCTCTCCGTGAATGCCCGCGCTGCCGGTCCGCGGCTCGGCCGCGATGTACAGCGCGCCATCCAGGGGGCGAAGTCGGGTGATTGGTCAGAACAGGACGGCGTCGTGGTGTCCGGTGGGCTCCCGCTCGAACCGGGGGAGTACGACCTCGTCCTCGAAACGTCCGGGCGACCCGAGGGGGAGGCCCTCGCGCTCCTCGGAAGCGGCGGATTCGTGCTGCTCGACACGACGACGACTCCTGCACTCGAAGCGGAGGGCTTCGCTCGCGACATGGTGCGCGCCGTGCAAGACACACGCAAGGCTGCGGGCTTCGACGTGAGCGACCGCATCGCTCTCCACCTCGGATTCGACGACGCCGAGGAGGCGGCGGTCTTCACCGGAGCGAGCGGTTCGGTCAACTCCGAGCTGATCGCAGGCGAGACCCTCGCGACGCTCTTCACGACGTCGACACGGGGCGTGGACGACCCGGCTGCGGTCGCAGACGCGTCGGGCCAGGCGAGTCTCGGCTTCACGCCGGAGCATGTCGGAGTCGTCGCGCCGAAGACCTATGCCAACCGCGGTGCCGTCCATATCGCCGTCGCACGTCAGGAGGCTTCGTCATGAGCGATCGCGATCGCGCTGACGCCGTATACGCCGCGCTGCTCGCGCGACAGGGCGAGCAGTGGGTGCAGCCCCGCGTAGAGCGCACAGCGCGCGTGCTGGAGCTCCTCGATGACCCCCAGAAGACGTACCGCGTCGTGCACGTGACGGGGACCAACGGCAAGACATCCACGGCCCGGATCATCGAGAGCCTCGTGCGTGCCCATGGACTGCGGACGGGACTCTTCACGAGCCCTCACCTCGAGCGGTTCACGGAGCGCATCCTCATCGACGGTGAACCCATCTCGGATGCCGCGGTGGCGGATGCGTGGGACGAGATCGAACCCTTCGTCGCGATCGTCGACGCTGAGCTGGAATCCCGCGACGACGCTGCACTGACGTTCTTCGAACTGCTGACGGTCCTCGCCTTCGTCGCGTTCGCCGACGCGCCCATCGATGTCCTCGTGCTGGAAGTCGGCATGGGCGGCACGTGGGACTCGACAAATACGGCGGATGGCGACGTCGCGGTCTTCGGCCCCATCGACATCGACCACACCGACCGTCTCGGTGAGACCCTCGTCGACATCGCCGCCGTCAAGTCCGGGATCATCAAGGATGGTGCGGCAGTCGTTTCTGCACGTCAGCAGCCCCAGGTCGCGTCCATTCTCCGAAATGTGGCCGCGTCGAAGGGCGCAACCATCGCCTTCGAGGGCGAGGAGTTCGCCCTCGCATCGCAGGCTCTCGCCGTCGGCGGGCAGGCCATCACGGTGCGCGGCCTCGCCGGCGTCTACGAGGACGAGTACCTGCCGCTCTACGGCGCTCATCAAGGATTCAACGCGGCACTCGCGATCGCGGCCGTCGAGTCGCTCGTCGGCGGCGCGGGCCAGGCGATTTCGGGCGACGTTCTCGCCGAGGGACTCGGTCAGACGACGTCGCCCGGAAGGCTCCAGCTCGTCGGGACTCAGCCGACGGTGCTCCTGGACGCGGCGCACAATCCGCACGGCGCTCGCGCTCTCGCATCAGCGCTGCGGGACTCCTTCGACTTCGACGACTGGGGTCTCGTGATCGGCGTCCTGGGAGACAAGGATGCCGCGGGAATCCTCGCTGCCCTCGCTCCGCTCGCGACCCATGTCTTCGCGACCGTTCCCGATTCGGTTCGGGCGACCGACGCCGACCGCATCGCGGACATCGCGGAGACGCTCGAGCTTCCCGTGACGGTGCACGACGATCTCGGATCGGCGTCGGAAGCGGCGCGCGAGTGGGCGTCGGCATCCGATCGCCGCGCCGTCGTCATCGCGGGCTCGGTCGTCCTCGCCGGGGAGGCGCTCGCGCTGTCGACGGCGGAGGACTGGAAGGCCGGGTGGGAGTCGTGAGCGACGCACCGGCAGCGCGCCCACGCCGTGTGCGCGGGGCGGCCGAATCGCTCGCGTCGATCGTGCTCGCTTTCGAGTCGGTCATCGTCTTCCTCGCGGGACTCGTGGTCTTCGGCCTCGACGCGCTCCCTGCCGGAATCGAACCGTGGTGGGGGATCGTCGTGGGTTCGGTCCTCGCCGTCCTCATGATCGTCACGGGCAGGTTCGTCCGCTACACGTGGGGCATCGCCCTCGGCTGGGCGCTGCAGGTCGTCGTCGGATTCGGCGCGTTCCTCGAGCCCGCCATCGGGCTCGTGGCTATCGTTTTCGGGGCGCTGTACGCATATGCGACCATCAAAGGCAGCGCCCTGGATCGGCGGAACGCTCGCCTGAGGGACGAGCATCCCGACAACAACTGACCCGCGCACGCACGACACGAACGAAACGGAACATCTGTCATGGCCACTGAAGAAACTCTCGTCCTCGTCAAGCCCGATGGCGTTGCTCGCGGACTGACGGGCGCGATCCTCTCCCGTATCGAGGCGAAGGGATACGCTCTCGTCGACATCCGCCTCGTCGAGCCCGACCGTGCACGTCTCGAGCGTCACTACGCCGAGCACGAGGGCAAGCCGTTCTACGAGCCGCTGCTCGAGTTCATGATGTCGGGTCCTTCCGTCGCGATCCGTCTCGCGGGCAACCGGGTCATCGAGGGGTTCCGGTCGCTCGCCGGCACGACCGACCCCACGACGGCCGCTCCCGGCACGATCCGGGGCGACCTCGGCCGCGATTGGGGTCTCAAGGTCCAGCAGAACCTCGTGCACGGCTCCGACAGCCCCGAGTCGGCGGCACGAGAACTGGAGATCTGGTTCTGACCCGCCTCAGAACGTGCTGAGGACGTCGAGCCTCAGCTGGGCGATGAGAGCGACGATCGCGTAGCTGACGACGGCGAGGAGCGGCACCCACCCCATGAGGCGATCGGCCGCGCGTCGCAGCCCCGAGGGTGCGGGAAGGATCCCTGCGCGAAGCACGTGGAGAGTCACGGCGTAGAAGGTCGGGATGACGACGACCCACGTCACCATGCACCACGGGCAGAGCGTGTGGAGGTCGAAGATGCTCTGGCTGATGAGCCAGATGACGAACCCGAACGCGAACGTCACGCCCGCGAGGAAGAGCAGCCAGAACCAGCGGGCGAAGCGCGCGCCAGCGAGGATCGCGGCACCGACGACGATGGGGGCGACCCATCCCGTGAGCCCGAGGATCGGGTTCGGGAAGCCGAAGACGCTTCCCTGCCACGACCCGAGGTTGGCGCTGCACTGAACGAGGAAGCTGAAGTCGCAGCCCGCTGCGGCGTCCGGATCGGCGAGCTGGGCGAAGCGCTCCATCGTGAGCGAGAATGCCGCCCACCAGCCGACGACTCCGGCCAGAATCAGCCAGACGGCCATCGCGGTAGGTCGGGTGCGTGTCTGCGGTTGAGGCATATCTCGGATTATCTCAGCGACCCGCCGTGCACAGGCCCCACGACCTCCGGGAAAAACCTGCGCGGGCACGGCGTGCGCAATCCGGCAGGAGAAGTGCGATAATGAACCGGATGCTCCGCGGCCGCGCCGCAGCAGCATCACCGAAGACTTCAGGGCGATGATCGCCCGACGCAGCGCGAGCCCACGAGCCCGCTGCAGACCGAGTGAGTTCGCGGCACCGCAGGTGCGGCGCCGCACGAGATTTCGCCGGGCGACGCGCGGAGCCGCCCGCAGGGAGTGCGCCAGTGATGGCTGATGAGAAGAATTCAGACAATGACCAGCAGTCCGAGCAGGACGATGCGGTAGCGAACGAGAGTTCCGCTGCGGGCACCGAGCCGAACGGCACCGAGCCGAACGACACCGAGCCGAACGACACCGAGGCGGTCGTCGCGTCGGACCCGACGCACGACGACACGCACGAGCCGGAGACGGCAGGCAGCGGCGACGACGAACCCGAGCGCGCGCCGGAGGAGCCGAAGCCGTTGACGGCGGTCGCACTCGGTCTCCTCCCCGAGACGTTCGTTTCAGCGGTCTCGACGACACTGCACTTCTACGCCCCCGAGGTTGCACCGCTTCCGCCGCGTCCTGGACACCGCCAGGCACCGCCCGAGGAGCAGACTCAGCAGCAGCCGGGCTCCTCGCCGCGCCGTCGCGGTCGGCGCCGCGGGGGAGAGCAGCAAGATGGCGCGTCCGAGACGACGGAGCAGAGTCCCGCGCACAGGCAGAGGGCTGTCGAGTTCATCACGGAGCCCCAGCGGATCAAGGGCTCGACGCGGTTGGAGGCGAAGAAGCAGCGCCGACGTGACGGTCGTGAGGCGGGTCGTCGTCGTGCCGTCGTCACCGAGGCCGAGTTCCTCGCGCGGCGCGAGTCGGTCGACCGCGTCATGGTCGTCCGTTCCAAGAACGGCCGTGTGCAGATCGGTGTCCTCGAAGACGATGTGCTCGTCGAGCACTACGTCGCCCGCAACCAGGACGCCTCGCTCATCGGAAACGTCTACCTCGGCCGCGTCCAGAACGTGCTGCCGAGCATGGAGGCCGCCTTCGTCGACATCGGACGTGGGCGGAACGCGGTCCTCTACTCGGGTGAGGTGGACTGGGATGCCGTCGAGACGGGCAACCAGCCGCGGCGGATCGAGCTGGCTCTCAAGAGCGGCGATCGCGTGCTCGTGCAGGTCACGAAGGATCCCGTCGGGCACAAGGGAGCCCGTCTGACGAGTCAGATCTCGCTCCCCGGGCGCTACCTCGTGTACGTGCCGGGCGGAGCGATGAATGGCATCTCCCGGAAGCTCCCCGACACCGAGCGTGCGCGCCTGAAGAAGATCCTCAAGGAGGTTCTTCCCGAATCGTCCGGCGTTATCGTCCGCACGGCGGCCGAGGGTGCGACAGAGGATCAGCTCACGCGTGACGTCCAGCGGCTCACGAATCAGTGGGAGCACGTCTCGAAGCAGGTCGAGACGATCCAGGCGCCTGCGCTCCTGCATTCCGAGCCGGATCTGCTCGTCAAGATCGTCCGCGACGTCTTCAACGAGGACTTCACCAAGATGCTCATCCAGGGCGAGGACGCGCACGCGACAATCACGTCTTATCTCGCGAGCGTCGCGCCCGATCTCCTCGAACGCGTCGAGGTCTACGAGAGCGATGTCGACCCCTTCGACGCCTACCGGATCACGGAGCAGATCGAAAAGGCGCTCGACCGCAAGGTCTGGCTTCCCTCGGGCGGTTCGCTCGTCATCGACCGGACCGAGGCCATGACGGTCGTCGATGTCAACACGGGCAAGTTCGTGGGCTCGGGGGGAAACCTCGAAGAGACCGTCACGAAGAACAACCTCGAAGCCGCTGAAGAGATCGTCCGCCAGCTGCGGCTGCGCGACATCGGCGGCATCATCGTCGTCGACTTCATCGACATGGTGCTCGAATCCAACCGTGATCTCGTGCTGCGGCGTCTGATCGAGTGCCTCAGCCGCGACCGGACGAAGCACCAGGTCGCCGAGGTCACGTCGCTCGGACTCGTGCAGATGACGCGCAAGAAGCTCGGCCTCGGGCTTCTCGAGACCTTCAGCGAGCCGTGCGATGTCTGCGCCGGGCGCGGAGTCATCGTTCACCACGACCCCGTCGTCAAGCACCGGTCCGCTCCTGCGAGCTCGCAGGGAGGCCGTCGTCCGCGCACGCAGAACCCTCAGACCAACGGAACTTCGGGGACGCACGTCATCACGGAGGGCGTCAAGTCCGCACTCGCTCAGATCGCGGCCTCGACAATCCACCAGCCTGAAGACCAGGCCGAGCCCGTGGTGGTCGTCGATGAGGTCGTCGAGCAGACGCCCGCCGAGCGACCCAAGAAGCCGCGCAAGAAGCGCGAGGCTCCTGCGAAGCAGCCGCGCACCGAAAAGGACGTTCTGCTGGACTCCGTGCTGAGCGCGCTCCCGGAGCCGAAGGCACCGGGTCAGGGGCGTTCGCGTCGGCGCGTGACGACGGCGGCCCTCACCGGGACGCCCGTCTCACCGTCGTCGGAGGACTGACCTTCATCGACCCCGACGCTCGCGCGCTGTCACACGCAGTCCAGAGGCGATGAGTCTGCGCACGAGTTCGTGGCCGTCGACGTGTTCGGCGCCGGCCACGATGAGGCGCGCGTGGGCGTCGTCGGGTACGTCGTAGTGATCGAGATCGAATCCGCGACGGGGGATGCCGTTGGCGGCCGCGAAGGCATGGAGCTCGTCGAGGTCGCGGTCGCTCACGAGGTGCGCCCACAGTCGCCCGTGGGCGGGCCAGAGCGGGTCGTCGATCAGGATCGTCACCCCGCGATCATATTCAGGGATGCCGCGACACGGCCTGCTCTGCTTTTGCCGGATTCACCGGCATCGGGTAAAGTAGTCCTTTGGTGCGTCCCGTACCGCAGGCCCATGGCGTGCGGCGACAAGCTCGGCAGCCCGTTCGAGCCGTCCGCATCGAAGACTTCCCAGTCTCACAAAGACAACCGGAGCAGTCCGCTCCCAGACGAAACAGGTGTGAAGTGGTTTACGCAGTTGTGCGGGCCGGTGGCCGGCAGGAGAAGGTGGAGGTCGGCACGATCGTCGTCCTCGACCGTCAGGCCGCGAAGATCGGCGACTCGATCGAGCTCCCGGCTGTCCTCCTCGTCGACGGCGACGCCGTGACGACCGACGTCGACAAGCTCGCGAAGGTCACGGTCACGGCCGAGGTGCTCGGTGAGCTCCGCGGACCGAAGATCGTGATCCAGAAGTTCAAGAACAAGACCGGGTACAAGAAGCGTCAGGGTCACCGCCAGGACCTCACCCGCGTCAAGATCACCGGCATCAAGTAAGTCCAGGAAGAGACGCAGAGATGGCACACAAAAAGGGCGCAAGCTCCACCCGCAACGGTCGTGACTCCAACGCACAGCGCCTCGGGGTGAAGCGCTTCGGCGGCCAGCAGGTCCTCGCCGGCGAGATCATCGTCCGTCAGCGCGGCACGCACTTCCACCCCGGCTCCAACGTTGGTCGCGGCGGTGACGACACCCTGTTCGCGCTTGCGGCGGGTGCTGTCGAGTTCGGACACAAGGGCGGCCGCAAGGTCGTCAACATCGTCGCCGCCGCGGAGTGATCCACGGCGAAGACGACAGTCTTCAGCGGAAGGGGCGGGCTCTGGCTCGCCCCTTTCGCATTGCCCCGATTTAAGGAGGATGCGCATGGTCACGTTCGTCGATCGAGTGACGCTGCACCTGCGCGCCGGCAAGGGCGGCAACGGCTGCGTCTCTGTGCGTCGTGAGAAGTTCAAGCCCCTGGCCGGGCCCGACGGAGGGAACGGCGGTCACGGTGGCGACATCGTGCTCGTCGCCGACCCACAGGTGACGACGCTGCTGTCGTACCACCACTCGCCCCATCGCACCGCCGAGAACGGTGGATTCGGTATGGGCGATCACCGGTCGGGCGCAGCGGGCGAAGACATCGAGCTCAGCGTGCCGGTCGGGACGGTCGTCAAGGACGCCGACGGCGAGGTGCTCATCGACATGATCGAGCCCGGCATGAGGTTCGTCGTGGCTCCCGGTGGTCTGGGCGGTCTCGGCAATGCCGCGCTCTCTTCGCCCAAGCGGAAAGCGCCCGGCTTCGCGCTGCTCGGCACTCCCGGGTGGGAGGGCGATGTTCAGCTCGAACTGAAGACCGTCGCGGATGTGGCTCTCGTCGGCTACCCGTCCGCGGGCAAGTCGAGTCTCATCGCCGCGATCTCCGCTGCCCGTCCGAAGATCGCCGACTATCCCTTCACGACCCTCCACCCGAACCTCGGTGTCGTCCAGGCGGGCGACGTGCGCTACACCGTCGCCGACGTCCCCGGGCTCATCGAAGGCGCCAGTGAAGGCCGGGGGCTCGGGCTCGAGTTCCTGCGTCACGTCGAGCGCTGCACGGCACTCGTGCACGTCCTCGACTGCGCGACGCTCGAACCCGGACGCGATCCCCTCAGCGACCTCGAGGTGATCCTCGCCGAGCTCGCCGCCTATCCCGTCCCCGAGGGGCAGATTCCGCTCCTGGAACGTCCTCAGCTCGTCGCCCTCAACAAGATCGACGTGCCTGAAGCGCGGGATCTGGCCGAACTCGTCCGTCCCGACCTGGAGGCCCGCGGGTTCCGCGTGTTCGAGATCTCGACAGTGAGTCGCGACGGCCTTCGCCCCCTCACCTTCGCGCTGGGCGAGATCGTCGCTGCGCACCGCGCAGAGCTGGCAGCGGCGCCCGCGCCGGAACGCATCGTGATCCGTCCCAAGGGCGCCGTGAAAGAAGTCACGGTCCGCGTGGAGGGCGGGTCGTACGGAACGTTCTACCGCCTCCTCGGCGAAAAGCCGGTGCGATGGGTCCAGCAGACCGATTTCCAGAACGAGGAAGCGGTCGGGTACCTCGCAGATCGACTGGATCGGCTGGGAGTCGACGACGTGCTCTTCCGGGCGGGCGCCACTCCCGGCGCGACGGTCGTCATCGGTGAGGGTGACGGCATCATCTTCGACTGGGAGCCGTCGATGACGTCTGCCGCCGAGGTCATGACGGCACCCCGAGGCACCGACCCGCGGCTCTTCCAGAACAACCGCCGGACCTCCTCGCAGCGGCGTGAGGAATATCACGAGCGAATGGATGCCAAGGCCGAAGCCCGCGCCGAGTTGGAGGCCGAGCGCCTCTCCGCTACCGGATGGGACACCGAGGAGGACAAGTGACCGCATTCGAGCGGGACGACATCCGCACCGTACGCCGGATCGTCGTCAAGGTGGGTTCGTCCTCGATCTCGGGCGATGCCGCTCACCGCATCGACACGATCGTCCAGGCGATCGCCGCGGCGCACGACAACGGCACCGAAGTGGTGCTCGTCTCCTCGGGTGCGATCGCAACGGCGATCCCCTTCCTCGATCTCGGCGGGCGACCCAACGACCTCGCGACACAGCAGGCTGCTGCAGCCGTGGGGCAGAACGTCCTGATGTGGCGCTACCAGACCTCGCTCGACAGGTTCGACATTCTCGCGGGCCAGGTTCTCCTCACGGCGGGTGACCTCGAGAACGCCACTCCGCGGTCGAACGCGCGCCGCGCGATGGAGCGTCTTCTCGGACTGCGAATCTTGCCGATCGTGAACGAGAACGACACCGTCGCGACCCACGAGATCCGTTTCGGCGACAACGACCGGCTCGCCGCTCTCGTTGCCCAGCTCGTCGGT
Organism: Microbacterium sp. SLBN-146; assembly: GCF_006715145.1. Lineage (NCBI taxonomy): Bacteria > Bacillati > Actinomycetota > Actinomycetes > Micrococcales > Microbacteriaceae > Microbacterium > Microbacterium sp. SLBN-146. Next base: position 2,787,907 of record NZ_VFMR01000001.1, read on the forward strand.
GCGGACGCACTCGTGCTCCTCAGCGACATCGAGTGCCTCTACACACGACCCCCGGGCGAGCCGGGTGCGACGCCCATCCATCGGGTGGCGTACGGTGACGACCTCGACGGGTTCGAGTTCGGCTCGGTCGTCGTCAACAGCGTCGGGACGGGCGGAGCGGCGACGAAGGTCTCCGCCGCACGGCTCGCGACGGCATCCGGAATCGGCGTGTTGGTGACGAGCGCCGACCGGATCGCGGACGCCCTCTCCGGGTCCGACATCGGCACGTGGTTCGCCCCGAACCCCGAACCCGCGACCTCGACGACAGGTCCCGTGCGTACGGCAGCGGCCACACTTCCCGCCGATAAGCTGGGCTGATGACCACCATCGCGACGACGGCTCGTGACCGCATGCTCTCGGCGAAGGAGGCCTCGCGGTCGATCGGCCTCCTCGACGATGCGACCAAGCGCGACGCGCTGCTGTCGATCGCCGACGCCATCGAGTCCGCCGCATCCTCGATCGTCGCTGCCAACGCCGAGGACCTCGAACGCGGACGAGCGACGGGGCTCTCATCCGCCCTGCAGGATCGACTCCGACTGGATGCGCCCCGCGTTGCTTCGCTCGCGGCCGCCGTGCGCGACATTGCGGAGCTTCCCGACCCCGTGGGCCGCGTGCTCGACCGCCGCGTGCTCGAGAACGGCGTGGAGCTGACGAAGGTCGCGGTCCCGTTCGGTGTCGTCGGCTCCATCTACGAAGCCCGGCCCAACGTGACGGTGGACATCGCCGCGCTGGCTCTGCGGTCCGGCAACGCTGTCGTCCTGCGCGGCGGCACGGCAGCCGAGCGCACCAACGCCGAGCTCGTACGCGTCATGCGCGCAGCGCTGGCCGAGAGGGGCATCGATCCCGAAGCCATCCAGACCGTTGATGAGTTCGGCCGCGACGGCGCCAAGGAGCTCATGCAGGCTCGTGGCATCGTCGATGTCCTCGTGCCCCGTGGCAGCGCGCAGCTCATCGAGACCGTCGTCACCGAGTCGTCCGTTCCCGTCATCGAGACCGGTGCAGGGGTCGTGCACATCGTGCTCGATGAGACCGCTCCGCTGGACTGGTCGCGCGACATCGTCGTGAACGCGAAGGTCCAGCGTCCGAGTGTCTGCAACGCCGTCGAAACGGTGCTCGTGCATCGGGCCGCAGTATCCCGACTCGTTCCCACCGTCCTCGAGGGTCTTCACGCCCAGGGCGTCGTGGTGCACGGTGACGAGGACATCGCGTCCTTCTCGTCGGACGTCGTCCCAGCGACCGACGAAGACTGGGCCACGGAGTACTTGGGACTCGAACTGGCGATGCGTGTCGTTGACGATCTCGACGACGCGCTCGCGCACATCCGGAAGTACTCGACCCACCACACCGAGTCGATCATCACGCAGGATGACGCCCACGCGGCACGATTCCTGGCGGAGGTCGATTCCGCCGTCGTCATGGTGAACGCCTCGACGCGTTTCACCGACGGCGGAGAGTTCGGGTTCGGTGCCGAAGTCGGAATCTCGACGCAGAAGTTGCACGCACGCGGACCCATGGGGCTGAGCGAGCTCACGAGCACCAAGTGGCTCGCGCGCGGCTCAGGACAAGTCCGCGCCTGACCACCTAAACTGGACGCGCGCCCGCGTCCGCGAGTGAACCCCGAACGGAGTCCGCATGTCCCTCGTCACGATTCTCGCCTTCGCCGCTGAGGAAGCCGAGCACACCGGCAACGTGCAGCTCGAGACCCTCTGGTACGGCGTGGTGGCGATCGTCGTGTTCGCTGCGCTCGGACTCGTGACGGCGTCGTACCGCAACGTTGCCAACCGCCATTCAGCCAAGGCCGAGGCATACGCGAAGTCGCATGCGAACGAGGTTCAGCGCTCCGGGCACGGCCACTAGGCCGCAACTGCATGTCGGCGACGCGCGCTCCGCGGATCGGGGTCATGGGTGGGACGTTCGATCCCATCCACCACGGCCACCTCGTCGCGGCGAGCGAAGTCGCCGAGTCTTTCGGTCTCGACGAAGTCGTCTTCGTTCCTACGGGTGAGCCTTGGCACAAGACCGTTGTCACCGAGAGCGAGCATCGCTATCTCATGACGGTGATCGCGACCGCGTCCAACCCGCAGTTCACGGTGAGTCGAGTAGACATCGACCGCACGGGGCCGACGTACACGATCGATACTCTTCGCGACCTGAAGGCGCAGCGTCCGGACGCCGACCTGTTCTTCATCTCCGGCGCAGACGCCGTAGCGCAGATTCTCAGTTGGAGGGACCATGATGAACTGTGGGAACTCGCCCACTTCGTCGCCGTCTCTCGGCCCGGTCATGTTCTGAACATCTCGGGGCTGCCGACCGACGATGTGAGTCAGCTCGAGATTCCCGCCCTGGCGATCTCGTCGACCGACTGCCGTGATCGCGTGCGGGACGAGAAACCCGTGTGGTACCTCGTCCCCGACGGGGTCGTCCAATACATTGCGAAGCACCACCTCTACCGGAGCAAGGAATGACTGAACCCGAGCACCCGGACACACCGCTGACCCGCAAGCAACTGCGCGAGCTGCGGAAGACCGGCGCGACCCCCGTCATCGTTCTCGATGACTCCGCCGCCGACCCCGCTGACGATCCGACCCCGGTCATCGAATCCGCGCCGGAACCTGAGCCGACGCCCGCCCCGCTCCCGCGACCGGCGGAGCCGGCGGCGGTGGGTCCTGCGCCGATCGCGGACGCCGATGTCGACCTCGGCGTCGCGCCGCTGACCCGCCGCCAGGCGCGACAGCAGGAGCGCATCCGCACCGCCTCGGTGCCCGTCATCACACCCGACCTCGCAGCTGCGCACGCGGCATCCGTCTCGGCGATCATCAGCGAGTCGTCCGTGCCGGTCGCATCCGGACCGATCGACTCGGTTCCGCAGTCGGCACCGGCGACAGAGGACCACCCCGTCGAGGAGTGGTCTCCGCCCGAAGACCTCGACACGATGCAGCATGAGGCCCCCGACGTCGAGGTGCCCTCGACGGACCCGGGGCGCGCCCTCGAACGCGATGTCGACGAGGACCCCGAGCTTGACGCCGAGGCACCGGTCGACGAGGTCCGACCCATCGTCAATCCCGCGCTCGGCGAAGACCTCATCGCCGGCGAGCCCGTTCAGATCGATCTGCCGCCGTCGTTCGACCAGCTGCTCGCGCGCGGGTCGACCGGTTCCGTGGGAACGCCGAACGCCCTCATCCTCTCTCAGACGACGGGAGACCTTCCGATCACCTCCGTCACGGCGACGGGTGAAGTGATCATCACGGGCACCTTCAACCTGCCCGAGGGACTCGGCTCGACGGGGCACGCGCCGGGTACGGCTGATGGCAAAGACGTCGACGCGGTCCTCATCGACGGCGAGCTGCCCGCACATTCGTCTCCCACGCCGATCGCCGCGAGTGCTGCCATCAGCACCGTCAAGAGCGCGGGAGACGTCATCAAGCCGCCGGTACCCGAGAAGGGCAGCCGGCTCATGATGTGGCTCGCGATCACCGCGGGAGCGTTGTTCCTCGCACTCGCCGGCGTCCTCATCGTGGCGATCGTGAATGGAGTCTTCTCATGACGGCAAGTGAACAGTCCCACGAGATGGTGCGGATCGCCGCTGCGGCGGCGGACGCCAAGGGCGGGGAGGACCTGCTCGCGCTCGACGTGTCGGGTCCGCTCCCGCTCGTCGACGTCTTCCTCCTCGTCACCGGGCGGAACGAACGCAACGTCGCCGCGATCGCCGATGAGATCGAAGAGAAGCTCCTCGAAGCCGGCCACAAGCGCCTCCGGCGCGAAGGTCGCTCGGAAGCACGCTGGATTCTCCTCGACTTCGGTGATCTCGTCGTGCACGTCTTCCACGAGCAGGAGCGCGTGTACTACGGCCTGGAGCGTCTGTGGAAGGACTGCCCGCTCGTCCCGATCGAGCTTCCCGAACACTCGTCCGCGGAGTGACCCGAGTTCGAGGCACGCTTCCCTGTGTAGTAAGCTAGGGGAGTTGCCTCGAGCGATCGAGGAAGCGTCTGGGCCTGTGGCGCAGCTGGTAGCGCACCTGCATGGCATGCAGGGGGTCAGGGGTTCGAGTCCCCTCAGGTCCACCAATTTCTCATCGAGATCATGCGCATCGCGTGATGCTCGGCAGCTCCCTCATGTTGAGACCGCCATGTCTCCAACGGGTGCTGCCACGTCGTCCATGAGTCCCGCGTCAGCGACGGCACGCGCTGGGCCGCTGTCCTCCGCGGTGCCGCCGCTCTATACGCCGAGAAGAACCCAACTGCTGCCGGAGGCGCCCGAGATCGACGGATCGCGTCTTCTCGGCGACGAGGGATGACGTGGTCTCGGCGCCGGATGACGAAGAGACCATGCGGGCGGGCCACGTGATGCGGCAGGGCTCCTGCGGCATCACGTGAGCGAGGCGGCCTTCTCCCGAAGCACCCTCTGCTGAGCCGCGTTCGTCGTGAGGCGTGCAGCTTCCAGAAGCTCCACGCGGGCCTCATCGGCGCGCCCCGCGCGAGCGAGAAGTTCTCCCCGCACGCTCGGCAGAAGGTGCGACCCGCGAAGCGCACCGCGATCACGGAGAGCATCCACGATCGGCAGCGCTTCGGCGGCGTTCGACGACATCGACACTGCGACAGCGCGGCTCAGCTCCGCGATCGGGCTGGGCGACACCCGAACCAGCGTCTCGTACAGCGCGACGATCTCCTCCCAGTCCGTGTCATCGACGCTCGCCGCGACCGCGTGGCGCTCGGCGATCGCCGCCTGGAGTGCGTACGACCCGCGACCGTGGCCGCGCGCGGCGGCTGCGGCATCCGCTCTTCCCAGGATCGCGATCGCCCGCGCGATCTGGCCGCGGTCCCACCTGCTGCGATCCTGGTCGGCGAGCGTGACCGCCGCGCCCGCCGACTCACGTGCCGCGAACCGCGACCGCTGGAATTCCATGAGAGCGAGGAGGCCAAGGGCCTCCGGCTCCCGGGGCAGGAGACTGACGACGACACGACCGAGCCGGATTGCTTCGTCCGCCAGGTCGGGGCGTATCCATCGGTCTCCCGCGGTGGCTGCGTACCCCTCCGTGAAGACGAGGTAGATGACCCCGAGAACCGACCCGAGTCTGTCTCGCCACTCGCCCGGATCGGGCGTCGCGAACGGGATGCGGGCGGCACTCAGCGTCTTCTTGGCGCGTGTGATCCGCGCCTGGACCGTCGGCGTCTCGACGAGCAGCATCCTGGCGATCTCCGCGCTGGTCAGCCCGCCCACCACCCGGAGCGTCAACGCCACTTGCGATTCCCGTGACAGCGCGGGGTGGCAGGCGGTGAAGACGAGCCGCAGGACGTCGTCGTCGATGGGCTCCCACTCCTCGTCGGACGCTTCGTCGAGCGAGCGCCCGATCTGGACGTACCGCTCGTTCAGCCGTTCACGCCGCCGCCACGCGTCGATCGCTCGTCGCGTCGCCACCGCCGTGAGCCAGGCTCCGGGGTTGACGGGCACGCCGTCGCGCGGCCATGCGGCCAGAGCCTCGGCGACGGCGTCCTGCGCGACGTCCTCGGCGAGGCCGAGGTCGCCGGTCATCTTGGCCACGGATGCCGTGATTCGCGGTCCTTCGATGCGCCAGACGGCCTCGACCGTACGCCGTGTGTCATCCATCGCCGTATCGGATCCCGCGGTCACTCCGTGCCGAGCTCCGCCCGCCACTCCTTCTCCTTCTGGATGTATTCGTTGTCGGCGAACTGCTCGAAGTCGGCGTCTTCTTGGACTCGGCGCACTTCGAGCTTGTTGCCAGGACCGAGTGGACACCGCTTGGCCCACTCGATCGCTTCGTCGGCGGTCGCGGTCTGGATGATCCAGAAGCCGTTGAAGAGCTCGTGCACCTCACCGTAGGGTCCGTCGCTGACGATCGGCGCGTCGTCGCTGAAGTCGACGACGTAGCCGGGTTCGGGGGAGAGACCCTCGCCCGCGACGATGACGCCCGCCTTCATCATGGACTCGTTGTATGCGCCCATCGCGTTGATGACCGCTTCGAAGTCCATCTCGGCGTAGCGGTCGACGGCTTCCTGCGTCGCCCTCATGATCAGCATGTGCTTCATCTCGTTCTCCCTGTTCGGCGGGGGTGCGATTCCCCCTTTCACTATTGCGTCGAATGGACAGCAGCGGAATCGACATGCCCGGAGAGTTTCTTTCACAGGTCGCCGGGCTTGTGCCGGAACCCCTCCTGGGCGAGCCTGGGACCATGAGCATCGTCACGCCCTTCCTCTGGTTCGATGACGACGCCGAGGAGGCGATCGCCTTCTACACCCGCATCGTGCCGCGTTCCGAGATCGTCGCCATCACGCGGTACCCCGAAGGCACTCCCGGCCTCGGCGGGAAAGTGATGCACGCGCACTTCCGCCTAGACGGCGCCGACTACTTCGCGATGGACGCGGGGCCGCAGTATCCGTTCACGGAGGCGATCTCCCTGCACCTGACATGTGCGGATCAAGACGAGGTGGACCGCTACTGGGACGCGTTGGTCGCCGATGGGGGCGTCGAACAGCCCTGCGGCTGGCTGAAGGATCGGTGGGGTCTGTCATGGCAGATCATCCCCGCTCGGCTCGCGTCGCTCATTCAGGATGCCGACGCTACGCGTGCGCACCGCGCGGTCCAGGCGATGCTCTCGATGCACAAGATCGACATCGTCGCCATCGAAGCGGCGGCGGATGCCGCATGACATGGTTCCGGATGCCGCGTGCCGCCGCCGCGGTGATCGCCGTCGCCGTCGTGGCATCTGGATGCGCCGCTTCTCCGACCGCTGAACCGCCTCCGCCCACCTCGCCGCGCCCCACGTCCGAACCTACCGGCACCGCAACACCGCCGCGGTCCGGTTCCTGGACGACGGGTGGCGCGGCGAATACCCTCGTCGGCGGGCTCGCCGCTCCGTGGTCGGTCGTTCCGCTCCCCGACGGTGGGGCTCTCATCTCGGAGCGGGACTCCGGGATCGTCCGCGAACTCACGACAGACGGCTCACTGCGCACGGCAGGCACCGTACCCGGGGTCGTGTCGGGAGGAGAATCCGGACTTCACGGACTCGCGCTCCTCGATGGCGAGACGCCGTGGCTCTACGCCTATCACGGCACCGCCGACGACAATCGCGTCGTACGCATGGCGCTGACGGGCCCAGCGGGCGCACTCACGCTCGGTGACGTCGAGGTCGTCTACGACGGCATCCCGCGCGCGAGCACACACAACGGCGGTCGGATCGCGTTCGGCCCCGATGATCTGCTCTACGTCGCGACAGGTGACGCACAGAATCGTGATGCCGCGCAGAACGTCGATGCTCTCGGCGGCAAGATCCTCCGGCTCACCCCCGAGGGCGACGCGGCACCGGGAAATCCCTTCGAATCCGCCGTCTGGTCGTACGGGCATCGCAACGTCCAAGGCATCGCGTGGACCTCCGACGGCACGATGTGGGCGAGCGAGTTCGGACAGAACACGTGGGATGAGCTCAACGTCATCGAGCCGGGAGCGAACTACGGGTGGCCCGTCGTCGAAGGAGTGGCGGAGGATTCGCGCTTCATCGATCCCGTCGTCGTCTGGTCGCCGTCCGAGTCGAGCCCCAGCGGGATCGCCGCTGTCGGAGAGACGGTCTTCGTCGCGGGACTGCGCGGCGAGCGACTGTGGCGCTGGGACGCGGCATCGGGAACGCTCGACACCGTGTTCTCCGGGCAGGGCCGCCTCCGCGATGTCATCGAAGGACCCGATGAGAGTCTGTGGGTGCTCACCAACAACACGGACGGCCGGGGCGCACCACGACCAGAGGACGATCTTCTCGTCCGTCTGCCTCTCGCGGCGGGCTGAAGGATGCCGAGGCGACAGCCGACCGACGAAAGGGGAGACGCATGACGTCATTTGCGCGCGGACAGCGGGTCATCGGGCCGGCGACGCACTACGTCGAGAATCAACCGCCGTGGCGCACCGGGGTCGACGAGTACTCGACGAATCGTCCCCTCGTCGCGGCGGTGACCGGCTTCGGCGCAGGATGGGCCGACGAGAATCTCCGCCGGACGGGCGAGCTTGTCGGCTCGACATCGTTCCAGCGCGATGCCGAACTCGCGAACACGCACACTCCCGTCGCACACGCGCACGATCGCTGGGGATTCCGGCTCGATGAGGTCGAGTACGACCCGTCCTACCACCGCGTGCTCGGCTCGGCGATCGCCCACGGTGCCCATACCTCCGGGTGGGTTGACCCGCGTTCGGGCGCCGGCGTCGCGCGTGCGGCGACGTTCATGCTGTTCGCGCAGGTCGAACCCGGACACGCATGCCCCGTCTCCATGACTCATGCCGCAGTGGCGACCCTGAAGGAGAGCCCTTCTCTCGCCGAGGAGTGGCTTCCCCGTCTCTACTCCCGCGAGTACGACCCGCACCTGCAGGGCGAGCACGACAAGCCGAGCGCGCTCATCGGGATGGCGATGACAGAGAAGCAGGGCGGATCCGACGTGCGCGCCGGGACCACCGTCGCGACGCACATGGGCGGCCGCAGCTATCAGCTCACGGGCCACAAGTGGTTCTGCTCCGCGCCGATGTCGGACGGATTCCTCGTCTTGGCGCAGGCGCGCCGCGGCGCGACCGACGAAGGGCTGACATGCTTCTTCGTGCCGCGGGTGCTGACGCGTGGGATGCGCAACGTCTTCCGCATCCAGCGGCTGAAAGACAAACTCGGGAACCGATCCAACGCATCGGCGGAGATCGAATTCGACGGCACGATCGCGGTTCTCGTGGGGGAGCCTGGGCGGGGCGTGCGCGCCATCATCGAGATGGTGCAGCGCACGCGCCTCGACTGCGTGCTCGGCACGGCAGCGGGCATGCGCCAGTCGGTCGCCGAAGCACTCTGGAACGCCCGCGGCCGGATGGCGTTCGGCGCCCCGCTCATCGACCAGCCCGCGATGACGGGTGTGCTGGCAGACCTGGCGCTCGAATCGGAAGCGGCGATGCTCACAGGCTTGCGGCTCGCCCAGCTCTTCGAGGAGGATGCGTCCGATCGTGATGTCGCGCTCCGCCGCCTCGCGACCCCCGTCTCGAAGTACTGGGTCTGCAAGCGGGGCCCGCAGCACGCGTACGAAGCGCTCGAGAGCCTCGGTGGCAACGGGTACACCGAGGACTTCCCTCTCGCGCGGCGATATCGGGAGCAGCCGGTCATGGCGATCTGGGAGGGGTCGGGGAATGTCATCGCGCTCGATGTTCTCCGCGCGCTCACGAAGGACGTCTCATCCGCTGAAGCGTTCGCAGACGAACTGTCGGACGCGCGAGGAGTCTCCCGGATCTATGACGCGCACGTCGATCGCGCCCTCGCGCTCCTGCGAGAAGCGCAGAGCGCGGACCCTGAGGCGGCGCAGGGGACGGCACGACGATTGACGGAGGCGCTCGCGGCGGCCTTCCAGGCATCCCTCATGCTTCGTCATGCGCCTGCAGCGGATGCGGATGCCTTCATCGCCGCTCGGCTCGGCGACGAGCGTATGTCGCAGTACGGAACACTCCCCGTCGGCACCGACGCCGCCGCCATCCTGACCCGTCACTGACACGCCCACGTAGTGTGGGATTCGTGATGAAGCACGTGAGAGTGGCGGTCGGTGTCGTCGTCGGCGCGCTCCTCCTCGCGGGTGCGGCTCCCGTGAGCGCGGTCGTGACGATGGACGTGCCGGATTCGACGGGCACGGTCACGGTGCGCGCGGCGACAGACGCAGAGCGCTCGGCACGGACCGAACAGCGGCTGGCCACCCTTTCGACGCGCGAGAAGGCGGCATCGATCGTCATGGGCCACATTCCGACGACGGATGCCGCTGCCCTTCGCGCCTACGTCGAGTCCACCGACGTCGGTGGGTTCATCCTCATGGGTGCGAACATCCCGGGCGACGAGTCGCAGCTTCGCGCGTTGACGGCCGCGCTCACCGTCGATCCCGCGCTGCCGCCCGTCATCGCCGTCGACCAGGAGGGAGACGACGTCTCGCGACTCCCATGGGACGACTTCCCGGCGGCCACGACACTCAAGTACGAAGCACCCGAGGCGACGGCGTCCGCCTTCGCAGGCCGGGGCGCTCTGCTCCAGCGCGCAGGTATCGGCGTCAACTTCGGCGTCGTCGCAGACGTCACGAACGACCGGTCGATGTTCATCTATCGGCGGGCCCTCGGCACGACTCCGGAATCCGGTGCCGCGCACGTCGCTGCTGCCGTGCAGGGGGAGAACTCCACGGTCTTCTCGACGCTCAAGCACTTCCCCGGCCACGGGGCGGCACCGGGCGACTCGCACGCCGGGATCCCGTCGACCCCGATGTCGAGGGAGGAGTGGCGGGCCACTGACGCTGCTCCTTTCGCGGCGGGGATCGACGCGGGAGCGCCGCTCCTCATGTTCGGGCATCTCGCCTACACGGCGGTCGACACGACGCCCGCATCGCTCTCGGCGGAGTGGCATCGCATCGCGCGCGACGACCTCGGTTTCGACGGCGTCATGATCACGGACGACCTCGGCATGCTCGAGGCCTCGGGAATTCCCGCCTACTCCGATCCGGTGGCGAATGCCGTGAGTGCGGTCGCTGCCGGCAACGACATGGTGCTCGCCGTTGTGTACACGTCCCCCGGCTCTGCGGGAGCGATCATCGACGGACTCGTTGCCGCCGTGGAGTCCGGCGCCCTCCCTGCAGAGCGGCTCGATGATGCGGCACGCCGAGTGCTCCAGCTGCGGCTCGACACGGCAGCCGCGGGCCGGGGGATGCTGCCGTGCTCTGAATGCGTCGCGGTACGCTGATCAGCCTTCGTCGCGGGCGGGCTCGATGAGCTCGGGCGAGTTGTTCCGGACGTTTCCGACGGCGCGCGACACCACGTGGTCGTCGAGGGTCTCCGCGATAGCCGGTGCCGCGTCGATCGATGCATCGAGAACATCCCGCACGTTCTCCGTCGAGGGATCGAGCCATGCATCGGCGTGATCCGGGTCGACGAAGAGCGGCATCCGGTCGTGGATCGAGCCGAGCCTGCCGATCGAATCCCGCGTCAGGATCGTGAAGCTGAGGAGCCAACGCTCGGGGTCGTCGTCGGTCTTCGATGGATCTTTCCACCACTCGTAGAGGCCCGCGAAGAAGAGCGGCGCGTCGTCTGCCGGGTGGATGTAGTGCGGCACTTTCACGTCGCCGAGGGTTTTCCACTCGTAGTAGCCCGATGCGGGCACGATCGCGCGCCGCTTGCCGAGGGCGTTCCGGAACATCGGTTTGTCTTCGAGTTCTTCTGAGCGAGCGTTGAACGCGCGAGCGCCGATCTTGACGTCCTTCGCCCACGGTGGCACGAGGCCCCATCGCGCCGACTCGAGCCGACGGGTCGGCGGGTCCGTCTTCGCGGAGTCGATCACGATGGCCGCACGGGCCGTGGGCGCGATGTTGAAAGACGGTGCGGGAAGATCATCGCCCTCGACGTCGACGCGCAGCACGCCCACGAGCTCGGAACCCGCACTGGCAACGACGAATCGACCGCACATGGCGACAGCCTACGCTCGGGCGCCGACACCGCTGCAGGTCCGTCGGCGTCCATCACCGCCCGATGACGCCGGCTTCCTCGAGACGCTCGAGAAGTCCCGCGCCGTCCTTGTCGGTGACCCACGGAATCGCCGCCGCCGAGTGATCGTTGACGGCCGTCCGACCGCCGGCGAGCACGGCTTCGGTGGGGGACAGCTGACGGATCGCAACCGCCACGACGTTTCCCGGATGCTCGCTCGTGAACGTCGTGTAGAGGTCATCGTCATGCTGACCGTCGTCGCCGATCAGGAGCCATCGCACGTCAGGGAACTCACGCGCGAGACGCCGGAGATTCTCGGCCTTGTGGTCGCGACCGCTGCGAAACCATCGATCGTGCGTCGGACCCCAGTCGGTGAGCAGCATCGCCCCCGGCGGGAAGAGGTGGCGCCGAAGGAAGCGGATGAGCGTCGGCGCGACGTTCCATGCCCCCGTCGAGAGGTAGATGAGCGGCGAGCCGGGGTTGTCGCGCACGAGGCGCTCCATCAGCACCGCCATGCCCGGTACGGGCTGACGTGCGTGCTCGTCGACGACGAACGAATTCCACGCCGCGATCAGCGGGCGGGGGAGGGCCGTCACCATGACGGTGTCGTCGACATCGGACACGACTCCGAATCGGAGATCGGGCGCGACGATGAACGCTCGCGTCTCGACGGGCTCACTGCCTTCGACCGTCACGGTGAAGGTCTGCCAGCCCGGGTCGAGTTCCGCGGGGATGACGGCATCGATGACGCCGCCGCGATCCGAGACCACGTCGTGCGTGACGCCCGCGATCGTGATGCTCACCTGCGCATAGCCGACGGGCACCGCGGCGAAGCTGCGCCACCCGCGGACCGAGGCGTACTCGCCCGGACTGCGCGGCTTGACGACAGGGACGATGAGCACCCGCCCGAGAACGCGCACCCACTCCGTACTGCCGTAGCCGGGGAACGGCGTGACCGTCGGCGTCAATCCGCGGGCTCGCGCACGACGTTCGCGCCAGGTGTGGAAACGGTGCTCGAGCCGGGCGAGCCAGAGCACCTTGGTGCGAGCGGGGGCGTCGGTGTTGTCGGGCATCCCCTTCAGTCTTCCACGTCGCCGATCGGCTCCGTTGAACGGCGGATGTCGGAAAGGTCGTCATCGGCCATGAGGTGGCGCCGTTCGCTGCGCTCGATGAGCTTCTTGGCGACGAACACTCCGATGAGGAAGACGACGATGATCGCGACGAAGATGTAGGCCGCATAGTGCAGGCTGTCGGCGAGTTCGCGGTATGTCCCCGCAGCGACGGCGGAGACGGAGATGTACAGCGTCGCCCAGAGGATGCAGGCCGGCGTCGTCCAGGCGAGGAAGCGCCGATAGGGGTACTCGCTCATGCCGACGGTCAGCGGCACGAGCGAGTGCAGCACCGGCAGGAAGCGCGAGATGAAGATGGCAGGGCCGCCGCGTCGACGAAGATAGCGTTCCGAGCGCTCCCAGTTGTCTGTCCCGATGCGGCGGCCGAGGCGGGAGTCGCGGATACGCGGGCCGAGGAATCGCCCCAGCCAGAATCCGATGCTCTCGCCTGCGAGGGCGCCGAGGACGACGACGATTCCCAGGATGACGCCTTCGAGGGGGGACTCGACAGCCGTGCCGGCGACGATCACGACCGTGTCACCCGGTACGACGAGTCCGATCAGGATGCTCGTCTCGAGCATGATCGCCAGCCCCGCGATGATGGTCCGTACGACGGGGTCCACGCTCTGGACCGTGTCGAGGAGCCACGACAGGATCTCGTTCACGCCATGAGCCTAAGGCTCGCAGGTCGCCCTAGCCTGGGAACCATGACCGAGGATCTCATCTCGACGCCGCTCGGTGCGTGGATGGATCCTCAGGTCGTCTTCCACGCCCTCCACGCGCGATCCGCGCATGCGTTCTGGCTCGATGCCGGACCGGATGCGGTCCACGGGTGGAGTTGGGTGGGCATCGGCGTACCGGAGCCCGATCCCCACCAGGTCCGGGCGGTGCCGTGCGCCGCGGCGGCATCCGACGGCGGGGCCGGCCCGTTCCGGGGCGGATGGGTGGGGTGGCTCGACTACGAGCAGGCCGCCGCCCGCGCCGGGGCGCCCGTCGCGGCATCCGATGCATTCGTCCCTTCCGTCAGCTGGTTGCGGGTGACGCGATTCGTCGCCTTCGACCATGAGCGTCGCCGGGCATGGCACTTCGGGGGAGCGGGCGAGAGCATCGACGTCGACGCGGCGGAGCCCGCACCGGCCCCCGTCGAGCCCGATTCGGCACCCTCGCCTGCGCGCGGCCGACACGACCCCGACGACTACGCGGCACTCGTCGAGCGATGCCGCGACGCCATCCGCGAAGGCGATGCCTACCAGCTGTGTCTCACGACACGGTTCGCCGTGGAAGGGGACATCGATCCCGTAGAGGCATATCGGCGGCTGCGCGCGACGACTCCTGCGCATCACGGGGGACTCATCGTGAGCGGCGACGTCGCCGTTGTGAGCGCGAGCCCCGAACGTTTTCTCGACGTGCGATCGGGTGTCGTCCGCACGCACCCCATCAAGGGAACCCGCCCCCGTGGCCGGGACGAGGAAGAAGATCTCGCGCTCGCGCACGAGTTGCAATCGAGCGCGAAGGAGCGTGCGGAGAACATCATGATCGTCGACCTCATGCGCAACGACCTCTCTCGCGTCTGCAGGGCCGGCACGATCCGCGTCGAGTCGCTTCTCGCGGTCGAGTCCTACCCGGCTGTCCACCAGCTCGTCTCCACCGTCGCGGGCGACCTGCTCCCGGGGACGACGGTCGGTGATCTGCTCGATGCAGCCTTTCCCGCCGGAAGCATGACGGGCGCGCCGAAGCTCTCCGCGATGACGATCCTGCACGACCTGGAAGGCGCCCCGCGCGGCATCTTCTCGGGGGCGTTCGGGTGGGTCGGAACCGACGGCGCGCTGGACCTCGCGATGGTCATCCGCACGATCGTGACGCACCCCGGGGGTGCGTACGTCGGCGCCGGCGGGGGCATCACCTGGCACTCGGATGCCGCGGCGGAAGTCGCCGAAGTCGGCGTGAAGGCCCGCGGCCCGCTCGCGGCGATCGGTGCGACGCTGCCGCTCGGCTGGTGACGATCCCCGTCCGCTAATCTGGAGGATGGCGCTCCGGCGCTTTCCCGGCATCCATTGATTGGTTCTTCCCCGTGAGTCAGACCCTGCCCCCCGAGACCGACGCGCACTCCGACGGCGCGTTCGACGCGTACGCCATCCAGCAGAAGTGGCAGGCGCGCTGGTCAGAGGCCGATCCGTTCCGCGCGGGAGGGGCGGGTGACACCCGTCCGCGCAAGTACGTGCTGGGAATGTTCCCCTACCCGTCGGGCGACCTCCACATGGGGCATGCCGAGAGCTACGCGTATGTGGACATCGTCGCGCGATTCTGGCGTCACCGCGGGTACAACGTGCTCAACCCGATCGGCTGGGACTCCTTCGGTCTTCCCGCCGAGAACGCCGCGATCCAGCGCGGTGCGGATCCCCGCGAGTGGACCTACGCCAACATCGCGCAGCACAAGAAGAGCTTCCGCGAGTACGGCTCTTCGTACGACTGGTCTCGCATCCTGCACACGAGCGACCCCGAGTACTACCGCTGGAACCAGTGGCTCTTCCAGGCGCTGTACGAGCGCGGGCTCGCGTACCGCAAGGAGAGCCCCGTCAACTGGTGCCCCAACGACCAGACGGTGCTCGCGAACGAGCAGGTCGTCGACGGGCATTGCGAACGCTGCGGCGCCGAGGTCGTCAAGAAGAAGCTGACGCAGTGGTACTTCAAGATCACCGACTACGCCGACCGCCTCCTCGACGACCTGAACCAGCTCGAGGGGTTCTGGCCGCAGAAGGTGATCCGGATGCAGCGCAACTGGATCGGTCGCTCCGTCGGAGCCGACATCGAGTTCGAGATCGAGGGCCGCGATGAGCGTGTCACGGTCTTCTCCACTCGCCCCGACACGCTGCACGGCGCGACGTTCTTCGTCGTCGCGCCCGACAGCGATCTGGCCGCCGAACTCGTCGCGGGAGCAGATCCCGACGTGCGCATGCGCTTCCAGGACTACCTCGACCAGGTGCAGAAGCAGAGCGAGATCGAGCGCCAGAGCACCGACCGGCCCAAGACCGGCGTCTTCCTCGGCCGTTGGGCCGTCAACCCGATCAACGGGGAGCGACTCCCCGTGTGGGCCGCCGACTATGTCCTCGCCGACTACGGCCACGGCGCCGTCATGGCCGTTCCCGCGCACGATCAGCGCGACCTCGATTTCGCTCGTGCGTTCGACCTCCCCGTCAAGGTCGTCGTCGACACGACAGCCCCCATCACCGGCGCGATTCCCGTCATCGAGCTCGACGAGCACGGTGTCCCCATCGACCCGGGCGCCGATGAGGCGTCGCTCGATGAGATCGACCCCGCCAAAACGGGGATCGCACTGACCGACGACGGTCGCATGATCAACTCCGGTTCGCTCGACGGCCTCTCGAAGCGCCACGCGATCGCGCGGATCACGGAGCAGCTCGAGGCCGCCGGTGTCGGGCGCGCCGCGAAGTCGTACCGCCTCCGCGACTGGCTCATCTCGCGACAGAGGTTCTGGGGCACGCCGATCCCCATGATCCACACCGAGGACGGCAGGATCGTCCCAGTTCCCGAGGACCAGCTGCCGCTCGTCCTCCCCGACGCGCAGAACCTCGATCTGGCACCCAAGGGCACGTCGCCTCTCGGCGGGGCGACGGAGTGGATGCAAACGGTCGACCCGGAGACGGGCGAGCCGGCGCTGCGCGACCCCGACACGATGGACACGTTCGTCGACAGCTCGTGGTACTTCCTGCGCTTCCTCGACCCGAGCGATCCCGAGCGCGCCTTCGATCCTCGTGAGGCCGACAAGTGGGCGCCCGTCGACTCCTACATCGGCGGCGTCGAGCACGCGATCCTGCACTTGCTCTACGCGCGCTTCATCACGAAGGTCCTGTTCGACATGGGCCTCGTCGAGTTCACTGAGCCGTTCTCGAGCCTCATCAACCAGGGCATGGTGCTGCTCGACGGATCGAAGATGTCCAAGAGCAAGGGCAACCTCGTCGAGTTCGAGGCCAGCATGATGGACCCGGGCGCCGATGTCGTGCGCACCGCGATCGCCTTCGCCGGGCCGGTCGAGGACGACATCAACTGGGAGGACGTCTCGACGACAGGCGCCGCGAAGTTCCTCGCGCGCGCCTGGCGCGTCGCGAAGGATGTCACGAGCGAGCCCGACGTGGTGTGGGCGGAAGGGGATGCCGCGCTCCGCCGCGTCACCCACCGCCTGCTCGCCGACGCGCCCGGACTCGTCGAGCAGACGAAGTTCAATGTGCTCGTCGCGCGTCTCATGGAGCTCGTCAACGCGACGCGCAAAGCCATCGACACCGGTGCCGGTCCCGCCGACCCCGCCGTCCGAGAGGCTGCGGAGTCGACCGCGATGATGCTCGACCTCTTCGCGCCCCACACGGCGGAGGAGATGTGGGAGATCCTCGGCTACGAGCCGTTCGTCGGCCTTGCCACGTGGCGCCAGCCCGACCCGACTCTCCTCGTGGACGAGTCCGTCACGGCGGTCGTCCAGATCGACGGCAAGGTGCGTGCGACGCTCACGGTTCCGGCTCGGATCGACGCTGCCGAGCTCGAACGTCTCGCGCGCGAGGACTCGCGCATCACCCGATCGCTGGGCGACCGCGAGATCGTTCGTGTGATCGTGCGCGCTCCGAAGGTCGTGAGTTTCAGCACGCGCTGATCTTCTCCTCCCCAGAGCGGAGCTGATCAGCGGTATCCACCTTCGCGAGGTCTGGTCGTCTGCCGTGTCCGGTGCGCGCATAACGTGTCGGGATGGCATCCGACCCGTCGTACACGGATACCCGGCGCAGGCTGGGTGTCGGCGCGCTCGTGGTTCTCGTGCTCGTCGTCCTTGCGGCGACGGTCGGCATCGGCATCCTCAGAAGCGCTCTTGCGCCGGTCGAGACGATCTCGTTGGATGAGCCGGCAACGCTCGCGACCGCACCGTCAGCGGGTGTGTACGTGCACGTCTCCGGAGCTGTCGAGATTCCCGGGCTGTATGTGGTCGCGGAGGGATCCCGTGTGGTCGACGCCGTCGCCGCCGCGGGAGGATTCACAGACGAGGCGGATGCGGATGCTCTCAACCTCGCACGCCCTGTCAGCGACGGCGAGCAGATCATCGTGCTGGCAGCGGGCGAGGCGCCGGCCATGACGGAGGCGGGCGTGGCGGGGGACGGGCGGGTCAATCTCAACACCGCCGACCTGAGCGACCTCGACACGCTTCCGCGTGTCGGGCCGGCCATCGCACAGCGCATCATCGAATGGCGCGAATCGAACGGGCGCTTCTCGAGCGTCGACGATCTTCTGGCGATACCGGGCATAGGTGACAAGATGCTCGAGTCGTTCCGCGATCTCGTCACCGTGTGAGTCGCCAGACCGTTGCGCGCGTAGGCTCGATACCCATGGCCCTGGGTGCGACGATCCACACATTCGATGTGCAGTTGGCGGATGTGGACCGCGGGGTCTACGAGGATCTCTCTTTCCGCGTCGCCCGACACCCGTCCGAGACCGACGCGTACATGATGACGCGCGTGCTGGCCTACTGCCTCGAGTACCAGGAGGGGATCGGGTTCAGCGAGGGCGTTTCGGCGACGGATGAGCCGGCTGTCCTCATCCGTGACCTCACGGGGCACATCACGGCGTGGATCGAAGTCGGCGCGCCCGATGCCGAGCGGCTGCACTACGCGAGCAAGCTCGTCGATCGCACGAGGATCTACACGCATCGTGACCCGGAGAAGGTGCGCGCACCCTGGGCCGGCAAGCGGATCCACCGTGCGGAGGAGATCGAGTTGCACAGCTTCGATCCCGACTTCATCGCGCACGCCGTCGGAGCACTTGCGCGGCGCAACACGATGAGCCTCTCGGTCACAGAGCGCCACGTCTACCTCGAGCTCAACGGCACGTCGTCGGAATCCGACATTCACACGCTCAGCCTCGACTGAGCGTTTCCTCCCCAACCGGGGCGGAGTGCCCGGTTGTCCCCGGACTCATATCGCTCACATCGCGCGGCACCTCGTCTGCCTAGCGTGGGCACATGGGGTCGTCCACGCACGCGTTCACGGACCGCGTGCGGCTCGTGCCCGTCGTCCTGACGTCCTGGGGGGTCGCCCTGTGGACGACACACAACGGCGACGCACCCCTTCTTTCTGTGACCTTCTGGGTTCTCGGTGTCGTCGTCGTTCTCTGTCTCGCGGTGCTCAGCGGCCTCGGAGTCCGACGACGGGGCGTCCGGCACGCGGCGGCGATCATCGTTCTCGCACTCGCCTGCGGTGCCGCCGTCGCAACGCACGTCACGATCGGCGCGCACGACCGGAGCACACTCGCGGAGGCGGCGCTCGACGGTGGACGCGCCATCGACGTGCGTGCCACGGTGAGCGGAAAGATCGAGCATCGCGTCGACGGATCCGTCACTTTCGATGTCGTCGTGCAGGAGGTGACGGCGGGGGCGGACGCGAGGAGGGTGCACGGCGACGCCGTCATCCGGATCGATCCCGATGATGTCTCGTCGCCCCCCGGGACGCTGGACGTCGGCGCTGTCGTCTCGGCGCGCGGGTCAGCGGTCCCCGGTCGGGTCGGTGCGCGAGCGGTGTGGGAACTGAGGGCGTCGGAGCTGGAGGTGATCTCACCGGCGTCCGGGCTGCTCGGTGGCGCCGCAGCCCTGCGTCAGGGGCTCGTCGCCGCAACGTCCGGACTTCCCGATCCTGGAGCCGGGCTCGTCCCGGGGCTCTCCGTCGGCGACACCTCCGCCGTCGATCCGACCCTCGACGAGGCGATGAAGCAATCGTCCCTGTCCCACCTCACAGCGGTATCCGGTGCCAACTGCGCGCTCGTGGTGGGTCTCGGCTTCCTCGCCGCAGCGGGACTCGGAGCGGGCAGGCGCCTGCGGGTCTGCGTGGGACTCGTCGTGCTCGTGGGCTTCGTCATCCTCGTGACCCCGGAGCCGAGCGTCATCAGGGCGGCCACGATGGCCGCGATCGCCATGCTCGCCCTCCTCCTCGGCAGAACGGGCGTCGGGATGTCGGTACTGAGCCTCGCCGTCGTCGTTCTTCTCGTCCTCGACCCCTGGTTGTCCGGTTCTTTGGGATTCGCCCTCTCCGTCGCCGCCACGGCGTCGCTCCTTCTGCTTGCGAAGCCGCTGACGCTCGGCCTCGCCCGATGGCTTCCACGGTCGCTCGCGCTGCTCCTCGCCGTACCTCTCGCGGCCCAGCTCGCATGCGGACCGCTTCTCATCCTCATCGAGCCGAGCGTTCCGGTGTTCGGCGTGCTCGCCAACGTGATCGCGGCGCCGGCGGCTCCCGCCGCGACCGTCATCGGACTCCTCGCATGTCTGACCGTCGCGTTCCCGCTCGTGCAGTCCGGACTCGCCGCCGTAGCCTGGATCCCCGCGACCTGGATCGCCGTCACGGCTGACACCGTCGCGAACCTTCCCGGCGACCTCTTGCCGTGGATCGATGGTTGGCTCGGAGCCACGGCGCTCGCATTGCTCAGTGCCGCGTGCGCGATCGTGACCGCGGTCCCCTCGGGCGGGTCGCTTGTTCGCCGTGGCGCACGCGCAGCGTCTGCCGTCGCCATCGCCGTCGTGCTCGGTGCGGCCCTCGGATCGACGGCCACGCGCACGATCGCGGGTGGGTGGACGCTGCCCGACGACTGGAGCATCCTCCAATGCGACATCGGTCAGGGAGATGCCGTCCTCATTCGTTCGCACGGGGCTGTCGCGCTCGTCGACACCGGTCCCGATCCTGAAGCGCTCGACGCGTGCCTGTCTCGGGCAGGAATCGCGCGGATCGATCTCCTGGTCCTCACGCACTTCGATCTCGACCACGTCGGCGGTACGGAGGCCGTGCTCGGTCGCGTCGGCACCGTCGTGCACGGGCCGCCCGTGGATCCACCCGACGACCGCCTGCTCGATGAGCTCACCCGGGGCGGTGCGCACCTGATCCGCGGTGCCGCGGGCCACGAGGGGGCGCTCGGAGAAGCGCGCTGGCGTGTGGTGTGGCCGCCGCCCGACAGCCCGGCGTTCCCGTCGGGCAACGACGCGAGCGTCGTGATCGACATCCGTGGCGGGGGAGTGCCCGCGAGCCTGTTCCTCGGCGATCTCTCCGAGTCCCCGCAACGTGCTCTCGCGGCATCCGGCGAACTCGCGCCTCCGTACGCCGTCGTCAAGGTCGCTCACCACGGCAGCCGCGACCAGGATCCGGGACTCTATGCAGAGGCCGATCCGTCCATCGCGCTCATCGGCGTGGGTGCCGACAACGACTACGGACACCCTCGGAGAGAGATCCTCGACGTCCTCACGGTCCTCGGCGTCGTCATCGCGCGAACGGACACACAGGGCATCACGGCCGTCTCGGCCCGCGACGACGACGTCGTCGTCTGGCACGAGCGCGGCTGACTTCAGCACGTCGCTCACACCTCCCTCCCCGCGCGCAGTTCACTTGTCTCAAAGGGCGGCCCCCGCGCCGTAGACCTCGCCCTTTGAGACAAGTGAACGGGGAGGTGACCGATCGGATGCCTCGGGGAGGCGGTCGATGTCGGGGGTCTCGATAGGCTGAGTGCTATGGCCGCGGCACCTCGACGATCACCCTCGACGTCGAAGTCGGCGATCCCTCAGCTCTCGTGGCGTTCACCGCAGCCGGCCCCTGTCGTCCTCGTCTCGGGGCCTGAAGACGTGTGTGCCGAGCGAGCGACAGCGACGCTTCGCGACTACCTGCGGGCAGAAGACCCCAGCCTCGAGGTCTCGGACCTGCGTGCCGACGACTACGTCGCAGGCTCCCTCCTCGGGGTCACGTCGCCGTCGCTCTTCGGTGAGCCACGCCTCGTCCGCGTCACCGGCGTCGAGAAGTGCTCCGACGCGTTCCTCTCCGAGGCGCTCAGCTACCTCGCGCAGCCGCAGGAGGGCGCGACGCTCGTCCTGCGGCACACCGGTGCGACGGTGCGGGGCAAGAAGCTCCTCGACGCCATCCGCGCCGGAACCGGCGGCGGCGTCGAAATCGCCTGTCCCGCGATCAAGCGCGATTCCGACAAGTTCGACTTCGCGGCGGGGGAGTTCCGCGCTGCGCAGAAGCGCATCGTCCCGACAGCGCTCCGCACCCTGGTCTCCGCTTTCGCCGACGACGTCACCGAACTCGCGGCCGCCTGCCAGCAGCTCATCTCCGACGTCCCCGGCGACATCACGGATCAGATCGTCGAGCGGTACTACGGAGGCCGTGTCGAGACGTCCGCCTTCACGGTCGCCGACACCGCCATCGCGGGTCGCTATGGCGACGCACTCATCGCTCTCCGCCACGCGCTCGCCTCGGGCGCCGACCCCGTGCCCCTCGTCGCTGCCATCGCGTCGAAGCTCCGCACGATGGCGCGTGTCGCCGGACACCGCGAGTCATCCGCGGCGCTTGCTGCACGACTCGGCCTCAAGGACTGGCAAGTCGACCGCGCCAAGCGCGATCTGGCCGGGTGGAACGAAGCATCCCTCAGCGGCGCGATCCAAGCCGCAGCGCGCGCCGACCTCGAGGTCAAGGGCGGCTCCCGCGATCCGGTGTTCTCCCTCGAACGCCTCGTCACCGTCATCGCGACGCGCGCCCCCTACGCATCCTGACCGGAATGCAGAAGAGCCCGCCCCACGGGGGGACGGGCTCTTCTCACACGGATGCGGCTCAGAGAGCGGCGACCTGCTTCGCGATCGCAGACTTGCGGTTCGCAGCCTGGTTCTCGTGGATGACGCCCTTGCTCACGGCCTTGTCGAGCTTCTTCGTCGCGGTCGCGAGTGCCTTCTCTGCGGCGGCCTTGTCGCCGGCGGCGACGGCCTCGCGGGTGCGGCGCACCTCGGTACGAAGGGCGCTCTTGACGGCCTTATTGCGCTCGTGCGCCTTGTCGTTGGTCTTGTTGCGCTTGATCTGCGACTTGATGTTGGCCACGTTCGACGTATCTTTCGTTCGTTGGATTCGGAGTTGTGCCGCGTTACGGTAGAGGGGCCGCTCGCGGCGTCGTGCGGAGGTGGGACCCCACACGCAAGCCAAAAGCCGATTCTAGCAGGCGCGTCGTGATTCTCACGAACGAGACGCGGTCGGCAGGTCGCCCCGAGCGTCGATCGTCGCGATGGCGAGGTCGAGCAGCGCGTTGAAGACCCTCGGGCGCATCGCCGTCACGAGATGAGACGTGCGCGGTACGACGATCAACTCGGCGTGCGGGGCAATCGACGTGAAGAGGCGTTCGTTGACGCGAAGCTGGTCGTACTGACCGTTGATGAACCACAGCGGAACGTCGATGCGTGCGAGGGCCGTGAGGAGGTCGAGCACCGAGAGGCTCCGCAGAGCGACGTCCTGAGCGTCGAAGGCGTATCCGCCCGCTCCGAAGTCCGCGCGTGTCTCCTCGGGGAGAGTCGCGGCGAGCATTCGCTGCGTCAGCCACATTCCGCGGTCCGGCAGCGCGTCGAACCTCCGAGCGAGGAAGCGGTAGGTCGCCAGGCCCGCCCCCCGCGGTATCGCGGTGCAGGATGCCGCAATGAATCCGGCCACGGGCGGGGGATTCTCTGCTCCGACGTAATCGATGCTCAGGAGACCGCCCATCGAGTGCCCGGCGAGGAGCACCGGACCTTCGAGAGCTGCCGCACGGACCGCCCTGTCGATCGTTGCGAACGCCTCGTCGAGGGTGAAGACCTCGGCCATGCGCGATCCGTGCCCCGGAAGATCGACCGCTGTGACAGGAATCCCGCGATCGCGGAGGTGGGCGGCCTGCACACGCCACATGGAGGCGGACGTACGGATCCCGTGCACGAGCACGACTTGAACCGTCACGCTTTCAGGATAACGACGCGGTCCTATCGTTGAGGTCATGCCCGAGATCGCCCCGCACGTCGACCGGATGCCGGGTTCCGGCGTGCGACACATCCTCGAACGCGCGCTGCAGCGCCCGGACACCATCATCCTGGCTGTCGGGGAACCTGGCGAGGTCGTCGGCGTGACAGTGCGGGATGCCGCGGCGGCGGCGTGGCATGAGGGGGATATCCGGTACACCCCCAACGGCGGCATCACGCCGCTTCGCGAGGCGATCGTCGAGAAGCTCGCTCGCGAAAACGATCTCGCGGTGGATGTCGAGCAGGTGTGGGTCACGGTCGGCGCGACCCAGGCGCTCCACATGGCGATGGCCATGACGCTCGCGAAGGGCGACGAAGTCCTCGTCCCCGACCCGGGCTATACGACCTTCACGATGAATGCCCATCTGCTACAGGCGACCCCAGTGCCGTATCCACTCCGCGCGGAGCGGTTCTTCCAGCCCGACCTCGACGAGCTCGAGTCGCTCGTCACACCCCGCACGCGCGCGATCATCGTCAACACGCCCTCGAACCCGCTGGGCTCGACGTTCGACCGTACGACGCTCGAGGCAATCCTCGACCTCGCCCGACGGCACGACCTGTGGGTGATCTCCGACGAGGTCTACGAGCGATTCACCTGGAGCGTTCCGCACGTGAGCCTCACGTCGCTCGACTCCGACGATCGCGTCCTCACCGTCTTCTCGATGTCGAAGACGTACGCGATGACCGGCGCGCGAGTCGGATGGCTCGTGACGCCGCCCGGCTGGCGCCCCGCCATGCTCCGCGTGCAGGAGTCGATCGTCAGTTGCGTCGACGCCCCGTCGCAGCGTGCCGCTCTGGCCGCGCTCACAGGCGACCAGTCCGATGTCGAGCGGGCCGCGGCGCACTATCGCGACAATCTGATCGAGGCGACCCGGCTGCTGGACGACCGCGGCATCCACTACCTCCCGCCGACGGGGGCCTTCTACCTCTGGATCGACGTCGCGCACGCATCAGGGGGCGACGTCGTCGCGTGGTGCGAACGGTTCCTCGACGAGCAGGGCGTCGCCGTCGCTCCGGGATCCGCGTTCGGCGCATCAGGCGAAGGATGGGTGCGCGTGTGCGTCGCGAGCGCTCGAGGTCCGCTCCTCGAAGGCCTCCGACGACTACCCGCTCCGGCGTGAACAGGCTTCTCAGCCGCGCCCCCCGTAGAATCGATGGGATATGTCACCGCGCGCACTGAAGCCTCTCGAGCCGTCTGCCACGCCGCCCGAGCTCCTTCGCAATTTCTGCATCATCGCCCACATCGACCACGGCAAGTCGACGCTGGCGGATCGGATGCTGCAGACGACGGGCGTCGTCTCCGATCGCGACATGCGTGCGCAGTATCTCGACCGCATGGACATCGAGCGCGAACGCGGCATCACGATCAAGTCGCAGGCGGTGCGGATGCCGTGGCAGGTGAACGGCACGACATACGCCCTGAATATGATCGACACGCCCGGGCACGTCGACTTCACGTATGAGGTCAGCCGCTCGCTTGCCGCGTGCGAAGGGGCGATCCTGCTCGTCGACGCCGCCCAGGGCATCGAGGCGCAGACCCTCGCGAACCTCTACCTGGCACTCGAGAATGATCTGCAGATCATCCCGGTGCTCAACAAAATCGACCTGCCGGCGGCCGATCCCGAGAAGTATGCGAAGGAACTCGCGAGCCTCATCGGGGGCAAGCCCGAGGATGTCCTGCGGGTCAGCGGCAAGACCGGTCTCGGCGTCGAAGAGCTGCTCGACCACGTCGTCGACCTGATCCCCGCCCCCAAGGGCGATCCCGACGCCCCGTCTCGGGCGATGATCTTCGACTCCGTGTACGACTCGTACCGCGGTGTCATCACGTACGTGCGAATGATCGACGGATCGCTCACCCCTCGTGAGCGCATCCAGATGATGTCGACGCGGGCGACCCACGAGCTTCTCGAGATCGGCGTGTCGTCACCCGAGCCGACCCCGACGAAGGGGCTCGGCGTCGGCGAAGTGGGCTACCTGATCACGGGAGTGAAGGACGTACGCCAGTCCAAGGTCGGCGACACCGTCACGAACGCGCAGCGGCCATCGAAGGAGGCGCTGCCCGGCTACACGGACCCGAAGCCGATGGTCTTCTCGGGGCTGTACCCCATCGACGGGAGCGACTATCCGGTGCTCCGAGAGGCCCTCGACAAGCTGAAGCTGTCGGATGCCTCGCTCAACTACGAGCCCGAGACGTCGGTCGCGCTGGGCTTCGGCTTCCGCTGCGGGTTCCTCGGTCTCCTGCACCTGGAGATCATCACAGAGCGTCTCGAGCGCGAGTTCGGCCTCGACCTCATCTCGACCGCGCCGTCCGTGACCTACGAGGTCAAGACCGACGACAACAAGATGTTCGTCGTCACGAACCCGAGCGAATTCCCGTCGGGGACCAAGATCGCGAGCGTGACCGAGCCGATGGTGAAGGCGGCGATCCTCGCGCCGAAGGATTACGTCGGCACGATCATGGAGCTCTGTCAGTCCCGTCGCGGAACGCTGCTCGGGATGGAGTTCCTCGGCGAGGACCGCGTCGAGATCCGGTACGCGATGCCGCTCGGCGAGATCGTCTTCGACTTCTTCGATCACCTCAAGTCGAAGACCGCCGGCTACGCGTCGCTGGATTATGAGCCGGACGGCGACCAGGAGGCGGATCTCGTCAAGGTCGACATCCTGCTTCAGGGTGAGGCCGTCGATGCGTTCAGTGCGATCGTCCACCGCGACAAGGCATACGCGTACGGCGTGCTGATGACCGAACGCCTGAAGAAGCTCATCCCGCGCCAGCAGTTCGAAGTGCCGATCCAGGCTGCGATCGGCGCGCGCATCATCGCCCGCGAGTCCATCAGAGCCATGCGCAAGGACGTGCTCGCGAAGTGCTACGGCGGTGACATCAGCCGCAAGCGCAAGCTCCTCGAGAAGCAGAAGGAGGGCAAGAAGCGCATGAAGATGGTCGGCCGCGTCGAAGTGCCCCAGGAGGCGTTCATCGCCGCCCTCTCGGGGGACGTCGAGGGCAAGGGCGCGAAGTAGGCTGGTCGGCATGCGCCGCGGAAACTTCCGAGACGAGACCGTCGACTATGCCGCGGTCGGAGCCACTCAGGCGCCCGACCTCCTGCACTTCCCGCCCGAGCGGAGCATCCCCGCCGAGCAGTCCTGGCGGATCGGCAGCGGCGAGGCGCGGTTCCTCTCTGCCGGCGAATCCCTGTTGTCGTGGGCAGCGCAGCGCGGAGCGGGTCTCAGCATCCACGACGTCCGTCCCGCGTCGGGGCCTATGTACTCCGGTGTGAGCTTCGACGCTGAAGGCAACGCCGTCGCTCCGAGCCGCACCGAGACAGAGCAGAGGTTCGACGCAGACGGCACGCCGTTCGTCGCGGGCGGCACAACCGTGCGCGTGGAGGGGCGTGCCGGTGCGTACAACGTGTCCGGCGAGCTGCGGGTCATCTTCGCCGTCGAGGAGCAGCGTCGCATCGGATTCGCGCTGGGAACGGTCGGTGGGTCCGTCGTGAGCGGCGAGGAGTCGTTCATGCTCGATTGGCACGACAACGACGAAGTATGGTTCACGGTCCGGGCGTTCGACGCGCCGGCATCCTTCGTGTATCGACTCATCCCCGCCTTCACACGGCGACGTCGTCGTGAACTCTTCTCGCGCTATCTCCGCGCGATCTCGCCCCTGTACACGACGTCGCCGTAGCGATGGGTTCCGCCCTCCCGCTCGCCGATCCGGTGCCTGCCGGCGGACCGATCCCTCCGGGGACGACCGTCGACGCCTCGACCGCCTTCGGCGCATACCTCCATGTCCCGTTCTGTCGCGTGCGGTGCGGCTACTGCGACTTCAACACCTACACGGCGACGGAGCTGCGCGGAGCGCGGCAGGACGACTACGCCGACACGCTGCTGCGAGAGGTGGAGCAGGCGCGTCGTCTGCTCTCGACCGCGGGGGAGCTGCGACCGGCATCCACCGTCTTCTTCGGTGGGGGCACACCGACGCTCCTTCCGGCCGGAGACCTCGGTCGGATGCTCGCGGGCGTCGTCGATGCGTTCGGACTCGTCGACGGAGCGGAGGTGACGGTCGAGGCGAACCCCGACACCGTGACGGATGCCGTCGCGACCGAGCTCGCGGAATCCGGCGTCACCCGCCTCTCGATCGGGATGCAGTCCGCCGTCCCGCACGTCCTCCGGGCCCTGGATCGCACGCACGATCCTGCAAACGTGGCAACCGCCGTCGCCGCCGCGCGCCACGCCGGTCTCGATGTGAGTCTCGATCTCATCTACGGCGCTCCCGGCGAGACGCTGGAGGACTGGCGCATCTCGCTCGAAACAGCACTCGCGCTGGCTCCCGACCACATCTCCGCGTACGCCCTCATCGTCGAAGACGGAACGAAGCTCGCGCGGCAGATCAGACGCGGCGAGGTGCCGATGCCCGACGACGACGTCCAGGCGGACATGTACGAGCTGGCCGATGACCTGCTCGGTGCGGGCGGATACGACTGGTACGAGGTCTCGAACTGGTCGCGCGGGACCGAACACCGATCTCGCCACAATCTCGCGTACTGGACGGGAGCGGACTGGTGGGGCTTCGGTCCAGGAGCCCACAGCCATGTCGCCGGAACCCGCTTCTGGAACGTGAAGCACCCCGCGGCGTACGCACAGCGACTGGCCTCGGACGCGACGCCTGCCATCGGCAGAGAGACACCGGATGCTGCGGCGCGCGACCTCGAGCGAGTGCTCCTTCGTACGCGAATCCGCGAAGGCCTGCCGGTGAGCGCGCTCCAGGACGAGGGGCGGCACGCCGTCGCGGCGCTCATTGCGGACGGCCTCGTCGACGGGCCTGCCGCCGTCCGGGGTCGGATCGTGCTGACGCGCCGGGGCCGATTGCTCGCCGACGCGGTCGTCCGGGCGCTGACAGAGTGACGTGTCCACCGCCGCACGGCAGGCCGATCCGGTAGAATTGGCACTCCCGTGCGGCGAGTGCCAGCGCGGACCGCGGTGAGAGCGAGGGAGGCGAGATGGTCAGCGAACGAGGACTGCAGGTGCTGCGGGCGATCGTGCAGGACTATGTCGGCAGTCGCGAGCCCGTCGGCAGCAAGGCGATCGTCGAGCGACACGCATTCGGGGTCTCTGCCGCGACGATCCGCAATGACATGGCGCTCCTCGAGGACGAGGAGCTCATCACCGCCCCGCACACGTCGTCCGGAAGAGTTCCGACCGACAAGGGTTACCGCGTCTTCGTCGATCACCTCGCGGAACTCCGCCCTCTCTCGGGCGCACAGCGCACCGCCATCTCCACGTTCCTCGACGGGCCCGGAGACCTCGACGACGTGCTCGCCCGCACCGTCCGTGTGCTCACGCAGCTCACGGGGCAGGTTGCGATCGTCCAGTACCCGTCCTTCGCACGCGCCACCGTGACGCACGTCGAGCTCGTCCAGCTCGGGGGCGGGCGCATGCTCGTCGTCGTCGTGACAGACACGGGGCGCGTCTCTCAGCGCATGGTCTTCGTGCGTTCCGAGTTCGACGACGACGGACTCGCGCGGGTCCGCGCGTCGCTCGGCGACCTTCTCGTCGGCCACCCCGTACGCGAAGCCCTGCTCCGGGTCGGCGACCACCTGACCGCACACGAGACGTCAGCGTCCGACGACGAGGCGGCAACGTCGGCTATCGCGCGCGTCGTGGCCGAAGAACTCGAGGAGTTCCGTCAGGACCGACTGGTCCTCGCAGGATCGGCGAACCTCGCTCGCAGCGAGTCCGACTTCCGGGGCAGTATCTACCCGCTTCTCGAAGCGATCGAAGAGCAGGTGACCCTCTTGCGGCTGATGAGCGAAATGGTCGCCGACGAACATGGACTCGCCGCCAGCATCGGGCGCGAGAACGAGCCGTTCGGACTCGCGGAGGCGTCCGTCGTCGCGAGCGACTACGACTCGACGGGCGCGCGTGCCCGCGTGGGCGTGCTCGGCCCGACACGCATGGACTACCCCACGAACCTCGCGGCGGTCCGGGCTGTGGCCCGGTACCTCTCGCGGCTGCTGGACGAAGACGAGACCGCACGCTGACGCGTGCCGGGATGATGACAGGATCCCGCGGCGGGCCCGCGGGCGGGAAAGGCGATTGTGGCTGACCACTACGAGGTCCTCGGCGTCTCGCGAGAAGCGAGCACCGACGAGATCAAGAAGGCGTATCGGCGCCTGGCGCGGGAACTGCACCCCGACGTCAATCCGGGGGAGGACGCCTCAGAGCGATTCAAGCTGGTGACGCACGCGTACGACGTGCTGAGCGATCCCGATCAGCGCGCACGCTATGACATGGGCGGTTCGGATTCGCCCTTCGGTGGCGGCGCAGCAGGCTTCGGCGGCTTCGGTGACATCTTCGAGACGTTCTTCGGCGGAGCGGGCGGAGGCCGACAGGGGCGCCCGCGGTCTCGTCGCGAGCGCGGTCAGGACGCGCTCGTGCGCGTCACGCTCGACCTGGGTGACGTCGTCTTCGGCGTCCACCGCGACATCGATGTCGACACGGCCATCGTGTGCGACACCTGCGACGGTTCCTGCTGTCAGCCGGGGACGACGCCTGTCACCTGCGACATCTGCCATGGGTCAGGTCACGTGCAGCGTCAGGTGCGGAGCCTTCTCGGCAACGTCGTCACGAGCCAGCCGTGCAACGTGTGCCAGGGCTACGGCACGACGATCCCTTACCCCTGCGCGACGTGCCAAGGACAGGGACGCGTCCGTTCACGACGCACCGTATCGCTCGACATCCCCGCGGGCGTCGAGACGGGGCTCCGCCTCCAGCTTCCCGGCTCGGGCGAAGTCGGTCCCGCGGGCGGGCCGAACGGTGACCTGTACGTCGAGATCAACGTCACCCCGCATCCCGTCTTCAGTCGTGACGGCGACGACGTCCTCGCGACGCTCGATGTCTCGATGCCGGATGCCGTCCTCGGCACGACGACGACGATCGACTCGCTCGACGGGCCCGTCGAGCTCGAGATCCGGCCGGGCGTGCAGGCGGGCGACATCCTGACGATCAAGGGGCGCGGAATCACGCCTCTTCGCGGGTCGCAGCGCGGGGATCTGAAGGTCGGGGTCCACGTCGTGACGCCGACGCGCCTCGACCACAAGGAGCGCGCACTCATCGAAGACTTCGCAAAGCGCACGAAGCCGCCCGCTCCGAAGCTCGCCGAGTTCCATCAAGGTCTCTTCTCCAAACTGCGCGACCGCTTCCGGAACGGATAACGGATGCCGCTGCACTTCCTCCTCGACGAGCCCATCCACGCGGGGCCCGGCGAGGACGTCGTCCTGACCGGCGCCGAGGCCCACCACGCCGCAACCGTGCGGCGTGTGCGCGTCGGCGAGACCGTCACGGTGGGTGATGGCCGGGGAGGCTGGGTGACGGGGGAGTGCGTCGCGGTCGCGTCGCGCGAAGTCGTCGTCCGGGTGACGGCGCGAGAGGACGTCGCTCCGGCACATCCGCGTATCGTGCTCGTGCAGGCGCTCGCGAAGGGCGACCGCGACGAAC
Organism: Microbacterium sp. SLBN-146; assembly: GCF_006715145.1. Classification (NCBI taxonomy): domain Bacteria; kingdom Bacillati; phylum Actinomycetota; class Actinomycetes; order Micrococcales; family Microbacteriaceae; genus Microbacterium; species Microbacterium sp. SLBN-146. The sequence goes on from NZ_VFMR01000001.1 coordinate 2,818,843, forward strand.
TCGCGATTCAGGCGGCGACCGAGCTCGGCGTCGACGAGATCGTCCCGTGGCAAGCGGCGCGGAGCGTGTCCCGATGGGATGCCACGAAAGCCGTCAAAGGCCGCGACCGCTGGGCGGGAATCGTCCGTGAGGCGGCGAAGCAGGCTCACCGCGCGTGGGTGCCCGATGTCGCGGAACTCGTGACCACGAAGCAGGCGGCGGCCCGAGCCGGTGCGTGCGACGTCCTCGTCCTCGATCCGAGCGCCCCCACCCCGCTCACACGGCACGCGCTGTCGCGCGAGCGCGACCTCGTCCTCGTCGTCGGTCCGGAGGGCGGCATCGCCCCCGAGGAGCTCGCTCTCTTCTCGGATGCCGGTGCGACACTCGTCCGCCTGGGAGACACCGTGCTGCGAACCTCCACTGCAGGACCCGCCGCCCTCGCGGTCGTGAGCGCCGCCCTCGATCGGTGGTGACGAGCATCGGCCCGGCGCGGAGCGTGCTGGATAGACTGGACCGCATGAGTGAGCCGTCGATCTTCACCAGGATCCTGCAGGGCGAGATCCCTTCCGAGATCATCGCGGAGACCGACAACGCGTTCGCGATCCGCGACATCGCACCCCAAGCGCCCGTTCACCTCCTCGTGATCCCCAAGACGCAGGAGTACCGCAACGTCGTGGAACTCGCGGCGGGCGATCCCGCGCTCCTGGCAGAGGTGGTGGGGCTCGCCAACTCCGTCGCGGCCGAACACGCCGGCGGCGACTTCCGCCTCGTCTTCAACACGGGGGCCAGCGCAGGCCAGACCGTGTTCCACGTGCACGCCCACGTCCTCGCGGGCGACCTCGACGAGAAGAGCGTCGGTGGCTGACCTCGGCTCCGACGACACGGCGGTCGAACAGATCCTCGCCGACGGTGTCGCAATGGTGCAGCTGCTCGGCCCACAGGATCGTCTGCTGCGCGTCGTCGAGCGTGAGCATCCGGATGTCGACGTCCTCGTGCGAGGGAACGAGATCACGCTGACGGGTCCCGCCCCGGCGGTCGCGGGCGCACGACGCCTCGTCGACGAGCTCATCGCGATGGCGCGGGCGGGCCAGGGTCTCGATCCGGCCGATGTCTCCAGTTCGAGCAGGATTCTCCGCACAGACGCGGGGCAGCGCCCGTCCGAGGTCCTCGGCGAAGCGATCCTCTCGTCTCGTGGACGCGTCATCCGTCCGAAGACCCTCGGCCAGAAGTCCTATGTCGACGCGATCGACGAGAGCACGATCGTGTTCGGAATCGGGCCCGCGGGCACGGGCAAGACCTACCTCGCGATGGCGAAGGCCGTTCAGGCCCTCCAGCGCAAGGAGGTCAGCCGCATCATCCTGAGCCGGCCGGCGATCGAAGCGGGGGAGCGGCTCGGCTTCCTGCCCGGGACGCTCAACGACAAGATCGATCCCTACCTCCGTCCTCTCTACGACGCCCTCAACGAGATGATGGATCCGGAACTCGTCCCCAAACTCATGGCGTCGGGAACGATCGAGGTCGCCCCGCTCGCCTACATGCGCGGGCGTACCCTCAACGATTCGTTCGTCGTGCTCGACGAGGCGCAGAACACGACACCGGAACAGATGAAGATGTTCCTGACCCGCCTAGGCTTCGGCACGCGCATGGTCGTGACGGGGGACATCACCCAGATCGACCTTCCCGCGGGTGCATCCGGTCTCCGCCTCGTCACGCGCGTCCTGAAGGACATCGACGACATCCATTTCGCCTACCTCACGAGCGACGACGTCGTGCGGCACAGTCTCGTCGGGCGTATCGTCGACGCCTACACCGAGTACGACGAGAGTCGACTCGCTGCGAGGCGCGAACGCGACGAAGCATCCGAGTTCGCCAATCGCGCGGAGCGCCGCGGCGTCCAGCGCCCCGCCGGACCCCGCGATCGACTCCCCAAACGAGGACGTTCATGACGATAGAGATCGGCAACGAATCGGGGGCAGCGGTCGATGAGACCGTCCTCCTCCGACTCACGGAGCACAATCTGGCACAGCTCCACGTGAGCGCGGACGCCGACGTCGCGATCCTCCTGGTCGACGAGGGCGCCATGGAAGCCCTGCACGTCCAGTGGATGGACGAGCCGGGCCCGACGGACGTGCTCAGCTTCCCCATGGATGAGCTGCGGCCGGGCTCGGAGGAAGCTCCGACGCCTCCCGGCCTCCTCGGAGACATCGTGCTGTGTCCGCAGGTCGCCGAGACCCAGGCCCTCGCGGCCCGGCACTCGACCATGGACGAGCTCATCCTCCTCACGACGCATGGCCTCCTGCATCTGCTGGGGTTCGACCATGCCGAGCCCGAGGAGGAGCGCGAGATGTTCGGCCTGCAGAAGGAGCTCATCCACAGCTTCCAGGCATCCGAACGCCGCCGTCGCGCATGACAGAAGCGCTTCTCCTTCTCGCCGCCGCGCTGCTCGTGGCCTTCGGCGGACTCATGGCGGCGATCGATGCTGCGCTGGGCGTGACGTCTCGCGCCGACCTCGTAGACATGGCCGCCTCCGGCCGCAACTCCTCCTCGCTCGAGCGGATCGCAGCCGATCCGCCGGCGCACGCGACGGCAGTCGTCTTCATCCGCATCCTCGCCGAGACGGGTGCCGCGGTGCTCGTCACGGTGGCTTTCACGGTGCTCTTCGAGAACATCTGGTGGGCGATGCTCGCCGCCGTCGTCCTGATGACCGGGATCTCCTTCGTCCTCGTGGGGGCAAGCCCGCGGGCATGGGGCAGGCAGCACGCGACCCGGCTGCTGCGCGGCGCGGCGCCCGTCATCCGCGGCGTTCGGCTCTTCCTCGGGCCCCTCGCCCACGGACTCGTCGCGCTGGGAACGCGCGTGACACCCGGCGTCGCGCGAGGATCGTCATTCGCGTCGGAGGAGCAGCTCCTCAGCATCATCGACGAGGCGGCTGAGAACGAGCTCATCGAAGAGGACGACCGCGAGCTCATCCACTCGGTCTTCGAGTTCACCGACACGTACGTGCGCGAAGTGATGGTGCCCCGCACCGACATGGTGACGGTGGATGCCGCGGCGTCGTCGCGCGAAGCGATGAAGACGTTCCTGGAGAAGGGCGTGTCCCGCGTTCCCGTCATGGACCACGACGCGGACGACGTCGTCGGCGTGCTGTATCTCAAGGACCTCGTGCAGTTCGGCTTCGGCGGCGAATCGGGCTGGCGTGACGCGCCCATCGCGAAGATCACACGACCCGCGGTCTTCGTGCCGGAGTCGATGATGGCCGAGACGCTGCTGCAGCAGATGAAGCGCGACGCCGTGCATGTCTGCCTCGTCATCGACGAGTACGGTGGCGTCTCGGGTCTCGTGACCCTCGAGGACCTCATCGAGGAGCTCGTCGGCGAGATCGCCGACGAATACGATCCCAAGGCAGACGAAGTCACGGAGATCGAACCGGGACGCTATCGCGTCAGCGCCCGACTCGATCTCGACGACGTCGGAGAACTCTTCGGCATCGAGCTCGAGGACGACGACGTCGACTCCATCGGCGGCCTCCTCGGCAAGGCGCTCGGACGTGTTCCGCAGCCCGGTTCCACGGCGGACTACGAGGGTCTCACGCTCACGGGTGGTGCCTCTCGAGGACAGGGCCGAGGCATCGCGACGGTCTTCGTCGAACGCGCAGAGCAGCCGGAGGAGACCGAGGAGACGGCGACCCGCGGTCCACGCACCGAGGAGATCCGGCTCCCGAGGACCGACGAGACCCGAACCGTCAAGAACGAGTCGCGCACGAAGAACGAGGCGCGCGTCAAGAAGGAGAAGCGCTGATGGCGTCCGAGTCCTCGACCGGCAGATCCGGGTTCGTCACGTTCGTCGGTCGTCCCAACGTCGGGAAGTCGACCCTCACGAACGCGCTCGTCGGCGAAAAGGTCGCCATCACCAGCGACAAGCCGCAGACGACCAGGCGCGCGATCCGCGGCATCCTGAACCGCCCGGAGGGCCAGATCGTCATCGTCGACACGCCGGGGATCCACAAGCCACGCACACTTCTCGGGCAGCGGCTCAACGATCTCGTCGAGACGGTGCTCGGAGATGTCGACGTCATCGGATTCTGCGTCCCGGCGACGGAGAAGGTGGGCCCCGGCGATCGGCGCATCGCGGAGTCGCTGTCGGGATATCCGCGGTCGAAGAAGGTGGCGATCGTGACCAAGACGGATGCCGCGACGCGCGAACAGGTGACCGAGCGGCTCCTCGAGGTCGACGCGCTCCGCGAGGACTGGGCGGCGGTGATCCCGCTTTCTGCGCTCACGAGGGAGCAACTCGATGTCGTGACGCGAGAGCTCCTGGAGCTCCTTCCCGAGGGACCGCCGCTGTATCCCGAGGACATCGTCACCGACGAGTCACTCGAGGACCGCATCGCCGAGATCATCCGCGAAGCGGCGCTCGAGGGCGTCCGCGATGAGCTTCCCCACTCGATCGCCGTGACGATCGAGGACATGGCCCGGCGTGACACGGGTTCGATGACCGATATCCACGCGAACGTCGTCGTCGAACGCGACAGTCAGAAGGCGATCATCATCGGGCACCGGGGATCACGTCTGCGCGATGTCGGCGCACGCGCGCGCGAGCAGATCGAACCGCTCGTGGGCACGAAGGTCTTCCTGAAGCTGCACGTGCGGGTCGCGAAGGAGTGGCAGCGCGACCCGAAGCAGTTGGGTCGCCTGGGCTTCTGACGCTCGTCCTCAGAAGGGCCGGATGACGGACCGGATGATCACGACGTCGGCGCCGTACTCCTCGTCGGCGGCCGCTTGCCACGTCCCGTCGTCCCACACCACGTCGACCCAGAGCCACCCGTTGTCGATGTACGACGTGAGATAGCCTTCGGCGAGTCGGTCCGGAAGGTCGTTCTGCAGCTCGGCGAGCTGCTCCTCCGTACCGGCGCCTGCCCTGCCGCCCGTCGGATCGTCGGGTTTGACAGGGTCGTAGAGTGCGAGCATGACGGGCGGCTGGTCGACGGTGAAGGTCTCTCCGTCGTATGTGCCCTGCACACCGTAGGCGCCCCATGTCACGCCGTTCGCGCTCTCGGATCCGTCCACGCCGTCCCACGACCAGCCGACCACCGGTATTCCCGAGCACTGCGGCGGATACGACTCCGCGACGGCGCCGAGACAGAGCTCCACGTCTCCGTTCGTGTCCAGGACGGTGCCCTGCGTCATGACCCGCACGTCGGGCGGAGCCGGCCACACGCCGCCGAGTCCCGCCCCTGGAGGCTCGGCACCACCCGGTGCGCCAGAGGCGCATCCTGCGACGGTGAGCAGGGTGGCCGCCACGAATGCGACGGCGGCGATTCGCCGATGACTGTTCATGTGTGTGGAGCGTTCTGAGAGAGCGGATCGTCTCACATGTTCGGGAATGGGTGTAACCTGTCGTCATGCGTGCGGCCTCGCTTCTTCTCCTTAGCTGCCGCGGCGAGTCCTCGTTCTAGGGCCTTCCTCGTCGCGGAGCTTGCTGTTGGCCCGCATCCCCTGGCATTCCGCCCACCCGACCGGGCGTTGAGAGAGCGACGAGATCATGCAGAACACCCAGCAGCCTTCGGGCATGCCGACCCACAAGTACCGTGCGTACGACGAGCAGTTCGACGTACGTCTTCCCGACCGCACGTGGCCTGACGCCCGCATCACGACGGCACCGCGCTGGTGCGCCGTCGACCTTCGGGACGGCAACCAGGCGCTCATCGATCCCATGAGCCCCGAGCGCAAGCGCATCATGTTCGACCTGCTGGTCGGCATGGGCTACAAGGAGATCGAGGTCGGCTTCCCGTCGGCCAGTCAGACCGACTTCGACTTCGTCCGCCACCTCATCGAGGACGGCGCGATCCCCGACGACGTGACCATCCAGGTGCTGACGCAAGCACGGGAGCACCTCATCGAGCGGACGTACGAGGCCATCGCCGGCGCGAAGCAGGCCATCGTCCACCTCTACAACTCGACCAGCGTGCTCCAGCGAGAGGTCGTCTTCCGCACCGATCGACAGGGCATCATCGACATCGCGCTCGAAGGCGCTCGTCTGTGCCGTCAGTTCGAGAAGCGCATTCCCGACACGACGGTCTTCTACCAGTACTCGCCGGAGAGCTACACGGGCACCGAGCTCGATTTCGCCGTCGACGTCTGCAACCAGGTGATCGAGATCTTCGAGCCGACGCCCGACCGCAAGGTCATCATCAACCTCCCCGCGACGGTCGAGATGGCCACGCCCAACATCTACGCCGACTCGATCGAGTGGATGAGCCGCAATCTGGACCACCGCGAGAACATCATCCTGTCGCTGCATCCCCACAACGACCGGGGTACGGCGATCGCTGCGGCTGAGCTCGGATACATGGCTGGTGCCGACCGCATCGAGGGCTGCCTGTTCGGCAACGGGGAGCGCACCGGCAATGTCGACCTGGTCGCGCTCGGCATCAATCTGCTGACGCAGGGCATCGACCCGCAGATCGATTTCAGCGATATCGATCACATCAAGCGGACGGCCGAGTACTGCAATCAACTGCCCGTTCACGAGCGGAGCCCCTGGGCCGGCGACCTGGTCTTCACGGCCTTCTCGGGATCGCACCAGGATGCGATCAAGAAGGGCTTCGAGGCGATGGAGGCACGTGCCGCCTCGCAGGGCGTCGACGTGGATGCGATCGAGTGGGCCGTGCCCTATCTGCCCATCGATCCGAAGGATCTCGGCCGCTCGTACGAAGCGGTCATCCGGGTCAACTCGCAGTCCGGCAAGGGTGGCGTGGCCTATCTCCTGAAGACCGACCACGCTCTCGATCTGCCGCGCCGCCTCCAGATCGATTTCTCGGGCGTCGTTCAGGCCAAGACCGACGCCGAGGGCGGCGAGGTCACGAGCGAGCAGATCTGGTCGATCTTCACCGACGAGTATCTGCCGTCCACCGTCGCAGACGACAAGTGGGGACGGTTCGAGCTGCTCGGAACCCGCACAGCGAGCGACATGACCGGTGATGTCACGCTCGAGGTGAAGCTCCGAGACGGCGACGAGCCGCACGACGCCACGGGCCACGGCAACGGACCGATCGCGGCGTTCCTCGACGTCCTGCAGGCTCGCGGTTTCGACATCACGCTGTACGACTACGTCGAGCACACCCTGAGCGCCGGCGGAGATGCACAGGCTGCCGCCTACGTCGAGCTGCAGGTGGACGGTGAGCGCCTGTGGGGAGTCGGCATCGACGGAGACATCTCGACGGCCTCGCTCAAGGCGATCGTGTCGGGCGTCAACCGGGCGATCCGGACGCGCGAACGCTCGCAGGAGCTCGCGAGCGTGTGACGACCTCGGCGATCCCGGTCAGGACTTGACGATCGGGATCGCCGACGTCTCCACGGCGACCTTGCGGCGATGGAGCGCCCGCTGCTCGGGCAGCGAGATGTCGAAGATGACGGCCAGCAGCCGGATGACGGCGGTGACGGCGATTCCCGCGATGGAGGCGGCGACGAGCGGCGCACCCAGGGCGTGCGCGCCGGCCAGGACGGCGCAGCCCGCGCCCGCGGCGACGGCATAGAGCGACCCGACGTGCATGATCGCGACGGGGAGCCCCATGATCATGTCGCGAAGGATGCCGCCGCCGACGGCGGAGCAGACCCCGACGAAGATCGCGGGGACGGCGGGAAGTCCGAGGGCGAGGGCCTTGCCCGTCCCGAAAGCCCCGAAGAGGCCGATGACGATGGCATCGAGACCCACGATGACGGCGTTCAATCGCTGGAAGATCCCCGCCAGAAGCATGCCCACGAGCGCGGCGGCCGTCGCCGTCAGCAGGTACCAGTTGCTCTGCAGAGTGACGGGTGACACGTTCAGCAGAAGGTCGCGGATGAGTCCGCCGCCCATGCCCATGACGATTCCGATGATCGCGACCCCGAGCAGATCCAACCTCCGCTCTCCGCGGAACCCCGACGCGAAAAGCGCCCCCTGCACACCGCCGAGCGCGACAGCGGTCAGATCAGCCCACAACGGGATCACGAAGAGCGGCTCGTCCACGCCTCTATTGTGGTGCCTGCACGCGATAATCGAGTGTGCCCACCTACCGCGACGAGGTCGTGGTGCTCCGAACCCACAAGCTGGGTGAAGCAGACCGTATCCTCACGCTCCTCAGCCGCCGCCATGGCAAGATCCGCGCCGTGGCGAAGGGAGTTCGGCGTACCTCCTCGCGGTTCGGTGCGCGACTCGAGCCCTTCATGGTCGCCGACGTTCAGCTCTACCAGGGACGATCGCTCGATATCGTGCAACAGGCGGAGTCCCTCGGGTCGTACGGTGCCGACATCGCCGTCCACTACGACCGCTACACCTCCGCCCACGCCATGGTGGAAGCAGCCGACCGGCTCAACGAAGCCGAGGCCACCCCGCAGCAGTACCTCCTGCTCGTCGGCGGTCTGCGGGCCCTCGCCCGCGGCGAGCACGCGTCGCGCAGCATCCTCGACTCCTATCTGCTGCGAGCCATGGCGCTGTCCGGCTGGGCGCCGGGTCTCGGCGAGTGCGCCCGCTGCGGGCGTCCCGGCCCGCATGACTACTTCGTCGCTCAGCTCGGCGGAGCCGTGTGCGCGGAGTGCGCACCCGTCGGCTCCGCGCGCATCGCGAGCGCGACATCGGCCCTTCTCGGAGCACTCATGGCAGGGGAGTGGGACGACGTGGATGCCGCCTCCGCCGGCACGACGGCATCGGCATCCGGACTCATCGCCGCTTACGCGCAGTGGCACTTGGAGCGTGGCATCCGCTCGCTCTCTCACGTCTCCTCCGGGGAGGAACGATGACGCCGAAGCCCTACACGCATCGCGACGCCGTCGCGTATCGTCCCGTCGACTGGACCGGACTCTACCCCCCGGCCTTCCCCCGCGGAGGTGTGCCCGAGCACGTCGCGATCGTCATGGACGGAAACGGCCGCTGGGCCAATCGCCGTGGACTCACACGTGTCGAGGGCCACAAAGCCGGAGAGGCGGCGCTGCTCGATGTCGTGGCGGGTGCGATCCAAGCGGGTGTCAAGCATCTTTCGGTCTACGCCTTCTCGACGGAGAACTGGGCGCGTTCTCCCGACGAGGTGCGGTTCCTGATGGGGTTCAACCGTGACGTCCTGCATCGCCGACGCGATCAGCTCAACGAGTGGGGAGTCCGCGTCCGCTGGTCGGGACGCAAGCCCAGGCTGTGGGGCTCCGTCATCAAAGAACTGCAGTACGCGGAACAGCTCACGCGCGACAACGATGTCCTGACGCTGACGATGTGCGTCAACTACGGCGGACGCATTGAACTCGTCGATGCGATGCGCTCGATCGGAGACGACATCGCCGGTGGGCGAATCAAACCCTCCGCGATCACCGAGAAGCTCATCCGTCAGCGCCTCTATCAACCGGGGATGCCGGACGTGGATCTCTTCATCCGGTCGAGCGGCGAGCAGCGCACGTCCAACTTCCTTCTCTGGGAGTCGGCGTACGCCGAGTTCGTCTTCCTCGATCGGCTCTGGCCCGACTTCTCTCGCACCGACCTCTGGGAAGCGATCGGTCTCTACCTGGGTCGTGATCGGCGATTCGGCGGGGCGGTCGACACCCCCGACCCGCCTGCCCTCTGACGGAGCGCGAATGTGCCCCGGAGGGAATACATCGCGACGAGGGCGACGTTGTGCCTGAGGTGAGTGAAGCCATCAAGATCGACGTCTGGTCCGACATCGCCTGCCCCTGGTGCTACATCGGCAAGCGCAACCTCGAGAACGGTCTCGCCGCGGCATCCGCAGACCCCGATGCACCTGCCGTCGAGGTCACGTACCACTCGTTCGAACTGGCGCCGGACACTCCTGTCGACTTCGAAGGCGGCGAGTCCGACTACCTCGCGGAGCACAAGGGCATCTCTCCGGACCAGGCGCAGGAGATGCTGTCACGCGTCACCGGTGTCGCCGCCGATGCGGGGCTCACCTACCGGTTCGATCTGCTCCGCCACACCAACACCGTCAAGGCCCACGAGCTGCTTCACTTCGCGAAGTCTCAGGGACGTCAGCACGAGATGGCGGAGCGGCTCATGGCTGCCTACTTCACGGAAGGACGTCACGTCGGGCGCATCGACGATCTCGTCGCGCTGGCGGAGGACGCAGGACTCGACGGCGACGCAGCACGGGAGGCGCTCGAATCCGGACGCCACCTCCAGGACGTCCGCGCGGATCAGGCGCAGGCCGCCGCGTACGGCATCAACGGCGTCCCCTTCTTCGTGATCGACGGCAAGTACGGGGTCTCGGGCGCGCAGCCCGCCGAAGCGTTCAGCCAGATCGTGCGCCAGGTGTGGTCGGAGCGTTCGGAGCCCGCGGCGTCCTGACCTCCTCGCCGGTCAGGCGGGAAGATTCCTCTCGATGACCGCGATGATCTCGGGGTCATCGGGCTTGGTGTTCGGGCGGAAACGGTGCACCTGACCGCCCGGCGTGAGAACAAATTTCTCGAAGTTCCACATGATCGGACCCTTTTTGCCCTCTTCGTCGTGGGACTTCTTCAGCGCCTTGTAAAGCGGGGCGGCTCCCGGGCCGTTCACCTTGATCTTGTCGTTGACGGGGAACGTGACGCCCCACGTCATCGCGCAGTAGTCGAGGATCTCTTCCATCGAGCCGGGCTCCTGCCCCATGAACTGATTGCACGGGAACCCGACGACGGTGAAGCCGCGATCGCCGTAGGTGCGCTGCAACTCTTCCAGCTGCTCGTACTGCGGAGCGAGACCGCACTTGGACGCGACATTGACGACCAGGATGACCTTGTCGCCGTAATCTGCCAGCGTCGAGGTCTCTCCCTCTGCCGTCTGGAAGGGGATGCTCCGAAGATCGGTCAGCGTCTCTGCAGTCATGCCATCAGGCTACGCCCTGGTTTCCCCGGTGCCGCCGGACTCTCACCTCTGTCTGGGAGAATAGTCGGGTGACACCCACACTCGCTCCTGCACGCCCGCTGCGCATCGGGCCGATCGAGCTCGACGCACCGGTCGTGCTCGCCCCGATGGCGGGCATCACGAACACCGCGTTCCGTCGGCTCTGCCGCGAGTACGGAGCCGGGCTCTACGTCAGCGAGATGATCACGTCGCGCGCTCTCGTCGAACGCAACGCGACGACGATGCGCCTCATCACTCACCACGAGTCCGAGACACCGCGCTCCATCCAGCTCTACGGCGTCGACCCCGGCACCGTCGAGTCGGCCGTGCGCGTGCTGGTAGAAGAGGACCGCGCCGACCACATCGACCTCAACTTCGGCTGTCCCGTCCCCAAGGTCACCCGCAAAGGCGGCGGGGCGGCGCTGCCGTGGAAGCTCGGACTGTTCCGCGAGATCGTGACTCGGGCCGTTCAGGCCGCGGGGGACATCCCCCTGACGGTCAAGATGCGCAAGGGCATCGATCCCGATCATCTGACGTTCCTCGACGCGGGCCGGATCGCCGAGGATGCCGGCGTCGCCGCCGTCGCCCTCCACGCCCGCACTGCGTCCGAGTTCTACTCGGGCACGGCCGATTGGTCGGCCATCGCGGCGCTCAAAGCCGCGGTCACGAGTGTCCCTGTCCTCGGCAACGGCGACATCTGGTCGGCGGCCGACGCCGAGCGGATGATGCACGAGACCGGATGCGACGGTGTTGTCGTCGGACGTGGCTGCCTCGGGCGGCCGTGGCTTTTCGGCGATCTGGCGAGGGCACTGGGCGGCGCCGGCGCAGCATCCGATGAGCCTGTCGACGCGACACTCGGATTCGTCGCCGCCGCATTCCGTCGCCACGCCGAACTGCTCGTCGAGTTCTTCGACGACGAGGGACGCGGATGCCGCGACATTCGCAAGCACGTCGCGTGGTACTTCAAGGGCTATCCCGTCGGTGGCGACACGCGCGCCGCTCTCGCGACAGCGTCCACTCTCGCGGAGATCGACGATCTTCTCGCAACACTCGATCACGATGCGCCGTATCCGGGCGACGCCGCCGAGGGGCAGCGCGGACGCGCAGGTTCCCCGAAGCGCCCGGCGCTTCCCGACGGCTGGCTGGCCTCTCGCGAGCTCGGCGCCGAGGCCACGAACGCACTCGCCGATGCGGAGCTCGACCACAGTGGCGGTTGACGCCTCGGCCCGTCCGGGCGGGGTGGCCCTGCGCCCCGAGGGCTATGACGACCACGACGCGGAACGGTTCCACACCGAGCTCCACCGATCCTCGCGGGACGACTTCGCCCGAGATCGGGCGCGAGTTCTGCATTCCGCTGCGCTCCGACGCTTGGCGGCCAAGACCCAAGTGCTGAGTCCGGCGAGCCCGGCCGACTTCGCGCGCAACCGATTGACCCACTCGCTCGAGGTCGCGCAGGTCGGCCGCGAGCTCGCGACGGCCCTGCAGCTTTCCCCCGACGTCGTCGACACGGCGTGTCTCAGTCACGATCTCGGACACCCGCCCTTCGGTCACAACGGCGAAAGAGCGCTCAACGAGTGGGCGGAAGACATCGGGGGCTTCGAAGGCAACGCGCAGACCCTGAGGATCCTGTCGCGCCTCGAACCCAAGGTCATCGTCGACGCACGCACCTTCGGGCTGAATCTCACGCGCGCGAGTCTCGACGCGACGTGCAAGTACCCGTGGACGGCAGAGCACCCCGTGCCGGACCCGGGCGGGCGGCTGAAGTTCGGCGTCTACCCCGACGACGAGCCGACCTTCGCATGGATGCGCGAGGGGGCCCCCGGCCGCATCCGCTGCATCGAGGCAGAAGTCATGGATCTGTCCGATGACATCGCCTACTCCGTGCACGACTTCGAGGACGCCGTCGTCAACGGCTATCTCGATCCCGCATGGCTTGCCGACCCCGCGCAGCGCGAGATGCTGCTGACATCGATCCAGACGTGGGTCGGATACGACTTCGCACGGGACGAACTCGCCGACGCCCTGTACCGGCTCATGCGCATCCCGGAGTGGATCTCCTCGTTCGACGGCACCCGCGGTGCCCTCGCACGACTCAAGAACCTCACCTCCGACCTCATCGGCCGATTCGCACGCGCGGCCACGACCGCGACACGTGAGGCCTACGCGGCGCCCGTCCTCACGCGATATCGGGCGCACGTCGTGGTGCCGCGCGTCATCGAGGCCGAGATGGCGGTTCTCAAGGGCATCATCGGCGCCGCTGTCGTGTCGATCGACGGACGCAAGACGCTCTACCGCGAGCAGCGTCGCGTGCTCAAGCGCGTCGCCGACGCGCTTTGGGCCGACCCGACGCGGCTCGATCCCCTGCACACGGAGGACTTCGCGGCGGCGACGTCCGACGCCGCGCGGAAGCGGGTCGTCGTCGACCAAGTGGCGAGCCTCACCGACCAGCTCGCGATCGCGTGGCATGAGCGGCTCGTGGGCGAGCTCGACGCCGGTTCCATCGGGATCTGGGCCCCCCGAGCATCCGTCTCTCCCGCGGAGAGCACCTGATGGCGGGGCGCATCCGCCAGGCCGACGTCGACGAGGTGAAGGCCCGCACCAACATCGCCGACATCATCGGAGAGCGCGTCGCTCTCAAACCCGCTGGCGTGGGCGCTCTCAAGGGACTCTGCCCCTTCCACGACGAACGCAGCCCCAGCTTCAACGTGCGCCCGCAAGCCGGGTTCTACCACTGCTTCGGGTGCGGCGAATCCGGCGACGTGTACTCGTTCCTCCGCGCGATGGACCACATGACGTTCACCGAGGCCGTCGAACGCCTCGCCGGGCGCATCGGGTACTCGCTGCACTACGAGGACGGGGGAGCGGCGCCCGAAACGGCAGGTCGCTCGCGCCTCTACGCCGCGAACGCCGCCGCCGCCGACTTCTTCCGCGCGCAGCTCGCGACGCCGGAGGCGGAGACCGCGCGCCGATTCCTCGGCGAGCGAGGCTTCGATGCCGGCGCGGCCGCGCACTTCGGAGTGGGATACGCCCCGCGAGGATGGTCGGGAATGCTCAACGCCCTTCGGGCCGAGGGTTACCCCGAGGATGTCCTCAGCGCGGCAGGACTCGTCTCGCAAGGCCAACGCGGCGTCTACGACCGCTTCCGCGGAAGAGTCGTCTGGCCCATCCGCGACGTGACGGGACAGGTGCTCGGGTTCGGGGCCAGGCGACTCTACGACGATGACAACGGACCCAAGTACCTCAATACGCCGGAGACGACGATCTACAAGAAGGCCCAGGTGCTCTACGGGCTCGATCTCGCGAAGCGCACCGTGTCTCGCGAGCACAGGGTCGTCGTCGTCGAGGGCTACACCGACGTCATGGCGTGCCATCTCGCGGGCGTGACGACCGCGATCGCGACCTGCGGCACGGCATTCGGCTCCGATCACATCTCCGTGCTGCGTCGTGTCATGGGCGACGATTCGGCCGCGGGCGAGGTCGTCTTCACCTTCGACCCCGATGCCGCCGGCCAGAAGGCCGCTCTGCGCGCCTTCGCCGACGCCAAGCGATTCAACGCGCAGACATACGTCGCGACCGGTCCCGAGGGGCTGGACCCTTGCGATCTGCGGCTCCAGCGAGGCGACGGCGCCGTGCGGGCCCTCGTCGAGGCGAAGGTGCCCATGGTGGAATTCGTCCTCGACCAGCGCATCTCGGGCTTCGATCTCGCGAGCGTCGAAGGGCGTGTCGGCGCGCTGCGATCCGCCGCCCCCGTCGTCGGCGAACTGCGAGATCCGCTCCTGCAGCCGGAGTATGTCCGCGTTCTCGCCCGTCGCCTCGGCATGGACACCGAGGACGTGCGGCGAGAAGTCGAGCGGGCAGCGCGTGGGGGTTCTCGGACACCCGATGCCACGAAGCCCGCGGAGGCGCTCTCCGGGGAGACCGCCCGCGTGACGATCGCCTCGCTCCCACGGTCAGCCGAGGTTGCCCTCGAACGCGATGCACTCATGGGATTCCTGCAGTTCGGTCACCGGCTGGACACAGATCTGGTGTCACGCGCGGTCGGCTTCCCGTTCCGCCATCAGGCGCTCGACGCTGTCCGCCAAGCGATCGCGAGTGCGCCCGACCGTCAGCGGGTGGGGTGGGCGATGGAGGCCGTGACCTCGATCCGTGAGCCGTACCGTTCGCTCGGGGGAGAGCTGCTGGCCGCCGACTTCCCCGCACTCACCGACGATGCGGCGGTCTCGTCGACGACGGATCTCGCGCGCCATCTCATCCGTCGCGCGCTCGAGACCGAGAAGTCCGAGTTGCTCGGTGCGATCCAGCGGGTGCCACCGGATTCGACCGACGGTCGGAGCATCCGGATCCGTCTGCGTGAGATCGATCGGGAGCGTGCCCGGATCACGGACGAGGCGTGATGCGCGCGGCGCGGTGGCGAGTCGGCTCCGCGGCAGGCAGGATGGCGTGATGACCACGTCTCGCGAAGCCGATGCCGCCATCCGCTGCGAAGACCTGTCGATCGCCCGAACGGGCAGGCTCGACAGGGAGCGGATCGTCGACGGCCTGACCTTCGCTCTCGATCATGGTCATACCCTCGCGATCATGGGGCCGACGGGATCGGGAAAGTCGACTCTCGCGGCGATCCTCGCCGGTTCCGACGAGAGCGGGAGATCGATCAGCGGCGGCGAGGCGTGGGTCGAGGGCATTCGGGTCCGACGCCCGGGCCGCGCACACCGCGTGCTCACCTACCGCACGGGATACCTCGCGCAGTCGGCGGGCGCCACGCTCCCCGCGCGATCGACCGTCGCCGAGGTGATCGCCGAGCCGATCACGAGCCGCGACCGCACGGTCAATCAGCGTGCCCTCTCGGTGCGCGTGGCTACGCTCCTCGACGAATTGATGCTTCCCTTGGGCGCAGCGAACAAGTACCCCTACGAGCTGAGTGCCGGCATGCGCCAGCGTGTCGCCTTCGCGCGCGCCATGATCCTCCAGCCGACCGTCTTCATCGCCGACGACCCCTTCGCGAACATGGACGTCGAAGTGCGGGTGGCCGCCCGCGAAGCAATCATCCGGAGGCGCGACGAGTACGCGATGGCGACCCTGGTCGTCACGAACGAGATGGACGTCGCGCGGGACCTGCACGCTCATGTGCTCGTCATGCACGCGGGCCACGCCATCGCCTACGGACCTGACGCCGACTCGATGTTGTGGACCCCGAGCAGCGAAGCCGACCGCTGGCTGATCTCGACCTGACGTCACGAACACCGTCCGAGCTTTGCTAGGATGGTCTGGTTGCCTCGCGCGAGCGGGGCTCTTCCTCGGTAGCTCAATTGGCAGAGCAATCGGCTGTTAACCGATAGGTTCTTGGTTCGAGTCCAAGCCGGGGAGCGAAGGCCTCGGGCTCCACCCCGGGGCCTTTCTTCTTGCCCTGGTCAGGCCTCGAGGTCAGGCCTCGAGGTCGTCGATCCCCGGGGTCCACGACTGGCCGGGGCGTCCCCAACCGCGCTTGCGGGCGATCTTCTGCGCCGTCTTCCAATCGGCATCCGAAAGTCGATCGACGTAGATGATGCCGTCGAGATGATCGAACTCGTGCTGCATGATCCTGGCACGCCATCCGTCGACCTCGATGCGGACGGGGTCGCCTTCGAGGTCCGTCCCCGTGACGAGGACCGAATCGGAGCGGCGCAGCGGGAATCGCTCGCCGGGAAACGACAAGCACCCCTCGGATTCGTCGTCGGGATCGGGGTCACCCGGAACGAGCGGCCGCATCCACAGCTCGGGATTGAGGATGACGCCGCGCCACGGCTTGCCCTCGTCGTCTTCGTAGCTATAGGTGAAGATGCGGAGGCCGACGCCCACCTGCGGTCCCGCGAGACCCACACCGGGCGCGGCATCCATCGTCTCGAACATGTCGGCGACAAGGGTCCGGATGTCGTCGGTGATCTCGTCGACGGGAGATGCGGGTGCGTGCAGGACGGGATCGCCCATGATGCGAATCGGGAGAACAGCCACGCCTTGAGCCTATCGAGGGGTGGTGCCGGTTAGTGTCTAGGGGTGATGTGGACGACCGGCGATATCGAGAACCTCGAGGATGTCGGCAACGCCCTCGCCGGCGTTTTCGAGAATCCCGCCCTCTTGATCGGCATACCCCTCGCCCTCCTGGGTGCCGTCTTCATGTCGTTCGGTGCGCAATACCAACACCGCGGTGTCATGAAAGTCGAGCAGCAGTCGGGCGGCCCCTCATCGGGTGGGCTCACTCCGCGGCAGCTCGGTCGTCTGCTGACACGTCCTTCGTGGGTCGTCGGAACGGTGATGCTCGGACTCGCGATCGCCTGCCAACTGGGCGCTCTGTCGTTCGCTCCGCTCATCGTGGTGCAGCCCCTGGGCGCGATCGCACTCGTCATCACGACGCTTCTCAACGCGCGGATCAGCGGCCACAAGCCCACGAAGAGATCCATCCGAGCCATCATCGAATGCGTCGGCGGCATCTTCATCTTCGTCACGATCGCGGCCCTCGTGGCAAGCGACGAGCCTGTCTCGAACGGGCAGCTCATCACGATTCTCCTGATCCTCGCCGTCGTCACTCTCGTCCTCGGAGCCCTGTGGGTGTGGCTGCGCCTGCGGATGAACGCGCTCTTCTACATCCTGGGCGCAGGCATCATGTACGGCTTCGTCGCGACTCTCGCGAAGGTCGTCATCAGCCGCATCCAGTCCGGAGATTTCGAGTGGCTCACGCTGACGTGTCTCGCGGCGCTCCTCGTGGCCGCAGGAATCGGTGCGTACTTCGTGCAGACGGCATACTCCTCCGGTCCGCCGGACCTCGTGATCGCCGGTCTCACGGTCATCGACCCGATCGTGGCGATCGTCATCGGACTGACGGTTCTCGGCGAAGCGGCGAACGCGCCGCTGTGGGCCTACATCGGGTTCGGGATCGCCGGCGTGATCGCCGTGATCGGTGTGTACGACCTCGCGCGCAACCATCCGCAGGTCGTGAGCGACAGCCAGGGACTGCCGATCCAACGGGGGAGCGAGCGCACCGAACCGGTCGCGCCCACGACGGGCTCGATCCGCATCACGAGGGCTGTGTCGAAGGTCTGGCCCGAGCCTCCCGTCGACGATGACAAGCCGCCTCGTCGCTGACGACTCATTCCGGATGCCGGTAGGCTCGATCCTCGAACGGGGCGGTGGCCAAGCTGGTCAAGGCAGCGGGCTCATAACCCGACGATCGTGGGTTCAAGTCCCACCCGCCCCACCACAGCCCCGCTGAGCAGGCCCCGCATCGCGCATCCTTGCCTCTGCCAGGGCCGACCGTCCTACCCGTCGAAAAGACCCGTACTGCGCGTCTGCGCCCGGCTCGACGACAGTTGGGGTCTTCTCGGCAGGGTGCGTCGGGCGCACGAGGCCGGTCATCCGCGCGAGAGGTCGACGCCGGAGGGGGAGCGCGCTACATGGCGGCGCCGATGTAGGAGTACTTGACGAAGACCTCGCGCGCGAGGCCTGCTTCGTCGAGGACGCCCTGCACCGCCGTGAGCATGTACTTCGAGTCCCATCCCATGTAGAGATAAGTCTCGTCGTCGAGCTGGTCCCACTGACCGTTCCACGCGCGAGCGGGGTAGAGCGGACCTCCGCGGTTCTCGCTGAAACGGATGACACTCTCGCGCTCGTCAGCCCACAGTCGCTTGAAGATTCGGTTGAAGAGGTACTTGACGTCGTACACTTCCCAGTGCTCGCCGCGATACTCGGTGTACTCGAACTCGCGCTCCCACCCGCGCGGCCAGCCGCGACGGCGTACGGCATCGAGGATCGGAGTGAGACCGTCGTCGTCGATGAGACCCGCGGCGGGTCGCCGCCATACGTCGAGGAAGCGATCCGTCAGCGCGACCGTGCGTGTAGTGATCTCCTTCGTGCCCCAGTGGTCGAGCTCGGCGAGCGATCTAGTGGCGGCGACGCCGCTCGAGCGGTAGATGTCGCGCTTCGAGGGGAACGACGCATCGAGCGCACGCATCGCAAGCGGCTCCTCGAGCAGAGTCAGGTTGCCGAGGGTCTGGGCGAGGGCACGGTGGCTGTTCTGCTCGTCGTCGGTGAGGTCCGCCCAGACTCGCACACCGTCTCCTGTCCAGTCCGCCCGCGGCGACAGGGGGACCACGTGCTCGACATCGGGCGCGTCGTCCGCGTCGACGTCGAAGATCCGGCTTAAGACGTGCGCCGCGTGGGGAAGATCGCTGTACTTCAGGGCCGCGCGTACGCGCTCGTCCGACGGCGTGATGCGGGTGATCGCTCGGATGAGCTCATCGGGACCCTCGTCCCGAGCACGACACAGTCGCGCGATCAGTCGATCGTTGCTGAGGCCGACGACGGTCCTTCTCAGATACAGAGACTGCACGTGCTCGAGGGTGTCGACAAGTCCCTGGAGTGCGATGCGGCCCTGTTCGTAGTCACGGTAGGCGCGCATCACGAGCGGGAAGGCCCCCCGCGCGAAGGTGTTGATCGAGGTCAGCTGGGGGACCAGCTCGGGCGCGTGGGCTCGCGACGGCTCGAGGAGCGTGCGGTAGATGTCCGCGTAGGCCCGCCACTCGTGGGCGTGCGCCCGCAAGGTGTCGAAGTCGATCCGCGGGAAGCGCTGGCGGAAGGCGCTGTACACGCCGTGCTCGCCCGCGACGGCAACCTCGCGGCCCGTCAACATGACGAGGTAGTGGCGCCAGAACGCACCGATGGCTGCTCCCGTCGCCTGCTCGATCGGAAGCCAGTACTCGTCCTCGATCTCGCTCTGCTCCGCGTGCGACAGCCCCATGAGCACGTAATTGTGGATCAGCTCGTGGTCGCGGAGCGGCTCACCCGTCGAATTGAGGCTCGCGAAGATCTGCTGTGCGTTCGCGCCCGCACCGAGTGTGATCGCGACGTGCTCGAGTCGCTGCACTCCCGCCCAGATGAGCGGTGCCTCCTCGGCGCTGATCTGGCTGCGGAAGAACGCGTAATTGTCATCGAAGCGGGAGTCCCGCTGGGCGGCATCCATCGAACGCCGTTCCAGCACGACGTCTTGGAAGACGCCCGCCCACGCGTCGTGCGGACGCAGCTTGGTCTTGCCGGGGTCGGTCGGCCGCACGAGCACGGCCTCCAACTCCGACGCGAGTCCCGCGTCGGTCTCACGGATCGTGTGATGAAGCGCGGCCACGAGAAGCATGAGCGTCGTGATCCGTTGCTGTCCGTCGATCAGGACGAGCTCGGAGGAGTCGCCGTCGACGGAAGAGAGGATGGAGCCGATGAAGTGCATCGACCGGCTGCCGCTGGCCGCAGCCGCTCTGACATCCGCGAGGAGTTGCTCGCAGCCGCCGATGTCCCAGCGGTACTGGCGCTGATAGACGGGAACGACGATGGCGGTCTTGGGGTCCGACAGCCACGAGATCGTGTTCACCGCTGTCGCGTCGATGTTGGTGGCTACCGCCATGTCCCCGTTTCGCCCCCTTCGTCCGGTGCGGATCGCCCCGCGCCGCCGTCGAGTCTAGCCGCGCAGTCGCGGGCCCGATTTTTCACGGTCGGGCTCCAGAGTCCCTGCGGACCCCCGAGGTAGGCTTGCCTAAGTTGGGCCTGTTAAAACGTGCTGGCCCCCTACGAAAGGCTGATCCACCTCATGGGTTACATCAAGTCCGCCGCGCTCGAGGAAACCGGCTACGTCGTCCTCGACCGGTACAACCAGGAACTCGATCCGAAGGAATGGCTCGACATCGAGTACAACGACTGGAAGTCGTCGGGTGACACCCGCTTCGCTCCGCTCGCCAGCGCATTCGGCGAGATCGAGTGCAACGGGTTCTGGAACCACAAGCCGCCGCGCACCGACAAGGACGGCGTCTGGATCGACTCGCAAGTCGAGAAGGCTCCCAACCTGACGCGACGCGCACAGGAGCCGGGTGCAAATGTCGGCCGCTGCCGCGTCATCGAGCTGCAGCCGACGCCGTACGGCGAGTGCCTGTACAACCTGCATCAAGACGACAACAACCGTCTCAACCCCGACGGCACCGGATGGGTCGTCCGTGGGTTCTTCAACTTGACGGATGACAAGGACAGCTTCTTCGTCCTTCGTGAGAACCGCACCGACCCGCAGGGCGAAGTGCGTATCGCGCTTCCTGCCGGCGCGCAGCTGATCATCGACACGCAGCGTCTCTGGCACGCTGCGACCCACGTCGGCACAGAGCCCCGTTACTGCCTCATCACGTCGTGGACGTCGGGCCCGGAACTCGATGCCTATATCGAGAAGTACAACGGCGTGAACACCGTCGAGAGCGTCGCGGTCGATCAGGAGATCCTCGATGCCGGCTACGCCGAGCAGGCGCGGAAGGATGCCGCGCGCGCGGCGTACTACGCCGCGAAGGGCCAGGCGGCCGTCAATGTCATGAGCGAGGCCTGAGTCCTCTGCTCGTTCGGTGCCCCGGTCGGTGACGGCCGGGGCACCGTCATGTGACACGCGGAATGACACGCTTGTCATTCCGCGTGTTCCTGAGACATAATTGCCGCAAGCACAACCGAATACACATGCACCGTTCGACAGGTCGTAGGGGAAGACGTACCTGACGAAACGGAGACATGATGGCGACACCACAGGCGCGCGGAGTGATCTTCATTCACTCAGCGCCACGAGCGTTGTGCCCCCACCTCGAGTGGGCGGTCGGTCGCGCCCTGGGCCGGGCGGTGAACTTCGAGTGGACGGAACAGCCCGTCCTCGCCGGTAGTCGGCGCGCGGAGTTCTACTGGGAGGGCAACGCCGGAACCGGCGCAGCACTCGCGACAGCGATCCGTGGCTGGGAGCACCTCCGCTTCGAGGTGACGGAGGATCCCACTCCGCGCTCCGACGGCGGCCGGTGGATGCACACGCCCAGCCTCGGCATCCATTTCGCTCAGACCGATACGGCGGGCAATGTCGTCGTCGGCGAGGAACGCGTCCGCTACGCGCTCGAGATCTCCGCGGGCGATCCTATGGAGTTGCGACGCGAGTTGGAGATCGCGCTGGGTGCGGCATGGGACGAAGAACTCGAACCCTTCCGGCACGCGAGCGACGAGGCTCCTGTCGTCTGGCTCCACAAGGTGGGATGAAGCTCGGGCGGTGAGGCGTCATACCTGACGGTCGGTGTCATTCCCGGACGGTAGGAAGACGTATCGCCGCCTGACAACGGCAGATGCCCCGGACCGTGAGGTCCGGGGCATCGTCGCGTGTGCTCAGACGGATGCGAACGCGGCGACCGCGTTGTGCCCGCCGAAGCCGAAGGAGTTGCTGATCGCCAGCTGGTCCCCGGCGCCCAACGGCGTCGGATCGCCCGTCAACCGGAAGGGCACGGCCGGATCCGGCTCGGTGATGTTGATCGTCGGCGGCGCGACACGCTCCTTGATCGCCATGATCGTGAAGATCGCCTCGAGTGCCCCGGTGCCGCCGAGAAGGTGACCCGTCGAGGCCTTCGTCGCGGACACGGGGATCTCGTCGACGCGGGACCCGAAAACAGTACGGAGGGCCTGGTACTCGTTGGGGTCACCCACGGGGGTCGACGTCGCGTGCGCGTTGATGTGCGTGACATCGTCGGGAGACGCGCCGGCCATCGCCAGCGCCATCTCGACGGCACGCGCGGCACCGGTTCCTTCGGGGTCGTTGGCCGTGATGTGGTACGAATCCGCGGTCACGCCGCCGCCCACGATCGCCGCGTAGATCTTGGCGCCGCGCGCGCGCGCGTGCTCTTCCGTCTCCAGGATGAGCACAGCCGCACCCTCTCCCATGACGAAGCCATCACGATCGATGCTCCCCGGACGGGAGGCCGTCGCGGGGGAGTCGTTGCGCTTGGACAGCGCCTGCATGGAGGCGAAAGAAGCGATCGTGATCGGATGGATGGCCGACTCCGTGCCGCCGGCGATCACGACGTCGGCATACCCTGCGCGAATGTGCTCGACGGCGTTCACGATCGACTCGGTGCTCGATGCGCACGCGCTCGCAACCGTGCGCGCATACGCACGCGCGCCGAAGTGCAGCGAAAGGTTGCCCGCCGCGGCGTTCGGCATGAGCATCGGGACCGTCATCGGCATGACCCGGCGCGGTCCCTTCTCGCGCAACGTGTCCCAGGCGTCCAGAAGCGTCCAGACACCGCCGATCCCCGTCGCGAAGTCGACGCCGAGTCGATCGGAATCGACGTCGGGCGAACCGGCGTCCTCCCACGCCTCCTTCGCTGCGATGAGGGCGAGCTGCGACGACGGATCCAGCCGCTTCGCGATGGGCCGCTCGAGGACGGTCTCGGGGCGGACGAGAGCCTCGGCAGCGAAGGTGACGGGCAGCTGGTACTGCTCCACCCAGTCGTGCTCGAGGGTGCGGGCACCGGAGGCGCCGTCGAGCAGAGCCGACCAGCTCTCGGGTGCCGTGCCGCCGATCGGAGACGTTGCTCCGATGCCGGTGACGACGATGCGTGACGATGTCATGGGCGAGATGTGTCCTCGGGGTGAGCCCGGTGGGGGCATGAGCCCCCCACCGGAGGCGGGTTACTCCTGGTTCGACGTGATGAAGGTGACGGCGTCGCCGACAGTCTTGAGGTTCTTGACCTCGTCGTCGGGGATCGTGACGCCGAACTTCTCCTCGGCGTTCACGACGATCGTCATCATCGAGATCGAGTCGATGTCGAGATCGTCGGTGAACGACTTCTCGAGCGCGACCTCGTCGGCCGAGATACCCGTCTCGTCGGTGATGAGCTCGGCAAGTCCGGCGAGGACCTCGTCGTTGCTGAATGCCATGGTGTTCTCCTGTTTCTCCGGGATTCGTGGGCCTCGTTGGGCCAGAAGTCAGTCTAGGGTCGCAGTCGTCGGCCTCACGGGAGGACGACGACCTGTGCACCGAACACGAGTCCGGCGCCGAACCCGATCTGCAGCGCGAGACCACCGCTGAGCTCGGGATGCTCTTCGAGAAGCCTGTGTGTCGCGAGCGGAATGGACGCCGCAGAGGTGTTGCCCGTCGTCTCGATGTCGCGCCCGATGACGACGGTCTCAGGCAGGCGAAGCTGCTTGGCGAACTCGTCGATGATCCGCATGTTCGCCTGGTGCGGGACGAATGCCGCAAGATCGCTGACCTCGACGCCCGCGGCAGCGAGCGCCTCGCGTGCGACCTTCACCATCTCCCACACCGCCCATCGGAAAACGGTCGGACCTTCTTGCCTCAGCGTCGGCCATGCCGCTTCCCCGTCGCGGAACTGCGTGAGGGTCGCGTTCATCCCCACGGCGTCGGCCTTGGAGCCGTCGGATCCCCATACGGTCGGGCCGATCCCGGGCGTGTCGCTCGGGCCGATGACGACCGCGCCGGCACCGTCGCCGAGGAGGAACGAGATGCTCCGATCGGTCGGATCGACGACATCGCTGAGCTTCTCGGCACCGATGACGACGGCGTAATGCGCGAGACCACCGCGGATGAGCGCATCCGCCTGCGCAACGCCGTAGGCGAAT
Source organism: Microbacterium sp. SLBN-146 (assembly GCF_006715145.1). Lineage (NCBI taxonomy): Bacteria > Bacillati > Actinomycetota > Actinomycetes > Micrococcales > Microbacteriaceae > Microbacterium > Microbacterium sp. SLBN-146. The sequence goes on from NZ_VFMR01000001.1 coordinate 2,843,110, forward strand.
CCCGCGCAGGCGGCATTCAGGTCGTACGCGGCTGCCGGGTTGGCGCCGACGCGGTCGGCGACGATCGCGGAGACCGAGGGCGTCTGCTGCGGATTGGAGATCGTCGCGACCAGCACGGCGTCGATGAGCGACGGGTCGACACCCGAACGCTCGATCGCCTCTCGCGCGGCGGTCGTGGCCAGGTCGACGGCGCTCGTCTCCTTGACAGCACGCGTGCGCGTCACGATGCCCGTCCGCTGGCGGATCCACTCGTCGCTCGAGTCGATGGGGCCGACCAGATCGTCATTGGGGACGGCGATCTCGCCACGGGCCGCACCATAGGCGTAGATACGCGTATGTGCCGGGCCGGTGGGCTGTGCGAGGGTCGGGGTCATTCGGAGCCTCCCTGAAGCATCGCCGAGAACTTCTCCCGGTCGGCGGGCGTCTTCATCGCCACGGCAGGCGTCCCGCGCAGTCCGCGCTTGGCGAGACCCGTCAGCGTCCCGCCGGGCGCGAGCTCGACGAGCCCGTCGACTCCCGCGGCGGCGAACGACGCCATGCAGAGGTCCCAGCGCACGGGCGATGCGACCTGTTCGACGAGAAGCCGCGCGAATTCCGCGCCTGAGGAGACGGTCGAACCGTCTCGGTTGGTCCAGATCGTGAGCGTCGGATCGGACACCGACGCGTCCTGAACGGCGGCGCGGAGCGTTTCGACCGCGGGAGCCATGAAGCGCGTGTGGAAGGCGCCAGCGACCTGGAGCGCGATGATGCGCGTTCCCGCAGGGGGTGCCTCCGCGAGTCGTGAGAGAGCATCGAGCGTTCCCGCGGCGACGAGCTGCCCGCCGCCGTTGTAATTCGCCGGCGTGAGGTCGAGTTCCACGAGACGTTCGAGGACCGCTCCCTCGTCTCCGCCGAGAACCGCGCTCATTCCCGTCGACTCTGCCGTCGCTGCCTCAGCCATGGCACGCCCGCGGATGCCGACGAGACGCATGGCGTCTTCCTCCGAGAGGATGCCGGCCGCGGCAGCCGCCGCGAACTCTCCGACGGAGTGCCCGGCAACGCCGTCGACTCGCTCGCGCTCATCCAGCGTGTTCCACGACAACAGACTTGCCGCGACGATGAGGGGCTGGGCGACCTGGGTGTCGCGGATCTGGTCCGCATCCCACTCGGTACCCGCGGCGACGAGGTCGACCCCGGACCACTCCGAGTACGCCGCGAGCCGATCGGCAGCGCCGTCGAGTTCGAGCCACGGCGTGAGGAAACCGGGGGACTGCGAGCCCTGACCCGGGAAGAGGGCAATCATCACTTGTCCATCCTGCCAATCATCGGGAGTGCGTTCTGGCGCTGATCACACAAGAATCGCCGAAGTGTTTGTGCGTGCCGTACAGAAGAGTCGTACGCGCGCTACCGAGCGGTTCGACGCTGCGGAGGACGGCGACGTGCCGCATCCGTGCCGATCGATCCCAGGATGAGTGCCGTCTGAAGGATCAGCGCCTCTCGAGGCCCAGTAGCATCCCACCCGATGACCTCCGAAACGCGCTTCAGCCGGTATCTCACGGTGTTGGGATGCACGAAGAGTTCGCGCGCTGTCGCTTCGAGCGAACGGCCGTTGTCGAGATAGCTCCAGAGCGTCGCGACGAGGTCGGCGCTGTGCGCCTGCAGCGGCCGGTAGATCCGCTCGACGAGCGTCTGCTTGGCGAGCGGGTCGCCGGCCAACGCGCGCTCGGGAAGGAGGTCGTCCGCCTCGACCGGTCGGGGCGCGTGCCGCCAGGCGCGGGCGACGGCGAATCCGGCGAGTGCCGCACGCGCGCTTTGACTTGCCTCGACGAGGGCGGGGACCGACGGACCGAGCACGAGGTGACCGGCCCCGAATCCGGGTTCGAGCCGTCGGGCGATCTCGACGAACGGCAGATCCATGGGGGCTTCGTCGCGCCCTCCCGTCTCGGCGCGTCCGACAACGAGCACGAGCCGTGAGCCCTGCACCCCGATCAGCACATCGACGCCGAGCTTGCGCGCCACCCTCCGCAGTTGATCCACATCGAACTGAGGTGGGGTCGTCCCGACGAGGACCGACACCTCTCCGTGGCCGTGCCATCCGAGTGCGGCGATCCGGCTCGGCAGCTCTTCGTCGGTCTCGCCCGTGAGGATCGAGTCCACGACGAGCGCTTCGAGCCGGGCATCCCACAGCCCTCTCGCCTCCGCGGCACGCGCGTAGACGTCAGCGGCGGCGAAGGCCACGTCACGCGAGTAGAGCAGGATCGCCTCGCGAAGGCTCTCGTCCTTGCCCGCGACGCGCTCTTCCGTGACGCTCACCGTGACGCGGATGAGCTGGAGCGTCTGCTGAAGGCTCACGCTTCGCAGCAGCTCGCGGGGGGCTGCCGCGAAGATGTCCGCCGCGATCCACGGTGTCGAGGCCGGATCTTCGTACCACTGGATGAACGATGTGATGCCCGCCTGTGCGACGAGGCCGACGGCCGACCGGCGCGCCGGAGGCATGTCCGCATACCAGGGCAGCGTGTCTTCGAGTCGCTTGATCGTCGCCGACGCCAGATCTCCCGAGATCTTGCGCAACCACGCAAGGATCTCGGACTTGTCCGCCGCGGACGTGTCTGCCATCGCGGGCGTCAGCTTTCGCCGCCCGCGTTTCCGCTCGTGCCGGCGTTCACGTCGTGCAGGCGATACTTCTCGATCGCCTGCGCCGCGAGCGACGCATCGACCGAGCCCTCGGCGGCGAGAGCCTGGAGGGTGCGGACGACCATCGACGGTCCGTCGATCTTGAAGAAGCGCCGTGCTGCCGCGCGCGTGTCGGAGAAGCCGAATCCGTCGGCACCGAGCGTCCAGTAGTTGTGCTCGACCCACGGGCGGATCTGGTCCTGGACCGCGTTCATGAAGTCGCTCACGGCGACGACGGGGCCGGGCGTCCCACGCAGCTTGTCGGTGATGTACGCCGTCCGAGCGGGCTCCGACGGGTGGAGGAAGTTGTGCTGATCCACCTCAAGTCCGTCACGACGCAGCTCGGTCCACGAGGTGACCGACCAGACGTCCGCCTGGACGCCCCAGTCCTCACGGAGGAGCTCCTGCGCTTCGAGCGCCCACGGGACACCGACACCCGAGGCCAGCAGCTGCGCCTTGGGACCGTCGCCCTCCGACGCGGAGATGCGATGGATGCCGCGGACGATGCCATCGACATCGACATCCGCCGGCTCGGCGGGCTGGACGATCGGCTCGTTGTAGACCGTCAGGTAGTACATGACGTTCGGGTCGTCGTGCTCACCGCCGTACATGCGCTCGAGTCCGTCGCGCACGATGTGGGCGATCTCGTAGCCGTACGCGGGGTCGTACGAGATTGTCGCGGGGTTCGTCGAGGCGAGGAGGTGCGAGTGGCCGTCCGCGTGCTGCAGGCCCTCACCCGTCAAGGTCGTGCGACCCGCCGTGGCTCCGATGATGAAGCCGCGAGCCATCTGGTCGCCCGCCGCCCACTGGGCGTCTCCCGTGCGCTGGAATCCGAACATCGAGTAGAAGACGTAAACGGGGATGAGCGGCTCACCGTGCGTCGCGTACGACGTGCCGGTCGCCGTGAACGCGGCGAGAGCACCCGCCTCGTTGATACCGACGTGCATGATCTGGCCCTGCGGGCTCTCCTTGTAGGCAAGGAGGAGTTCGCGGTCGACCGACGTGTAGTTCTGGCCGTGCGGGTTGTAGATCTTGGCCGTCGGGAAGTAGGCGTCCATGCCGAACGTCCGCGCCTCGTCCGGGATGATCGGGACGATGCGGTGCCCGAAGTCCTTGGCGCGAAGCAGGTCCTTCAGCAGTCGGACGAACGCCATCGTCGTGGCGATCTCCTGCGTGCCGGAGCCCTTCTTGGGCAGCGCGTAGGCCGCGTCGCCGGGCAGCTCGAGACCGACGTGGTGCGTGCGACGCTCGGGGAGGAACCCGCCGAGAGCCTTGCGACGCTCGCGCAGGTACTGGATCGTCTCGTCGTGCTCACCGGGGTTGTAGTACGGCGGGAGGTAGGGGTTCTCCTCGAGCTGCGCGTCGGACACGGGGATGCGCATCGAGTCGCGGAAGTGCTTGAGGTCGTCGAGCGTCATCTTCTTCATCTGGTGGGTCGCGTTGCGTCCCTCGAAGTGGTGACCGAGACCGTAGCCCTTGATCGTCTTCGCGAGGATGACGGTCGGCTGTCCCTTGTGCTCGACGGCGGCCTTGTACGCGGCGTAGACCTTGCGGTAGTCCAGTCCACCGCGGCGAAGCTTGCCCCAGATGTCCTCGTCCGACCAGTCTTTGACGAGCGCTGCGGTCCGCTCGTCGCGACCGAAGAAGTGGTCGCGGATGAACTTGCCGTCCTCGGCGCGGTACGTCTGGAAGTCACCGTCCGGCGTCGTGTTCATGAGGCGGACGAGAGCGCCGTCGACATCCTGCGAGAGGAGCTGGTCCCAACCGGAGCCCCAGACGACCTTGATGACGTTCCAGCCCGCACCGCGGAAGTAGCTCTCGAGCTCCTGGATGATCTTGCCGTTGCCGCGAACCGGGCCGTCGAGGCGCTGCAGGTTGCAGTTCACGACGAAGGTCAGGTTGTCGAGGCCCTCGTTGGCAGCGACCTGCAGCTGTCCGCGGCTTTCGACCTCGTCCATCTCGCCGTCACCGAGGAACGCCCAGACGTGCGAGTCGGAGAGGTCCTTGACGCCACGGTTGGTGAGGTACTTGTTCGTCATCGCCTGATAGATGGCGTTGATCGGGCCGAGTCCCATCGACACCGTCGGGAACTGCCAGTAGTCCGGCATGAGACGGGGGTGCGGGTACGAGGGGATGCCATTGGGCGCGGTCGACTTCTCCTGGCGGAAACCGTCGAGCTGCGCCTCGGTCAGGCGACCCTCGAGGAACGACCGTGCATAGATGCCGGGGGAGGCGTGTCCCTGGATGAAGATCTGGTCGCCGCCGCTCGGGTCGTCGAGCCCGCGGAAGAAGTGGTTGAAGCCGACTTCGTAGAGCGACGCGGACGAGGCATACGTCGAGATGTGGCCACCGACGCCGATCCCGGGGCGCTGCGCGCGGTGCACCGTGACCGCGGCGTTCCACCGGATCCACCGGCGGTAGCGGCGCTCGAGCTCCTCGTCACCGGGGAACTCGGGCTCGGCATCGGGAGAGATGGTGTTGATGTAGTCCGTCGTCGGGACCTGCGGAACGTTCAGCTGCAGTTCGTGCGAGGTCTGCAGGAGGCTCAGCATGATCTCGCGGCCGCGGCCGTGGCCCTTGGCCTGCACGAGCTGCTGAAGGGATTCCCGCCATTCCGATGTCTCTTCGGGGTCGCTGTCGAGCGGCTCCTGCGAGTACGGGTCCTGGTCGTTGACAGTCACGCGAGACCTTTCGTCGTTCTGGCAGGTCATGCCAGGTAATCGCAATAGATGCGGGCGCGCCGTTGTCGGGCGCGCACAACACACCGCCTCTCAGCCTACTCACTCGGAAGGGGTTCGGGATGCCGCACGGCCACCTCGATGAACCGTAGACTGATCCGCGAAGGGCCTTTAGCTCAGCTGGTAGAGCGCCACGTTTACACCGTGGATGTCGTCGGTTCGATCCCGGCAGGGCCCACCGGAAACCGCGCGCCAAGCGGTGATCACTGACTCGGCTAGGTTGATGTCGTGGTGGCGGAGTGGGTGCGGCGGGTGCTCGTCGTCGAAGATCTCGCGGCACTGCGTGTACTGGTCTGCGACCTTCTCGACCGACACGGATTCATCACGGCCGGTGCGGCGGATGCCGCCGATGCCACACGCCTGTTCGCCGAGTTCGACCCCGACGTACTCCTCACCGACATCGATCTGGGCTCGCGGCCCTCGGGTGCGGAACTCGCCGTCATGCTGACGAGGCTCGCCCCGCATGTGGGCGTCGTGTTCTTGAGCAGCTTTCCTCGAGCCGCGGCAGGCGCGACGGCCATGGGCATCCCTCGTGCCGAGTTCGTCTCCAAGCAGCGCCTCGACTCGCCCGATCAGCTCATCTCGGCGATCGAGAGGTCGCTCGCGGTTCGCCCGCTGCCATCGGATCCAGTGATCCATGATCGGGCAGGGCTGGGTGGTCTCACTCGACACCAGCTCGAGGTCCTCGCGATGGTCTCTCGTGGGTGGTCCAACGAGCAGATCGCGCACGCATCTCGCATCTCGGTGCGTGCAGTGGAGCGCTCGATCAGCCGCATATTCGCGCGACTGGGTCTCACGGGCGATCTCGCCATCAACCCTCGGGTCGCCGCGGCGGCGCTGTACATCACCGAGTTCGGCCCAGTTCGGTGAGGGAGCTGCTGTCCGCTGCCGTGCGAGTCCTTGACAGCGGGCGCGTCGTGTCGGGCTGGTCCGTCGCGCTCACGTTGCCGGTGTCCCTGACGGTGATGGCGCCGGCATCGTACGGCGCAGAGCGTCTGACTTGGCTGATGGCCGTCGTGCTGGCCTGGATGTGCTTCGCCGGGGCGCTCGCGTTCCTCGGCTTGCTCGAGAGGCGTCTTGTTCACCCCCGAGTCCGCCGTACGGTCGTGATCGGTGGCGTGATCGCGGCTGCCGCCGCCCGTCCCGTCGTTCTGGACGCATGGGTGACGGCGTTCGGAGGCGATGTCGCGCCCTCGGGGCACCTGCCGTTCCGCGTCGCCACAAATGTCGTCGTGTGGGCGGTCATGCTCCTCACCGTGGCGGTCACCCTGGACGCGTTGCGCGCGCTCCGCACGGCGAACACCCTGCTGCGCTCGGTCCTCCGGGAGCTCGAAACACCACGCAGGAGCGCGCTCGCATACACCTCCCGTGCTCGACGGACGGTGCAGGATGCCACGAGCCACGTGCAGCGAATGGCGGACGCGCTTCAACAGGGTCCGGCGACGAGACCCGATGTGCAGCGCCTTGCGGACGCGCATCTTCGCGGCCCGGCGAGGCGACTGGCGGCACTCGCCAGAGAGAGCGTGGACGACGTCCCGCCCGGCATCGCTCTCGCGGGCACGAGCTCCGCGCGACACATCGCGTTTCGGCTGCCCCCGGCGGGTGTGGTCTCCACGCTGTACGTCGCGTGCATGCTGCCGTACGCCGTTCGCACCGCCCCGCTCTCGGAGATCCTCGCCGGTGTTGCCCTTGTGCTGTGCAGCGGCCTTGCTCTCGACCTCATTCCCCGCCGAATCCTCCGGCGCGGACGCACCGCGGCGCTCACACTTTTCGCTGTCATGGCGCTGAATATCGGCCTCCTTCTGAGCGCCGTGGCATGGATGACGGGCGCGGGGCTGATCACGGGTCTTGTCCCGGCCGTCGTCTACCCGCTGATTGCGTTCTGCACAGCGGGGTGTGCGGGCGAGGTGCGTGCGCTTCGGGTCGAGCAGCGCCGCCTCTCGAATGCACTGACAGGACGAATGCGACTCGCGCACGCCGGCACACGCCGCGCGCGCGAGGGTCTGCGCACGGCGGCGACGTTCCTCCACCGCGACGCGCAGGGGCGCAGCATCGCGTTCGCTCTTCGGCATCCCGAGCCCTCGGCGTCCGCTCTCGCGGAGCTCGTCGACGATCTCGGCGTCGTCGCGCGCCGCGTCGCCGATGTCATGGACGCGCCGCGGCAGCCGCGTGATGCACCGTCGCTCGATGCCCTGGTCGACACCTGGGGCCGCGTGCTGTCGCTTCGCGTCCAGATCGATGCCGAGGCTCGCACAGGGTGCGCCGCGGACGCCGCGGCAGGGTCGGATGTCTACGACATCGTGGCGGAGGGCCTGCTGAACGCCGCCAAACACGGCCTTGGTCGACACGCCGACGTCGTCATCGATCTCGTGACGACGGGCGCCGGACCCCACGTTCGTGTCCGCGTCACGTCACCCGGCGCACTCCCGGCCGGTGTACAACTCCACCCTTCCTCGCATGCTCGCGCGCTGGGGGCTCGGCTGGACGCCGTGCCCGACGGAGTCCGCCTCGAAGGCCGTGTCGCGCTCCTCACACCAGATGCTGTCGTGTCAGCCGACCATCTGGCCGAGGCATCCATCCGCCGTCCGTAGCGTCCTCGTCGGAGCCCACGGGAAGTCGCCTGTGCGCCCGAGACGAACGGATGCCGACGTGCCCGCGTTGCACACTCTCATCCCGATGGCGGTCGGGATGCTCATCTCTCCACTGCCGATCGTTGCGATCATCGCCATCCTGCTGTCGGCGCGAGGACGAAGCGCTGCGCCCGCCTATGCGGCGTCGTTCACTCTTCTCGCGTTCGTTTTCACGGGCCTCGGGGCCGTGAGCGCGGCTGGTGCCTCGGAAGCGAACTCCGGGGGCGGCAAGGTCGCCGTGCTCATCCTGACGATCCTTCTCACCGTCGGCTTCACCGTCCTTGCGCTCACGAGTTGGGTGTCACGGCCGAAGGCGGGCGCAGCACCCGAGCCTCCCGCATGGCTCGCCGCCGTCGACTCGATCACGCCGGCGCGAGCTGCAGGGCTCGGCCTCCTCATGGCGGTGACGAACTCGAAGAACATTCCGTTGGAACTCAAAGCGGGCTCGGTGATCGGCGCTGCGCACGACAATCCCGCCGTCGCGGCGATGATCTGTCTTCTCTTCGCCGTCGCCGGATCCCTCGCCATCATCCTGCCGACGCTTCTCGCATCGAGCGGATCACCAGCGGTCACGCGTGCCCTCGCACGGTTGAAGTCCGACATGATCACGCACAACGCCGTCATCATGACGGTGCTGTTCGCGATCCTCGCGGCCAACGAGGCCGCTCACCTCGTCCACCAGCTCACCGCCTGACCCGGTCAGGCACCCGAAGACAAGAGGTTCTCGCGTGGATCACATCGCTCTTCAACTCACGCCGGCGGAGGCGACGTGCCTCGCCGTCGCACCGAGCGGCACCTTCCGCGGTCGTGTCATCGAGGGCGTGCGTTCGTGGCGAGGCATCCGATTCGGCGAGTCGCCGGGCGGGGCGCTCCGCTGGCGCGATCCGATTCCCACGTCGCCCGCGGAGCACGAGGTCGATGCACGTTGCTACGGGCCGGTGTGCCCGCAGCGCATGAACCCCGCCGTCCCCCTGGGAGGCCACGCGGACATGGACGAGAACTGTCTCGTCCTCAACGTGTGGTCGCCGGGAGGTCCCGCGGAGGATCCCGCACCCGTCACCGGTGGCGAGCACGGTTCAGAAACTCTGCCCGTCATGGTGTGGCTGCACGGCGGCGCCTACACCTTCGGAGCGTCGAGCCAACCGCTCTTCGACGCGACGTCGATGGTGACGAACGGCGACGTCGTGGTCGTGACCGTCAACTACCGACTCGGCGCGTTCGGCTTCCTCGACCTCGCCGGTCTGCTTCCCGACGCCGGATTCGATCGCAACCTCGCTCTGAAGGACGTTCTCCTCGCCCTCCGCTGGGTGCGCGACAACATCAGCGCTTTCGGCGGTGACGCCGAACGCGTGACGGTCTTCGGGGAATCCGCTGGCGCCGGACTCGTCACGACGCTGCTTGCGACCCCCTCGGCCGAAGGGCTCTTCCATCGCGCGATCGCCCAGTCCTCGCCCGCGTCGAGCATCTACGGCATCGAGCGCGCACGCGTCGTCGCGGAACGGTTCGTCCGCGCGATCGGGGTGACGTCGGACGATCCCGTCGTCATCGCCGACGCGCTTCGGGCGTGCTCCGCCGATGACATCGTGTCCGCCGGGATGACGGTCTACGCCGACGTGCCGACAGAGGTTCCCGGCACTCTCGCTTTCGCTCCCGTCATCGACGGCGACCTGCTGCCGGAATCTCCTGCCGTCGCGTTGCACGAGGGACGCGGGCTGCCCGTGCCGCTGATCATCGGGACGAACAAGGACGAAGCCTCGCTCTTCCGCTTCATGAAGTCGCCCCTCATGCCGATCACCGACGATCGCATCCAGCAGATGATCGAAAACATGCGCCTCGACGACCCGACGGTGGACGTGCCCCCGCTCGCGCAGATACGCACGGCCTACGAGCACGCCCGCCACCGGGCGATCGGTCTCGGGATCGCGCGCGACATCGGATTTCGGATGCCGACGCTGTGGATCGCCGAGGGACACGCTCGAGTGGCCGATGTGTGGCTTTACCGATTCGATCACGCGTCGCCGTTCCTCCGCCTGATCGGACTCGGCGCGACTCATGCGACCGAGCTGCCCTACCTGTGGGGCAATCTCGACGGCGGGCCCAAGGATCCGACGTTCCGACTGGGCGGCAGACGCCTCGCGCAGGCCGTTTCTCGGCGGATGCAGGAGCGGTGGACCTCTTTCGCGCACGGACGCACGCCCGACGCCGCGGACACCGTCGTCTGGGGTCGGTACCGAACCGTCGATGGCACCGGGGACGGGGATCGCCCACGCGAGACGCTCGTGATCGATCATGTCGACACGCTCGTTTCGGACCCCGACGCCTCTCTTCGCACCGCCTGGGGGGACGAGGTCCTCACGTTCCGCTGAGCCGCATCGGACGCGCTCTCCAGTTGAGTAACGGCGCTGTGCGAGGATGCGCGCATGGACGAAGACTTCGACGAGTTCCGCGCTCGCATCGAGCCCGCTTTGCGCTCTCGCGATCTCGCGGAACTCGGGCGTGTGCTCGGTCAACACGACGCACCTGAGATCGCACGGCTGCTCGAGCGCGAAGACGCGACGGATCGCGCCGTGCTGTATCGGCTTCTTCCGCGTGACACGGCGCTCGAGGTGTTCGAGCTCCTCGACTCGGGCATGCGGGCGGAGCTGTTCACGGGACTCCGCGCCGATGACGTCGCCCGTGTCTTCGAGGACCTCGATCCCGACGACCGCGCACAGCTGGTGGATGAGCTTCCCGCGGGGGTCGCCCAGAAGCTCATGAGCGGGCTGTCGGTGCGCGAACGCGAGCTGACCGCGCCGATGCTCGGCTATCCGAAGGACAGCATCGGCAGGTTCATGAGTACGGAGTACGTGCGGCTCCAGCCCCAGTTCACGGTGGGCGATGCGCTCACCCACGTGCGGCATCGGGGCCAGGATGCCGAGACGATCTACACGCTTCCCGTGACAGACGCGCATCGGCGCGTGCTCGGGGTCGTCGGTCTCCGCGATCTCGTCATGGGGCCGTCGGATCGACTCGTCGCCGACATGATGACCGACGCCCGGCATCTGCACGCGCGTGAGGAGGCCGAGACGGCGGCCCGGGCGCTCGTCGAGGCGCAGCTGCTCGCGGCACCGGTGGTCGACGGCGAAGACCGGCTCGTCGGCATCCTCACGATCGACGACGCGTCGCGGATCGTCGAAGAAGCGGAAGACGAGGATGCGGCGCGTCAGGGTGCATCGGAGCCACTGCGCCGCCCGTACCTCACGACACCCGTCTTCGGAATCGTCCGCTCGCGCGTCGTGTGGCTGCTGGTCCTCGCCGTTTCGGCTCTCTTCACTGTCGGCGTGCTCGACATCTTCGAGGCGACGCTCGAGCAGGTCGTCACCCTCGCGCTGTTCATTCCGCTCCTCACCGGCACCGCCGGCAACACGGGCGCGCAGGCGGCGACGACCGTGACCCGCGCGCTGGCGATCGGAGAAGTGTCCGTGCGGGATGCCGCATCCGTCGCGTGGCGCGAGGTCCGCGTCGGCGCACTCCTCGGAGGAATGCTCGGAGTGCTCGGATTCGTCCTCGCCAGTGCCGTCTTCAGCGTCCCCCTCGGACTCGTCATCGGCCTCACCCTTTTCAGCGTCTGCACGCTCGCGGCGACCGTCGGCGGCGTCATGCCGATGCTCGCGCGGGTCCTCCGCGCCGACCCCGCCGTCTTCAGCACACCGTTCATCTCGACCTTCTGCGACGCGACGAGCCTCATCATCTACTTCCTCGTCGCCACTTGGATCCTCCAGCTGTGACCGCGGCCTGGGCACCACGGTAGGTTTGGATATGTGAACGCGAGCCCAGCCGATCAGCACAGACTGCTTGAAGTAGCCGAACTCGACGGCCGCATCCGCCGGGCCGAGCACGCACGCAAGAACCCGCCGCAGGCCGGTCGGATCCAAGAGCTCCTCTCGCAGCGCCAGGTGCTCTCGCACGAGCTCGCCACCCGCCTGGGCGCCCGAGACGACCTCCGCGCCGAGATCGCACGGATCGAATCAGACGTCGCGATCGTGGATGCGCGTTCGGCACGCGACAGCGGGCGGCTGGCGTCGTCGTCCAATGCGAAAGAGGCACAGGGCTTGGAGTCCGAGCTGCAGGCCCTCGCCCGACGCAAGAGCGACCTCGAAGACGCGGAACTCGACGCGATGGACCGACTCGAGCAGGCCGACGCGGCCGTCGCCGAGCAGGAAGCCGCGATCGCCGCGATGAACGCGGAAGGTGCCGAGCTGAGTGCCGAGGCGAAGCGCATCGTCGCGGAGGCCACGGCAGCCGCCGAGGCGGGTCTTCGGGATCGTGCAGCCGTCGCCGGGGCGATCCCCGCCGACCTGCTCGCACTCTATGACCGGATCGCCGCGCGCGGGACCGGCGCAGCTGCGCTCCTTCGTCGTACGTGCGAAGGATGCCGGATGGTGTTGTCGGGCAACGATCTGAACCGCATCCGCGCCGCGGCTCCCGATGCCGTCGTGACGTGTCCGGAGTGCGGCTGCATCCTCGTGCGCTCCGAGGAGTCGGGCCTCTGACCTATGTCCGGTGGCCCTGAGCCGGCCTGGATCGTCCTCGGCCGAGCCGAAGGCACCGCAGTGGCCGCCGTCGCACTCGACATCGAGGGGCAAGAACTCTCCCGCGATCGCATCGCGCAGGCTGACGTACCCGGCTGGGTGGAACGCGAAGAGCAGAGGCATCGCCCGCGCTGGGTGTGGAGCGACGCCCCGCAGTGGTACGGCCCGATCGTCGCCGCGGGGCACCGCGTGGCGCGCTGTCACGATCTTCGACTCGTACATGCGATCCTCCGGGATAGTGCGCTCGTCCGCCCCGAAGCACCTGTCAAGGACCCCTCGTCCTGGGACTCCCCGCCCGCGGAGCAGGATACGCGCGGGGCGACGCTCTTCGATCTCGCCGACGCCGAGAGTGTGACGACTCCGCACGACATCGACGAAGCACTGGCGGAGTTCCAGCGTCAGCGAGCGGCCATCGCGGAAGGCGCTGACGCGACACGTCTACGGCTTCTCGCCGCCGCGGAGTCGGCCGGGGCACTGATCGCCGTCGAGCTGCGAGCCGCCGGAGTGCCGTGGGATGCCGGCAAGCACGACGCCATCCTTCAGGACGCCTTGGGTCCGCGACCTCACAGCGGGGGAGTGCCCACGAAGATGCTGACCGCTGCGGACCGCGTACGAACGGCCCTGGGAGACCCGGCGGTGAGTCTCGACTCGCAACCGAAGCTCCTCCGAGCGCTCCATCGATCCGGAGTCCAGGTCGCGTCGACGAGCCGGTGGGAGCTCGCCCAGCACACGCACCCCGTCATCGAGCCGTTGCTCGAGTACAAGAAGCTCGCTCGGCTCCTGTCGGCGAACGGATGGGCGTGGCTCGACGACTGGGTCGCCGGTGGCCGGTTCCGCCCTGTCTACGTGCCGGGCGGCGTCGTGACAGGACGCTGGGCGTCGTCAGGGGGCGGAGCACTGCAGCTCCCTCGCCAACTCCGCGCCGCGGTCCGCGCTGATCCCGGATGGAAGCTCGTCGTCGCCGACGTGGCGCAGCTGGAGCCGCGTGTCCTCGCGGGGATGTCGCGCGACATGGCACTTGCGGATGCCGCGCGTGGCCGCGATCTGTACAGCGGCATCGTCGACAGCGGCGCTGCCGCCACACGCGACGAAGCGAAGCTCGCGATTCTCGGCGCCATGTACGGGGCGACGACGGGAGACTCCGGCCGCCTCGTTCCGCGACTTCGCCGCATCTTTCCGCGCGCGATGGCGCTCGTCGACGATGCTGCGCGAGTGGGCGAAGACGGCGGCATCGTCACGACGTGGCTCGGTCGCTCCTCGCCCCCACCATCATCGGAGTGGGTCGAGATCCTCGCCCGCGCGACGGAAGCCGACGCCACCCCCGCCCAGGAGCTCGGGGCCCGTCGCCTCGCACGCGACCGCGGGCGCTTCACGCGCAACTTCGTCGTCCAGGGGACGGCCGCCGAGTGGGCGCTCGCGTGGCTCGCCGATCTGCGACTGCGTCTCGCGGAACTGCGGGGGAGCGCGGCCGACGCAGGTCATTCCCGGTCGGGGCCCGCCTTCGCGGAGCATCCGCATCTCGCGTTCTTCCTGCATGACGAGGTCATCGTGCACGCGCCCGCATCGACCGCCGATGCGGTCGCCGACGCAATCGCGGGCGCAGCAGATGCCGCAGGGCACCTGCTCTTCGGCGACTTCCCGCTCGACTTCCCCCTCGACCTTCGCATCACTGACTCCGCCGAGAAGTCGTGAGGGCTCACACGCAGGCGCGCTCCGCAACCGTGACGGACGACGGGCCCATGAGGGGAGTGTGGACGATTGCGAGCTGCCGCGCCTGATCCTCGGGGAGGAAGAAGTGGAACTCGAGGCGGTTCTCCTCGGCGGGCGAGAGATTGACGCGCGCGGCGCTCGTCGCGCGTCCGTCCGACATCGCGGTCGCGGCCGGATAGGTCTCGCCCTTGACGATCACCTCTCCTGCGAACGAGCCGCGCGGGCCCTCGACGGAGACATTCGTTCCGATGTCTCCCGCCCCGACGCCGAAGAGTCCTCCGCCGGTGACGCTGGTGGGCCACGTCTCGACGTCAGCGGGAGCGGTGCTGGCCATGTCGACGGTGACGACGACCTCGGCCAGCCCTTGGGGGGTGCACCCGCTCACGGCGGCGTCGATGTCGATGTCGAGGAAGCGGGCCATCTTCGCGCCGGTCGCGTCGTTGAAGTAGACCGCGAAAGCACCGTCACCCGCGGCGTCCTGTCGTGCCCGCGGACCCGAGAGACTCGCACCGATGCCCTCGTTCTCGGCGGGGTCGGCGTTCCACACCGAGATGCGTCCTTGCTCGATGGGAGCCTGCAGCGCCGTCGCGAGGCTCACGATGTCGATCCCCCCCGATGACAAGCGTGTGAAGACCGCGTCCACCGCCGCCTGGTAGAGCTCCGTCTGCTCCTCGGAACTCATGGTCAGGTATGGCTGGACGAGCAGCATTTCCTCGAGGTTGTCGGCAGTGAGCTGCGTGCCGTTCGGCAGATCGACGGGGCCCGTCGCGCTCAGCAGTGCACCGAGCACGTACGGATCGACGGACACGATCGTGTCGGGGGTGGTTCCCGTGCGCTCCTGCCACCACGCGGTGGCGATCTCGGCGGTCAACGCGAAATCCGCTGGGGCGGAGGCATTCTGAACGAAGCGGCCGACGACGTCGGAGTAGACGGTCGTCACCTCCGCCGGCAGGTCGACGATGGACGCGGCGTGCGGTGCGAATTCACGAGACTGCGCTTGCCCGACGAGGGAGAGTCGGCCGTCGCTCGCCTTGACTTCGGCGAAGGTGCCCGTGATCCCCCCTCCCGTACGCAGTTCGGCGGGGTTCTGCAGCATGACGAGGATCGTCCGCTCTCGATCGAGCCCGAGGATCGCGGGGAGGACGTCACTCGCTCGAGCCGCGGCGTCGAGCGCGGGCGCCGCGACGTCTACGAACTCGCGCACCTCGTCGACGCCGCGGGAGACCGGAGAGATCAGCGCGGAGGTGTCGACGGCATCCAATTGTTCTGCGGCATCCTGCATCGTGCCGTTGAGCTCGTCTATCGATCCGCTCGCGTCACGGAGAGTCGCAAGCGGGAGGAGCTGACCGCTGTCCTCCGAAGCCGAAAGATCGCGGACGAACGCGGTCAGCGCGGGCAGCTGTGCCGAGATCGCATCGAGCTCGGATGCCACGATCCGGACCGCCTGCAAATTGGTGCCGACGGCGGGAACGGCTTCTGCCGCCGCCCAGACCGGGTCGCTCGAGAGGGATGCCGCAGTTTCGGCGTGCCCCGCGAAGTCGGGAATCAGCTGGTCGACACGATCCAGATCACCGGACTCGAACGCCGACTTCAGCTCTTGCGCGAGAGGAGTGAGACTGTCGACTTCGGACTTGATGAGCAGCGCGCGCACGCCGACCCACGTGCTGAGGCCTACGAGCACGAGGAGCGCCAGGCCGAGCACGATCACGATGACGCGCGCACCCTTTCGTCGGGGTGCGAGCGCCGGTGTGGCGCCGGACACGATCTCAGGCGCGCGAGCGGCGGCGGCGCTGAACGACCAGGAAGCTCACACCCGCGAGGACGATCACTCCACCGGCGATGCTGAGCGGAAGCACGGCTGCGCTCAGACCCGTGGCGGGAAGGAAGCCCGCCGTCTGGGCCGACGAACGAGGCCCGGAAAGGCACTCGGGCGTCGCCTGCGGGTAGGACAACGCGACGGCGAGATTCGGGTTGACTCGGATCTCCGACGTGATGTCACCGCGGGTCCAGCGATAGTTGCCGTCAGTCTCGACCCACGCACCGGACGCGTTCTGGGCCCAGCCCGGCCATCCGTTCGCCACGCCGCTCGCGTCGACCGATGCACCCGGCCACAGAATGCGGCCGCTCAGGCGGTTGTTCTGAAGGGTTCCCAGAGGGATCTCTAGCGAATCGGTGCCGTTCGTCATGAAGAGCGTCGCCGTCTTGTCCGTCGACACGTTGTCAGGATCGGTCAACTCCAGTGAATACGAGATCCACGGGACGTCCCGCTCGCAATCGCCGATCGCCGTCGAACCGGCGATCGATGGCGTGATCGGCTCGTCGGGCGTGTAGTCCGACGTCTGCAGCGGAGCCGGTGACTCGACGACATCGTCAGCGAGTGCCATCGTCGAACCGCTGAACACGAGCGCTGCCCCCAAAGCAACGCCAGCAATGAGCTTGCGCATGAAAATCAGGCCTCCCCAAAGGCTGAATACCTGCAACGCGACCCCAGTGCGCGTCGACAGTGTTCACAACCTACTACTACGAACCTGGATTTGCACCGTGTTCTGCGCGATTCGAGATAAAGTCGAGACGCGAATGGGTCGACTGGACGGTCGCGTTGCGGGTGGTTTCCGCTCGTACCGAGGAACGTCCGGGCTCCATAGGGCAGGGCGGTGGGTAACACCCACCCGGAGCAATCCGCGAGACAGTGCCACAGAGAGCAGACCGCCAGGACGCGAGTCCCGGTAAGGGTGAAAGGGTGGTGTAAGAGACCACCGGGTTCGCGGTGACGCGAACCGCACGGCAAACCTCGCCCGGAGCAAGGCCAGACAGGGGATGCAGACGCTGCCCGCCGAGTCCCCGGGTAGGCCGCTAGAACGGCATGGCAACGTGTCGTCGAGAGAGATGACCGTCCACGAAGCGCGAGCTTCCGGACAGAACCCGGCGTACAGGTCGACCCATTCGCCGCCCTCGCGTCAGCTCAGTGCGAGGGCCGCCGCGCCGATGATGCCGGCGTTGTTGCGGTGCACTGCCGGCACGATCTCGGTCTTGAGCTTGAGCAGTGGCAGGAACTTGTCGGCATGCTTCGACACGCCGCCGCCCACGACGAACAGGTCGGGGCTGAAGAGGAACTCGATGTAGTCGTAGTACCACTGCAGCCGCTCGGCCCATTTCTCCCACGAGAGCTCGTCGCGCTCCATGGCGGAGTACGCGGCATAGGCCTCGGCGTCCTTCCCATGCTTGGCCCGCTGGACGTGACCGAGCTCGGAGTTCGGGATCAGCACGCCGTTGTAGAGAAGCGCCGATCCGATCCCCGTCCCGAGCGTCGTGAGGATCGTGAGCCCTTTCCGGCCCTTCGCCGCCCCGTAGCGCACCTCGGCGACCCCTGCGACATCAGCGTCATTGGCGAAGTGGATGTCACGACCCAGACCGTCTTCGAAGAACTTCTCGGCTTCGAATCCGATCCACTTCTTCGAGACGTTGGCCGCCGACAGCGTCTGACCGTTCTTCACGATCGCGGGGAACGCGACCCCGAGCGGGATCGCATCGTCGGCGATCTCGAGACGGTCGAGTACTTCGCGCACGGCGCCGAGGACGTCGGGCGGCTCAGCGCCCTCCGGGGTGAACACCTTGACGCGATCGCTCAGCAGGATCCCCTTCTCGAGGTCGACGATGCCCGCTTTGATGCCCGTACCGCCGATGTCCACACCGACCGCGCGTGTTGCCTCTGTAGCCATGCGCCCAGCCTATCCAGCACGCACCTCCGGATCAGTAGGATCGTGGTGGCGGGATCATCCGCAGGCCCGCGACGCGGGCACCCCAGGGAGGAGACACGGTGTCCGGCGACAGCGAGAAGTACTGGTACAACCTCACGACGGGTGAAGTGGAGAAGGGCTTCGCGTCGCCGGCAATCGACCGCGCCGGCCCCTTCGACACGGCTGAGGAGGCCGCCAAGGCGCCCGAGGTTCTTCGGGAGCGCTCGCGGGCATGGTCGGAGGACGAAGCACGCGACGACAACTGGGGCGCGGGCGACGCCGGTACGGAGCGATGACGATGGACAAGCAGCGCGATTTCGTCCTCCGCACGATCGAAGAGCGCGGCGTCAAGTTCGTCCGCTTGTGGTTCACCGATGTCATCGGAACCCTGAAGTCGGTCGCGATCGCGCCCGCCGAGGTGGAAGGCGCCTTCACGGAAGGCCTCGGGTTCGACGGATCGGCGATCGAGGGCCTCACTCGCTCCTACGAGTCGGACCTGCTCGCCCACCCCGACCCGACGACGTTCCAGACGCTGCCGTGGCGCGGAGAGATCGATCCGACCGGTCGCATGTTCTGCGACATCACGACACCGGACGGTCAGCCCGCCGTGGCCGACCCCCGGCACGTCCTGAAGCGCTCGCTCGCGAAGGCGGCGGATGCGGGCTTCACGTTCTACACGCATCCCGAGATCGAGTTCTATCTCCTGAAGTCGTCGGCCTACGGTCAGGAAGGCCCCGAACCGGTCGATTCCGCCGGGTACTTCGACAACGTCCCTGGCGGCACTGCGCACGACTTCCGGCGCAGGTCGGTGCGGATGCTGGAAGACCTCGGCATCTCCGTCGAGTTCAGCCACCACGAAGGCGGCCCCGGTCAGAACGAGATCGACCTGCGATACGCGGATGCGCTCGCGACGGCCGACAACATCATGACCTTCCGCACCGTCATCAAAGAGGTCGCGATCGAGCAGGGTGTGTACGCCACTTTCATGCCCAAGCCCCTCAGCGGAAAGCCCGGCAGCGGGATGCACACGCACATGTCGCTTTTCGAGGGCGACCAGAACGCGTTCTACGAAGAGGGCGCGCAGTACCAGCTCTCCAAGATCGGGCGCCAGTTCATCGCGGGTCTGCTTCGTCACGCCAACGAGATCTCGGCCGTCACGAACCAGTTCGTCAACTCCTACAAGCGCCTCTGGGGCGGGGACGAAGCACCGAGCTTCATCTGCTGGGGCCACAACAACCGCTCGGCTCTCGTCCGCGTGCCGATGTACAAGCCCAACAAGGGACAGTCTTCCCGTGTGGAGTACCGGGCCCTCGACTCGGCGGCGAACCCGTATCTGTCGTACGCACTGCTCCTGGCCGCTGGGCTCAAGGGCATCGAGGAGGAGTATGAACTCCCCGCCGAAGCCGAAGACAACGTCTGGTCGTTGACGGACGGCGAACGACGCGCACTCGGGTACGCACCCCTGCCGCAGAGCCTCGACCACGCCCTCAGCTTCATGGAGGAGTCGGAACTCGTCGCCGAGACGCTGGGGGAGCAGGTCTTCAACTACGTTCTGCTCAACAAGCGGCGCGAGTGGCAGGAGTACCGCTCGCAGGTGACGCCGTTCGAGCTCAAGAGCAACCTCGAGATGCTCTGAAGCAGACAGCATGACAGCGACCGAACGAGCGAGTTCCCTCACCCACCTCGCTCGTCTCGGGTTCAGTCAGCTCACCGAGACCGAGGCTCTCGCACAAGAGCTGGAGGAGACGACGGGATCCCGCCGGGACGACCTTCTCGCCCCGGCATCCGTCGCCGCTGACCCCGATTCCGCTCTGGAATCGCTGGTCAGGATCGCACGTCGCAATCCGGAAGCGGTCATCGGGCTCCTGTCCGACGCGCCGGGTTGGCGCGCGCTGTGGGCGCTCCTGGGAGCATCGACCGGGTTCGCAGACTTCTACTTCCGGCATCCCGAAGAGCTGGAGCACCTCGCGGGCGGTGCAGCACCGCTCCCGACCCCCGAGGAGTCGCTGGCGACGCTGCACGAGTCTGTCGGGGTGGAGGACGGTTTCGCCGCAGACGGCGGGGAGGGTTCCTGGGTCGCTTTGCGCGTCCGGTATCGCCGGCTGCTCGCCCGCATCGCCGTGCACGATCTTCTGAGCACCGATCCCGTCGATCGCATCGCGGCCGTCTCAGCGAGCCTTGCGGATGCCGCGGGTGCGGCGCTCGACGCATCGCTCTGCGTCGCGCGGACGCGCGTGTCGGGGGGCATCGCGGGTGCGGGGATGTTCCCGCGCGAGCACGTCGCACGTACGCGGCTCGCCGTCATCGGGATGGGGAAGACCGGCGCACGCGAATTGAACTACGTCAGCGATGTCGACGTCATCTTCGTCGGCGGTGCCGATGAAGGCCTCGCGGACGACGTGGGCGAGAGCCGTGTCGTCGACATCGCGACGCGCCTCGCCGTGCAGATGATGCGCGGGGTATCCGGCGTCGAGATCGAGCCGCCGCTGTGGGAAGTCGACCCGAACCTGCGGCCCGAAGGCAAGCAGGGTGCCCTCGTGCGCACGCTTGACTCGCACCTGTCGTACTACGACCGGTGGGCGAAGAGCTGGGAGTTCCAGGCGCTGCTGAAAGCCCGCCCGATCGCCGGAGATGAGGAACTCGGCCGCGCGTACGTCGCCGCCGTGCAGCCCAAGGTCTGGACGAGCGCGGCCCGCGAGAACTTCGTCGACTCGGTTCAGCGCATGCGAGAACGCGTCACCGATCACATCCCGCCCGCCGAGGTGCAGTACCAGCTCAAGCTCGGGCCAGGAGGAATCCGCGACATCGAGTTCACGGTGCAGCTCCTGCAGCTCGTCCACGGACTCTCGGATGATCGGATCCGCCAGCGCGGTACCCTCGCGGCGATCGACGCGCTCGTCGCCGAGGGATACATCGGGCGTGCCGAAGCGGCGGCCTTCTCGCGGGACTACCGCGAACTGCGCCTTCTCGAGCACCGCGTGCAGTTGCGCCATCTCAGCCGCACCCACCTCATGCCCTCGCGTCCGGAAGAGCTTCGCGTGCTCGCGCGGTCCTCAGGACTCGCTGAATCCGGCGACACCCTTTGGCAGCGCTGGGAGGGCGTCAAACGCGAGGTGCGTGACATCCACGTCCGGCTCTTCTATCGTCCGCTTCTGTCCGCGGTCGCGGCGCTCCCGGCCGATGAGCGCGCGCTCTCCACGGCGCAGGCTCACGACCGGCTCGCGGCGATCGGATTCACCGACCCGGCGGGCGCGCTGCGACACATCGCCGCGCTCACGACGGGGCTGAGCCGCAAGGTCACGATCCAGCGCCACCTCATGCCCGTCATGATCCGCTGGTTCGCCGACGGGGTCGATCCGGACTACGGCCTGCTGACGTTCCGCCGACTCAGCGAGCGGCTCGGCGACACACCGTGGTTCCTTCGGATGCTCCGCGACTCGTCCGGCGCCGCGGAGCGCTTGACGATGGTCCTCTCGGGATCGCGCTACATCGGCGAGCTCATGGAGTGGATCCCGGAATCTGCGGCGTGGCTCGACGACCCCGAACTCCTGCGTCCCCGCACCGGTGTCTCACTCCAAGCGGAGGCACGTGCCATCCAGACCCGGCACACCTCGATCAACGATGCGATGCGCGCCGTGCGGGCCCTGCGACGGCGGGAGCTGCTGCGGATCGCGATGTTCGCGCTCGTCGACGACACGTCGATCGACGAGGTGTCCGAGGCGCTGACGACCGTCACAGAAGTGACGATCCAAGCGACCCTCCGCGCGGTCCGCCGCGACATCGTCCCCGAAGAGGACAGGGCACTGGACTTCTCCGTCATCGCGATGGGGCGGTTCGGGGGGAGCGAGCTCGGGTTCGGCTCCGACGCGGACGTCATGTACGTGTACCGACCAAATGGCGTCGACCCGCAGCGCGCTCACCAGTACGCACTCAAGCTGGTCGCCGCGCTCCGCGACCACTCCGAGGATCAGCGCGTCCCTCTCGATCTCGACGCGGGTCTTCGACCCGAAGGCCGCAACGGTCCGCTCGCGCGCTCGCTCGACGCCTACGCCGAGTACTACCGCCGTTGGTCGCAATCATGGGAGGCGCAGGCGCTCCTTCGGGCGCGCGGCGTCGCGGGGAGCGTCAAGCTGATCCGCGAGTTCATGGCTCTCGCCGACGAGGTCAGGTACCCCTCGTCCGTCGATGCGAACGCCCTGAGAGAGATCAAGCGCATCAAGGCCCGGGTCGAGAACGAACGACTGCCCCAGGGCACCGACCCCGCCCGCCATCTCAAGCTCGGACCCGGTTCGTTGAGCGACGTCGAGTGGCTCGTCCAGCTTCTCCAACTCGAGCACGCGCATGCCGTTCCCGGCATGCGGACCACGTCGACGCTGACAGCACTCGCGCACGCGAGGGATGCCGGCCTCGTTCCGGCATCCGCCGCGGATCGACTGGAAGCTGCCTGGCGCCTCTCGAGCCGGTTGCGGTCGGCGAACACCCTGCTCTCGGGCCAGACGAGTGACGTCCTGCCCTTCGACCGCAGAAAGCTCGACGGCATCGGACGCCTTCTGGGCTACCCTCCGCGATCGGCGACTCAGGTCGAGGAGGATTACCTCGGCACGACGAGACGATCCCGACGCGTGTTCGAGAAGCTCTTCTACGGCTGAGCGGCGTGCCTCGTTTCGCCGTCGTGGCTGCGCTGGGAGAGTGTGCGCAAAGCGCCGACCTTCGGCGGCTCTGACAAAGGGGTCAACTCATGGCAGGTAATCGACCGGGCGGTGTGACACTCGTCGCCGTCCTCGCGTGGATCTCAGGCGTGCTCAATGTCCTCGGCGGCATTCTTCTGCTCATCGGTGTGGGCGCCGGGGAAACGACCGTCGACGGCATGGACGTCGGAGGCGGGGTGGGAGCGGCTGCGGCCTGGATCTCGATCATCATCGGCATCCTCACGATCGCTGTCGGGCTCGGGCTCCTCCGCGGCGCCAACATCGCCCGCATCATTGCGGCGATCGTCTTCATCTTGAACGTCATTTCCGCGGTCTACCTGCTCGTGACGCAGGGCGTCGGCAACTGGACCGCGATCATCTCCGGGATCCTTGCCGTCATCGCGTTGATCCTGTTGTTCTCCCCGAAGGCCAACGCCTTCTTCCGCTCCTGACTTCTTCTCCTCTGAACGGAGAGACCCCCGAGCCGCAAGGGCTCGGGGGTCTCTCCGTTCAGAACTCCTCGTGAGGAGTGCTGCCGACGTCAGACGCCGAAGTACAGCTCGTACTCGAACGGGTGCGGGCGCGCGTTGAGCGGCTGGATCTCGTTCTCGATCTTGTACTCGATCCACGTCTCGATGAGCTCAGGCGTGAACACGTTGCCGCGCGTGAGGAACTCGTGGTCGGCGCGGAGCGCCTCGAGCGAGTCGAGCAGCGAGTTCGGAACCTGCGGGATGTTCTTCGCCTCCTCGGGGGGAAGCTCGTACAGGTCCTTGTCGACCGGCTCGTGCGGCTCGATGCGGTTGATGATGCCGTCAAGACCGGCCATCATCTGGGCCGCGAAGGCGAGGTACGGGTTGCCCGAGGCGTCGGGCGCGCGGAACTCGATGCGCTTTGCCTTCGGGTTGGATCCGGTGATCGGGATGCGCACGGCAGCCGAGCGGTTACCGGCCGAGTAAACCAGGTTGACAGGTGCCTCGTAGCCCTTGACGAGGCGCTTGTACGAGTTGAGCGTCGGGTTGGTGAACGCGAGCACTGCGGGTGCGTGCGCGAGCAGGCCACCGATGTACCAGCGCGCGAGGTCGGAAAGTCCGCCGTAGCCGGCCTCATCGTAGAAGAGCGGCTTGCCCTCGAGCCACAGCGACTGGTGCGTGTGCATTCCCGAGCCGTTGTCGCCGAAGAGCGGCTTGGGCATGAAGGTCGCGACCTTGCCCCACTCGTTCGCCACGTTCTTGACGATGTACTTGAACTTCAGGATGTCGTCGGCCGCGTGCACCATCGTGTCGAAGCGGTAGTTGATCTCCTGCTGCCCACCCGTGCCCACTTCGTGGTGCGCACGCTCGAGGTGCAGACCCGACTCGATGAGGCGAAGCGAGATGTCGTCGCGGAGGTCTGCCGTCTTGTCGACGGGGGAGACGGGGAAGTAGCCACCCTTGTAGGGCGTCTTGTTGGAGAGGTTTCCGTCCTCTTCTTCACGCCCGGTGTTCCAGGCGCCTTCCTCGGAGTCGACCGAGTAGAAGCTCGAGTTCTGCTTCACTTCGTAACGAACGTCGTCGAAGATGTAGAACTCCGCCTCGGGGGCGAAGAACGCCGTGTCGGCGATACCGGTCGACGCGAGGTACTTCTCGGCCTTCTTGGCGACCTGACGCGGGTCCTTCGCGTAGATCTCACCGTTGCGCGGGTTGTAGATGTCGAAGACCATGATCAGCGTCTTGGCCTCGCGGAACGGGTCGACGTACGCCGTCGTCACGTCCGGAATGAGCTGCATGTCGGACTCGTGGATGTTCGCGAACCCACGGATCGAGGAGCCGTCGAACAGCTGACCGACGGTGAAGAACTCCTCGTCGACCGTCGACGCCGGGATGTTGAAGTGCTGCTGCACACCAGGAAGATCCGTGAAACGGATGTCGAGGAACTTGACGTCCTCGTCCTTGATGAATGCGAGCACCTCGGATGAATCTTTGAACATTGCGGCTCCAGAGGTAGGGCATCGGGAACTGCCGACGCACGAGCGTCAGCTTGTTTGGCACGGTACCGTGAGGGCATTGCCCTTCAGTGACACCATTGTTTCCGGCATGTTACGCGGCCGCCGTTAGGCTGGTGGAATGCCAGAAGTCGTACCCCCAGGAGCCTACCCTGGCGAGCGGCTCGGCCTGCCTGAAGAGGGTCGGGGCAGCATTGCGAAGCTCGGCCGCCGATTCGCGGCGATCGCGATCGACTGGGCATGCGCCGTCGTGATATCGGTCGCGTTCTTCGACTACGCGGCCCTCGCGACGACGATCGTCTTCATCGTCGTGCAGAGTCTCTTCATCCCCACGATCGGCGGAAGCCCGGGCCACCGCATCCTCGGACTGCGCGTCATCCGCCTCGGCGGAGGGTGGACGGGACTCTGGCGTCCGATCGTCCGCAGTGTTCTCGTCGCTCTCGTGATTCCCGCGGTGATCTGGGATGCCGACAACCGCGGGCTTCACGACAAGGCAGCCGGCACCGTCCTGGTGCGTGCCTGAACTCAGCGCGGTCGCGGAGCGCTCAGCGCGGTCGCGGAGCGCTCAGCGCGGTCGCGGAGCGCGGACTCGCGTCGGGTCGATCCCCTTCGGGATCGGAAGCGAGGACAGCGACTGCGAGACGGAATCGACCCGCTTGATCACCGCGGCCATCGTCGCGCGGTCGAGCGCCTTCGGCAGGCTCTTGATCGTGGCGGCGAGCTTGCTGATCGGGACCTCGTCGTCGCCGTGGCCGATGTAGAAGACGTGCACGGGAACGCCTGACGCGACGCGCTGGACCTTCATCTTCTCGTCGTTGACCAAGCGTGTGAGCCGACCTCTCGCTCCCTCACCGACGATGACGACACCGCCGCGACCGATCGCACGGTAGACGGCCTCCTGTGTCTTCGGGTTGATGCCGACGGGCATCTCACTCGCCTGCCACTTGCGTCCGAGCGACGTGGAGATGACGTGTCCGGTCGCGCCGGGCATTCCGTCGAGTCGCACGTACATGGCACGCGTCGAGAGACGGGTCATCGTCATGAGCGACCCGAGGATACCGAGCATGAGGCCAGTGACGCCCCAGAGGATGATGCTCCAGATCGCCACCGGCGGGATGAGGAAGCCGATGCCGACTCCGATCCCGATCCCCACCAGGACGAGTCCGACGAGAAGGAACGGAAGCCAGGGGAACGCCTTCTGCGTGAAGGTGTAGAGCGTGCGGAGCTGCGAGAAGAAGCCGGGACGCTTTTCGGGGGCGGAACTGCGGGCCATGGGTCCCAGCCTACCTTTTCGACGTCTCCTCCCCACCCCTGCTATCGCACCATCTCTCCACTGATCTCGTCGGACCGGGGCAGTCCGACCAGGAACAGGAGGAGGCTCGACCCGTGACTGCACACGGCGATCAGCTTCTCGCTCCGTACCATCCAGTGAGGCGGATCGTCGCAGGAACCGAAGCACCGTGGCCGGGTCTCATCGTCCGAACGGACTCGGGCGACACGACCGTCATGATCGATGCAGCGGATCTCCCGTCCGGTTGGGCGGGCTGGTCCGCCGACCCGGAAGGTCACCTGCTGGCGACCCTCGATGTCGTGCGCACCGCTGACGGGCACGCAGTGCTCACCCCGCTGTGCACGACTCGTCTCGATTCCTTCCTCGGCCGACGGGCGGCGCGCCGCGCACTCCTGACCGATGGCGAGATGGTCACACTGGTCGTCAGTATCGCCCGGGGCCTGCGGCAGGCGGAGGCGACGAACACCGAGCACGGCCAGTGGTGGCTCACGGATGCCGGGCGGCCGGTCCTCGCGACCGAGGAGGCGCAGGTCCACATCACCGTGTCTAGCGGCGAGGTCCTCAGCGGACTCCGCGCGGCAGCAGAATCACCCCTCTCGTGGTCATGGCTCGACGCGTGGCCGACGTCGTCGCGCGAGCTTCTCGCACTCGAGGCGCGCGCCTTCGACATCGCGCCGCCCCAGTCCCTCGCGGACGCGCCATCCTCCACGGTGACGCCCTGGCCTCTCGACGACCGCGCGAGCCCCAGGAGCGCCACCGGGCCGACGCCGGCGGATGGCACGAGACAGACGCTCCTGGAACGGATGGGCAGGCATCTCGACTCCGACGTCGCCGATCTGGTGTCGCGATCCCTCACCGGTGTACGGCGTCGTCTTCAGCGCCCTGGCAGGGTGTCGCACAAGCGCCTGGCGATCGTGAGCGTCAGCGTGTGGCTCGCCATCCTTGCGGTAGGCCTCCTCTGGCCGATGGAGGAAGACAGTTCGCCCGCGCAGGCACGTCATCCGACGGCTGACAGCACGCCCCGGGCGTCACCTCACCCTGAGGTCTCCGGCGGTGAAGTCTCCGTGAGCACGGAGCTTACGAACGCGTCCGGCCCTGACACCTCGACCGAGCCCGTCGACATCACAGGCGCCGTCTCCGACCTTCTCAGTCGCCGCACGGCGTGCGAGGGCGACACTGGCTGTCTCGGCGAGGTCATGGTGCGTCCCGCCGCCGACTTCCCGCCCGGGGTCATCGACGCGGCAGAGGCCGACCGTCGCGTAACGCTCGTCGACGACTACGGGGGAGTGGCCGTCGCCCGAGTCGACCCTGTGGCCGACGCGAGCCAACCACCCCTGCTCGTCGTCGTCCAGCGCACAGAAGAAAAATGGCTGCTGCGCGACGTATACGTCACGCAGCAGCCATGATCCGAGTCAGATGCCGAGCTGCCCGTCGAAGTCAGATGCCTCGAGGCGCTTCTTCACCGAGCCGAGGAATCGGGCGGCGTCTGCACCATCGATGATGCGGTGGTCATACGAGAGCGCCAGGAAGACGTACGAACGCGGGGCGATCGCGTCCTTTCCATCCACCGTGACGATGCCGGGCCGCTTGACGACAGCGCCGAGCCCCAGGATCGCCGACTGCGGAAGGAAGACGATCGGCGTGTCGAAGAGCGCGCCTCGCGATCCGGTGTTGGTCAGCGTG
The DNA here is from genome assembly GCF_006715145.1 of Microbacterium sp. SLBN-146. Classification (NCBI taxonomy): domain Bacteria; kingdom Bacillati; phylum Actinomycetota; class Actinomycetes; order Micrococcales; family Microbacteriaceae; genus Microbacterium; species Microbacterium sp. SLBN-146. The sequence goes on from NZ_VFMR01000001.1 coordinate 2,870,791, forward strand.
AACGTTCCACCGGCCAGCTCGTCGGGCTTGAGCTTGTTGTCGCGCGTGCGAGCAGCGAGGTCGGCGATCTCGCGTGCGAGCTCTGCGATCGACTTGCCCGCGGCGTCGCGAACGACGGGCGTCAGGAGTCCACGCTCGGTGTCGACCGCGATGGAGACGTTCTCGCTGGGCGGGTAGACGATGTTGTCACCGTCGACCGTCGCGTTGATGACGGGGTAGGTCTGCAGCGCCTCGATCGCAGCAATAGCGAAGAACGGAAGGAAGGAGAGCTTGTCGCCCGTCTTCTGCTGGAACTCCGCCTTGACAGCGTCACGATAAGCGGCGAGTCGCGTCACATCGACCTCGACGACCGTCGTGAGCTGAGCGGTGGCCTGCATCGACGCGACGGCACGCTCTGCAATGACCTTGCGCAGGCGAGACATCTTCTGCGTCGTTCCGCGGAGCGGCGACACCTCGACGACGGCCTCGGTCGGCGTCGCGGCGGGGGCGCTCGATGCCTGCGGTGCAGGCGCCTCGGCAGCCTTGAGGACGTCTTCCTTGCGGATTCGTCCTCCGACGCCCGTGCCCTTGACGGAGGCCAGGTCGACACCCTGCTGCTGTGCGAGACGGCGAACGAGCGGCGTGACGTACTGCACCTCGTCGTCACCGGCCACGAGGGTGGGAGCGGGCGCGGCGGCGGGAGCCGGTGCCTCCTGCGCGGGAGCGGCCGGGGCCTCGGCCACCGGAGCGTCGACGGCCGGCTCCTCCTTGGCGACGGGGGCGGGCGCTGCGTCTTCCTTCGCCGCGGCCTCTTCCTTCGGGGCGGGCGCTGCTTCGGCGGGGGCGGGTTCGGCAGGCGCAGGAGCGGCCGCGGCATCGCCGATCCGCGCCAGAGCTGCGCCGACCTCGACGGTCTCGTCCTCATCCACGAGGATCGCCTGGAGGATTCCCGCGACAGGGGACGGAATCTCGGTGTCCACCTTGTCGGTCGAGATCTCGACGAGAGGCTCGTCCACTTCGACCGAGTCGCCGACCTGCTTCAGCCAGCGCGTGATCGTGCCCTCCGTGACGCTCTCACCGAGCTCGGGGAGGACGACGTCCTTACCCTCACCCTGAGCGGCGGGCGCAGCCTGGGCCGCGGGCGCTTCGGCGGGCTTCTCTTCGGCGGCCGGGGCTTCCGGTGCCGCCTGGGGCTCCGGTGCGGCTTCCGGCTCAGCGGCCGCTGCGGGCTCGTCGGCGGACCCGGACACGTCGTCGGAGGATCCCGCTGACGATCCGTCGCCGATCTTCGCCAAGACGGCACCGACTTCGACCGTCTCGTCTTCTTGAACGAGGATCTCTTCGATCACGCCTCCGACGGGCGACGGGATCTCGGTGTCGACCTTGTCGGTCGAGATCTCGAGCAGCCCCTCGTCCGCCTCCACGGTGTCGCCGACCTGCTTGAGCCAGCGGGTGACCGTTCCCTCGGTGACGCTCTCGCCGAGCGCGGGGAGGACCACGGAAGTGCTCATGGGTATGTCTCCTTCAGGATGAAGTTCTCGTGTCTAGCTTAGTGACAGGGCATGGCCTGCGGTTCTACAGCGCGTGCAGCGGTTTGCCCGCCAGGGCGAGGAAGGCTTCGCCGAGTGCTTCGCTCTGCGTCGGGTGCGCGTGGAGGAAGGGGGCGATGTCCTCGGGGTGCGCCTCCCAGCCCACGGCGAGCTGCCCCTCCGTGATGAGTTCTCCCACGCGATCACCCGCGAGGTGCACGCCGATGACAGCGCCCTCCTTCTTGCGGATGACCTTGACGATGCCGCTCGTGCCGAGGATCTCGCTCTTGCCGTTGCCCGCGAGGTTGTACTCGTAGGCCACGATCCCGTCGGCGCCGAACTCCGCCGTCGCCTGCGCCTCGGTCACGCCCACGGAGGCGAGCTCCGGTCGCGAATAGGTGACCTTCGGAATCTGGAGGTCGGGAACGAGCACGGGCGACAGCCCCGCGATCTCCTCCGCGACGAAGATGCCCTGCTGGAAGCCGCGGTGCGCGAGCTGGAGTCCGGGAACGATGTCGCCGACGGCCCACACGTGGGCGACGGCGGTGCGCAGTCGCTCGTCGGTCACGACGAACCCCCGGTCGAGGTGGACACCGGCCTCCTCGTAGCCGAGCCCCGCGGTCGCCGGGCCGCGGCCCACCGCGACGAGAAGGTAGTCGGCGGTGAACGTCTTGCCGTCCTCCAGCGTCACCGTGACGTCGGAATCGGTCTGCTCTGCCGACGCGTACCGGACGCCGAGCGATGTCGCGATGCCGCGCTTCCGGTAGGCCCGCTCCATGGCCTTGCTGAGCGAGATGTCCTCGTTCGGAACGAGATGGTCGAGCGCCTCGATGATGGTGACATCGACGCCGAAGGACTTCCAGACGCTCGCGAACTCGACGCCGATCACTCCACCACCGAGGATCAGGACGCTGTCCGGGATCTCCTGGAGCTCGAGGGCATGCTCGCTCGTGAGGATGCGCCCGCCGATCTCGAGGCCCGGCAATGAGCGGCTGTAGGAGCCGGTTGCGAGGACGACATCAGTGCCCCGGTACAGGTCGTCGCCGACGCGGACGGCGGGACCGGATTCGAGAACGCCTTCGCCAGCGACGACCGTGATCCCGCGAGCCTTGATGAGGCCCTCGAGTCCCTTGAACTTCTTCGCGACGATCCCCTCGCGGTAGGCGCGCACGCCGTCGGGGTCGATGCCGTCGAGCGTCGCCCGGATGCCGATCGTCGCGGCGTCCCGAGCAGTGTCGGCAACCTCCGCGGCGTGCAGAAGCGCCTTCGTCGGAATGCACCCGCGATGGAGGCACGTGCCCCCCACCTTGTCCTTCTCGACGATCGCGACGCTCTTCCCCAGCTCTGCGGCGCGGAGTGCGGCGGCGTAGCCTCCACTGCCTCCGCCCAGGACGACGAGGTCGAAGGTGTGCTCGGTCATCGTTGACCTCCAGAGATGAATCGGATGAGCGACCGGACGGTGGCGGCGGTCGGCCCCTTGTCGGTGAAGCCGAATCCAGCGCCCTTGTTCATGCCGACACCTGCGATGTCCAGGTGCACCCACGGAATACGGGGCGCACCGTCGTCGTCGGACTGACGACCGACGAAGCGCTGAAGGAAGAGCCCTGCGAACAGCGACCCTCCCGCCGGATCGCCGATCTTCGCGTTCTGCATGTCGGCGATCGGGGAATCGAGGTCGTCCGACATATGAACGGGAAGCGGGAGGGGCCACGCGAGCTCACCGACGGCGTCCGCTGCCGCAAGGTACTCCTCGACGGCGGCTTCGTCGCCCATGACACCGGTATGACGGTTACCCAGCGCGATCGTGATGGCGCCGGTCAGCGTGGCGACGTCGACGATGACGTCAGGATGCCGGCGACTCGCGGCCACCAGTCCGTCCGCGAGGACGAGACGCCCTTCGGCATCCGTGTTGGTGACCTCGACCGTCGTTCCGTCGAGGATCCGCAGAACGTCTCCCGGGCGGGTCGCCCGCCCCGACGGCATGTTCTCGGCGATGCAGAGCCACGCGCTCACGTGCACGGGCAGACCCATCGTCGCGACGGCGCGCACCACGGCCAGCGCCGTCGCGGCGCCGCACATGTCGTACTTCATCCCGACCATGCCGGCGGCGGGCTTGAGCGAGAGTCCGCCCGTGTCGAACGTGATGCCCTTGCCGACGAGCGCGACGTGGCGGTTCGCCCCTTCCGGCGCGTAGTCGAGCCGGACGAGTCTCGGCGGACGGTCCGAGCCCTGCCCGACACCGAGGATTCCGCCATAGCCCCCTTCAGCGAGGGCGGACTCGTCGAGCACCTCGATCTCGACGGGCAGCCCTTCGAAAGCGGAGACCGCCCGCTCGGCGAAGTCGGACGGGCCCAGCCACTCGGCGGGGATCGAGACGAGATCCTTCACGAGCGCGGCGGCATCGGCGGTCGCGATGATGTCGGCGAGAGCGCCCGGAGCCTCGTCGGCATCGGAATGGACCACGACACGAGCGGCGCGCGCCTTGGGGGGGTCTGACTTGTAGCTGTCGAACCGATAGCCGCCGAGCGCAGCGCCCTCGGCGAGAGCCGTCCACAGTTCGGGATCGGCGAGCGGCGCGCCGAGCGAGATCGTCTCGAATCCGGTCAGGGTGCGCAGTGCGACTCCTGCGGCGTCACGGAGCGACGCCGCATCTCCGCCGGCGCCGGTGCCGACGACCGCCAAGGGGAGCGACGTGCTCTCCGGCGCATAGACCCGGTGAACGGATCCGGGAGAGCCCGTGAACCCGATCGCCGCGAGAGCTTCTGCGAGCCCGGGCCAGTCGTGCAGCGAATCGTCGTCTTCGAGCGGCGGAAGCGCCAGCACGATGGCGTCGGCGTCGGTGTCTCGGATCGGATCTGTGCGGTGGACGACGTCGGGAAAAGACATGGCCTCCATCCTACGGATGCCTTGTTCGCTCTGAGCGGGATGCGCCCATCACCCCTGGGCCCGACGTCACTCGTAGCATGGAGGACATGCCCTCCCTCGGTCCGCTCTTCGAACGCTCGGTGTCGGCCCCACCCGTTCCCCGCGGCCTCCCACTCGTCATCACCCTGACGGGCTTCACGGATGCCGGAAGTGCCGTCGCGCAGGTCATCGATCACTTCCGCAGCGACCTGGAGCCGATCCCACTCGTCGTCTTCGACAACGATGCGCTGCTGGACTACCGCGCACGCCGGCCGATCGTCGCGTTCGACCAGGATCACCTCACCGACTATCGCCCGCCGAGACTCGAGCTCTCGCTCGCACACGACGCCCTCGGACAGCCGTTCCTGCTCCTCGCCGGATACGAGCCCGACTTCGCGTGGGAGTCGTTCACCCGCAGCATCCTCGCGCTCACCGACGAGTACGACGTCGCGACGGTGACCTGGGTTCACGCCATCCCCATGCCGGTCCCGCACACGCGGCCGATCGGCACGACGGTCAGCGGCACCCGTGCCGAGCTGACCGCGGCCCACTCGGTCTGGAAGCCGCACACCGAGGTGCCCGCGACGGCGGGGCACCTCCTGGAGTATCGGTTCGCACAGGCGGGGGCCGCCGTCGCGGGCTTCGTCCTGCTGGTGCCTCACTACCTGGGGGACACCGAGTACCCCGCTGCCGCCCTCGCCGCGCTCGACAGCCTCACGGTTGCCACCGGCCTCGTCTTCTCGGGAGACGATCTCCGCGAAGAGAACCGCGAGTATCTCGAGAAGGTCGGCGAGCAGGTGAGCGGCAGCGACGAGCTCTCGCGCATGGTCGAAGGGCTGGAAGAGCGCTACGACGCCTACATGGCAGGGTCGACACTGGCGACACCGATGATCCACACGGGTGATCTGCCCAGTGCGGACGAACTGGCCGCTGAGCTGGAGCGATTCCTCGCGAACCGGGCGCCGGGCGAGGACGACAAACGCGTCTGAGGGGAATGCCCTGGGTCGCGCCGCGGTTGTAGAGGGAGGCGCCAGTCGATCGACCTCTCGCCGCTGTGCTGTTGTGCGAGGTCGAGTGTGCGATACTGGATGCCACGACCCGTTGTCAACCGCAGTTTCAGTTCGCGCTGAGCCACTCGGACTTGACAAGGGTCTTACTAGTGTCCGAATTCCCCCGACTCAGCGATGGGATCGCTCGGTCGGTGAAAGGCAGAACGTGACTCCAGGCACCAAGACCAAGGCCACCGCCGCCCCTCAGGACGCCGACCTCGATGAGGCGACCCCGGCGGCGGCGAAGGCTGCCGTCAAGGCCCCGGCGAAGAAGGCTCCTGCGAAGAAGACCGCGGCGAAGGCGCCGGCGGCTTCGAAGGCCGCCGCGAAGAAGGCTTCGAAGGCGAGCTCCGCGGACGGCGACGACGAACCCGATGAGGACATCGAGGTCGAAGACGACGTCGACATCGACGACGCGGACGACACGAGCGACGACGACGAGACCACTCCCGCGGTGACGCGCGAGAAGGCTCCCGCCGCGAACGCATCAGAGTCGTCCGACGACGATGACGACGAGGAGAGCCCCAAGCCGGCTTTCACCGAGCCGCTTCCCACGGGCGCGATCGTCATCACATCGAGCGACGAGGACGACGTCCCCGTTTACTCGACGCAGATCACCGGCGCGACCGCCGACCCCGTCAAGGACTACCTGAAGCAGATCGGCAAGGTTCCGCTGCTGAACGCGGCGGAAGAGGTCGAGCTCGCGATGCGGATCGAGGCGGGTCTGTTCGCCGAGGAGAAGCTCTCGCACATGTCCGGTGCCGAGAAGTCCTCGCAGCTCGGACTCGACCTGCAGTGGGTTGCTCGCGACGGACAGCGCGCGAAGTCGCACCTGCTCGGGGCGAACCTCCGACTGGTCGTCTCGCTGGCCAAGCGCTACACCGGCCGTGGCATGCAGTTCCTGGACCTCATCCAGGAGGGCAACCTCGGCCTCATCCGCGCTGTCGAGAAGTTCGACTACACGAAGGGCTTCAAGTTCTCCACGTATGCGACGTGGTGGATCCGGCAGGCGATCACTCGCGCGATGGCCGACCAGGCGCGGACCATCCGCATCCCGGTCCACATGGTGGAGGTCATCAACAAGCTCGCTCGTGTCCAGCGGCAGATGCTGCAGGACCTCGGGCGCGAGCCCACGCCCGAAGAGCTGAGCCGCGAACTCGACATGACCCCTGAGAAGGTCATCGAGGTGCAGAAGTACGGCCGCGAGCCGATCTCGCTGCACACGCCTCTCGGCGAGGACGGCGACAGCGAGTTCGGAGACCTGATCGAAGACACCGAGGCAGTCGTCCCCGCAGACGCCGTGGGCTTCACGATGCTGCAGCGTCAGCTCGAGTCGCTGCTCGATTCGCTCTCCGAGCGCGAAGCAGGCGTCATCCGCATGCGCTTCGGACTCGGCGACGGCCAGCCCAAGACCCTCGACCAGATCGGGGACACGTTCGGGGTGACGCGCGAGCGGATCCGTCAGATCGAGTCCAAGACGATGGCGAAGCTGCGGCACCCGTCGCGTTCGCAGTCGCTCCGGGACTACCTCGAGTGACCCGCGCGAAGGGCAGCGGTCTCCGGTACGTTCCGGCGATCGTCGCAGGCAAGCTCGCGCGGTTCGCGACGAGGTTGCGCGGGGGAGGCTCAGCCTTCCCCGGGTATGTCGCGAACCGACTCGCGCCGTCGTTGCTGAGCACGCTCGGCGGCCAGTTCCCGGATGGCGTCGTCTTCGTCCTCGGCTCTAACGGCAAGACCACGACGACCCACATGGTCAGCGAGATCCTTCGGGCGCACGGACTCAAGGTCTTCACGAACCCGACGGGCGCGAACCTCCCGCAGGGAGTCACGAGCGCGTTGCTCGCCGACGCCACTCTCACAGGGCGCGTGCGCGCCGATGTCGCGGTGCTCGAGGTGGACGAGGGATTCGCCGCGGAACTCGCGGACATCCTCGCTCCGCGCGTCATCGTGGCACTCAACGTGCAGGTCGACCAGCTCTACCGGTTCTACGAGACCGAGCGCGTCGCCGACATGATGCTCGACGCGGCGACGCGCGCGTCCGTGCGTGTCGTCGTCAACGCCGATGATCCGTACCTGAGCAAGATCGACGACACGACTCTCCGTTCCGAGGCCTCCTTCTTCGGTGCGTCACCCGCGGTCGTCGCGGCATCCGCGCACGGGCTCGTCAACGCCGTCGATACGCGAAGCGGCGACGCCGGAACACGTCAGCGGCACCTCGAGACGGAGGTCGTCTCGGCGTCCGGGCGTGCGGTCGAGCTTTCGCTGGACGGAACGGTCTTCTCGATCACGCTCCCCGCGCGGGGTCTGCACTACGCCGTCGACGCCGCCGCCGCCGTCAGCGCTGCTCGACACATCCTGAGCGGCCGGTTCGACACGGAGGCCGCCGCGCGCGGGTTCTCGCAGATGACCCCCGCCTACGGCCGTGGCGAACTCGTCCCGCTTCGCCGTGATCCCTCCGGAGAGCAGGTGGAGTTCGTCATGTTCAAGAACGGACCGAGTCTGCAGCTCAACGTGGACGCCCTCGACGCGGCTCCCGAACGGGTTCTGATGGCGATCGACGAAGGCACGCCGGACATCTCCTGGATGTACGACGTCGACCTGTCGCGTTTCGATCACGTCGATGTCGTGACGGGGGAGAAGGCACACCAGATCGCGACGAGGCTCGCCTATGCCGGCATCCCGATCGGCACGGTCGAACCGGATGTCGAGAAGGCCGTCGAGATCATGCGGCGCTTCCCGCAGACCCGCGACGGCCGACAGACGTGGTTCGTGAACTATGAGCTGATGATGCTGGGCCGCCGCATCCTCGGCTACGGCGATCAGGAGGTGGCCCGACGATGACCGATCTCCAGATCGTCCAGCTCTACCCGGATCTGCTCGGGGTCACAGGTGACCGGGGCAATGTCGACGTCCTCGCGACCCGAGCGCGTCTTGCTGGCCTCGACGCCGCGATCACCTCGATCGGAATGGCGGATGCCGCCGAGCCCGACGCCGACGTCATCGTGATCGGCAACGGTCCGCTGTCGGCGCTGCGTACGGTTCGCGACGATCTCTTCGGCCGGAGGGCCTGGCTCTCCCGTCAGCGTGAGGCGGGAGCGGTGATCTTCGCCGTCGGCGCCGGGGCGGAGCTCCTCGCGGCGAACGTGCGGGTTCTCGACGGACCCGACATCGAGGGCCTCGGTCTCGTGCCGGCGACCGTCGCGCGCACGCGAGACCGGCGTGTGGGCTACATCGTGGCGGAGACGCGCGACGGCCGACTCGTCGGATTCGAAGATCACGCATCGGTCTGGACGCTGCAGCCGGGCGCAGACCCCGCAATCCGATACGGCACCGTCGTCGCCGGCCGCGGTAGCCTCGACCCCGCCGGTGAGACAGTCGTCGTCGACGGCGTCTACGCAACAAATGTGCAGGGTCCCGCGCTTCCGCTCAATCCTCAGCTCGCCGACGCGATCCTGCGGACCGCCGTCGCGAAGCGCGGGGGCGAGTACGACACTGGCGCCGCCCACGCACAGATCGACGACTATGCGCGCCACGCCCGCGCCGAGATCGAACGACGCGCCGCCAGCAAGCACTTCACGGCGATCCAGCTCTGACAACGAAGAATGCCCCCGTCGATGACGGGGGCATTCTCGTGCTGTGTGTCAGCGAGCTTCGTGGAGTCGCGCGGTCTCGTCGTGCCACGAGGTGGCGACGGAGCGGAGCTTCTCTTCGTACTTCCGCCCGTGGTGAGCGCAGAAGAGCAGTTCGCTGCCATTGACCTCGGCGGCGATGTACGCCTGGGCTCCACAGGAGTCGCAGCGATCCGCCGCGGTCAGGCGGTGCTCGAGGACGGCCGTGTTCTCGTCGGGTGTCGTGAGCGTGTTCATCTCGGGTGCCTCCTCGTAACGTTCGAGTGCGTTGCAGGTCATGAAATACAACCACGGCGATGTTTCGAGAATGCCGCGAACCTGGTCCCGTTCGCTCTCCGCGTACGAGTGCCCTGCCGCCCCGTGTGTCCCGGGGCCCGACTCCTCGCGCGAGATTACGCTTGAGGTTTGTGACCGCCGAGTACTCAGCCCATCATCTCCAGGTCCTCGAGGGTCTCGAGGCGGTCCGCAAACGACCCGGAATGTACATCGGTTCGACGGATTCGCGCGGTCTCATGCACTGCCTGTGGGAGATCATCGACAACTCGGTCGACGAAGCTCTCGCGGGGCACGGATCGCGTATCGACATCCTGTTGCACGCTGACGGCAGCGTCGAGGTGCGCGACCGTGCCCGCGGCATCCCCGTCGACATCGAGCCGCGTACCGGTCTGTCGGGTGTCGAAGTCGTCTTCACGAAGCTGCACGCCGGCGGCAAGTTCGGCGGTGGTTCGTACGCGGCGTCCGGCGGCCTCCACGGCGTGGGAGCCTCGGTCGTCAACGCGCTCTCCGAGCGACTCGACGTCGAGGTCGACCGCGGCGGCAAGACCTGGGCGATGTCCTTCCACCGGGGTGAGCCCGGGAGATTCTCGGGACCTGAGCCGACGTCCACGTTCACGCCGTTCGAGAAGAGTTCCGAGCTGGCATCGATCGGTCGCGCCCCCAAGGGTGTCACCGGCACACGCATCCGCTATTGGGCCGACACCCAGATCTTCACGAAGGACGCGCAGTTCAACCTGGAGGAGCTCGAGCAGCGTGCGCGCCAGACGGCGTTCCTCGTCCCCGGTCTCGAGATCGTGATCCGCGACGAGCGCGGCGCCGAACCGGCGGAGGCGTCCTACCGCTTCGACGGTGGCATCTCCGAGTTCGTCGAGTATCTCGCTCCCGATTCCGCCGTCACCGACACCTGGCGCCTGAACGGCACGGGAACCTTCACCGAAACCGTTCCCGTCCTGCAGGCATCGGGGGCGATGGTGCCGACGGAGCTCGAGCGCGAGTGCCAGGTCGACATCGCCCTCCGCTGGGGCACGGGATACGAGACGGTCCAACGCTCGTTCGTGAACATCATCGCGACCCCCAAGGGCGGCACGCACCAGGCCGGTTTCGAGCTCGGCCTCATGAAGGTCATTCGCGCGCAGGTCGAGCAGAACGCGCGCCGACTGAAGGTCGGCAACGACAAGCTCGAGAAGGACGACATCCTCGCCGGCCTTACCGCCGTGCTCACAGTGCGGCTCCCCGAACCGCAGTTCGAGGGGCAGACGAAGGAAGTCCTCGGCACGCCCGCAGTCCGCCAGATCGTCGCCAACGTCGTGACCAAGGAGCTCACGAGCCTCTTCACCTCGACGAAGCGCGACGACAAAGCGCAGACGGCGCAGCTCCTCGACAAAGTCGTCTCCGAGATGAAGGCGCGGATCTCCGCGCGGACGCACAAGGAGACCCAGCGGCGAAAGAACGCTCTCGAGTCGTCGTCGCTGCCGGTCAAGCTCGCCGACTGCCGCACGAACGATGTCGCCGCGTCGGAGCTGTTCATCGTCGAGGGCGACTCCGCGCTCGGTACGGCGAAGCTGGCCCGCAACAGCGAGTACCAGGCGCTTCTGCCCATCCGCGGAAAGATCCTCAACGTCCAGAAGGCCTCGGTCTCGGACATGCTCGGCAACGCCGAATGCGCCGCGATCATCCAGGTGATCGGCGCGGGATCCGGACGATCGTTCGATCTCGACAGCGCACGCTACGGCAAGGTCATCCTCATGAGTGATGCCGACGTCGACGGGGCGCACATCCGCACGCTTCTCCTCACGCTGTTCTTCCGCTATATGCGCCCTCTCATCGACGACGGACGCGTCTACGCCGCCGTGCCGCCTCTCCACCGCGTCATCGTCATGAACCCCGGTTCGAAGCCCAACGAGACGATCTACACGTACTCCGAGAAGGAACTCCACACTCTGCTCGCGAAGCTCACGAAGGCGGGCAAGCGCTGGCAGGAGCCGATCCAGCGCTACAAGGGTCTCGGCGAAATGGATGCCGACCAGCTCGCGACGACGACCATGGACCGTGCCGGGAGACTGCTGCGACGTGTGCGCATGCAGGACGCCGAGGCCGCGGCATCCGTCTTCGAGCTCCTCATGGGAAACGACGTCGCCCCCCGCAAGGAGTTCATCATCGACTCGAGTGACAGCCTCGCCCGGGAGCGCATCGACGCCTGACCGGTCGCCTCAGCGCCGGGCGGCGCGCGTCAGCGGATGCTCGTCCCGATCGCTCCGATGACGGCATCGAGGGGCACACCCGATGCGTCGCGCCGTGCGCCGGTCTCCGGCAGCGTGCGCACGGCACCGTCCGCGCCGATCGCCCTTGCAAGAGGTCCGACCCAGGCGAGGGTGAGAACATCCTCACCCTTCAAGAAGCGCTGCGCGCGCACGCCGCCCGTCGCGCGTCCCTTGGGAGGGAACTCCTCGAACGCGGTCACCTTCGCACTGCCGGGTTCTGCGCCCGTCAGGGCATTCGAGCTCCCCGCGAGGGTGACGACGGACACATCGGATGCCGCGGGGTCCACGACCCCGAAGAAGATGGCGGTCGCACCGTCAGAGATCCTCATGCCCGACATTCCGCCTGCCGCGCGCCCCTGCGGCCGCACGCTCGAGGCATCGAAGCGCAGGAGCTGCGCGTCGGAGGAGACGAACACGAGCTCGGTGCCGTCGGGAGCAGGCGAAGCGCCGACGACACGATCGCCGGGCTTGAGCGCGATGATCTCGATGTCATGCTTCTGCGCGAGCTCGCTCGCCGCGACGCGCTTCACGACCCCCTGCGCCGTCCCGAGCGCGATCGGCGGATCGGCGACGAGGGCGACGAGAGAGACGACGTGCTCCCCGGTGCCGAGACCCAGGTACTGGTCGGCGCGGGTTCCCGCAGCGAGCTGAACGGAGTTCCCCGGGACAGAGGGCAAGTCGACAGGGGAGAAGCGGACGAGTCGACCCGCGCTCGTGACGGCGCCGACGTCACCGCGTGTCGTCGTGTCGACTGCGGCGCGGATGGCGTCGTGCTTCGCGCGACGTGTCGGCGGGACGATACCGGTGGACTCCTCACCGAGTTCCGCGCGAACCATGCGACCCGTCGCCGAGAGGAACACGCGGCACGGGGCGTCGGCGATCTGGAGGTCTGCCGCGGCGGCCGCCGCACGCGAGCGCGGCGCGACGGGTCCGCCATTCAAGAGGAGGGTACGCCGCGGAGTGCCGTACGCCTCAGCGGCGGCATCCAGTTCGCGGGCGACCTGAGCGCGAAGGAGGACATCGCTTGCGAGAAGCTCTTCGAGCTGCGCGATCTCAGCCTTGAGACTGTCGCGTTCCGCCTCGAGCTCGATGCGCGAGAAGCGCGTCAGTCGACGCAGGCGCAGTTCGAGGATGTACTCCGCCTGAAGCTGCGAAAGATCGAACACCTCTTGCAGCCGTGTACGCGCCTGCTCACCGTCGTCGGAGGTGCGGATGACCTGGATGACCTCATCGATGTCGAGGATCGCGACGAGGAGGCCCTCGACGAGGTGAAGGCGCTCTTTCCGTCGCGCGAGCCGGTGTCGGCTCCGGCGCGTGACCACCTGGACTCGATGATCGAGGTAGACCTGAAGGAGCTCCTTGAGCCCGAGCGTGCGCGGCTGTCCGCCCACGAGGGCGACGTTGTTCATGCTGAACGAGTCTTCGAGCGGGGTGAACCGGTAGAGGTGCTCGAGGACCGCCTGCGGGTCGAAGCCGGTCTTGATGCCGATGACGAGCCGCAGCCCGTTGTGCCGATCGGTCAGGTCGTTGACATCGGAGATGCCCTGGAGCTTCTTCGCCTGGACGGCATCCTTGATCTTCTCGATGACACGCTCGGGGCCCACCAGATACGGCAGCTCTGTCACGACGATCCCCGTGCGCCGTGGTCCGAGGGACTCGATCGACACCTTCGCCCTCGTTCGGAAGCTGCCACGACCCGACGCGTACGCATCCTTGATGCCGTCGAGCCCGACGATGATCCCGCCCGAGGGCAGGTCGGGTCCCGGCACGAACTCCATCAGCTCCTCTACCGTGGCCTCGGGGTTCTCGAGCAGATGCGTTGCGGCGCCGACCACCTCGATCAGGTTGTGCGGAGCCATGTTGGTCGCCATTCCGACCGCGATGCCCGTCGCGCCGTTGACGAGCAGGTTCGGGAAGGCCGCGGGGAGGACCTCGGGCTGCTGGAACTGCCCGTCGTAGTTCGGGATGAAGTCGACGACGTCCTCGTCGAGATTCTCGGTCAGCGCGAGCGACGGCGGAGCGAGCCGTGCCTCCGTGTACCGCGCCGCGGCTGGACCGTCATCGAGGGAGCCGAAGTTGCCGTGTCCGTCGACGAGGGGCACGCGCAGCGAGAAGTGCTGCGCGAGACGAACGAGTGCGTCGTAGATCGGCGCGTCACCGTGCGGGTGGAGCTTTCCCATGACCTCGCCGACGACGCGCGCGCTCTTGACATGGCCGCGATCCGGCCGCAGGCCCATGTCGGACATCTGGTACAGGATGCGACGCTGCACCGGCTTGAGTCCGTCGCGCGCATCGGGAAGAGCACGGGAGTAGATGACGGAGTACGCGTACTCGAGGAAGGAACCCTGCATCTCGGTCGAGACATCGACGTCGTCGATGCGACCGTGGTCTTCGGGGATGCTGGGCGTGCGGGGTGCGGGCATGGTGCGGAGGGGACCTCGGATGTCGGGGAGTCCGGCGGGGCCTTCCGCGGGTGTGCGAGACTGGCCCGGATGTCCCTCAGCCTACCCGTGGAGCCTTCGCGAGCCCGGAGCCTGACCCGTGTCGTCCCGGAGCTTCTGGCTTCTCTCGACGGGCGATCCGAGTGGTTCGCTCCCGCGACCAGCGCCATCGTGTTCGTTATCGACGGTCTCGGTGCCGCCAATCTCTCGGCACGGGCGGGCCATGCGCGCTTCCTCAGCGCATCCTCGACGAAGCGCGACACCGCACGTACGGTTTTCCCGTCGACGACGGCCACGGCCCTCACATCACTTCTCACGGGTGCATCCGCCGGACAGCACGGCATCGTGGGCTACCGCGCGCGCATCCCGGGAACGGATCGCCTCGTCAATCAACTGCGCGGATGGGAGACCGACAGTCTCCCATCCGACTGGCAGCGGGCCGAACGACTCGTCGCGCAGACAGACCGCCCGACCTTCGCGGTGTCGAAGGACGAGTACGCGGGAACGGGGTTCACCGCGGCGACGCTGGGGGAGGCCGAGTTCGTCGGGGTCGACGACCTCACTTCACGAGTGGATCGTGCCGCGGAGCTCGCGGCACAGCATCCCGGCTCCTTCATCTATCTCTACGCGAACGACCTCGATGCCATCGGACACAAGCGCGGGTGGGAATCCGACGAGTGGATCGTCGGCCTGGAGCGGGTCGATGCCGCAGTGCGCGCCCTCGTCACCGGGGGAGCGGCGGGCACCGGCGTCGTGGTCACGTCCGACCACGGGATGATCGACGTGCCGCGGCACCGCCAGATCCTCCTGCACGACGGCGATGATCTCCTCGACGGCGTCGACCTCATCGGCGGAGAACCCCGCATGCTCCACCTCTACGCGGCCCCCGGAGCAGCGGAGCGTGTCCGCGAGGTGTGGCGTGCCGCGGAAGGATCCCGCTCATGGATCCTGTCGCGTGACGAAGCCATCGCCGCGGGCCTGTTCGGCGCCGTCGACGATGATGTGCGGGATCGCATCGGCGACATCCTCGTGGCAGCGCGCTCCGCGATCGCGTACTACGACGACCGGGTGGCCGACAAGGCTCCGCAGAAGATGGTCGGGCAGCACGGTTCCCTTACGAACGAAGAACGCGTCGTGCCCCTCATCCGCCTCGGCGCGTTCGCCTGAGGTCAGTCGTCGCCGCGGGCTCCGAAGACGATCTCATCCCACGACGGCATGGACGGACGCCCCTTACGCCGTCCGGCTCCTTCGGTGATCGACGACGGTGCGGAATCCGTCGACGGGTGCCGCTCTGGCGCGGCCTCGTCGTAACCGGGTTCGAGAGCATCGAACAGGGCGACGGGATTGTGGGGTCGCTCCACCGGTTCCTCGAACTCGGGCAGCGGCTCCCGCTGGCCGCGGCGCCGACGGAGCGCTTCGAGCAGATCGGCGGTCTCGGCCGATGTCGCGGGCGCGTCGGTGGAGCGCTTGATGGCGGCCTGCTGGACGGCGGGGGTGGCCGGTGTCGGGAGATCAGGTGCGGAAAGATCTGCGTCGGGAAGTCGCCGCGGGCCGAACGCACCACTGTCGAAACGCGTGTCGTCCTTGGCCGCGGGCGACGAGTCGAGCGCCCGCAGACGCGGGATCAGACCCTCGGGTAGCGATCCCTGACGTGAGAGCTGGATCGCGTCGGAGTTGAGCGGTGAGAGGATGCCGCGACGGGGGTCGAAACTCCACCGCGCGTCATGATCGATCTCGTTGGCAGTGAACTCCAGCTTCACGAGCCAGCCGGTGGGTTCTTTCCAGCTCGTCCACCGCTCGCCGGTCGCACCGGCTTCAGCGAGCTTGCCCCGGACGGCGCTGCCGAACGTGGGGTGCGGATCGCCGTCGAAGTCGCTTCCGAGAAGGACGGGAACGGCCAGCGCCTGCCCGACGACGTGCTCGCGCTCGGCGAGCACCGGACCTTCGAACCTCACGACGTCCTCGACGCGCGCGTCGAGGAGGACAGCGACCTCCTGCGCCGAGAGACCGGCGCGGATGTGCGCCTGAACCTCGCGCGGGCTCGGACGATTCGACCGCACGTCGGTCTCACGGTCGCGCCGGGCGCGCCGCAGTTCCGCGCGCAGCGCTTCATCGATCGGCAGCGAGAAGCGCTGACCCGTGTCGGTCGCGAGAACGAGGACGTCGTCCTCGGTCCCGATGACTTTGAGCTGCTCCATGCGAAACGCCCTCCACTCCAGGTGTCGGCCCATGCTTGCACGCGTCGCCCCGATCCACGGGAATATCCGGCGCGCGCCGCCGGTTTCACGGATCGCACGGCGGACCCGACAACCGCGGCATTTGCCAAATCGCACCCCGTCATGCAAACTATCGCCGCCCGAAGGGGCGCACGCACCCCCACACCCGGAAGTAGAGACGTTCACGCATGGCCACCGATTACGACGCCCCCCGCAAGACCGAGGACGACAGCGAGTCGATCGAGGCTCTCAAGGAACGCGTTCCCGACAAGCTCTCGGGCTCGGTCGACGTCGACGACTCCGACAACCCCTCCGGCTTCGAGCTGCCGGGGGCCGACCTCTCCGACCTCGAGCTCGATGTCGTCGTCCTCCCCGCGCAGGAAGACGAGTTCACCTGCGTCAACTGCTTCCTCGTGAAGCACCGCTCGCAGGTCGACCACGAGGACAACGGCGGCTACGTCTGCAAGGAGTGCTCCGCCTGACGAGAGCCCTCCGTCATCGCTACGGCGCTGCGACCGCGTGAGCGCGGCGCAGCGCCGCTGTCAGTCTCTCGGGCGTGCGCGTCGAGATGACCCAGCTCGGCGCGGGATCGTCGACGTCGAGGATCGGGACGACGACGACGCCGTCGATCCCGCCACGGATCAGATGCCACGAGCGCGGATCGAGACCCGATCCCCGCGCGTGTCGAGCGGCTTCGCCGACGAAGACGGCGGGATCTCCGACATAGCGGAGCTCGATCCGCGCGCGACCGGCGCGGAGCATCCCCCCGCTCACCTTGACGACCGGCGACCACACGATGAGCAGCAGGACGAGGATCACCGCGACGGCGCCGCCGACGATGAGCGCGAGCGTCGTATCGACGGGCGTCACGACGAGGGCGGCCATCGGCCCGCAGAGCGCCGCGGCGACGAGAACCCACAGCGAAGGGCTCAATCTCTCGCGGTAGTGGGGTTGATCCCCTCCGCCGCCGTTCAGCGATGCCATCTGCATTACCCTCGATGCGTGACCGAAACCGTGGACGTTCCCATTATCGCGCCCGAGATCCCCGTCTACGCGCACCCGGGCGACGCGGGCGCCGATCTTGTGGCATCCGAGAGCATTCGACTCGAACCGGGACAGCGTGCACTCGTGGGGACAGGAGTGCGGATCGCCCTACCCGAAGGCCACCTCGCTTTCGTCGTGCCACGCTCGGGTCTAGCCGCCAAGCACGGCATCACGATCGTCAATGCTCCGGGGACGGTCGACGCGGGATACCGTGGCGAGATCAAGGTCGCGCTCCTCAACACCGACACCCAGAACGCCTACGACGTCGTCGCGGGGGACCGTATCGCGCAGCTCATCGTGCTGCCGGTTCCGCGCGCACGCTTCATCCCGGTCGACGAACTCCCCGACAGCCCGCGTGGCGAGGGCGGCTTCGGATCGACCGGCTATCAGAACGGAGTCCAGGCATGAGCGATGGAACCCCCAACGCCGGCGCAGAAAGCGCCGCACCGAACGACCGAGCCCAGGAAGGCCCCTTCGACGAGTCGGAGGCGAACCCCGTCCGGCCGTACATCGACCTCGGCGGCATCAAGATCCTGCCGCGCGAGGGGCTGAACCTGCGCCTCGAGGTCGAGGAGCAGTCGAAGCGGATCGTCGCGGTCGGTCTCGACTACGCCGGCTCGACGCTGCAGGTCCAGCCGTTCGCAGCTCCGCGCTCCACGGGCCTGTGGGAGGAGACGCGCGAGCAGATCCGCCAGCAGGTGCGCCAGCAGGGCGGCCGCGTCGAGGAGCGTGAAGGACCGCTCGGCCCCGAACTCCTCGCAGAAGTCCCCGTTTCGGGTCCCGACGGCGCGTCGGGCAAGCGCTTGGCCCGCTTCGTCGGGGTCGACGGCCCCCGCTGGTTCCTTCGGGGCGTCATCGGCGGTGCCGGGACGACCGATGTCGAGGCCGCGGCGAAGATCGAGGAGCTCTTCCGGTCGATCGTGGTCGTGCGCGGAGGCACGCCGATGCCGCCGCGCGACCTCATCCCGTTGCGCATGCCGGCGACCCCGGGAACGGCGTGACCGAGCGCTCTTCGGCCGGCGACGACCGGCCTGCACTGACTCCGCCTCCTGACGAGGCGGGAACTCCCAGCGCTTCGGAAGCCCTCGGTGCGGCACTCGGAAGCGCCGCACGACGCGCGGGACTCGATCCCGCCGAGGGCAAGAGCACGGGACACGTCGTCTGGGGTGCGATGGGGGGATTCCGCGGCATCCTCGAATCCGTTCTCCCGGGGCTCGTTTTCGTCGTCACCTGGACGCTCACCTACGACGCGGCGTCGGGGACGGCGAATCTGCCCCTGAGTCTCGGGCTGTCGGTGGGTCTCGCGCTCGTCTTCACTGTCGTCCGCCTGATCCAGCGCACACCCCCGAGCGCCGCGATCGGCGGGCTCGTCGCGACGGGTGCCGCCGCCGCACTCTCGCTCCTCACCGGCCGTGGCGAGGACAACTTCATCCCGGGCTTCATCACGAACGTCGCCTACGGATCCGCTCTGCTCATCTCGGCGCTCGTCGGCTGGTCGCTCATCGGTCTGGCCGTCGGATTCCTCATGGGCGAGGGGACCGCGTGGCGTCGCGACAAGCGCAAGCGCCGCGTGTTCTTCTGGTTGGCCATCGCTTGGGCAGCACTGTTCGCCGCACGCCTCATCGTTCAGGTCCCGCTCTATTTCTCGGGCGACGTGACGGCGCTGGGAACCCTCAAGCTCGTCATGGGCCTGCCGCTGTTCGCGCCCCTCGTCGCGGTCACGTGGCTCGTCGTCCGCGCCTTGTACCGCACCGTGCCGGAAGAGTCAGATTCGGCGGCGTAGTGCTACATTTATCTTGACGTCAAGATAAATCCCCCAGCGCGCACTCTTAGGTCGCCCTCACTAGCCAGGGTCCTGCAGCAGGGGAAAGATGGGGGTTGCGCGCGTGTGCGCCGCGCTTCGCAGCCGATGAAGGAGAGCCACGTGTCCACCGTTGACAGCTTCGGTGCCAAGAGCACCCTGACAGTCGGCAGCACCGACTATGAGATCTTCCGCGTCGACACGGTCGCCGGCTACGAGAAGCTCCCGTTCAGCCTCAAGGTGCTGCTCGAGAATCTCCTCCGCACCGAAGACGGCGCCAACGTCACGAGGGCGCAGATCGAGGCCCTCGGGTCGTGGGATCCCAACGCACAGCCCGACACCGAGATCCAGTTCACGCCGGCCCGCGTCGTGATGCAGGACTTCACCGGAGTTCCGTGCATCGTCGACCTCGCCACGATGCGCGAGGCTGTCACAGCCCTCGGCGGAGATCCCAACCGGATCAACCCGCTGTCGCCGGCCGAGATGGTCATCGACCACTCCGTCATCGCAGACCTCTTCGGTTCCGAGAACGCCCTCGAGCGCAACGTCGAGATCGAGTACGAGCGCAACGGAGAGCGTTACCAGTTCCTCCGTTGGGGCCAGACCGCCTTCGACGACTTCAAGGTGGTGCCCCCCGGGACCGGCATCGTGCACCAGGTGAACATCGAGCACCTCGCGAAGGTCGTCTACGACCGCCAGGTCGACGGTGTCCTGCGCGCGTACCCCGACACGTGCGTCGGCACCGACTCGCACACGACGATGGTCAACGGACTCGGCGTCCTCGGCTGGGGCGTCGGCGGCATCGAGGCCGAGGCGGCGATGCTCGGTCAGCCCGTCTCGATGCTCATTCCGCGGGTCGTCGGCTTCAAGCTCAGCGGCGAGATCCCGGCCGGAGTCACGGCGACGGACGTCGTGCTCACCATCACGGACATGCTCCGCAAGCACGGGGTCGTCGGCAAGTTCGTCGAGTTCTACGGCGAGGGCGTGGCATCCGTCCCGCTCGCCAACCGGGCCACGATCGGCAACATGAGCCCCGAGTTCGGTTCGACCGCGGCGATGTTCCCGATCGACGACGTCACGCTCGACTACCTGCGGCTCACGGGGCGCGACGAGCAGACCGTCGCACTCGTCGAGGCGTACGCCAAGGAGCAGAAGCTTTGGCACGACCCCGCTCGCGAGCTCGCCTTCAGCGAGTTCATGGAGCTCGATCTGTCGACCGTCGTCCCCTCGATCGCCGGACCGAAGCGTCCGCAGGACCGCATCCTCCTGACCGACGCGAAGACTCAGTTCGAGCACGACATCCTCAACTACGCATCGAGCCAGACCTCGGACGACATCGTCGATCTGGAGTCGAAGCACTCGTTCCCCGCGTCCGACCCTGGTGCAGCGCCGGGCGATGAGCACGAGGAGACGCGCGAAGTCCACATCTCGAGCGGAGGACCCGCCGCGGCATCCAAGCCCGTCAAGGTCACGACGCCCGAGGGAACGAAGTACATCCTCGACAACGGTGCAGTCACGCTGGCGGCGATCACGTCGTGCACGAACACGTCGAACCCCTCGGTCATGCTCGCCGCGGGACTGCTCGCCCGCAACGCACTCGACAAGGGCCTGAAGAGCAAGCCCTGGGTCAAGACGACGCTCGGCCCCGGCTCCAAGGTCGTCACCGACTACTACGAGAAGTCGGGTCTCGACAAGGCTCTCGAAGGCCTCGGCTTCTTCACTGTCGGCTACGGCTGCACGATCTGCATCGGAAACTCCGGCCCGCTCATCGAAGAAGTTTCCGCCGCGATCAACGAGCACGATCTCGCCGTCACGGCGGTGCTCTCGGGCAACCGCAACTTCGAGGGCCGCATCAGCCCCGACGTCAAGATGAACTACCTCGCCTCGCCGCCGCTCGTCGTCGCTTACGCGCTGGCCGGCTCGATGCACTTCGACTTCGAGACCGACCCGCTCGGCAAGGACTCGGACGGCAATGACGTGTTCCTCCGTGACATCTGGCCGGCGCCCGACGAGGTACAGGAAGTCATGGACTCCTCGATCTCGCGCGAGCAGTTCATCAAGCAGTACGCGACCGTGTTCGACGGCGACGACCGCTGGCGCAACCTACCGACGCCGACGGGACCCGTCTTCGAGTGGGATGCCGACTCCACCTACGTCCGCAAGGCACCGTACTTCGACGGCATGACGATGGAGCTCACTCCGGTCGCCGACATCCACGGTGCCCGCGTCATGGCGACGCTCGGCGACTCGGTCACCACCGACCACATCAGCCCGGCTGGAAACATCAAGGCGGGCACGCCCGCCGCCCAGTATCTGACCGAGCACGGCGTCGCGCAGAAGGACTTCAACTCGTTCGGATCGCGCCGCGGCAACCACGAGGTCATGATTCGGGGCACGTTCGCCAACATCCGACTCAAGAACCTCCTCGTCAGCGCCGTGAACGACGGCGCCGTCGTGGAGGGCGGCTACACCCGCGACTTCACGCAGGAAGGCGGGCCGCAGTCGTTCATCTACGATGCGAGCCAGAACTACCAGGCCGCCGGCGTTCCCCTCGTCATCTTCGGAGGCAAGGAGTACGGATCCGGTTCGTCGCGCGACTGGGCGGCCAAGGGCACGAGCCTCCTCGGCGTCAAGGCGGTCATCACCGAGAGCTTCGAGCGCATCCACCGTTCCAACCTCATCGGCATGGGTGTCGTTCCGCTGCAGTTCCCCGCCGGTGAAAGCTGGGAGTCGCTCGGCCTCGATGGAACCGAGATCGTCTCGATCACGGGACTCGAGCAGCTGAACGAGGGCACGACCCCGAAGACCGTCAAGGTCACCGCGGCACCGAGCGAGTTCTCGCCCGAGGGCAAGCAGACGATCGAGTTCGACGCCGTCGTGCGCATCGACACCCCCGGCGAGGCGGACTACTACCGCAACGGCGGAATCCTCCAGTACGTCCTCCGTTCGCTCGTCTGAGCAGGAGACACGAAGGGGCCGGGCACGCAAGCCCGGCCCCTTCGCAGTTCTCCCGAATAGACTTGACCGACTTGACGCGATAGAAGGGAGCGGAGATGTCTCTCCTGTCATCGATCGCTGGGCCGCGTGACCTCGATGAGCTCACACCAGACCAGCTCGTGGAGCTCGCCGCCGAGATCCGGGGCTTCCTCGTCGAGAACGTGTCCCGCACAGGGGGTCACCTCGGCCCCAACCTCGGCGTCGTCGAACTCACGATCGCCATCCACCGGGTCTTCGATTCTCCGAACGATCCCGTCATCTTCGACACCGGCCACCAGTCGTACGTCCACAAGCTCCTCACGGGCCGTCAGGACTTCTCGCGCCTTCGCGCCCGGGGCGGACTCGCGGGGTACCCGCAGAGGTCGGAGAGCCCCCACGATGTCGTCGAGTCCTCGCACGCGTCGAGCTCGTTGAGTTGGGCGGACGGCGTTTCGCGCGCACTGACGCGCACGGGCCGAAAAGACCGCCACGTCGTCGCCGTCGTCGGTGACGGCTCGCTCACGGGCGGAATGACGTGGGAGGCCCTCAACAACATCTCGGACGACAACGATCGAAACCTCGTGATCGTCGTGAATGACAACGGTCGCTCGTACGCCCCCACGATCGGCGGCATGGCGCGCTACCTGAACCGGGTGCGCACGGCGGACGCCTACCGCAATCTCCACGAGGGATCGGCGAGCCTGTTCGGCAGGCTCGGACCCGCCGCGCGTGCCGTATACCGCGGAGTGCGCGGGGGAACGCACGGATTCCTGTCCCGTTTCGTCAACAACACCGAGCTGTACTCGAACCTCGACATCAAGTATCTCGGCCCCGTGGACGGACACGACCTGACAGCCCTCCTCGAGACCCTCGCACTCGCGAAGTCGTACGGCGCACCCGTCATCGTGCACGCCATCACCGAGAAGGGTCGCGGCTATCAGCCCGCCCGCGACGACGAGGCGGACCAGTTCCACGCTGTCGGCAAGATCGACCCCCTGACGGGCAAGAACGTGGGGGGAGCCTCCACCGCTGAGGCGTGGACCGACGTGTTCGCGAACGAGCTCGTCTCCGTGGGAGAGTCGCGCGACGACGTCATCGCGATGACCGCGGCGATGCTCCGGCCGACGGGACTCCTGCCGTTCGCGCAACAGTTCCCCGACCGTGTCTACGACGTCGGGATCGCCGAACAGCACGCTGTCGCCTCGGCCGCGGGTCTCGCGTTCGGGGGACTCCACCCCGTCCTCGCCATCTACGCGACCTTCATGAACCGCGCCTTCGACCAGGTGCTCATGGATGTCGCGCTCCACCGCGCCGGCGTGACATTCGTCCTCGACCGGGCAGGCGTGACCGGTCCGGATGGCCCGAGCCATCACGGCATCTGGGACCTCGCGATGCTTCAGATCGTGCCGCACATCCGGATCGCCGTGCCGCGCGACGGGATCCGACTCCGCGAAGAACTGCGCGAAGCGGTCGCCGTCGACGATGCACCCACGGTCGTCCGTTTCCCCAAGGGCACGGTCAGTCCTGAGCTTCCCGCCATCGAGCGGCTCGACGACGGTGTCGACGTCCTGGTCCGTTCGGAAGCGCAGGATGTGCTCCTGATCGGCATCGGCCCCATGGCCCACACGGCCGTCGACGTCGCCGAGCGGCTGCGCGCGCAGGGGATCGGGGCGACGGTCGTCGACCCGCGCTGGGTCATCCCGGTGCAGCCGTCGATCGTCGAGCTCGCGGCATCCCACCGTCTCGTCATCACGATCGAGGACGGCATCCGCGTCGGCGGAATCGGGACGCGGGTGCGTCAGGTACTGCGCGAGGCCGGCGTCGACACCGCCGTGGACGAACTCGGCGTTCCGGATGAGTTCATCGACCACGCGAGCCGTGAAGAGATCCTGGAAGACGCCGGGCTGACACCGGCACGGATCGCGCAGGACGTCGTCTCGCAGGTGCTGGGGATTCGCATCCCGGTGGCGCGCGCCGCGACTCCGGAGATCACCGACGTCGCGGAATGGGTGCGCACGCGCTCCGTCGAATCCTGAGACCCGCCGGCTGGACGCTCAGACCGTCGATGAGGCGCGCGACGCCCGTTCGCGTCGCGCTGCCCGAGAAGCTCGCCACCACCCGACGACGGGGGACACCGCGCAGATCACGACGGTGAGGAATGGCACGGGGCTCTCCTCGACGATGTATGCCCGCCCTGTCCCATCCCGCACGAGGGTCGCGACCAACACCGCGACAACGCCGATAGAGGCCCCCAAGAGGGCGTAGACGGCGATGTGGACGGGTATACGGTCCACGCGGCGGAGGGCTCGCGCGATGAGCGCCACGATCGGCAGGCAGCAGAACATCACGATGAGCGATATCCCACCGCCGAGAACAAGAGCGAATCCCAGTATCAGCACCCACCATCCGAAGCTCTCCGCCAGCAGCGCCCCCGGCGTGGGTGACGTCGCAATCGGGACAGCGAGGCTCACCAGGAGCGCCACGAGCATCAGGCCGACGAAGGTCAGCCAGGACCAGAATCCACCCGCCCACGTCTCGTCGGCCGTGAACGCCATCGGCTCGGCATCCGTCCGGATCGACGTCTTCATGATCCTGCGCGGACATCGGCGATCAGCGCGAGCAGCTGTCGGACGGGCGCGCGGAGCATTGGAACCCTGGTGAGCGGCAGGACGAGCTTGAGCAGTCGGAGTCCCTGCTCCACGAGCGCACGAGTCCGGCGCTGACCCGGGGAGGAGTCGTACACCCAGAAGAGCGCCAGCAGGAGATGCGCGAGAACGAGGGCGTGGGGGAGAGCGCTGCGGACGTCCGACGGAAGTGTGTCGCCGGCCCCTTCGACCGCGTCGCGGAAGAGCCCCTCCACGATCGCCAGCGCGGGCGCCGACTCGGCGGAGAGAGGGTTGATCGGCGACCGCGGCGAGACGGCAGCGGACAGGAACTCCGGCGCATGCGCGTGATACGGCGCAAGTTGGTCGATGCCGGTCCGATAGACGACCTCGAGCCGATCGATCAGCACCTGCGCATCGGCGAGAAGCGGCATTGCGGCATCCCGATGCTGCCTCTGCACGTCGAGGTAGAGCTCCTGCACGAGGTTGTTCTTGCTCGCGAAGTGGTAGTTCGTCGTCCCGACCGACACACCCGCTTCTTGCGCGATGAGCCTGATCGTCGTGGCGTCGTAGCCGCGTTCACGAAAGGACGCGAGGGCGACCTCTCGGATGTGGGCGCGCGTACGGTCGCTCTTGGTCGCAGGTGGCTTCTCAGAACTGAACACGTTCGAAAACGTAGCATTCTCTGTTCACTTGTCGCGAATGGTGGGCCGGCGTCAGCCGAGCCCACCATTCGCGACAAGTGAACGAAGGAACGGCCCCACGCATGCGCGGGGCCGTTCCTCACGATCGCGCGAGATCCTCGACGAAAGGATGCCGCTAGGAGGCGATGCCCTTGATCACGGGGGAGTGGAACGTCGCACCGAAGACACGCTCCGACGCTCCCTCTCGATCGAGGTACGGGGATGCACCACCGTCGATGAACGGCCAGCCCGCACCGAGGATGAGGCAGAGATCGATGTCTTCGACCTCGGGCACGACACCCTCGTCCAGCATGATCTTGATCTCCTGAGCGAGCCCGTCCTGGACGCGCCGGAGGATCGCGTCGGCAGACGCCGGATTCTTCCCGACATGCCCCTTGAGGACCTTCTCCGCGGACTTGGTGAAGCCGGTGACGCGGCCTCCCTTGTCCTTCTCGACCACGTCGCTGAGTTCTGCGAGAGCGTGGAAGTTCTCGTTCGCGTAGAACCGATCAGGGAAGGCGCGCACCATCGTGTCCTGCACGTGAGCGGCGACCTTCCAACCGACGAGGTCGATGAGCTGGAACGGTCCCATCGGAAGCCCGAGCGGCGCGAACGCCTTCTCGACGTCTTCGACGGGGGTGCCCTCGTAGACGGCTCGCGCCGCCTCGCCCATCACCTTGGCGAGGAGCCGGTTGACGACGAAGCCCGGCGCGTCCGCCGTGAGCACGGCGTTCTTTCCGAGGCCCTTGGCGACGACGAACGCCGTCGACAGCGCAGCATCCGCCGTCTGAGGCGTCTTGACGATCTCGATGAGGGGCATGACGGCGACCGGGTTGAAGAAGTGGAACCCGACCAGTCGTTCGGGGTGCCGCAGCTTCGATCCGATCTCCTCGACGGAGAGCGAAGACGTGTTCGTCGCCAGGATCGCGTCCTCTGCGACGATCGCCTCGATCTCGCCGAACACCGCCTGCTTGACACCGACCTCTTCGAACACGGCCTCGATGACGAAGTCGCAGTCCGCGTAGAGGCTCTTGTCCGTGGTCCCTGTCACGAGCGAGCGGAGCCGGTTGGCCGCGTCGCCGTCGAGGCGCCCCTTCGCTTCGAGCTTGCCGATCTCCTCGTGGATGTAGGCGACGCCCTTGTCGACGCGCGCCTGGTCGAGATCCGTGATGAGCACGGGCACCTGGAGCTTGCGCACGAACAGCAGCGCGAACTGGCTCGCCATGAGGCCCGCACCGATGATGCCGACCTTCGTGACCTTCTTGGCGAGCTCCTTGTCGGGGGCTCCGACGGGGCGCTTCGCCCGCTTCTGAACGAGATCGAAGGCATACATGGATGCCGCGAACTGATCGCCCGTCACCAGCTCGGCCAGTGCTTCGTCCTCGCGCGCGAACCCTTCCGCCTTCGTACCGCTCTTGGCCTTCTCGAGCAGTTCGAGCGCGACGTAGGGGGAACGCGGGACGGTGCCGATCTTGGACTCGAGCATGCCGCGCGCCATCTTGATCGCAACGGGCCACTTGACGGCCCGCTCGATCTTGCCGGGCTCGTTCTTGCGCTCGACCTTGGCGCCGCCCAAAACACCGTCCGCCCAGCGCAGCGAGTCTTCGAGGAAGGCCGCGGCGGGGAAGATGGCGTCGACGATGCCGTAGTCGAAGGCTTGCGCCGGCTTGAGCATCCGGTTCTGCTTGAGCGGATTGGAGATCACGACCTCGAGAGCGTTCTCGATCCCGATGAGGTTCGGGAGCAGATACGCGCCGCCCCAGCCGGGGATGATCCCGAGGAAGACTTCCGGGAGGGCGATCGCCGCCGCCGAGGCGTCCACCGTGCGGTAGGTCGAGTTGAGGGCGATCTCGAGACCGCCGCCCAGCGCGAGACCGTTCACGAAGGCGAACGACGGCACGCCGAGCTCGCTGAGCTTGCCGAGCACCTTGTGCCCGAGCTGTGCGATGAGTCGGGCGTTGTCCTTCGAACCGACGCGCGAGATATCCGACAAATCGGCGCCCGCCGCGAGGATGTACTGCTTGCCGGTGATGCCGACCGCGTGGATCTCACCCTGCGCGGCACGCTCCGCGAGTCCGTCGAGCGTCCGACCGAGCTCCGTCAGCGTCGCTGGCCCGAGCGTGTTCGGACGATTGTGGTCACGCCCGTTGTCGAGTGTGATGAGCGCGAGCACCTTGCCGGAGGGGAGGCGGATGTCACGCACGGGGGAGTGCGTCACGACCTCGCCATCGGCGAGGGCCTGGATGGGCGAGAAGTCGATGTCGTCGTAGTTGGTCATACCCCTGCCCTACTTGCGCTTCTTGCCGTCGAAATGCGGGTTCTCCCAGATGACCGAGCCACCCTGACCCAGCCCCACGCACATGGCCGTGAGGCCGTAGCGCACGTCGGGCCGCTCCGCGAACTGTGCCGCGAGCTGGATCATGAGGCGGACACCGGATGCCGCGAGGGGGTGTCCGAGAGCGATCGCTCCGCCCCACTGGTTGACCCGCGGGTCATCGTCGGCGATGCCGAAGTGATCGAGGAGCGAGATGACCTGGATCGCGAACGCCTCGTTGAGCTCGAACAGACCGATGTCGTCGATCGTGAGTCCGGCCTTCTTGAGAGCCTTCTCCGTCGAAGGAATCGGCCCGATGCCCATGATCTCGGGCTGCACGCCCGCGAACGCGAACGAGACGAGCTTCATCTTGGGGGCCAGCCCCAGTTCCTTGACGGCGCCGCCGCCCGCGAGGAGGGACATCGTGGCGCCGTCGGTGAGCGGCGACGACGTGCCGGCCGTCACGCGCCCGTGCGGGCGGAACGGGGTCTTGAGTGCCGCGAGGTCTTCCATCGTCGTCTGCGGACGGCGTCCCTCGTCTTCGGTCGCGAGTCCCCACGCGCCGTCGGCGTCCTTGATCGCCACGGGCACGAGGTCGGGCTGGAACTTGCCGGCCTCGTAGGCGGCCTGCGCCTTCTGCTGGCTCCGCATGCCGTACCGGTCGCTGCGCTCCTTCGTGAGGTGCGGGAAGCGATCGAAGATGCGCTCCGCCGTCACACCCATGTTGAGTGCTCCGGGGTCGACCATCCGCTCCGCGACGAAGCGCGGATTCGGATCGGCGTTGCCTCCGATCGGGTGGTGTCCCATGTGTTCGACACCACCGGCGAGGGCGACGTCGTACATCCCGACGCCGATCGACCCTGCCATGGTCGTGACGCTCGTCATGGCGCCCGCGCACATGCGGTCGATCGCGAAGCCGGGGACGGTCTGCGGGAGGCCCGCGAGGATCGCCACCGACCGGCCGAGGGTCAGGCCCTGGTCACCGGTCTGCGATGTCGCAGCGATCGCCACGTCGTCGACGCGATCCTTGGGGAGCCCGGGGTTGCGCTCCATGAGTCCGATCGTCGCCTTGACGGCAAGGTCATCCGATCGCGTGTTCCAGTACTGTCCCTTTTCGCCGGCGCGCCCGAAAGGTGTGCGCACTCCATCGACGAAGAAGACGTCCGAGATCTCGGCCACTCTGCCTCCAGATAATTGGGTTACCGCAAGCCTAGGAAGCGACGCGAAGCCGGGAAGAACCGGGTGGGGGATTCCTACGAAGCGTCTTCCACCGCACTCACGGGCTCTTGCACGGAATCGACAAAGGCTTGGCTGATCAACTGTGCAGTCTCGGCAATCTGCCACGGACGCGCACCGAGCGCTGCGAGGGCTGATCCGATGGTCTCCTCGGTCGCCGGTGAGGGCGGCGCCCACGCCACACGACGGAGGAGGTCGGGCGTCAGGAGGTTCTCGGTGGGCATCCGCAGCTCTTCCGCGCGGGCTTCGACGCGCGGGCGAGCGACCTTCAGTCGCGCATCCGCAGCGGGGTTGCGGTCGCCCCACGCACGCGCCGGCGGGATCGATTCGCCGGACGACACGCGCTCCAGCGGCAGGTCGGTCGACGCGCGACCCTCGACGATCGCCGCCCACCAGCGATCGAGCTGCGCACGGCTTGCGCGTCCCGTGAAGTCCTTCACCGCAGCGAGATCGTGCTTGCTCGCCGGGTTGGCGTGGACGGCGGCGATGAGCGAGCGGTCGGGCACGAGCCGTCCGGGCGAGATGTCCTGCTCGCGCGCATAGTCTTCGCGGGCGGTCCACAGCGCCCGCGCGACGGCGAGGTTCTTCCGGCCACGCACCGTGTGCAATCCGCTCAGACGGCGCCACGGCTCGTCGCGGGGCGGTTTCGGCTCGCGCTCGAGGGTCGCGAGGAACTCCTCCTCCGCGAAACCGGTCTTGCCCTGCTCGAGCAACTCCGCGGCAAGGGCGTCGCGAACATCCACGAGGTGGATGACATCGAGCGCGGCGTACTCGAGCCACGATTGCGGAAGGGGGCGCGTCGACCAGTCCGCGGCCGAGTGCGCCTTCGCGAGCGTGATCCCGAGCGTGTCTTCGACGACGGCACCGAGGCCGACACGCTCATGCCCGAGGAGACGCGCGGCGAGCTCCGTGTCGAAGAGCGTTCGCGGAACGAGCTCGATGTCGCGCAGGGAGGGGAGGTCCTGACTGGCAGCGTGCAGGACCCACTCTTCGTCGCCGATGGCCGCGCGCAACGGCGCGAAGTCGCCGATGGGCGGCGGATCGAACAGGAAGACTCCGGCACCGCGGCGGAAGACCTGCACGAGGTAGGCGCGTTGCGAGTAGCGGAAGCCCGACGCGCGCTCGACGTCGACCGCGACAGGCCCGTGACCTGCCGCGAGGGTCTCCGCTGCGGCGGCCAGCCCCGCGGCATCCTCGATCACGGTGTAGTCAGCCACGTGCCGACCTGCGCGCAGCGAGCATTGCGATCCCTTCAGAACCAGGCGGGAGTCCCGCCAGCATGCAGACGAGTTCGGCCCAGGCCTCGACGTGGGGCGTCAATGGGCCTTCGGGCGACCATGAGGCTCGCAACTCTATCTGTGCACCGTCGCCCTCAGCGGCGAGTGACCCGAAACCTTTCGAGAGCGTTTTGGTCGCCGTGCCCGACTCGGAGTGGAACACCGCCCCACGTGACGCGAGAGCATCCGTCAGCCACGCCCAGGCGACGTCGGCGAGGAGTGGATCTGTACCGATGTCGGGCTCGAGCGGCGCTTGCGCGAAGCAGACGATCCGCCATGGCCCGTTCCACGGACTCGGCTCGTCCGGGTCGTGGAGCAGGATGAAACGGCCCGTGCCGTAGGCGGACTCGCCATCCTCCGCTTCCGGCCGGACATCACCCGCGAGCGCGATCGCATCCGAGGCGAGACCCGCGGGCGCCGGGATCTCGCGAACGGTCAGATCATCGCGAAACAGGGTCGCGCGAACCTCGTCCGCCGCCGACTCGAACGCAGGCGGAGACGCGGGGGGACGCTGGTCTGCCACGCGGACAGACTAGAGTGAGCCCTCGATGGACGCTCCCAGGCGCGCCGCGAAGACGGCCGCATCTTCTGACCTGATCGCAGGCCTCCGGGTGGCGATCTCGCTCCTCTCGGCGGCGCTCGGCGGCGTGCTGGCTCTGCTGGCGTTCTCGTCGGCACGCATGGCGCGGAAGGTCGTGACGCCCGCTTCGCGGCTCCCCGACACGCAGATCGTCGCCCTCGACACGGCGGCGCAGACGATCACCCTCACCCGAACGCCCGATACCGAACTGCCTGGTCGGTACGGCCTGTTCACCACCGGCACGTCGGGCTACGTCAAGCTGGGCTCGGTCCTCTCCGAAGACGCTGCGACCGTCAAGCGCAAGCTCCTCACGCATGTCGCACCGAACTCCCGGCTGGGCACGAACGCAGCCTTCAGCGGCTGGTACTTCGAACGTCCCGACGAACTGCACCTGCCCTACACGCCCGAACTCATCGGCTCGGCCGTCGGCCCGTGCCCCGCGTGGCTCTTTCCCGCGGGCGACTCCACGACGTGGGTCATCCAGATCCACGGCCGTGGCACGACCCGCTCCGAGTGCTTGCGCGCCGTACCCGTGTTCCACGCGCTCGGCATCAGCTCCCTCGTCGTCTCGTACCGCAACGACGGCGAGGCGCCGCGAAGCCGCGCGGGGACCTACGCGCTGGGTGCGACGGAGTGGCGCGACGTCGATGCCGCCGTCGCCTTCGCGCGACGCCGCGGTGCGCGACGCGTCATCCTCATGGGCTGGTCGATGGGCGGGGCGATCGCTCTGCAGGTGTCGCTCAACTCCGCACATCGGGATCTCATCGTGGGACTCGTGCTCGAGTCGCCCGTCATCGACTGGCGGCTCGTCCTGGAGTATCAGGCGAAGCTGATGCACGTTCCGACGGCGGTGACCGGGCTTGCGCTCGAAGCACTCCGTCACGACTGGGTGGCCGCGGGCGGAGCGATCCCCTTCGATCGGCTGGATGTCGTCGCGCGCGCAGAGGAGCTGCGGCATCCCATGCTCATCCTCCACTCGGACGACGACGGTTACGTGCCGTCGGACGCCTCGCACCATCTTGTCGACGCACGCCCGGACCTCGTCGACCTGGAGGTCTTCGAGGTCGCGCGGCACACGAAGCTCTGGAACTACGACCAGGAGCGGTGGAGCACCAGCATCCGCTCCTGGCTCGCGACGCACGGCCTCTCGAACGAAGCGGCCGCCGAGGGTTAGGCGGGGCGCTTCTCGCGCACGAGTCGCTTGACCCGCAGCAGCATTCCGGTCATCCCCGCGATGCGGAGCGGCGAGACGGCGCGGGTCAGACCGATGCTCTGGGGATAGTCATCGGGTATCGCGAGCACCTCGTCCGCGGAGAGTCCCGTGATGCCCTGCGCAAGGATGCTGGCGAAGCCGCGGGTCGTC
Source organism: Microbacterium sp. SLBN-146 (assembly GCF_006715145.1). NCBI lineage: Bacteria > Bacillati > Actinomycetota > Actinomycetes > Micrococcales > Microbacteriaceae > Microbacterium > Microbacterium sp. SLBN-146. The sequence continues at coordinate 2,902,952 of NZ_VFMR01000001.1, forward strand.
GGGGCTTCCGCCGGGGCCGTCGCATACATCACGACCTCGCCATCGGAGTGGACGTCGACGATGATGAAGACCGGCGACTGGCACTCCACGACGCGCTCACGAAGCTCCGGCCGCCCCTCGTACTCTTCGGGCACCGGCGGCAGTTCGCGTGAATACTCCAGCAGGAGTTGCAGTCGGTCGGGCTCCGCGAGCTCGAGGAACTCCTCACGGGTTTCGGCGAGCCGGTCGGGGAGAGCAGTATGTGTCATCGTTCCGATTGTCCCACGACGACGATCTGAGTCAGCGCGAGGGTACCGCGCCCGGCTCGTCGCCCGTCACGATCGGCACGCGCACGGCGCTTCCCCACTCGGTCCAGGAGCCGTCGTAGTTCCGCACGTTCTCGAAACCGAGCAGGTGCTTCAGCACGAACCACGTGTGGCTCGACCGCTCGCCGATGCGGCAGTACGCGATGACGGGGTCACCCTCCTGAAGCCCCTTCTCGTCGCGGTAGATCGCATCGAGTTCGGCGCGGGACTTGAATCCGCCGTCCTCCGCGACCGCTCGCCCCCACGGGACGCTCTGGGCCGAGGGGATGTGACCGGCGCGGAGCGCGCCCTCTTCCGGGTACGCGGGTGCCGTCGTGCGCGAACCGTTGTACTCCTCGGGGGAACGGACATCGATGATCGGGCTCCCGAGGTGAGCGAGCACGTCTTCCTTGTATGCGCGAAGGATGCTGTCATCGCGCTCCACGACGGGATAGTCGGTGGCCGCACGAGAGGATGCGTCGGTCGTCAGCGGCCGCCCCGCCGCGATCCACGCGTCGCGGCCGCCGTCGAGGAGGCGGACGTCCTCGTGCCCGAAGAGGGAGAAGACCCAGAGGGCGTAGGCAGCCCACCAATTGTTCTTGTCACCGTAGATCACGATCGTGTCGTCGCGCGAGATGCCCTTGCGCGACATCAGGGCGGCGAACCCCTCACCGTCGACGTAGTCGCGCACAACGGGGTCGTTGAGTTCGGTGTGCCAGTCGACCTTGACCGCACCGGGAATGTGTCCCGTCTCGTAGAGCAGGACGTCTTCATCGGATTCGACGACGACGAGCCCCGGTTCGCCGAGTCGAGCCTCGAGCCAGTCGCCGGTGACGAGTCGGCCGGGGTCCGCGTAGTCGGCGAACTTGGTGGATGAGGTGTCGAACTCGACGGTCACGGAAGGCTCCTCGGGTCGGGGATGTCGTGGGGACGGCTTAGTGTTGAACCCGCCGTTTCGACCCTAGATTCCCTGGCGGGGGAGTGCATCCGTTCCGTCAGACTGTTACGAGGATCAGCATGACCACCACGACCACCGGGATCGTCCACCTCGCGGAGCGGACGCCTCAGCTGAGCGGCCCGGAGATGGTGGCAGCGCTCGTCCCTCCGCCGCAGTTCGCCGACGCGACATTCGAGTCCTACCGGGCAGATCCTGCCTATCCGTCGCAGCAGGAGGCGAAGGACACGCTCATGGCGTTCTCGGGCCTGCGCCCACCCGAGGCGCGGGGCGGATTCTTCCGTCGTGCGAAGAAGGTTCCTGAGACGAAGCCCGGGGTCTACCTCGACGGCGGCTTCGGCGTCGGCAAGACCCACCTTCTCGCATCCGTCTTCCATGCGATGCCCGTGCGCAGGAAGTACTTCGGGTCGTTCATCGAGTACACGGCGCTCGTCGGCGCCCTGGGCTACCAGAAGACCGTCGAGCTGTTCCGTGGCTCCGATCTGCTGTGCATCGACGAGTTCGAGCTCGACGATCCCGGCGACACGATGGTCATGACGAGACTCCTCGGAGAACTCGTCTCCTCGGGCACCCGCCTGGCCGCCACGTCGAACACGCCGCCGAACGCCCTCGGTGAGGGACGCTTCGCCGCTCAGGACTTCCTCCGCGAGATCCACGCGATGGCCGCGAGCTTCACGACGCTGCGCATCGACGGCACCGATTATCGGCACCGCGCCGTCGACGGACACGCGGCCGTCCTCTCCGAGTCGGAGTACGACATCGCGATCGCGGATGCCGCGACCACGGCGCTCGTCTCCGACGACGACTTCACAACGCTCGTCGCGCACCTCGCGCGCGTGCACCCCTCGCGCTACATCCGCATCATCGGCGGCATCTCGACGGTGGGCCTGCGTGACGTCGCGCCGTTCACGGATCAGTCGGCCGCGCTGCGCTTCGTCGCTTTCATCGACCGTGTCTACGACGCACAGCTTCCGATCCGCGCGACGGGAACCTCGCTGGACCTCGTCTTCCCCGAGGAGATGCTCGCCGGCGGATACCGCAAGAAGTACCTGCGCGCCACCTCTCGCCTCGTGGCTTCCACCCTCGCCTGAGCCGATTCGCAGATTCCGGTCGGTGGCCCGAAACCTGATGTTTACCTCACGGGTACTCCCGTAACCGACGCGAAACACGGTACGCACGCCGGGTGAAACCCGCGGTCGACACACTGTCGTCTGTACGAGGCCGCTGAGTTCATCGAGGCGACCTCGCCCCTGTCACCAGACCCGATGCGAGGTAACACCCAATGGACGCACCCGGAAACATCGCCTGGGGGGTCACTGCGACCGCCCTGGTTCTTCTCATGACGCCCGGAGTGGCGTTCTTCTACGGAGGCCTCGTCAAGGCCAAGAGTGTCGTCAGCATGATGATGATGAGCTTCGGTGCTCTCGGACTCGTCAGCGTGCTGTGGATCCTCTTCGGCTTCAACATGAGCGCCGTCGACTCCACGTGGGCGTTCGCCGGAAATCCCTTCAGCGACATCGCGCTGTCGGACCTCTCCTCCGGTGACGACGCGAACGTCGGACTGATCGGTGTCGCCTACGGCGCGACCTTCGCGATCATCACCGTCGCCCTGATCTCCGGCGCGATCGCCGATCGCGCGAAGTTCGGATCGTGGATGATCTTCGCGGGCCTCTTCGCCGCGCTCGTGTACTTCCCCGTCGCCGCATGGGTCTGGGGCGGTGGCTGGGTCTACAACCTCGGCTCGACGATCTTCGGCGAGGACAGCGGCGTCGCCGTGATCGACTACGCCGGTGGAACGGCCGTGCACATCAACGCCGGTGCGGCAGCACTCGCGCTCGCCATCGTCCTCGGCAAGCGCATCGGCTTCCAGAAGGGCATCCTCAAGCCGCACAACGTGCCGCTGACGCTCCTCGGTGCGGCGATCCTGTGGTTCGGATGGTTCGGCTTCAACGCCGGCGCTGAGTGGCTCGCCGAGGACATGGGCGGTGTCGGACTCATCGCGATCAACACGATCGGTGCGACCGCTGCCTCCGTCATCGGCTGGATCATCATCGAGAAGATCAAGGACGGCAAGCCCACGTCCGTCGGTGCTGCTTCCGGCGCCGTCGCGGGTCTCGTCGCCATCACCCCCGCCTGCGCCAACCTCACGCCGGGCTGGGCTCTGCTGCTCGGCCTCGTCACGGGTGTCGTCTGCGCCTTCGCGATCGAGCTCAAGTTCAAGCTCGGCTTCGACGACTCGCTCGACGTCGTCGGCATCCACCTCGTCGGTGGCCTCATCGGAACCATCTACCTCGGCTTCTTCGCGACCGAGACGGGTCTCCTCCTCGGCGGCGGTGTCGAGCAGCTGACCGTTCAGGTCATCGCGGCGCTGGGCGTCATGCTCTACTCCCTCGTCGTCGCCTTCATCCTCGGCTTCGCGATCGAGAAGACCATCGGCTTCCGCGTCAAGAACGAAGACGAGATCGCCGGTGTCGACACCGTCGTGCACGGCGAAGAGGGCTACCTCCTCGTCGAGGAGCGCGAGCGGGTCTGACCTTCGCAGAACACGAGTGAGGGCGTCGCGGCGGAGCCGCGGCGCCCTTGCCGTATGTGGCATCGTTGCGGGATGGCATCCCGCAACGGCATCCTGAGCTTCCTCACCGGCCTGTTCAGGCCGCAGAGAGGCACACAGACCCGTACCGCACAGGTCACACGGGGCCGGGCCAACACGGATGCCACGATCGAAGTCGCGCCACCGCCGCGGAACGGACTCCGAATAACCTACGCACCCCACAAAGACGGCGACCCCGACGCGGGCGAGATCGTCTGGACCTGGGTTCCCTACGTCGAGAACGACGGACGCGGCAAGGATCGACCCGTCCTCGTCATCGGGCGGGAGAGCGATGACCGCGTGTACGCCGTCAAGCTCACGAGCCGACCCCACGAAGGCCAGCGTGACTTCTTGCCGCTGGGTGCGGGGGAGTGGGACGCGAAGGGCAGACCGTCGTGGGTCGACATCGACCAGCTCTACAGCGTGCACACGCGAGGCATGCGGCGCGAGCCATCCGTTCTCGATCTCGACCGCTTCACGCGCGTAGCATCAGCGCTGCACCAGCGATACGGCTGGCCCGTCGGGAACTGACGACGACGAGTCGCGGGGGACTTCGGTGGGGCGGAGTGCGAGCCGTGTCTGCGTCTGCGCAGCGCCGCCGTCGTTCTTCAGCCTCCGGAGCAGGCGATCGAGCACCGCGGTGTCGCGTGCTCGCACGTGGATCAAGTAGTCGTAGGGGCCGGTGACGTGGACGGCGTCGAGAACTTCGTCGACAGTGTCAGCCCAGGCGAGGAAGCCCTCGGAGTCCTGGTTCTGGTCGAGGCGCACGTCGATGAACGCTTCGAGACCTCCCGGATGTTCCGGTACGTCGGTTCCGAGAATGGCCTGATATCCGCGAATCACGCCGGTGCGTTCCAGTCTGCGCACGCGCGCGACGACGGCGTTGGTGCTCAATCCGACTTCGCGGCCGATGGCACTGAACGAAGCCCTGCCGTGGCTGCGCAGGATGCCGATGATCTTGTCGTCCAAGTGGTCCACGTGGCGAATCCTCTCACACCCACAGCACAATCGCTCAGTCCGTCAGGACGCCCTCGGGAACACTGCTCCCTATGGACTACTTCGCTGCGCTCGGTGCAGGGCTGCTTACGGGATTTGCGCTTGTCGTCCCGCTCGGGGCCATCGGGGTTTTGGTCATCCGAGAGGGGACGACCCGCGGCCTCGCGAGGGGGATCCCCGCCGCTGCCGCCGTCACCAGTGTGGATGTGCTCTGCTGCACCGCCGCGTTGGTGGCGGGGTCGGTCCTCGCGCCCCTCGTCGCCGGATGGATGCCGTGGCCGCAGGTCGTCGGTGGAGCAACCCTCGTCGCCATCGCAGTGTTCGGGATCATCCGCACGACGCGGCAGCCAGCCGATGCATTCGTCACGGGAGGTGTCGAGGGCGGACCGCACGGGCGTCGCTACGCCCTGTTCTTCGGACTGACCGCGAGCAACCCTGCGACGCTGATCTACTTCGCGGCCGTTGTCACAGGTCTCTCCTCCGTCGCCAGCTCTCCCGTGACGATCGCTCTGTTCGTGACGGGCGTCGCGATCGCCTCGGGCGTGTGGCAGATCCTGCTCGTGGCGGCGGGCGCCGCTCTCCGATGGAAGTCCGGCGCGCGGTTCCGACGGGTCACTTCCCTCGTCGGCAACGGAGCCGTCGCCGTCCTCGGTGCGGTCATGATCGCCGGTGCCGTCTTCTGACACCCCCTCTCCGACTCAGCGGCGACCTGCGGCGTGCGCGATGCGGCGATCGAGGTGGCGCTGCTCCGTCGGGTTGGCCGCGAGCGCGCGGGCGCGACCGAGCGCGTCGCCTGCGGCATCCACCCGTCCTGCTCGAAGCAGCAGCTCTCCTCGAGTGGACCAGTACAGGTGGTAGCCGTCCAGGGCGGCGATCTCATCGAGGGCGACGAGTCCCGCCTGCGGGCCGTCTGCCATCCCGATCGCGACCGCCAGGTTCACCGAGATGACCGGCGACGGCGTCATGGACTGGAGTCGTCGGTACAGCGACACGATCATCGACCAATCCGTGTCGGCGAACTCGCGCGCGTTCGCGTGACACGCGGCGACGGCGGCCTGCAGTTGATAGGGACCGGGCTGATTCCGGCTGGCAGCAGCGCGGAGCACGCGATTCCCCTGCTCGATGAGGGAGAGATCCCAGCGTGTCCGATCCTGATCCTCCATCAGAACGATCTCGTCCGACGCGAAGCGCGCGTCGTTGCGCGCCTGCGTGAACAGCTCCAGTGCGAGGAGCCCTTCCGTCTCGGGATCGCGCGGGTGTTCGCGCAGCAGCATCGCGGTGAGCCGTGTCGCTTCGGCCATGAGGTCGATCCGGGCGCCGTTGCCTCCCGCTCGGGCGAGATACCCCTCGTTGAACGTCAGGTAGAGGATGCTGCGGAGTGCGTCGACCCGCTCAGCGAGCGACGACGGCAGCGACAGGGGGATGCCGGCATCCCGGATCTTGCGTTTTGCCCGCACGATCCGCTGCGCGAGTGTCGCCTCGGGGAGGAGGAACGCAGCGGCGATCTCCGCGGTCGTGAGCCCACCGACGAGCCGGAGCGTCAGGGCGACCTGCGCCTCTGTCGATAGCGCCGGGTGACAGCAGAGCAGCATGAGTCGGAGACGCTCGTCTCCCACGCGATCGTCGTCCACGATGAGCTCCACCTCCTCCTGGTCGTGCAGTTCGTAGGCGTGCGGTTCCGTCACCGCCAGATCGACGGCGACCGAACGCTCACGTCGCTGAGCCGCGGCGCGGCGACGAATCCGATCGATCGCACGATTGCGCGCCACGGTGTAGAGCCACGCGGCGGGATTGTCCGGCACGACCGTCCAATCGAGCGCTTCGATGAGTGCCTCCTGCACGGCATCGTCGGCGAGGTCGACCCCGAAACGCACCGCGAGGAGAGCGAGCACCCGCCCGCTCTCCTCGCGCGCGAGCCTTGTGAGCTCCCGAGAGAACTCGGTCACACGGCAAGGCCTTCCGGCAGGGGACGCACTTCGATCGAGCCGGCGGGAAGCGGAATGTCACGGGCGACGGCGAGGGCGGCATCGAGGTCGGGCACGTCGATGATGTAGTAGCCGCCGAGCACCTCCTTCGTCTCCGCGAAGGGTCCGTCGACGATCGTGTCCTGCCCTTCCGCAACGCGCCTGATCGTCGTGGCCGTCGAGCTGGGCGCGAGGGCGTTCCCCGCGACGATGACCGCCTCGTGCGCCTCGCTGAACGCCGCCCACGGGGCCATGTACTCCTCGAAGCCTGGGTCTTCGGGGCCCGGCTCGGGGTACTCCTCACCGAACAGCAGAACCATGTATTGCATCGTCTCTCCTTCGAACATCAGGTGCCGAACGGGCAGATGCGAGCCGCACCCGCCTTCACGTGTATGACGCAGCGGCGTGTGCAGATCGACAGCATTCGCGAGAATTTTCTCGTGTGTCGGCCGGAAAGGCGAGGTCGTCGCAGGCTGAACAGAAGAATGCCTGACGAACGAGGAGTTGTGGTGGGCGATGCCGGACTCGAACCGACGACCTCTTCCGTGTGAAGGAAGCGCGCTACCAACTGCGCCAATCGCCCATGACCGCGAGCGGTCGAGAGTCGATGCTACCGGAAACGCGCGACCCCGACGAACGCCGAACCGTGTGACACGCGCGGCACGCTCTCGGTTTGGCACGACGCAGGGGATCAGCTAAAGTCATTCAAGCGCCCGGAGGAATCCGGGAGCATGCGGATGTAGCGCAGTTGGTAGCGCATCACCTTGCCAAGGTGAGGGTCGCGAGTTCGAGTCTCGTCATCCGCTCGAGTGCAGAGGTCTCCCTTCGGGGGATCACGGCACGTGGGGTCAAACCACACGGTGGCGTGGCCGAGCGGCTAGGCACCGGCCTGCAAAGCCGTTTACACGGGTTCGAATCCCGTCGCCACCTCTCAGCCATAACTGAATAGCCCATACGGGCGCGATTGGCGCAGCGGTAGCGCGCTTCCCTGACACGGAAGAGGTCACTGGTTCGATCCCAGTATCGCGCACAGATAGAAGCCCTCGGTTCGCCGGGGGCTTCTTCATTCCCCACTCATGTGGAGATACCGTGGCCATGAAAGCCGCCGACGACACCGGGAGACACGACGTGAGAATCACCAAGATCGCACCAGCCCTGCTTCTGGCCGTCGGCCTCGGGATCGTGAGCCTGACGGGATGCACCGCCGGCTCGGCACCCGCCTCCAGCGCAGCCCCTTCCACGTCGACGTCTCAGGAGTCCTCGGCAGCTGAGGAGACAGAGGACCAGCCCGTCGCCGCGGCGTGCGCGACGGCTGTCGAGTCGGTGTCCGACATCCAGGCAGGACTGACGGACGTGTCGACGGACGCGAGCGAGGGCAACTTCGCCGCGGTGGCGGAGAAGCTCGGCACGCTGCGCGAGCGCATGGAGACTGCCGCCGGCGCCGTCGGCAATGCCGACGTGGAAGCCGCGCTCGCGACGATGGCCGAGAAGGTCGGTGCCTTCGCCGACGTCTTCGCCGGAGTTCCCGACGGTGACCTCGCCGCCCTGGGTGCGAAGGCCGAGGAGATCCAGAGGCTGTCGCAGGAAGTCGCCGACGCAGGCCAGGCGCTGAGCGAAGTCTGCACCGGCTGAGGCCTGTGACGCGCGGAGGACCATCCGCCCATGGACGCTGACGGCACCGAACTCATCGCGGTGATCCGACACCGGCTTCGCGGCGCAGCCGACCCGTCGCGAGCGGCTGGTCAGCAGGCCTACATGAAGTCAGAGATGCCGTTCCTCGGCGTGGGCGTTCCCGAGGTGCGGCGGATCACGCGAACAGTGCTCCAGCCCGACGCAGACGTCGACCACCTTCGAACGGCCGCGCTGGCGCTGTGGGACGAAGCCACGCATCGCGAGGAGCGCTACGCCGCGATGGCAATCCTCGACGCCCGCCAACTGCGAGGATCGTGGACACTCGTGCCCGTCATCGAGCACATGGTGCGAACGGGTCGATGGTGGGACTACACGGACGAACTCTCCCACCGCCTTGCCGACCTCCACGATGCTTTCCCGGCCGAGACCGCAAGCCTGGTGCGGGAGTGGAGCACCGACGATGACATGTGGATGCGGCGGATCGCGATCATCTCTCAGCTCGGACGCCGCGACCGCGTCGATGCCGAACTCCTGGCATCCGTCATCGACCCGAACCTCTCCGACCCGCAGTTCTTCGTGCGGAAGGCGATCGGCTGGGCGCTGCGCGAGTACGCGCGTGTCGCACCCGATTGGGTCTCGGAGTACGCGGCGACGCACGCGCTCAGTCCGCTGAGCCGACGCGAGGCCCTCAAGCACCTCCCGGGCGTGTGATCCGGCGATCACCGACGCCGGTAGCCTTGTCACCAAGCCACCAACTGGAGTTTTTCGTGACAGACGCCGCCCGCCCGTCCGACGTGGAGTATCCCGCCGACGGCTTCGCTCTTTTCCCCGATCGATCCGTCGTCGCCCTGCGCGTCAACGGCGAGCTCAAAGACCTCGCCACAACGGTCACCGAGGCCGACGCGCTCGAACCCGTCACGATCGACAGCCCCGAGGGCCTGTCCATCCTGCGTCACTCGGCGGCGCACGTCCTGGCCCAGGCGGTGCAGCGGATCAACCCGCAGGCGAACCTCGGGATCGGCCCCCCGATCACCGACGGCTTCTACTACGACTTCGGGGTCGAGCACCCGTTCACGCCCGAAGACATCAAGGCCATCGACAAGGAGATGCAGCGCATCGTCCGCGAGGGCCAGCGATTCGTCCGCCGTGTCGTCACCGACGACGAAGCACGCGCGGAGCTCGCCAACGAACCGTTCAAGCTCGAACTCATCGGCCTCAAGGGCGGCGCGTCGTCGACGGAAGGTGCATCGGTCGAGGTCGGCGCGGGCGAGCTCACGATCTACGACAACGTCAATCGCGACGGCGAGGTCGTGTGGAAGGACCTGTGCCGCGGCCCGCACCTGCCGAGCACCCGGATGCTCGGCAACGGCTGGGCCCTGCAGCGGATCGCCGGCGCGTACTGGCGGGGGAGCGAGAAGAACCCCCAGCTTCAGCGCATCTACGGTACGGCGTGGCCCACGAAGGACGAACTGCGCGCCTATCAGCAGCGCCTCGAGGAGGCCGCCAAGCGCGACCACCGCAAGCTCGGTAAGGAACTCGATCTCTTCTCGTTCCCCGACGAGATCGGCTCGGGCCTGTCGGTATGGCACCCCAAGGGCGGCACCGTCCGGGGTGAGATGGAGCAGCACGCACGCCGCCGTCACATCGAGGGCGGCTACACCTACGTCTACACGCCGCACATCTCGAAGCAGGACCTCTTCTTGCAGTCGAACCACCTCGTGACGTACAAGGAGGGCATGTTCCCGCCCATCGTCATGGACGAAGAGCGGGATGCCGACGGCAACGTCACGAAGCAGGGCCAGGACTACTACCTGAAGCCCATGAACTGCCCCATGCACATCCTGATCTTCAAGGAGCGCGCGCGCAGCTACCGCGATCTGCCGATGCGTCTCGCCGAGAACGGCACCGTCTACCGCAACGAGCTGTCGGGCGCCCTACACGGGTTGACGCGCGTCCGCGGCTTCACTCAGGACGATTCGCACCTGTTCGTCACGCCCGAGCAGCTCGAAGGCGAAGCCACCCGCGTTCTCGAGTTCGTCATCTCGATGCTCCGTGATTTCGGTCTCGACGACTTCGAGCTCGAACTTTCGATGCGCGACGACGAGAAGTCGAAGTGGATCGGCTCCGACGAGTTCTGGGAGTACTCGACCAACGCCCTTCGCAACGTCGCTCTCGCGAGTGGACTGAAGCTCACGGAGGTTCCTGGCGAGGCCGCGTTCTACGGCCCCAAGATCGACCTCAAGACGAAGGATGCCATCGGCCGCACGTGGCAGCTGTCGACCGTGCAGGTCGACCCGAACCTGCCCGAGCGCTTCGAGCTCGAATACACCGATCGCGACGGTCAGAAGAAGCGGCCGATCATGATCCACCGCGCCCTCTTCGGCTCGATCGAGCGGTTCTTCGCGATCCTGCTCGAGCACTACGCGGGCGCGTTCCCCGTGTGGCTCGCGCCCGTCCAGGTCGTCGCGATTCCTGTCGCCGAAGAGTTCGCGGACTACCTCCAGGAGATCGTCGCGCAGCTCTCCGTCGCGGGGGTCCGCGCAGAGCTCGACCACAGCGCCGAGCGGATGCAGAAGAAGATCCGCACGCACACGACCCAGAAGGTGCCGATCATGCTCATCGCGGGCGAGCAGGACCGCTCGGCCGGCACGGTGTCGTTCCGCTTCCGCGACGGAACGCAGGAGAACGGCATTCCCGTGGCCGACGCCGTCCGTCGCATCCGCGAAGCCATCTCGGCGCACACGCTCGTGAACACCGCGGAGGACCTCGCGTGACGCCGGGGGAGGACTCCACCCCCGAACTCATGGAGGGTCTCGCCGGCGTGCCGGACGGGTTCCAGCGCCTGTGGACGCCGCACCGGATGGCCTACATCAACGCCGGCGCGCAAGTGCTCCGCGACGCGTGTCCGTTCTGCGCCGCGCCGCAGAAGAGCGACGAAGACGGACTCATCGTCGCGCGCGGCGAAACCGCGTACGTTCTGCTGAACCTCTTCCCGTACAACTCAGGCCACCTGCTCGTGTGCCCCTACCGCCACGTCGCGACCTACGATCAGGCGACGCCGGAAGAAGTCGCCGAGATCGGCGCCTTGACACAGCAGGGCATGCGCGTCCTCCGCCGGGTCTCACGGTGCGACGGCTTCAACATCGGCATGAACCAGGGCGCCGTGGCCGGGGCGGGCGTCGACGAGCACCTGCATCAGCACATCGTTCCGCGATGGAGCTCCGACGCGAACTTCTTCCCGATCATCGCGCAGACGAAGGCGCTCCCTCAGCTCCTCGGAGACGTCCGCACGACGGTCGCCGACGCCTGGAACGACTGATCCGGATGCCGGTGCTCAGCGTACGCGCGTGATGTCGAACTGCAGTCGGGGATGGGCGTACGCCTCCTGCGACTCGACGAGCTGAAGCTCGCGCTCGCCTGACCGCCACGTGTTCTCGAGGAGGTCGAAGACGCTCGACGCCGTGCGGGCGAGCGCCGTCTCGGCATTCTTCGTCTGTACGTAGTGCGCCGTGAAGAGAGCTGCGGTCACATCGCCCGAGCCGTTGGCCTTCATGGGGAGGAGCGGCGTCTGCACGATCCACGCACCCTCGTCGTTCACGACCATCATCTCGATCGTGTCGGGATCGCGGTCAGGGCGCTCGACGCTCGTGACGAGCACCGTCGAGGGGCCCATGGCACGCGCGGCATCCGCGGAGTCGAGAGTCGAGGCGATCGTGTCGGGTTCGGTGCCCGTCAGGAAGCCCAGCTCGAACTGGTTCGGCGTGATGATGTCGGCCACCGGCACGACCTTCTCGCGCAGCAGGATCGGGATGGCCGGGGCCACGAAGCATCCCGACTTCGCGTTCCCCATGACGGGGTCGCACGCGTAGACCGCGTCGGGGTTGGCGGCCTTCACACGCGCGACGGCGTCGATGATCACATCGCCGATTCCCTCCGAGCCCTGGTATCCCGAGAGCACGGCGTCGATGCGCGGGAACGCCCCGCGCTCCTCGATGCCCGTGATGACATCGGCGACGTCGGATGCCGGGATGAGCGGCCCGCGCCATGCGCCGTAACCCGTGTGGTTGGAGAAGTTCACCGTGTACACCGGCAAGACCTCGACGCCGATGCGCTGGAGGGGGAACACCGCCGCCGAGTTGCCGACGTGCCCGTAGGCGACGGCTGACTGGATCGAGAGGATCTTCACCGGTCGATCATCCCACTTCGCGAAGGGCTGCCCGCCCTCGGGCCGCATCGACGGACGCGAGGAGGTCATCGGCGAGTTGCTCGGCCGCGTCGTCGTCCAGGTCGTGCACTGTCACACGGAGGCGTCTCGACGCCTCGAGCTCCGAGAGCACGAAGTCCTCGCCGCTGCGCGCAAGCCACCCGCGGCGCATGAGCTGCTCCGACACTGCTCGGGCGGGAGCGGGGAGAGGCACCCACAGGCTGAGGCCGTCTCCCGGTGAGACGGGGAGACCGCGCGCAGTGAGGATCTCGGCGAAGGCGTCGTTGCGATCAGCGTAATGTGCTCCCGCCGCGGAGATCTGATCAATGACGTCGCGGTCCGTCACGAGGGCGTGCACGAGGCGCTGCAGCAGATGGCTGACCCACGTTGTGCCGGGTGTGAGCCGCATCGCCAGCCGGTCGGCCGTTTCGGGATCGGATGCGGTGACAGCGAGGCACATATCGGGCCCCAAGAACTTGGACACCGACCGCACGACCGCCCACCGTCGGTGATCGGGTCCGATGAGCGACTGGTAGGGCATGCGCGACAACATCGAGAAGTGATCGTCCTCGATCACGAGGACGTAGGGATGATCCACGAGAACCGCCCGCAGCGCCGCCGCGCGCTCGGGCGTGAGACTCGCTCCCGTGGGATTCTGCGCGCGGGGAGTGCACACGACGGCACGGACGCCCTGATCGATCGCTGCGCGGAGGCCGGCGACTGTCATCCCCTCATCGTCGACGGCGACAGGAATCGCGCGGTAGCCGCCCAAACGCACCGTGTGGATGCTCGTGAGGAAACACGGATCTTCCAGAGCCACAGCGTCGTCGCGCGTGAGCGCCTGGGCGAGAAGGCGCTCGACAGCGTCGGCAGCACCGCTCGTGATCGTGAGGCGACGGTCCGCGGGGGAGTCCGACATCCACTCCTGCGCCCACGTCTCCAGGCCCGGATCGATGACCGGCTCGCCGTAGAGGACGGGCCGCCCGCCCATGCGAGCCAGCGCAGAGGACGGATCGGGGATGAGGTCAGGGTCGGGGTTCCCCGTGCCGACATCGCGCAGGACGCTGTCCCACGCGAAGCCTTCCTGCGCGACGGGGGTCGCACCAGAGACGCGCGTGCCCCCGCGCCCGCGCGTTTCGACGAGGCCCGCTTGCGTCAGCTGCCGGTAGGCGGCGACCGCCGTGTTGCGGTTGACCCCGAGCTCGTCCGCGAGCGACCGGACGGACGGCAGCGCGTCGCCGGGCCGGAGCGCACCGCGCTGCAGCAGATCGCGCAGGCTGTCGGCGATCTCCGCCGCCGTCGTCCCCGTGATGTCGAGCGCCATGCGAGTCCTCTCCACAGGCCGATCCTACGTACCGGCACATGATATCTTTTGGCCTAGGTCAAATCAGGTGATGTCCGGCGGCATGCTCGCGGCATCCGGGGAAAGGGAATGCACATGACGACTGCCGACACCGGGACCGACCGCGTCAAGCGCGGCCTCGCGGAGATGCTCAAGGGCGGCGTCATCATGGACGTCGTCACGCCCGAGCAGGCGAAGATCGCGGAGGACGCCGGCGCTGTCGCCGTCATGGCGCTCGAGCGGGTTCCCGCCGACATCCGCGCAGAGGGTGGCGTCTCGCGGATGAGCGACCCCGACATGATCGACGGCATCATCGAGGCCGTTTCGATCCCCGTCATGGCGAAGGCCCGGATTGGCCACTTCGTCGAGGCGCAGGTGCTGCAGGAGCTCGGCGTCGACTACATCGACGAGTCCGAGGTCCTCTCGCCCGCCGACTACGTCAACCACATCGACAAGTGGAAGTTCACCGTCCCGTTCGTCTGCGGCGCGACCAACCTCGGCGAGGCGCTCCGCCGCATCACCGAGGGCGCCGCGATGATCCGCTCGAAGGGCGAGGCCGGCACGGGAGACGTCTCCGAGGCGACCAAGCACATCCGCAAGATCCGCGGTGAGATCAACGCCCTCCGCTCCCTGTCGAAGGACGAGCTCTACGTCGCGGCGAAGGAGTTGCAGGCGCCCTACGACCTCGTCGCCGAAGTCGCCGAGACAGGAACGCTCCCCGTCGTCCTCTTCGTCGCGGGCGGCGTCGCGACGCCCGCGGATGCCGCCATGATGATGCAGCTGGGCGCCGACGGCGTCTTCGTCGGATCCGGCATCTTCAAGTCGGGGAATCCCGCCGAGCGGGCCGCCGCCATCGTCAAGGCCACGACCTTCTTCGACGACGCCAAGGTCGTCGCAGACGTCTCGCGCGGACTCGGCGAGGCGATGGTGGGCATCAACGTCTCCGACCTTCCCGCGCCCCACCGCCTCGCCGAGCGGGGCTGGTGACGACCGCCGCACGCGTCGGCGTGCTCGCGCTCCAGGGCGACGTGCGCGAGCACGCACGGGCGCTCGGTCATCTGGGTGCACACGTCACCCTCGTGCGACGGCCGGAGGAGCTCGCGCAGGTGGACGGCCTCGTGATCCCCGGCGGAGAGTCCAGTGTCATGGACAAGCTCGCCCGCGCCTTCGGGATGCAGGAGCCGCTCCGCGCGGCGATCACCGACGGGCTCCCGGTCTACGGCACGTGCGCAGGCCTCATTCTCCTGGCGGATCGGATCACCGACGGCATCGTGGGACAGGAGACCTTCGGCGGTCTCGACATCACCGTGCGGCGCAATGCGTTCGGCGGTCAGATCGACTCGTTCGAGACAGACCTGGCCGTTCCCGCCATCGGCGCGGCATCCGTTCACGCCGTCTTCATCCGTGCCCCCATCGTGGAATCCGTGGGGCCGGATGTCGAACCGCTCGCGGTCCTCGAGGACGGTCGCATCGTCGCCGTCCGACAGGGCGCCCTCCTCGGCACCGCGTTCCATCCCGAGGTCACAGGAGAGCTCGGATTCCACCGGCTCCTCCTCGACCTCGCCTCGCAACGCGCGGCCTGACCCGGGTCACGCACACGTGCTGTCCTAGAATGGACAGCCGGCGGGTTCCGCCGCGAAGCATCCAGGAGCAATATGTCCGGACACTCCAAGTGGGCAACGACCAAGCACAAGAAGGCCGTCATCGACTCGCGTCGTGCCAAGTCGTTCGCCAAGCTCATCAAGAACATCGAGGTCGCCGCGAAGCTCGGCGGGCCCGACCTTTCGGGAAACCCGACACTGTACGACGCCGTGCAGAAGGCGAAGAAGACCTCCGTCCCGAACGACAACATCGACCGCGCGATCAAGCGCGGTGCCGGCATCTCGGGCGAGTCGGTCGAGTACCTCAACATCGTCTACGAGGGCTACGGACCCAATGGCGTCGCCCTCATGATCGAGTGCCTCACTGACAACAAGAACCGTGCCGCGGCCGAAGTCCGCACGGCGCTGTCGCGCAACGGCGGTACGCTCGCCGACCCCGGCAGCGTCGCCTACAACTTCACGCGCAAGGGCGTCATCGTCGTTTCCGGTGAAGGTACGACCGAAGACGACGTCATGCTCGCGGTCCTCGATGCGGGGGCCGACGACGTCGAGCCGCATGCCCAGGGCTTCGAGGTCATCACCGAGGCGACCGACCTCGTGTCCGTGCGCACAGCGCTCCAGGGGGCGGGCATCGACTACGAGTCGGCAGATGTCGAGTTCGTCCCGAACCTCAAGGTCGAGGTCGACGCGGACACCGCCCGCAAGGTCTTCCGCCTCATCGACGCCCTCGAAGACAGCGACGACGTCCAGAACGTCTACAGCAACTTCGACCTGACACCCGAGGTGCAGGCCGAGCTCGAAGCCGACGACTGACCGACGGATGCCGCGCGCCTGACCGGCGTCGCGGACGCGCTCGCCTACCGTGACGTGGTGACCACATCGCGCGGACCCCTCCGTGTGCTCGGCATCGACCCCGGGCTCACTCGCTGCGGCGTCGGCGTCGTCGACGTGGCTCGCGACCGCTCAGCCGTGCTCGTCCACGTCGGCGTGGTGCGATCCGATGCGGGCGCCCCGATCGAGGAGCGCCTCGCGACGATCGCCGCGGGGATCAGGGCGGTCGTCGATGAGCATGACCCCGCCGTCATCGCCGTGGAGCGCGTCTTCGCGCAGCACAACCGCCACAGCGTCATGGGAACGGCCCAGGCGAGCGGTATCGCGTTGCTCGTCGCGGGGGAGCGCGGAATCCCCGCGGCGACCCACACCCCCAGTGAAGTCAAGGCCGCCATCACGGGCTACGGGAGCGCCGACAAGCGTCAGGTTCAGGCGATGGTCGCCCGCGTGCTCCGACTCGATCAGCTCCCTCAGCCCGCCGACGCCGCCGACGCTCTCGCACTCGCTCTGTGCCACGCGTGGCGGGGCGGTTCTCCCGCTTCATCCGACGCGCCGCTCACCCCCGCGCAGCGCGCGTGGGCGGATGCCGAACGGCTCGCCCGGCGCTGACGAACGCGTGTCGGTCGAACAAATCTCCGAAGCGCGACGATAGGCTCGACGCATGATCTCTTCGCTCCGGGGCACGACCGTGCACGTGGACTCCGACAGCCTCGTGGTCGAGGTCGGCGGCGTCGGACTGTCGGTCGCGGTTCCGGTTCAACTGGCCCGCAGCGCCCGCACCGGCGAACCGATCGCGCTTCACACGAGCCTCATCGTCCGCGAGGACGCCCTATCGCTCTTCGGGTTCGAGACGCGCGAGGAGCTCGCTGTCTTCTCGCTTCTTCTCGGCGTCACGGGCGTCGGCCCGAAGTCCGCTCTCGGGGTACTCTCCTCGCTCACCGTCCCGCAGATCGCCCAGGCGGTATCCGACGACGACGACGCTCCGTTCCGGCGCGTCTCCGGTATCG
This sequence comes from Microbacterium sp. SLBN-146, assembly GCF_006715145.1. Classification (NCBI taxonomy): domain Bacteria; kingdom Bacillati; phylum Actinomycetota; class Actinomycetes; order Micrococcales; family Microbacteriaceae; genus Microbacterium; species Microbacterium sp. SLBN-146. The sequence continues at coordinate 2,920,358 of NZ_VFMR01000001.1, forward strand.
GTCCCAAGACGGCGAAGCTCATCGTCGTGCAGCTGGCAGGCAAGATCGAGCCACCGCGCGTCTCGACGGGGGCACGTCCCGGGGGAGCCGGGCACAGCACGGTCTCCGTGCAGGTCGTCCAAGCCCTCGTCGGACTCGGATGGTCGGAGCGCGTTGCGACGGAGGCCGTCGCCCTCTCGGTGGAGAAGGCCTCCGATACCGACGCTTCCTCCGTCCCTGCCCTTCTGCGCGTGACACTCGCCGCCCTCGGCCCCGCACGGAAGGAGTCCGTCGGTGGATGAGCTTCGCGATGCCGATGAGCCCGTCGACGAGGGAGAGCTCGCGATCGAGGGCGCGCTTCGCCCTTCGTCACTCGCCGAGTTCGTCGGTCAGCAGAAGGTCCGCGGACAGCTGCAACTGCTCCTGGATGCCGCGCGCATACAACAGCGCCCCGCCGACCATATCCTCCTCTCGGGCCCCCCAGGACTCGGCAAGACGACGCTCGCGATGATCGTCGCGCACGAGAGCGAACGGCCGCTGCGGCTCTCGAGCGGGCCCGCGATCCAGCACGCAGGCGATCTGGCCGCCCTCCTTTCGAGCCTCACGCCCGGCGAGGTGCTGTTCATCGACGAGATCCACCGCATGGCGCGATCCGCGGAAGAGATGCTGTACCTGGCGATGGAGGACTTCCGCATCGACATCATGGTCGGCAAGGGCGCCGGCGCAACGAGCATCCCCCTCGATCTCGCTCCTTTCACACTCGTGGGCGCGACGACGCGATCGGGCCTCCTCCCCAATCCGCTGCGCGATCGCTTCGGCTTCACGGCGCACCTCGAGTACTACGAGCCCGCCGAGCTCGAGCAGGTCATCGGACGTTCGGCGGTCATGCTGGGAGTGGAGCTCCCGCCGGTCGCGCGTGCCGAGATCGCCCGCCGGTCCCGAGGAACGCCGCGCATCGCGAATCGACTCCTACGCCGAGTGCGCGACTACGCGCTCGTGCATGGCGATGGCGACGTCGCCACGACCGAGTCCGTGCACGCTGCGCTCGAACTCTACGATGTCGACGCGATCGGACTGGACCGGCTCGATCGTGCCGTGCTCGACGCCGTCGTCCGCCGCTTCCGCGGGGGTCCCGTCGGTCTCTCCACTCTCGCCGTCGCGGTGGGAGAGGAGTCAGACACGATCGAATCCGTCGTCGAGCCGTACCTCGTGCGGATCGGCTTCCTGGGCCGCACTCCGCGCGGCCGGATCGCGACGGCCGACGCCTACACGCACCTCGGCGTGGCGCATGCGGAATCGGTGCTGAGATTCGATGACCTATAATCGCTGGAGGATTCCCTCCTCCCACCCTGCCAGGCACCGCCGCGATGGCGCGCGCCTCACCCGAAAGGTGCTCCTGCTCCCATGAGCTTCGCGGACTTCTTCGCCAATTACGGCCTCATCATCCTTCTCGTCCTCCTCCTGATCTTCATGTTCTGGAGCTCCCGACGCCGGATGCAGAAGCAGAAGGCCGAGCAGGAGGCGAAGGCGCGCCAGACCGTCCCCGGCGCAGAGGTCCTGCTGCAGGGTGGTCTGTACGGCACTGTCGTCGAGTACGACACCGAGAACCTCGACCAGCCGGCCATCATCGAGATCGCTCCGGGCGTTCAGATCAAGGTCCACAGCCAGGCGATCCTCCGCATCGTCGACCCGGCGGAGGGATTCGTCACGGAAGACGAGTTCATCGAGGCCGAGGAGTCCGAGGCGGAGTACATCGCCGGTGTCGCGGACGGCGAGATCACCTCGATCAGCGACGACCGCGCGCGAGCCGCCGAGGACCACCCGCGGTCGCCCGGTGACGACAAGAAGCCCGAAGCCTGACCGGTCGCTCGCGACCCCCCGAGAGAGCGACTGATCGTGGCGACACCCACCCCCGTCCGTCATGCCTGGCGAGCCCTTCTGGGCCTCGTCATCACGACCGCCGTACTGTTCGGCATCAACGCCCTCGGCGTCTACGTCTTCACCGATGAAGACGGCGCCGGACAGAGCTCCTGGTCACCCGAGCTCGCGCTCGACCTCCAGGGTGGAACGCAGATCGTGCTGCAGGCGCAGACGCCCGACGGCGCCGCCCCCACTGAAGAGCAGATGAACCAGGCCGTGACGATCATCCGTCAGCGCGTCGACGCCTCCGGTGTCGGCGAGGCGGAAGTCGCGACGCAGTCCGGCAACCAGATCGTCGTCCAGATCCCCGGGCAGGCCGACGAGGCGACGCGCGAGCGCATCGAGGCCTCCGCCCAGCTGCAGCTCCGCGCTGTGCTCGTGGCCGGCTCGCCCGCGACATCCTTCGTGGGGGAGGACGGCGAACAGACGCCGTACCCGACCCCCGATCCGACACTCCAGGCGACGCCGTCCGCCGCTCCCACCAATGGCAGCGACACGAGCTGGGTCACCCCGCGCCTCGAGGCCGAGTTCCTCGCGTACGACTGTGCCGACACGACCAACGACCCCGCGAACGCACCTGCCGACGAGCCGCTCATCACGTGCGACCCCGAAGGAACCGTCAAGTACATCCTCGGCCCGGTCGAGCTCGACGGGTCATCGATCTCGGATGCGACCTTCGGACTGCAGCAGACCGACGGCCGCTGGGCCGTCAACCTCGTCTTCGACGGCGACGGCACACAGGTCTTCGGCGAGATCAGCCAGCGTCTCTACGGAGCCCAGCCGCCGCTCAACCAGTTCGCGTTCGTCCTCGACGGCTACGTTCTGTCCGCACCGTCGATGAACGGTGTCATCCTCGACGGAAAGCCGTCGATCACCGGCAGCTTCACGCAGGAGACCGCCCAGGTCCTCGCCGACCAACTCAAGTACGGTGCCCTGCCGCTGAGCTTCGCGGTCGTGAGCTCCGACACGATCTCGGCGACGCTCGGTTCGCAGCAGCTCCAGATCGGGCTCATCACGGGCCTCATCGGTCTGATCCTCGTCGCGCTGTACTCGCTGATCGTCTACCGAGCACTCGGTACCGTCATCATCGCGTCGATCATCGTGATGGGAGTGCTCACGTACATCGCGCTGTGCATCCTGGCGTGGCGCATGGGCTTCCGCCTGTCGCTCGCCGGTGTTGCGGGCATCATCGTGTCGATCGGCTTCACGGCGGACTCGTTCATCATCTACTTCGAACGAATACGAGACGAGCTGCGAGACGGCAAGTCGATCACGGGTGCCGTCGAGGACGGGTGGGACCGCGCGAAGCGCACCATCTACATCTCGAAGTCGATCAACGTCCTCGCGGCCGTCGTGCTCTACATCCTCGCCGACGCGACGGTCAAGGGCTTCGCGTTCACGCTCGGTCTGACGACGCTCATCGACGTCTTCATCTTCATCCTCTTCACGCACCCCGTCATGCAGCTGCTGGCGCGGACCAAGTTCTTCGGTTCCGGCCATCCCATGTCGGGGATGGATCCGAAGGCGCTCGGTGCCGTGTACCGAGGCCGCGCGCAGTTCCGCGCACCCTCGGCACCGCCGTCGGGCAGCGGCGCGGGCCGCCGCGCCGCCAAATCCCGCAGTGAGGCGGTACGCCGTCAGACCATCGCCGAGCGCAAGCAGGCGGAGCTCAGCGGAGCTGATGCCACGAGACCCGGTACATCCGGCAAGGAGGGAGACGACTGATGCGCTCCATGAGCCAATTCGGTAACGACCTCTACACAGGCAAGACCTCGCTACCCTTCGTGGCGAAGCGTCGTCTGTGGTTCACGATCGCCGCGATCCTCGTGATCGCCTCGGCCCTCGTTCCGCTCTTCCGACCCATCCAGCTGTCGATCGAGTTCACCGGCGGATCGCAGTTCACCGTCACGAGCCTTTCGAACCCCGTCCAGGCCGATGCGACGGAGGCCGTGCAGTCGGTCGTACCGGATGCCACGACCAAGGTGACGACGATCGGCGGCGTCGCGGTCCGTGTTCAGACCGACCAGATGACGGACGCCGAGACGCGCGAGGTCACCGTCGCTCTGGCGGAGAAGTTCGGCGTCCCCGAGACCGAGGTCGCCGCGTCGTTCATCGGACCGACCTGGGGCGCGGACGTCACGCGGCAGTCCTTGTGGGGACTCGCGATCTTCCTCGCGCTCACCTTCCTGATCCTCGCCCTGTACTTCCGAACGTGGAAGATGTCCGTCGCAGCCATCATCGGCCTCGTCGACGTGCTCATCATCACGATCGGTGTGTACTCGGTCTTCGGTTTCGAGATCTCGCCCGCCGCGGTCATCGGCTTCCTGACGATCCTCTCGTACGGTCTTTACGATACGACGGTCGTGTTCGACAAGATCAGGGAGAACACGATGGAAGACGGAGAAGTGTCGGGCCGCACGTTCGGGGAATCGGTGAACCTGGCGGTCAACCAGACCCTCGTTCGCTCGATCAACACGACGGTCGTGGCGATTCTGCCCACGGGCGCGATCCTGTTCATCGGAGCCCTGTGGCTCGGTGCCCAGACGTTGACCGACATCTCCCTGTCGATCTTCGTGGGAACGATCGTCGCGGCCTACTCGACCGTCTTCGTCGCTGCACCGCTGTACTCGCTTCTCCGTGAGAACGAGCCGGCCATCAAGGCGCGCGATGCGCGCGTGCTCGCGGCGCGCGAACTGGCCCTGACGAACGCCTGAGGAGCCGGGCCCGCCAGTCGGGCGTAGGATTGCCGGACGCGGGGGAGGAGGGCTCATGACGGAGACCTTTCCTCCTGCGCAGACGTCGAGTCTGCGTAGGCTCGTCCCGCGAATCTTCTCCCGTGCGGCGCGGCGCGATGATGTCGAACAGCTCTTGCGGACGGTGCGCACGCACCATCCCAAGGGAGATCTGTCGATCATCGAGCGCGCCTACGGCGTCGCGGAAGGCGCTCACCGGGGTCAAACGCGACAGAGCGGTGAGCCATACATCACCCACCCTCTGGCGGTCGCCCAGATTCTCGCGGATCTCGGTCTCGGGCCGAAAGCGATCGCGGCAGCGCTCCTGCACGACACCGTCGAAGACACGGGCTACGACCTGGACACCCTCACGGCCGAGTTCGGCGACGAGGTGTCGATGCTGGTCGACGGCGTCACGAAGCTCGACAAGGTCAAGTACGGCGAGAGCGCCCAGGCCGAGACAGTCCGCAAGATGATCGTCGCGATGTCGAAGGACATCCGCGTTCTCCTGATCAAGCTCGCCGACCGGCTCCACAACGCGCGCACCTGGGGATTCGTCCCCCCTGCGAAGGCCGCGAAGAAGGCCACGGAGACCCTTGAGATCTATGCGCCGCTGGCGCACCGCCTCGGCATCCAGACGATCAAATCCGAGCTCGAAGATCTGTCGTTCGCAGTTCTGCATCCCAAGCTCTACGCCGAGATCGACTCGCTCGTGAAGCAGCGCACACCCCAGCGCGAAGAGTACGTGCAGAACGTCATCGACGCCGTCGACGGCGACTTGCGTGAGCTGCGCATCCGTGGTCGCGTCATGGGGCGACCGAAGCAGCTGTACTCGGTCTATCAGAAGATGGTCGTGCGCGGCCGCGAGTTCGACGACATCTACGACCTCATCGGCATCCGTGTCCTCGTGGGCAGCGTGCGCGACTGCTATGCCGTCCTCGGGTCGATCCACGCGCGCTGGACGCCGCTCCCGGGCCGTTTCAAGGACTACATCGCCACACCCAAGTTCAACCTGTACCAGTCGCTGCACACGACCGTCATCGGCCCCGGTGGCCGCACGGTCGAAATCCAGATCCGCACGAACGAGATGCACCAGCAGGCGGAGTTCGGTGTTGCGGCGCACTGGAAGTACAAAGAGCGGATGAGCGGCGGGAAGCCCGATGCCAAGTCGGTCGACACCGACATGGCCTGGCTCGCGCACATCTCCGACTGGCAGGCCGAGACCGCCGACCCCGGAGAGTTCCTCGATTCCCTGCGGTTCGAGATCGGGGCCAAGGAGGTCTACGTCTTCACGCCGAAGGGACGCGTGATCGGGCTTCCCGCCGGCGCGACGCCCGTCGACTTCGCGTACGCCGTGCACACCGAGATCGGGCACCGCACGATGGGTGCCAAGGTGAACGGCCGCCTGGTCCCTCTCGAGTCGGAACTGACGAGCGGCGACGTCGTCGAGGTCTTCACCTCGAAGAATCCCGACGCGGGCCCGAGCCAGGACTGGCTCGGCTTCGTCCGCAGCACGCGTGCACGCAGCAAGATCCGCGGCTGGTTCACGAAGGAGCGTCGCGAGGAGGCGATCGAGCAGGGCAAGGAGGCGATCGCCCGCGCGATGCGGCGGCAGAATCTGCCGTTGCAGCGCCTCATGAGCCAGGACTCCTTCTCGGAGGTCGCGGAGCAGCTGCGCTACGAGGACGTCTCCGCGCTCTACGCCGCTGTCGGCGAGGGCCACGTGTCGACGCAGTCTGTCATCGAGAAGGTGACGGCGCTCGTCAGTGCGAACGACACGTCTACCGGCCCCATCGACATTCCGCAGATCGGTCGCTCGCGGGCTCCTCGCGGGGGCGACTCCGGTGTGCTCGTGCGGGGCTCACCCGACATCCTGGTGAAGCTCGCCAAATGCTGCACGCCCGTCCCCGGCGACGACGTCATGGGCTTCGTGACGCGCGGCAGCGGCGTGTCGGTGCACCGCACCGACTGCACGAACGTCGCCTCGCTCTTGAAGGACCCGGAGCGCGTCATCGACGTGGAGTGGGCCCCGACGACCAAGAGCGTCTTCCTCGTCCAGATCCAGGTCGAGGCTCTCGATCGGTCGGGTCTGCTCAGCGACGTCACGCGCGTCTTGAGCGAGCACCACGTCAACATCCTGTCGGCGAGCGTCTCGACCACCAACGACCGGCTCGCGCTGAGCAAGTTTGTCTTCGAGATGGGCGACATCGTCCATCTCGACAGGGTGCTCAACGCCGTGCGTCGCATCGACGCCGTCTACGACGTCTACCGCGTCACCTCCTCCTGAGCGGCGAGGAGCTTCGCGAGCAGCGCGATGCCCGGACGACGATTCCGGATGCCACGATGCTCGGCGAGCCACGCCTCGGCCTGCTCTCCGACGCCCGGCACATCGTGCAAGAGGGTCTGCGCGACTTCGGTGTGCGCATGGTCGCCGATCCGCACGAGGTCTGCGAGGGTTCGGGCCGGCGTCGTGACCCAGACACCACCGATCAATTGCAGGTCGTCGAGTGGGAGCGCAACGTCGCGGTACACGAGGCTCACGCCGATGACGGCGTGAAGTCGGCGGCGGACCGCTCGCTGCACCGTGTGTCGCACCGGTGGGACGAGAGCGGCACCGTGGACCCAGGCGGCCGTGAGGTGCGTCGCGGCCAGAGTGTCCTTCAGCACATACCGTAGCGAGCCGGCGCGCAGCGCTGCCGTCTCGACGGCATCCGCCGGGATGTACGCATCACCGAGTTCGACGACGTGCCCGTCAAGGCGCGCCGCCGACAGTTCGGCGATCGAGAGGCGTTCATCGGCGAAGTACAAGAAGGGTGAAGGCACCCCGAAAGTGTCCCGCAGACGACGTCACGTCGCGGGCGAGAGAGCTCTTCCTGTGGATGGATCCGGCGTGCGCTCAGCCGCCGAGCGCCCGAAGCCAGCCTCGGCGTGCCTCGAGCGCATCGCTCGCGGCCGAGATCTTCTTCTTGTCGCCGGACTTCTTCGCCGTCTCGAGTTCCTCTTCGAGCTTGGCGATGGCGTCGGTGAGCTGACGCGTCATGTCGTTCGCGCGAGCCTTCGTCTCGGGGTTGTTACTCTTCCAGTCCGAGTCCTCACGAGCACGGACACCCTGCTCGATGCGGCGCAGCTCGTCGTCGAGCGACCTCTCGACGTCGCGCGGGAAGATCCGTCCGATCTCATCCCAGCGGCGTTGGACACCGGTGAGAAGAGCCCGGGCCTTCGCGAGGTCCTTCTCGTCGGCGATCGGCGCGGCTTCCGCGAGGAGAGCCCGCTTCTGCTCGATCTTCTCGCGAGACTCCTCGACGTCGGCAGCCTCGCGGTCGGCGCGAGCGCTGTACAGCGCGTCGCCCGCGGCCTTGAAACGCGCCCACAGCGAATCGTCGAGTTTCTTGCCCGCACGACCCGCGGCCTTCCACTGGTCGAGGAGCTCGCGGTAGGACCCGATCCCGTCCTCGCCACGCGGAGCGAGCGCTTCTGCGCGCTCGATGAGCTTCGTCTTGCGCTCCTTGACGATCTTGTTGGCTTCGTCGAGTTCGGCATAAAACTCGCGACGGTGCTTGTCCACCGTCGCCCGCGCGTCGCGGAAGCGCTTCCAGAGCGACTGAGCCGTGTTCTTGGGAAGACGCGGCCCCGACTGCTGCAGGGATTGCCACTGGTCGAAGAGCGAGGTCATCTCGGCGCTCGCCTGCTTCCACTGCACCGACTTCGGGTCGCGCGCCGCGAGAGCTTCGGCCTTCTCCACGAGCGCGGTGCGCTCGCGTACTGCTTCCTCGACGGCTTCGCGCGCCGCGGCAGCCTCTGTTTCGGACGCCGCCGCCACTTCGCCCGTCAGCGCTGCGACGCGCGCTTCGAGCGACGCCAGGTCGCCGACCGCGGCCGCGCCGCTGAGCTTGGCCTGCACCGAACGGACCGCTCCACGAAGGTCAGATGCGGATGCTCCGCCACGACGGTGGCGCGCCTCGAGCAGCGCCACTTCGCCCGCGAGGTCGGCGAACTTGCGTTGGAAGTAGGCGAGTGCCTCGTCGGGAGTCCCGTCGGGGAACTGACCCACGACACGCCACTCGTCGCCTTCGCGCACCGAGACAGTGCCGTCGTCGTCGACGCGTCCCCAGGGAACGCCGGCGTCGGATACGGCAGGTACGACGGGGACGGCGGGCCGGAAAGGGACCGGCTTCGGTGCCGGGACGGGCGCCGGGGGAGCGGTACCGCCCGGCTCCGCGTCGGAGACGGGCTCGACAGCCTGCTCGGCGTCTGCGTCGACCGTCGGCTCAACGTCTGCGTCGACAGCCGGCTCAGCGTCTGCGTCGACAGCCGGCTCGGCGTCTGCGTCGGCCGCGGGTGCGGCGTCTACGTCTGCCGCGGGCTCAGCGTCTACGTCTGCCGCGGGTGCGGCGTCTACGTCTGCCGCGGGCTCAGCATCTGCGTCGGCCGCCGGCTCGACGGCTGCCGTCGGCGTCTCCTCGCTGGGACCAGCGTCATCGCTGCTCGACGACGCGGATGCATCCGAGGCGTCGACGTCGTCGGCGCTTTCGGTCGGCTCCGCGTTCGGTGCGGGATCGTTCGTGGATGCCTCGTCGAGGACGGGCTCGGAAGTGGGGTCTGCGTGGGCAGTCACGGGTAGCACCTCATCGCGGCCTGCGCCGCCTGTGGGGGTTGGACGCGTCCAGCCTAGTACGCAGCCCCGCACGCATCTCGCGTTCTCGGCGCCGCGCCGACGCGTCAGGACGTGGGGGTCGGAGAGGGTTCGGTCGACGGGGAATCGCTCGGCACCGGTTCGGACTGCTCGGGAGCGGGCGAGGGCTCGGTCGACGTCGTCGAGGTGGGCGTCGGCTCGGGCACCGGTGCACCCGGACCGACCGTGAAGAAGAGCGTCTGGACGACGACGATGACGGCGATTGCGAGACCGCCACCGATTCCCGCGATGAGGTTGTCACGGGTGCGTCGACGGTTCTGCCCCTCATGGAAGGTCTGACGCGCCTGATACACGCGTGCCCGCTCGCGGGCTTCTCGCGATTCACGATCCTTGCCTGCCTGTGCCACGGGACCTCCTTGTTCCCGGGTGTCTCCCGGCCGGGTTGATCCTATTCACCCGTGCACGAGCTCAGCAAAACCGAGACCTCCGCCACGGCGGGGCCGCGTGTCGGCGGGCGCGACTAGCCTGGTCGAGTGACAGGTTCGGCGGCGCTCTTCCAGGGGCAGACCCCTCTCGCCGTCCGGATGCGTCCCACTTCTCTCGACGAGGTGGCAGGGCAATCTCATCTGCTGCGGCGCGGGTCGCCTCTCGTGACCCTCGCCGATCCCGACGCGACGCGGACGGCCACGTCGGTCATTTTGTGGGGACCGCCCGGCACGGGCAAGACCACCCTCGCGCAAGCGATCGCGCGGTCCTCGGGTCGACGATTCGTCGAGCTGTCCGCCGTGACGGCCGGCGTCAAAGACGTGAGGGAGGTCATGCAGGAAGCTCTCACGCAGCGTGATCTCTACGGACAGTCGACGATCCTCTTCCTCGATGAGATCCACCGCTTCACCAAGGCTCAGCAAGATGCGCTTCTCCCCGGCGTCGAGAACGGCTGGGTCGTCCTCATCGCGGCGACAACGGAGAACCCCTCCTTCTCGGTGATCTCCCCGCTCTTGTCGCGGTCGTTGCTCCTGACGCTCCGACCGCTCACCGACGACGACCTCGGCGTGCTCATCGATCGAGCCATCCACGACGCGCGCGGACTCGCCGGGTCCGTCTCGCTCGACACCGACGCGAGAGAAGCCATCATCCGGCTGGCATCCGGCGATGCGCGCCGGGCGCTCACGACGCTCGAAGCCGCCGCGTCGCTCGCGGCGGAGACACCCGACGACGCATCTACGCCGGCCATCGGTGCGGATCAGGTCGCGCAGGCCGTGGATCGCGCGCTCCTTCGTTACGACCGTCAGGGCGACGAGCACTACGACGTCATCAGTGCCTTCATCAAGTCGATCCGAGGCTCCGACGTCGATGCCGCGATGCACTACCTCGCGCGCATGATCGAAGCGGGCGAGGACCCGCGTTTCATCGCTCGGCGACTCATCATCTCCGCCGCGGAGGACATCGGACTCGCCGACCCGCACGCGCTTCCCCTCGCGGTCGCCGCCGCCGACGCCGTCCAATTCATCGGGATGCCGGAGGGCCGGATCCCGCTCGCGGAGGCGACGGCCTATCTCGCCACGACAGCGAAATCCAACGCCGCGTATCTCGCGATCGACCGCGCGATCGCCGATGTGCGCGAGGGAGGATTCGGTCGCGTGCCCAACCATCTGCGCGACGCGCACTATCCCGGTGCGAAACGTCTGGGGCATGGCAAGGGATATGTCTACCCGCATGATTCCGACATCGGGATCGTCGCGCAGCAGTACCTTCCCGACGAGCTGCGGAGCAAGCAGTACTACGAACCCAAGGGCCTCGGGACGGAACGCGATCTGCAGGCGCGTCTCGAGAAGATCCGGCGGCTGCTCAACGGAGGGTGACCCGCGATCACACCGAATCGGCGGGATGGTAGACTTGACCGGCTCGAAACGGAGTTTTCGGGCATCCCCCTCTTCTTGACCGACCTTCCGGCATGCCCCGACGTGCAGTCCGGACAGGGCGAAGAGCGGGAGATACGTCCGCGAGCCGTGATCGACACGGCCGCGTCATCGGAAGGAACACTTCGTGGCTACGAAGTCCCAGGACCGCCGCAAGGTCCGCCTCTCGCGCGCGCTCGGCGTCGCGCTCACGCCCAAGGCGGCGAAGTACCTCGAGAAGCGCCCGTACGCTCCCGGCGAGCACGGCCGTACGAAGCGCAAGCAGGACAGCGACTACGCCGTCCGTCTTCGCGAGAAGCAGCGCCTGCGCGAGCAGTACGGCATCCGCGAGAAGCAGATGCGCAACACGTTCAACGAGGCACGCCGCAAGGACGGCCTGACGGGTGAGAACCTCGTCGAGCTTCTCGAGATGCGTCTGGACGCGCTCGTCCTGCGGGCCGGTTTCGCCCGGACGACCGCGCAGGCCCGCCAGCTCGTGGTGCACCGTCACATCCTGGTCGACGGTCAGACCGTCGACCGTCCGTCGTTCCGGGTCACGCCGGGTCAGCTGATCCACGTCAAGGCCAAGAGCGAAGGCCTCGAGCCGTTCCAGGTTGCAGCGCTCGGCGGTCACGCCGACGTCCTGCCCCCGGTTCCGGGCTACATCGAGGTCGAACTCGACAAGCTGCAGGCGCGTCTCGTGCGTCGCCCCAAGCGCGCCGAGGTTCCCGTCGTCTGTGACGTCCAGCTCGTCGTCGAGTACTACGCCGCCCGATAGGGCGCCGTCATCGGCACGCACGAAGGGCGTCGGGAACACCCGGCGCCCTTCGGCGTTTCGGCCTACGATGGGAAAGCCGCGGCCAGCGGCCCAGACGAGGAGTGGTGGCATGAAGAAGTTCGTGTGGTTCGTGCTCGGCGTCGCGAGCGGCTTCGTCCTCGCGCACTTCGTCAACAAGGACCCGCGCGGGCACGAGATCCTCGCCGAAGTCGACTCGCGCATCACGGAGTTCACCGACAGGATCGGCGACGCTTACCGTGAGCAGGAGGCGAGACTCGGCGACCTCGTCGATGACGCGAAGGACGCAGCCGTCTCCGCCGCCCAGAACGCCGTCGGCGCGGCATCCGATGCCGTCGACACCGCGGCGCGCAAGCTCACCGACTGACCCACTCGACCGCACGCCCTGCGGGGATCCCGCGGCCTTTCCCGAGGAACAACACCTATATGAAGACCGCCGAGATCGCCCAGCGCTTCCTCGACTACTTCGAGAAGAACGAGCACGTCATCGTGCCGTCCGCATCGCTGGTCACGGATGATCCCGCCCTGCTGTTCACCGTCGCGGGGATGGTTCCCTTCATCCCGTATCTCAGCGGCGATGTTCCTGCGCCCTACCGCCGTGCCGCCGATGTCCAGAAGTGCCTTCGCACGCTCGACATCGAGGAAGTCGGCCACACGCCGCGGCACGGCACGTTCTTCCAGATGCTGGGCAACTGGTCGTTCGGCGATTACTTCAAGGAAGGGGCTATCCGCTTCGCGTGGGAGCTCCTGACAACACCGGATGCCGAAGGCGGCCTCGGTTTCGACCCCAAGGACTTGTGGGTCACGGTCTACGAAGAGGACGACGAGGCGCACGACCTCTGGCGGAGCCTGACGGACCTTCCGGAGGAGCGCATCCAGCGACTCGGCAAGGACACCAATTACTGGTCGACGGGTCTCCCGGGGCCTGCCGGACCGTGCTCGGAGATCTTCTTCGACCGCGGCCCCGCCTACGGCATCGACGGCGGTCCGGCGACAGACGACGACCGGTACGTCGAGATCTGGAACCTCGTCTTCATGCAGTACGAGATCACCGACGTGCGCTCGAAGTACGACTTCGAGATCGTCGGCGAGCTTCCGCACAAGAACATCGACACGGGCATGGGGCTCGAACGCGTCGCCTTCATCAAGCAGGGCGTCGACAACATGTACGAGACGGACCAGGTGCGTCCGGTCCTCGACAGGGCTGTCGAGCTGTCGGGACGCACGTACGGCGCCGTCCACGAAGACGATGTGAGGTTCCGTGTCGTCGCGGACCACGTGCGCTCGTCGCTCATGCTCCTCTCCGACGGCGTGACCCCGTCGAACGACGGACGAGGCTACATCCTCCGCCGCCTCATGCGGCGCGCGATCCGCTCCATGCGGCTCCTCGGAGTCGACGGACCTACGTTCGGCGCCCTGTTCGCAGCATCCCGTGACGCGATGAAGTCGGCGTATCCCGTCGTCGAGACCGACTACGCGCGCATCGAGCAGTATGCCCTCGCCGAGGAGGCGACGTTCCTCCGCACGCTCGCGGCGGGGTCGGCGATCCTCGACGACTCGCTCGCGCAGACGAAGGCCGCGGGTGGGACGACCGTCGCGGGTCCGGAGGCCTTCCTCCTCCACGACACCTACGGGTTCCCGATCGATCTGACGCTCGAGATCGCGGAGGAAGCCGGGCTCACCGTCGACCGTGCCGCCTTCGACGAACTCATGCTCGAACAGCGCACGCGCGCGAAGGCCGACGCCCGGTCGCGCAAGCGCCAGCTCGCCGACACGAGCGTCTACCGCGATCTGCGTGCACAAGGCGAGACCGTCTTCACGGGATACACCGAGCTCGAAACGGAGTCGCGGGTTCTCGGCATCCTCGTCGACGGAGTCTCGGTCGACCGCGCGACGACCGGCCAGATCGCCGAAGTCATTCTCAGCGAGACCGCGCTGTACGCGGAGTCGGGCGGCCAGGTCGCCGACAAGGGCGTCATCGTCGGGCCGGGCTACGAGCTCGACGTCCTCGATGTGCAGCGTCCCGTGTCGGGGCTCGTGAGCCACACGGTCGAAGTGACCACGGGCGAAGTGGGCGTCGGACAGCCCGCCACGACGGTCGTCGACGCCGCGAACCGCCGCGCGGCGCAGCAGGCCCACTCCGCGACGCACCTGATCCACGCGGCTCTGCGCGACACGCTGGGCTCGTCCGCGACGCAGGCGGGTTCGCTCAACCGTGCCGGCTACATGCGTTTCGACTTCTCGTGGGGTCAGTCGCTGTCGGATGCCACCAAGACGGAGATCGAGGAGATCGCCAACAACGCCGTCCGTGACAACCTCGAGGTGACGACGCGCGTGCTCGCGCTCGACGAGGCGAAAGCGCTCGGAGCCCAAGCGCTGTTCGGTGAGAAGTACGGCGACGTCGTGCGGATGGTCGACATCGGCGGGCCCTGGTCGCGCGAGCTCTGCGGAGGCACGCACGTCGGTCGCAGCGCCGAGATCGGACTCATCAACGTCGTGGGCGAGTCGTCGGTCGGCGCCTCCAACCGGCGCGTGGAAGCGCTTGTCGGACTCGACGCCTTCCGCTCGCTCGCGGCCGAGCGGGCCATCGTGTCGCAGCTCACGTCGAGCCTCAAGACACCGCGCGACCAGCTTCCCGCGCGCATCGCCGAGCTGACTGCCAACCTCAAGGCGGCCGAGAAGAAGATCTCCGCGTTCGAGGCACGCGCCCTTGCGGAGCGCGGACCGGCACTCGCCGACACCGCGACGCGCGTGGGCGCGTATCGCGTCGTCGCGGTCGACGTCGGCTCCGCGTCGAGCGGCGACGACCTTCGCACGCTCGCGCTGCAGGTACGCGACCGCCTCGGATCCGACGCCGGCGTCGTCGCGCTCGGTGCACGTGTGGGGGAGCGCCCTGTCGTCATCGTCGCGACGAACGACGCGGCTCGCGGTGCCGGTGCGAAGGCCGGAGCACTCGCGAAGCTCGCAGCCGGCGTGCTCGGCGGCGGCGGCGGCGGACGCGACGACGTCGCACAGGGCGGTGGGACGGATGCCTCGGCCCTGGCGGCCGCTCTCGACTCCATCACGGCGGGCCTCGAAGCCGCGTGAGCACGTTCCGGCGCGGCATCCGTCTCGGCATCGACGTCGGAAAGGCCCGCATCGGCGTCGCGCGCTGCGATCCGGACGGGCTTCTGGCCACGCCGGTCGAGACGGTGGCCCGCGACGAGGAGGCCATCGGCCGCATTCGGACGCTCGCGAGCGACCTCGAAGCATTCGAGATCCTGGTGGGTCTGCCGCTCAACATGCGCGGCGAGGACACCCCGTCGACGACAGATGCACGCGACTTCGCGAGCCAGCTCGCGGCAGGCGCGACGATCCCCGTGAGGCTCGTCGACGAGCGGCTCTCGACAGTGTCGGCGCATGCCGCGTTGCGACAGTCCGGAAGATCACAGCGTTCTTCTCGTAGCATTGTTGATCAGGTCGCTGCGGTCGTCCTTCTGCAGCAGGCTCTCGATGTCGAGAAGAGCACGGGACGACCGGCTGGACACCCGATTCCCCAGGAGCCCGCCTGAGATGCCCGATTCGCCTTCTGAAGATCCGTTCGCGGATCTGTTCAGCAAACTGCCCGACCCTCGATCGCGCACGGTCTCATCCGACGAGCCGGGTTCCGGCAGTGCGCAGGACAGCGGGCAGGTGACTCCGCCGCTCTCGCGGCGGGCGGCCCGCGAGGCCGCCGCTCGGGATGCCGTCACCGACGACGCACCCGTCGCGGACCAGGCACCGCCCGTCTCCGCTCCGGTCTCCGCCGACCGCCCGGGCAACGCGTACACGGCCTCGTCGAGCCTTCCGAACTCAGCTGACGACCGCGCGATCCCCGGCTATGCACGATCGTCCGGCACCGCTGCGGCATCCTCCCCGCCACCACCGCCGCAGCCCGTACCCGCCGCACGGCCCGCCGACACCGCCGCCGACGCCGCCGCGGGACCCGCTCCCGCGCCGGCCCCAGTGACGTCGGACGCCCGCGCGGCGACGCAGGAGGCTCCCGCGCGTCGCAGCGGTCAGCCCGTGTCCGCCCCCGGGCTGGAAGACCTCTTCGCGGGGAAGTCCACGACCGATGAGCTGGGAATCGTCCCACGCCCGGTCGACAAGAGGCGCCGACGCATCGGAGGCTGGATCGCGTTCGGCGTGGTCCTGGCGATCTTCGGCGGCATCGCCGCGGGCGGCTGGTACGTCTGGTCGACGTACGAGCCCCAGATCCGGGCCTTCATGGGCTGGGAGGAGCCGAAGGACTTCGACGCGGGGCTCGCAAACGGCGAAGCCCTCTTGACGATCGTCTCCGGCGACACGGGCGCGTCGATCTCGCCGAAACTCTTCGAGGCGGGCATCACGAAGACCGATGACGCGTTCTACGACTACCTCGTGACGGAAGGCCTCAATCCGCCCTTCGTTCCCGGGGTGTTCCGGCTGCAACTGCAGATGACGTCCGAAGCGGCTCTCGAGGCGATCCTCAACCCAGAGAACAAGCTCGAGAACACGTCGCAGCTGCGCGAGGGACTCACGGTCGAGCAGTCGCTCCCGATCCTCGCGGACACGATCGGCATTCCCCTCGAAGAGTTCCAGGCGGCTGTTGCCGATCCCTCGGCGTACGGCGTCGCGGCGTCGGACCTCGAAGGATGGCTGTTCCCCGCCACCTATCAGTTCGATCCGGGGGTCACCGCGACCGACGTCATCTCGACGCTCGTCAATCGCACGGTCCAGTCGTTGGATGCCGCCGGCGTCCCCGCCGAAGAGCGACAGCGGATCCTCACCATCGCGTCGATCATCCAACGTGAGGCGCGTTTCGAAGCCGACATGCAGAAGGTGTCGACGGTCATCGTCAATCGTCTCGACCCGGGGAACCAGGAGACGTTCGGCTACCTCCAGATGGACTCGACGGCGCAGTACGGCTACGGCGAGATGCACGACGGCACCGCCAGCTCCTCGCAGGAAGCCCTCGACGACGACAACCTGTGGAACACGTACAAGTACCCGGGACTCCCCGTCGGACCGATCTCCAACCCTGGCGACACGGCGATCTCGGCAGCCATGAATCCCGCCGAAGGTGACTGGCTGTACTTCGTCACGGTGAATCTCGACACGGGCGAGACGGTCTTCACGAGCAACCTCGCCGACCACAATCGCGCCGTCGATCAGTGGATCTCCTGGTGCCGCGACAACCCGGATTCGGGGTGTTGAGCGCGGCGAGACGGCTGGCCGTCTGGGGCGACCCGATCGAACACAGCCGTTCGCCGGGCCTGCACGCCGCGGCCTACGGCATGCTCGGACTCGATTGGGAGTACGGCCGACGACGGGTCGGCGAGGAGTCGTTCGACGAGGCGCTCCGCGGTCTCGACTCCTCGTGGCGCGGACTTTCGCTCACCTTCCCCTTGAAGAGCGCGGCGTTCGCGGCATCCGTCTCCCGCGACCGGCGCGCCGAACTCACGGGCGCCGTCAATACGCTCCTCCTGACGGCCGACGGCCCCGCCGGCTTCAACACCGACATCGGCGGCATCGTGGGGACTCTGCGCGAGTCGGGGCCGGCGCAGCTGCGGAGTGCGCGCATCGTCGGGGCGGGTGCGACGGCGACATCGGCGCTCGTCGCGCTGGCGGAACTCGGCGTCCGGCGCGTGGAGGTCGTCGCTCGCCGACCGGAAGCCGCCCAGCCCCTGCGCGATCTCGGCGAGCACCTCGACGTCGCGGTGACGACGGCGGGGCTGGAGACATCCGGCCTCGCTGACGTCGACGTCACGATCGCGACGCTCCCGGGCGACGCCGCCGTCGACGACGGCAGCGCGGACCGCCTCGCGGCATCCGGGGGCTTCCTTCTCGACGTCGTCTACGGTCACTGGCCGACGCGCCTCGCTGCCGCGTGGGATCGCGCCGGTGGCGAGGCGACTTCGGGGCTCGGGATGCTTCTGCACCAGGCCGTGCTTCAGATCCGGATCTTCGTCTCGGGCGATCCGCTCAGGCCCTTGGATGATGAAAGGGCCGTGCTCGACGCGATGCGCCGCGCCGTCATGGAAGACTAGAGCAATGCTCCGAGTGCTCACTGCCGGTGAATCTCACGGCCCCGAACTGGTCGCCATCATGGAGGGTCTGCCCTCCGGTGTCCTCGTCTCCCGGGCCGCCATCCAGGCCGATCTGGCGCGCCGCAAGCTCGGCTACGGTCGCGGCTCGCGGATGAAGTTCGAAGAGGACGAACTGACGATCTCGTCGGGTGTCGTCCACGGACGGACGCTGGGGAGCCCCATCGCTCTGCGCATCGGCAACACCGAGTGGCCCAAGTGGATCGAGGTCATGAACCCCGAGCCGATCGAGCTGACCGAGAAGTCACGCGGTCGAGGTGCGGCTCTGACCCGCCCCCGGCCCGGTCACGCCGACCTCGTCGGCATGCAGAAGTACGGTTTCGACGAAGCTCGCCCGATCCTCGAGCGCGCGAGCGCACGAGAGACAGCCGCCCGCGTCGCACTGGGCGCCGTCGCCCGCGCCTTTCTTGCGGAACTCGACATCCGGCTCGTCAGCCACACCCTCTCGATCGGGCCCGTGCGCGTGCCGGACGGGTCGCCGCTTCCCCTGCCCGACGACGTCGATGCACTCGACGCCGATCCGCTGCGTTGCTTCGACGCCGAGACGAGCGCCGCGATGGTCGCCGAGGTGGATGCCGCGCGCAAGGACGGCGACACGCTGGGCGGCATCGTGGAGGTCCTCGCCTACGGCCTGCCTCCGGGCCTCGGCTCTCACGTGCACTGGGACCGCCGCCTCGACGCGAAGCTCGCGGAGGCTCTCATGAGCATCCAAGCGATCAAGGGTGTCGAGGTGGGTGACGGCTTCGAGACGACGCGCCGACGTGGCTCGGCTGCCCACGATGAACTGTTCTCGACATATGACGGCATCACGCGATCCTCCGACAAGGCCGGCGGCACCGAGGGCGGAATGTCCACCGGCACCGTGCTGCGCGTGCGGGCGGGAATGAAGCCGATCGCGACGGTTCCCCGCGCGCTGCGGACCGTGGATGTCACGTCGGGCGAGGCGGCGTCGGCGCACCACCAACGTTCTGACGTGTGCGCCGTCCCGGCGGCCGGAGTCGTCGCGGAGGCCATGGTGGCGATCACGCTCGCGGGTGCCGTGCTGGAGAAGTTCGGCGGCGACAGCGTCGCCGAGACCCGGCGGAACCTCGACGGCTACCTCGCCGCGATCCCCGAAACGCTCCGCACGAGCGCGGCGACCGACGCGGCGCTGCTCGCCGAGCATGACGTCGCGCTCTGACGCCGTCGTCCTGATCGGTCCGATGGGCGCGGGCAAGACGAGCATCGGGAAGCGCGTGGCCAAGACGCTCGGCCGCACCTTCTATGACAGCGACGTCGCGATCACGCGTGCGCACGGACCGATCGAGACGATCTTCGCCGAGCAGGGCGAGCCGCACTTCCGCGCCCTCGAGCGCGACGCCGTACGGGCGGGGCTCGCCACGGGCGGCATCGTGTCGCTCGGGGGCGGCGCCGTGACGGATGCCGAGACGCGCGCCGCGCTGCGGGACCAGCGCGTCGTGCTGTTGACCGTCGAGCCCCGCGTCGTCGCGGGCCGCGTGCTCGGCTCGGCCCGCCCGCTCCTTGCGGGTGACGGCGGGCTCGAGCGCTGGAAGGCCATCTATGCGGAGCGCCGGCCGCTGTACGAAGAACTCGCCGACGTCACGTTCGACACCTCGAGCGGTCCGCTCGCGCACGTCGTCGAGAACGTCGTCGCGTGGGTGCGAGACACCGAGAAGGAAGACTCATGAGCACTCCGACCACGATCACGGTCACGGGCGACTCCCGCTACGACGTCACGGTGGGCCGAGGATTGCTCGCGACGCTGGGCGATCGGCTCCCCGACGCCGCACGAAAGGTCCTCATCGTCCACCCTCCGACACTCGCGGCCGCGGCGGAATCGCTCCGCGCGACTCTCGTCGGAGAACGCGAAGTGCTCCTCGCCGAGATCCCTGACGCGGAAGCGGGAAAGCGGATCGAGGTCGCCGCGTTCTGCTGGCAGGTGATGGGCAAGGCCGACTTCACGCGGACCGACGTCGTCGTGGGCTTCGGCGGGGGAGCGGTCACCGACCTCGCAGGTTTCGTCGCCGCGACGTGGCTCCGCGGCGTGGATCTCGTCCAGGTGCCGACTACCGTGCTGGGAATGGTCGACGCTTCGGTGGGGGGCAAGACAGGCGTCAACACAGCGGAGGGAAAGAACCTCGTCGGCGCCTTCTGGGCACCGACGACCGTCGTGTGCGACCTCGACATGCTCGACTCGCTCTCGAGGAACGAGATGGTGGCGGGCTTCGCGGAGGTCGTGAAGGCGGGGTTCATCTGGGCCCCCGAGATCCTCGACCTCATCGAAGCCGACCCCGCCGCCGCGACTGATCCGCGCAGCGACGCCTTCCGACGTTCGATCGAACTCGCGATCGACATGAAGGCCCGTGTCGTGAGCGAGGACTTCCGGGAGGCGAGTCTGCGCGAGATCCTCAACTACGGCCACACGCTCGGCCACGCGATCGAGCATGCTGAGCGCTATCGCTGGCGTCACGGCGCGGCGATCTCGGTCGGGATGGTCTTCGCGGCAGAGCTCTCGCGGCTCGCGGGTCGCCTCTCCGACGACGTCGCACAGCGGCATCGCGATGTCCTCGAACTGCTGGGACTGCCGACCACATATCGCGCGGGAGCATGGCCGCAGCTCCTCTCGACGATGCAGCGCGACAAGAAGTCCCGCGCGGGGATGCTCCGCTTCATCGTCCTGGACGACATCGCACGCCCGACCGTGTTGCAGGCCCCCGATGAATCGCTCCTGTTCGCCGCCTACCAGGAGGTCGTCGGCTGAGCGCCCATGGGTATCGTGATGTCGTGACCGAACGCCGTCTCCTCCTCGTCAACGGACCGAATCTGAACCTCCTGGGTACGCGGGAGCCCGAGGTCTACGGAACGTCGACGCTCGCCGACGTCGAGAGAATCGTCTCGGATGCCGCCGCGTCGCGCGGCTATGCGATCCGTGCGATCCAGAGCAACCACGAAGGCGTCCTGATCGACGGGATCCACGCCGCACGGGAGGACTGCGCGGGAATCGTCATCAACCCCGGCGGACTCACGCACACCTCGGTGTCCCTCCGGGACGCACTCGCGGGCGTCGCCCTTCCCGTCGCCGAGATCCACATCTCGAACCCGCGTGAGCGCGAGTCGTTCCGCCATCACTCCTACGTCGAGGATGTCGCGATCGTCCATGTCGCCGGCGAGGGAGTGGGCGGGTACGAGACCGCGACCCTCCGCCTCATCGACGTGCTGACAGGCCAGGCAGACGGATGAGTCGAGACCCTTTCCTGCGCCTCCGCGAGGCATCCTTTAGACTCGAACGTCGGCGCGTCCCGCGATGACTTCGACAGCCCCGGTGTGCGCACCGCCCCGGGGCGACGCGATCGGCTTCCTCACACGAACGGACTTCATCCAGTTATGGCATCCACCGCAGACATCAAGAACGGCGTCGTCCTGAGCATCGACGGACAGCTCTGGAACGTCATCGAGTTCCAGCACGTCAAGCCGGGCAAGGGTGGAGCGTTCGTCCGCACGAAGCTCAAGAACGTCGTCTCAGGCAAGGTCGTCGACCGCACCTACAACGCCGGGGCGAAGATCGAGATCGAGAACGTCGACCGCCGCGACTTCACGTACCTGTACAACGACGGCGACAACTTCGTCTTCATGGACGTCGAGGACTACGACCAGATCAACGTTCCCGCCGCGACTGTCGGCGACGCATCGAACTTCCTCCTCGAGAACCAGCAGGTGCAGATCGCCCTCAACAACGGCAACCCGCTCTACGTCGAGCTGCCGGCATCCGTCGTGCTCGAGATCACGTACACCGAGCCGGGGCTGCAGGGCGACCGCTCGTCGGCCGGCACCAAGGCCGCGACCGTCGAGACGGGCTACGAGATCCAGGTGCCGCTGTTCGTCGAGCAGGGGACGAAGGTCAAGGTCGACACGCGCACGGGCGACTACCTCGGCCGTGTGAACTGACCGCGTGAGCGCCCGCAGCAAGGCGCGCAAACGCGCGCTCGACATCCTCTTCCAGTCCGACGTCCGCGGCGACGAGCTGGCGACCGTGCTCGCCGCCGAGGCCAAGCGCGCCGCGAGCGAACCGGCGCGCGAGACGTCGTGGCTCTACGCCCGCGAGATCGTGGACGGCGTCATCGACAATCGCGACGCGATCGACGAGCAGATCACGACGTTCGCGAAGGACTGGACCCTCGAACGGATGCCTGCCGTCGATCGGGCGGTTCTGCGCATCGGCGTGTGGGAGATCCTCTTCAACGACGAGGTGCCCGCCGCCGTCGCGATCGACGAAGCGGTCGAGCTCGCAAAGGAGTATTCGACCGACGACTCCGGCGCTTTCGTGCACGGCGTTCTCGGACGCATCTCCCGCTCCGCCTGATCGGGTTTTCCCCGGCGCGACGCCCCGTGCCGGAGCGGACGCCTGCCTACACTCGACATCGGAAGGGATCGACCTATGCGCATCACAGGGCTCGGCCACGCCGGGATGTTCATCGAGACGCGGGGCGGCAGCATCCTCTGCGACCCCGTCATCGGACCCAGCTTCTTCGGGTCGTGGTTTCCCTTCCCCGACAACCGGGGGCTCGACTGGGAGCGTTTCGGACAGGCGGACTTCCTCTACATCTCGCACCGCCACCGCGATCACTTCGATCCGGCGCTCCTCGAGCGCTACGTGCCCAAGACCGTTTCCGTGCTCCTGCCCGACTACCCGACCGACGACCTCGAGCAGGACCTCCGCCGCCTCGGGTACGACAACATCGTCTACACGCAGTCGGGCGTGCCGCTGGAGTACGGCGATCTGAAGATCATGGTGACGCCGCTACGGGCTCCGAGCGACGGACCGATCGGCGACTCCTCGCTCTCGGTGGACGACGGCACCGCGAGCATCCTGAACCAGAACGACTCCCACCCGCTCGATCTCGAGAAGCTGCTGTCGTTCTCGAAGCCCGAGGCGTACTTCACGCAGGTCTCCGGAGCCATCTGGTGGCCCATGGTCTACGACCTTCCCGAGGCGTCGAAGCAGAACTTCGCGCAGCTCAAGCGCGACGCGCAGAACAAGCGGGCGATGTACTACATCGAGAAGGTCGACGCCGAACACGTCTTCCCCATGGCGGGGCCCCCGATGTTCCTCCGCGAAGAGCTTTTCCGGTTCAACGGATACGGACTCCAGAACGACTCGATCTTCACGGATCAGCGGCAGTTCCTCGCTCACATGCGCGAACAACGGCCCGCTCAGAAGGGGTACGAATTCGTCCCCGGGACGCAGGTCGACCTCGACCACGGCGAGCTCGTCGTCTCGCAGACCTTGTACTCGAAAGAGGAGATCGACCGGATCTTCGACGACAAGTGGGCGTACCTCGCGGAGCAACGCGATGCTCGCCAGTCCGAGGTCGTGGCAGAAGAGTCGGCACGCGCCGAGGTTCTTGCGCCCGAGGAGATGCTCGCCGCGATCAAGGAGTGGTGGGAGCCGCTGCTCCGCCGCGCGCGCACCATCCGCAACGGCGTGGGCGGCAACGTGCGTTTCCGGATCGGCGATCTCGACATGGTCGTCGACTTCCCGAAGGCGAAAGTTCGGGAGTACGCGGGCGAGGAATGCGTCTACTGGTACACGATCCCGGCAGACCTCGTGTCGACGAACATCGCCGACCACGAGATCGACTGGTCGAACTCCATCTTCCTCTCGATGCAGTTCGAGGTCGGACGAAGCGGGAAGTTCAATGAGTTCCTCACGACGTTCCTCAAGTGCCTGTCGCGTGACCGCATCGAGTACGTCGAGAACTGGTATGCCGAGCAGACCGACCAGACCGAGGACGCACAGCTCGGCGACTGGACCGTGCAGCGGCGCTGCCCGCACCTCCGCGCGGATCTCACGAAGACGGGCAAGATCGAGGACGGCGTCCTCACCTGCTCGCTGCACGACTGGAAGTGGGACCTCGCGAGCGGGCGCTGCCTGACGACGCAGGGCCACCCCATCCGGTCGTCCCGGGCAGAGGACGACGCGCACGGAGCAGCGTCGAGCCCTGCGGCCTGATCTCCGCCCGATCGCGCGGCTCGGGCGGACAGACGTCGCGACGCCCGGTAGGGTGGAAGGCACCAGAGCAACCTTTAATCCCGTCCTGTGAGGCGGAGAAGGGAGCGGCGGATGAGCACGCGCACCGTGCTGCACCAAGCCGACATCGCCCGAGCGCTGACTCGGATCTCCCACGAGATCCTCGAGTCGAATAAGGGCCCGGAAGGACTCGTCGTCCTCGGCATCCCCACTCGCGGCGCGACTCTCGCGCACCGCATCGGGGCGTTGCTGACCGAGTTCGGCGGCAGCTCCGTCCCCGTCGGGGCCCTCGATGTCACGATGTACCGCGACGACCTCCACCGTCACCCCACGCGATCCCCGCAGCCGACCGAGATCCCCGCGGGCGGTGTCGACGGCAAGGTCGTGATCCTCGTCGATGACGTGCTGTTCTCGGGCCGCACCATCCGCTCCGCGCTCGACGCCCTCCAGGACATCGGGCGGCCGACCGTGGTCCGCCTCGCGACGCTCATCGATCGCGGGCATCGCGAGTTGCCGATCCGACCCGACTTCGTCGGCAAGAACCTGCCGAGCTCACGCGAAGAGCGGGTCAACGTGCGACTCGCCGACGTCGACGGCATCGAGGAGGTGACGATCGAGTCATGAGGCATCTTCTCGACACGCGCACACTCACCCGCGACGACGCGATCGCGATCCTCGATGTGGCAGAGGACATGGCCGACACGCAGCAGCGGGAGGTCAAGAAGCTCCCGACGCTGCGCGGCAAGACCGTCGTGAACCTCTTCTTCGAAGACTCCACCCGAACGAGGATCTCCTTCGAAGCGGCCGCGAAACGTCTCTCGGCCGACGTCATCAACTTCTCGGCCAAGGGTTCCAGCGTCTCGAAAGGGGAGTCGCTGCAGGACACCGCCCAGACCCTGCAGGCGATGGGCGCCGACGCCGTCGTCATCCGCCACGGCGCCTCGGGAGCTCCGCGAACGCTCGCCACGAGCGGCTGGATCACCGCGGGCGTCGTCAACGCGGGAGACGGCACCCACGAGCATCCGACCCAGGCCATCCTGGATGCCTTCACGATGCGCAAGCGCCGCTACGGAGCCGGTAGCCGCGGCCGTGACCTCGACGGTATGACGGTGACGATCGTCGGCGACATCCTGCACTCCCGCGTCGCACGCTCCAACGTCTGGCTCCTCGATGCCCTCGGCGCCCACGTCACTCTCGTCGCGCCTCCCACCCTCGTGCCGCAGAACGTCTCGGACTGGCCCGTGCGTATCGTCTACGACCTCGACGAGGCGATCGCCGCGGCACCCGACGCCCTCATGATGCTCCGCATCCAGCTGGAGCGCATGAATGCCGCGTATTTCCCGACTGAACGGGAGTATTCGCGGCGGTGGGGCCTCGACGCCCGGCGCTCCGCGGCCCTCCCTGCGGGTAGCATTGTCCTGCACCCCGGGCCCATGAACCGGGGTCTGGAGATCTCCGCCGAAGCCGCCGATTCGCCTCGCTCGACGGTGCTCGAGCAGGTGGCGAACGGTGTCTCGGTCCGGATGGCCGTGCTGTACCTGCTGCTGGCGGGGGAGCGACCCGAACGAGAGCAGTCGATGCGCGCAGAAGGCGAGAACCTCGGATGACCGCTGGACAGAACACGCCCCCCGTCATCCTGATCCGCGGTGCTGCGGTCGAGGGCGGCGCCGCGGCAGACATCCTGCTCGAGAACGGTGTCATCGCCGAGATCGGTACGGGGGTCACGCGAGCCGGAGCGACGGTCGTGGATGCCGAGGGCCTCATCGCCCTGCCCGGACTCGTCGACCTCCACACGCACCTCCGCGAGCCCGGCTACGAGGCATCCGAGACGATCCTGACCGGATCGCGCGCCGCCGCCGCGGGCGGCTTCACGGCCGTGTTCGCGATGCCGAACACGTCGCCGGTCGCCGACACGGCGGGCGTCGTCGAGCAGGAGCTCGCACTGGGGGAGGCCGCAGGCTTCGTCACGGTGCAGCCCATCGGCGCCGTGACGATCGGACAGCGCGGCGAGCGCCTGGCAGAACTCGGCGCGATGGCGGATTCGCGGGCGCGCGTCCGCGTCTTCAGCGATGACGGCTTCTGCGTCTGGGATCCGCTCATCATGCGCCGCGCGCTCGAATACGTGAAGGCGTTCGACGGCGTCGTCGCGCAGCATGCGCAGGACCCGCGCCTCACTGAGGGCGCCCAGATGAACGAAGGCTCGGTCTCGGCCGAACTGGGCCTCGCGGGGTGGCCCGCCGTCGCCGAGGAGTCGATCATCGCGCGAGACGTCCTGCTCGCGGAGCACGTCGGATCTCGTCTGCACGTCTGCCATCTGTCGACAGCCGGATCCGTCGACATCATCCGCTGGGCCAAGAAGCGCGGCGTCGACGTGACGGCCGAAGTCACGCCGCACCACCTCCTCCTCACGGACGATCTCGTGCACGGCTACGACGCGCGTTTCAAAGTCAACCCGCCGCTGCGGCGCGAGGAGGATGTGCGCGCCGTCCGCGAGGGCCTGGCCGACGGGACGATCGACATCGTCGCGACGGATCACGCCCCTCATCCGGCCGAGGCGAAGGCCTGCGAGTGGCAAGCGGCGGCCAACGGCATGGTCGGTCTCGAGAGCGCACTGCGCGTCGTGCAGCAGGCGATGATCGAGACGGGCCTCCTCGATTGGGCCGACGTCGCGCGGGTGATGTCGCGAACGCCCGCTCGCATCGGCCGCCTCGCCGGCCACGGAACGCCGCTCGAGGTGGGCGCCCCGGCATCTCTGACGCTTCACGATCCCTCGCCCGTTCGCCCGTTCTCGCTTCAGGATCTGCGAGGCCGCAGCAAGAACTCGCCCTATGTGGGCCGCGAGCTCCCCGGCGAGGTCCGCTGGACCGTCTACCGCGGCCTTCCCACCGTCGTCGACGGGGCAGTCCTGGAACGCCCGGGAGTCCTGTCGTGACGTGGGAAGGTGCCGTGGCCGTCATGATCGGCACGGCCGCTCTCATCGTCGTGCTCGCGGGCATCGCCTGGTGGCGGCGGACGCGCCGCGACGCGGGCCTGCGCGCACCGGTCGGCGAGCTTCCCGACACCGCGGTCATCGTCGGGCGCTTCACCGCGCTGTACGTCGCGACGACGGTGCACGACCAGCCTCTCGAGCGACTCGCGATCGGCGGGCTCGGCTTCCGCTCGCGCGCGGACGTGACGGTGACGGATGCCGGGGTGGCCGTCGATCTGACGGGAAAGCCACGGATCTTCTTCCCCGTCGCGCGGATCACCGACGTCGCGCAGGCGACGGTCGCGATCGACCGCGTCGTCGAGAAGGACGGTCTCGTGCGCCTGTCGTGGCGCCTCGACGACGACACGATCGTCGACTCCTACCTCCGCCCGCAAGATGTGTCGTCGCGAGTACTCGCCGATGCGATCGCGGGCATCTCCCACCCGACCCAGACGGGAAGCGACACATGACACTCTTCACCACCGATCCCGCCGTCCTCGTCCTCGAGGACGGCACCCGGCACGTGGGCCGCGCCTACGGCGCGATCGGCACGACTCTCGGCGAAGTCGTCTTCGCGACCGGGATGACCGGATACCAGGAGACACTGACCGACCCGTCGTACGCCGGCCAGATCGTGCTGCAGACGGCGCCCCACATCGGCAACACCGGCATGAACGACGAAGATCCCGAGTCGCGCCGCATCTGGGTGGCCGGATACATCGTGCGCGACCCCTCGCGCGTCGTGTCCAACTGGCGTGCGGACGAGTCGCTGGACGACGCGCTCGTCTCCGACGGGATCGTCGGGATCAGCGGGATCGACACCCGCGCCGTCACCCGTCACATTCGCGCGGCCGGGAGCATGCGCGGTGGGATCTTCTCGGGAGACGCCGCCGCGATCGACCCGGAGGATCAACTGCGGATCGTCGCCGAGGCGCCCGAGATGACGGGCCTCAACCTGTCGTCCGTCGTCTCGGTGGGAGCGGCAGAAGTCACCCCCGCCCGCGGCGAGCGGATCGGCAACCTGGCGGTGCTCGACCTCGGCGTCAAGCAGGCGACGATCGAGAATCTCGCAGAGCGCGGATTCGAGGTCCACGTCCTCCCGCAGAACGTGACGATCGACCAGATCCGCGCGATCGATCCCGTGGCGGTCTTCTACTCGAACGGTCCCGGCGACCCCGCCGCATCCGGGGATCACGTCGAGCTCCTGCGTGCCGTCCTCGACGACCGTCTCCCGTTCTTCGGGATCTGCTTCGGGAATCAGCTGCTCGGGCGCGCGCTCGGACTCGGCACGTACAAGCTCCCGTTCGGTCACCGCGGGATCAACCAGCCCGTCCTCGACAAAGCCACAGGCCGCGTGGAGATCACGTCGCACAATCACGGCTTCGCCGTCGACGCGCCGATCGAGGGGGAGTTCGAGAGCCCCCACGGCTACGGACGTGTCGAGGTGAGCCACGTCGGCCTCAACGACAAGGTCGTCGAAGGGCTTCGCGCCCTCGACATCCCCGCGTTCTCGGTGCAGTACCACCCCGAGGCGGCCGCAGGACCGCACGACGCGAACTACCTCTTCGACAGGTTCGCCGATCTCGTGCGCGAGAACACCCCGAAGGTTCAGCACCCCGCCGAGGAGGCACAGGGATAATGCCCAAGCGCGACGACATCAACAGCGTCCTGGTCATCGGCTCCGGCCCGATCGTGATCGGCCAGGCCTGCGAATTCGACTACTCCGGGACGCAGGCATGCCGAGTGCTGCGCGAGGAGGGCGTCCGCGTCATCCTCGTCAACTCCAACCCTGCGACGATCATGACCGACCCCGACTTCGCGGATGCGACGTACATCGAGCCGATCACGTGGCAGGTGATCGAGTCGATCATCGCCAAGGAGCGTCCCGACGCGATCCTCCCGACCCTCGGCGGCCAGACGGCACTCAACGCGGCGATCGACCTGCACAAGCACGGCATCCTCGAGAAGTACGACATCGAGCTCATCGGCGCGAACTTCGAGGCCATCAACAAAGGCGAGGACCGCCAGATCTTCAAGCAGCTCGTGCTGGATTCGGGAGCGGACGTCGCCGACAGCCGCATCTGCCACACGATGGACGAAGTGCTCGCGGGGGCCGCGGAGCTCGGCTACCCGCTCGTCGTGCGCCCGTCGTTCACGATGGGCGGCCTCGGATCGGGATTCGCCTACGACGAGACCGACCTCCGCCGCATCGCGGGTGCGGGCCTCCGCGACTCGCCCACGACCGAGGTCCTCCTCGAGGAATCGATCCTGGGCTGGAAGGAGTACGAGCTCGAGCTCATGCGCGACACGGCCGACAACACCGTCGTCGTCTGCTCCATCGAGAACGTCGATCCGGTCGGTGTGCACACGGGCGACTCGATCACCGTCGCGCCCGCCCTCACCCTGACCGACCGCGAGTACCAGAAGCTCCGCGACATCGGCATCGACATCATCCGCGCCGTCGGAGTCGACACGGGCGGCTGCAACATCCAGTTCGCGGTCGACCCGAAGACGGGGCGCATCATCGTCATCGAGATGAACCCGCGCGTCTCGCGCTCTTCGGCCCTCGCGTCCAAAGCGACGGGGTTCCCCATCGCGAAGATCGCCGCGAAGCTCGCGATCGGCTACCGGCTCGACGAGATCCCCAACGACATCACCAAGGTCACGCCCGCCAGCTTCGAGCCGACCCTGGACTACGTCGTCGTCAAGGTGCCGCGCTTCAACTTCGAGAAGTTCCCGGCGGCCGACACGACGCTGACCACCACGATGAAGTCCGTCGGTGAGGCCATGGCCATCGGACGCAACTACGCCTCCGCGCTGCAGAAGGCCCTGCGATCGCTCGAGAAGCGCGGGTCGAGCTTCCACTGGGGTCCGGAGCCGCGCTCCGTGGACGAACTCCTCGAGATCGCGAAGACGCCGACCGACGGACGGATCGTCGTGCTG
The DNA here is from genome assembly GCF_006715145.1 of Microbacterium sp. SLBN-146. Classification (NCBI taxonomy): domain Bacteria; kingdom Bacillati; phylum Actinomycetota; class Actinomycetes; order Micrococcales; family Microbacteriaceae; genus Microbacterium; species Microbacterium sp. SLBN-146. The sequence continues at coordinate 2,950,359 of NZ_VFMR01000001.1, forward strand.
CAGCAGGCGCTGCGCGCCGGCGCCACGATCGAGCAGGCCTTCGACGCGACGAAGATCGATCCCTGGTTCCTCGATCAGATCGTCCTCATCAACGAAGTGGCGTCGTTCGTCGCGGACGCAGACGAGCTCGACGCGGCGGCGCTGCGGGTCGCGAAGGACCACGGCTTCTCCGACGCCCAGCTCGCGCAGCTGCGGGGGATCACGGAAGCGGAGGTGCGCGGCATCCGTCATGCGCTCGGGATCCGGCCCGTCTACAAGACCGTCGACACGTGTGCGGGGGAGTTCCCGGCGCTCACGCCCTACCACTACTCCAGCTACGACCACGAGACCGAAGTGACGCCGTCCGAACGCACGAAGGTCGTCATCATCGGCTCGGGTCCCAACCGCATCGGCCAGGGCGTCGAGTTCGACTACTCGTGCGTGCACGCATCGTTCGCCCTCTCCGCCGCGGGGTTCGAGACCGTCATGGTCAACTGCAATCCCGAGACCGTCTCGACCGACTACGACACGAGCGACCGCCTCTACTTCGAGCCGCTGACGCTCGAAGATGTGCTCGAGGTCCTCCACGCGGAGTCCCGCTCGGGAGAGATCCTCGGCGTCGTGTGCCAGCTCGGCGGTCAGACGCCGCTCGGTCTCGCGAAGGGCATCGAGGAGGCCGGATACCGCATCCTCGGAACGAGTCCCGCCGCGATCGACATCGCCGAGGAGCGCGAGCAGTTCTCGCAGCTCCTCCACGCGGCCGGGCTCGTCGCGCCCCGCCACGGCACGGCGATCGACGTCGACGGCGCCGTGACGATCGCGGAGGAGATCGGTTACCCGGTCCTCGTACGTCCGAGCTTCGTCCTCGGCGGTCGCGGCATGGAGATCGTGTACGACACCGAGAGTCTGCACGACTACTTCGCGCGGATCGCTGACCAGGCCATCATCGGTCCGGGGCTCCCGCTCCTGGTCGACCGGTTCCTCGATGACGCGATCGAGATCGACGTCGACGCCCTGTTCGACGGTCATGAGCTGTACGTCGGTGGCGTGATGGAGCACCTCGAAGAAGCCGGAATCCACTCGGGTGACTCGAGCTGCTCGCTGCCGCCGATGTCGCTCGGCCGCACCGAGGTCGATCGCGTGCGCGTCGCGACCAGGGCGATCGCCGAGGGAATCGGCGTGCGCGGACTCCTCAACGTCCAGTTCGCCGTATCCGCGGGCGTCCTGTACGTCATCGAGGCGAATCCGCGTGCGAGCCGCACGGTTCCCTTCGTCTCGAAGGCCCTCGGCATCCCGCTCGCGAAGGCGGCGGCGCGCATCATGGCGGGGTCGACGATCGCGGAGCTCATCGACGAGGGACTCCTCCCCGCACAGGACGGGTCACGCGTCCCTCTCGACGCGCCCGTCGCCGTCAAGGAGGCTGTGCTCCCGTTCAAGCGGTTCCGGACGAAGGAGGGCCTCATGGTCGACTCCGTCCTCGGTCCCGAGATGCGCTCCACCGGCGAGGTCATGGGTATCGACCGCGACTTCCCGACAGCGTTCGCGAAGTCGCAGGAGGCCGCGTACGGCGGCGTCCCGCTGAGCGGGACCGTCTTCATCTCGGTCTCCGACGGCGACAAGCGTGCCGCGATCCTTCCCGCCCATCGTCTGCAGGAACTCGGCTACCGGATCATCGCGACCGAGGGCACGGCCGAGATCCTCGGCCGCAACGGCATCGATGTCGAGGTCGTCGCGAAGTACTCGGCGACAGCCGAGACGGGCGAGACCAACGTCGTGGACCTCATCAACGACGGCCGCATCGACATCATCGTGAACACACCGTCGGGAGGGCTCGCACGCGCCGACGGCTACGAGATCCGCGCGGCGGCCGTTGCTGCCGACAAGGCGCTCTTCACGACGATGGCGGTGCTGGGCGCCGCGGTCAGCGCGATCCCGGCGCTGCGCGGCGGCTTCCAGGTCAAGAGTCTCCAGGAGTACGCGGCGGACAGGGCCGCCCGCACATGAATCCCTCGTTCGGGCGGCGACTTCGCGCGACACTCGACAGCGCAGGGCCGCTGTGCGTCGGGATCGATCCGCACGCGCATCTCCTCGCGGAGTGGGGATTGCCGGATTCGGCGACGGGCGTGCGCGAGTTCGGTCTGCGCGTCGTCGATGCCGCCACGGGACTCGTCGGGTTCGTCAAACCGCAGGTCGCCTTCTTCGAACGGTTCGGCTCCGCCGGATACGCAGCGCTCGAGGCGGTCATCGCCGAGGCCCGCGGCAGGGGACTCGTGACGATCGCGGATGCCAAGCGCGGCGACATCGGATCCACGATGGCGGGATACACCGAGGCATGGCTCGCTCCCGGCTCGCCGCTCGAATCGGATGCCGTGACCATCAGCCCCTATCTCGGGCCCGACTCGCTGCGCGACACCCTCACGGCGGCCGTGCGCTACGGCAAGGGCGTCTTCGTCCTCGCCGGCACGAGCAATCCCGAGGCCGCCTCGCTTCAGACGGCACTCACGGTCGATGTCGCCGCGACGGAAGGACAGACCGTCGCGGCGCGAGTCGCGACGGACGTGGCGTGGGTCAACGGATCCGCGGCCTTCGGGGGAGAGCTCGGACCGATCGGGCTCGTCGTGGGGGCGACGGTCGACCGGCTCGCCTTCGGCCTGTCCGACGACGTCGTGCGCGGAGCGCCCATCCTGGCACCGGGGTTCGGGTCGCAGGGGGCCGATCCGGCCGATCTCCCGCGACTCTTCGGCGCCGCCGCAGCGAACGTCATCGCGTCGGAGAGCAGGAGCGTCCTCTCCGCGGGACCCGACGGCCTCGCAGCGCGCATCAGGGAGCGCGCAGCCCTGTACGGTGGGGGTTCCGATGGTTGATTCCCGAACTCCCCCCGAGGTCGATCGCGTCGAAGCATCACGTCGTGCCGTTGCGGCCCGACGTGCGCGCGCGGCCCTCAAGAAAGACGTCGCGACGCGCGTCATCACGCCGCAGGCGCTGCTCGAGCGCGCCCTCGCTGAACCCGAGTCGCCCGCCGGGGCGATGCGTGTCACCGAATTCCTGACGAGCATCCCTGCGATCGGCGAAGGCAAACGCGACCGGATCCTCGCCGAGCTGGGGATCTCTCCCGTCAAGCGACTGGGCGGACTCGGGGCGCGCCAGCGCGTCGATCTGCGCGGGTTCCTGGATGCGCGGTGGCCCGAGACGGCCCCGCGTCGTGGACGCAGCCGGCTTCTCGTCCTCGCGGGTCCGACGGCGGTCGGCAAGGGGACCGTGGCTGCCCAGATCAAGTCCCACCACCCCGAGATCATGCTCTCCGTCTCGGCGACGACGCGCTCACCCCGCCCCGGCGAGGTCGACGGAGAGCACTACTTCTTCGTCGACGACGATGAGTTCGACCGGATGATCGCGGCGGGAGAGCTGCTCGAGCACGCGACGGTGCACAATCGCCACCGCTACGGCACTCCGCGCGCGCCCATCGACGAGGCCCTCGCGGAAGGGCGCACGGTGCTCCTCGAGATCGATCTCCAGGGTGCGCGCCAGGTCCGCTCGGCGGAACCGTCCGCGACGCTCGTCTTCCTGCTGCCCCCGAGCTGGGACGAACTCGTCGATCGGCTCGTCGGGCGAGGCACGGAGGACGATGAGGAACGTGCGCGTCGGCTTCGGACGGCGAAGGTCGAACTGGCATCCCAGTTCGAGTTCGACTATCGCGTCGTCAACGACGACGTGGCGCGCGCTGCGGACGAGATCGCGACGCTCGTCGACTGACGAATCCGACCCGCGCAGACGGTTCCCTCGCGGATGTCCGCTCCCGTCGGGGTCTCGGGTAGAATGGCCGGATGCGTCCGCGCGCTCGCGCGGCCCCAGACATCCACTCGCCTCGGAAGGATTCCGCCATGGCAGGAACGAACCAGGGGATCATCGATCCCCCCATCGATGCCCTTCTCGGGAAGGTCGACTCGAAGTACCAGCTCGTCATCTACGCGTCGAAGCGCGCGCGCCAGATCAACGACTACTACTCCGACCTTCACGAGGGCAACCTCTTCGACAACGTCGGGCCGCTCGTCGACTCCACCGTCGAGGACAAGCCGCTGACGATCGCGCTGCACGAGATCCACGAGGACAAGCTGCGCCTGCGTCACAACGACTGACACCCGTGCGCCGTCTGTGACGGCCCCATGCCCCCGAGAGCGTCGATGTCTGCTCCCGGGGGCATACTGGTTTTGCCCACCCCACCTGGAGAGTCGATGCCCGAGTTGCGCCTGTTCACTTCCGAGTCCGTCACGGAGGGGCACCCCGACAAGATCTGCGATCAGATCTCCGATTCGATCCTCGACGGCCTCATCGCACAGGACCCCCACGCCCGCGTCGCCGTGGAGACCCTCGTCACGACAGGTCTCGTCCACGTCGCGGGAGAAGTGCGCACGGAGGGATACGTCGACATCCCCGGGATCGTCCGCCGCGTCGTCAACCGCATCGGCTACACGTCCAGCGAAACGGGGTTCGACGGTGACTCCTGCGGCGTGACCGTCTCCATCGGCGAGCAGTCGAGCGACATCGCCGCCGGCGTCGAGACGGCGATCGAACACCGCGAGGGCGGATCCGCCGACCCGGTCGACGCGCTCGGCGCCGGTGACCAGGGGATCATGTTCGGGTACGCCACCAACGAGACCCCGCAGCTCATGCCGACCGCGATCTGGGCGGCTCACCGACTCGCCGAGCGACTGACAGAGGCGCGGCGCACGGGGGCGCTCCCGTTCCTGCGCCCCGACGGCAAGACGCAGGTGACTCTGGGCTACGACGGCGCTGTGCCGCGGACCGTCGATACGGTCGTGCTGTCGACGCAGCATCAGCCTGACATCTCTCTCGCCGCACTACGCGCCGCCGTCAAGGCCGAAGTCATCGAACCCGTTCTCCAGATGACAGGCCTCGACACGTCCGGCACGCGGTTCATCATCAATCCGGCGGGTCCGTTCGTCATCGGGGGCCCGAAGGGTGACGCGGGCCTCACGGGGCGCAAGATCATCATCGACACCTACGGCGGTGCGGCGCGACACGGGGGCGGTGCGTTCAGCGGCAAGGATCCGTCGAAGGTCGACCGCTCCGCCGCGTACGCCCTGCGATGGGTCGCCAAGAACGCCGTCGCAGCGGGGCTCGCCGACCGGCTCGAGGTGCAGGTCGCGTATGCCATCGGACAGGCCAAGCCGGTCGGTCTGTACGTCGAGTCGTTCGGCACGGGCCACGTGTCCGACGAGACGATCACACGCGCGATCCTGGACGTCTTCGACCTCCGTCCGAAGGCGATCATCGATCAGCTCGATCTTCTTCGGCCGATCTACGCTCAGACCGCCGCATACGGTCACTTCGGCCGAGAGCTTCCCGACTTCACGTGGGAGCGCACCGACCGTGCCGACGACCTGCGCGCGTCGGCAGGACTCTGACAGAGTCGGCACGAGAGGTGATACCCCGGGCCGTGGCACGGGTCCTCATCGACTCGCCTCTCCCTCAGCTCGATCGCCTCTTCGACTACGCGATTCCGGAGCACCTCGCCGAGGACGTCGTCCGCGGCGCCCGTGTCCGAGTCCCGCTGCGGACGGCCGGCCGGATGGTCGACGCCCTCGTCGTGGAACTGGGCACGGAGGATTCGGCGGACCGGCCTCTCTCCGAAGTCGATGATGTCGTCTCGAGCGTGTCGGTGCTGCCACCGCGTCTGTACGATCTGGCTCGCCGCGTCGCCGATCGCGCAGCCGGTTCCGCGAGTGACATCCTGCGCCTCGTCATCCCCAAGCGCATGGTCCGCGCCGAGAAGGCCGCCCTCGCCGCCGGCAGTCCTGCGGCGCCCGTCATCGAGAGCGAGGCGCTGCGGGTCGCCGACGAGATCACCGCGACGTATCCCGGACTCGTCGACGCCCTCGAGAAGTCCGAACGGATGGCCGTCGAAGCTGTTCCGCGCCTCACTGTCCTTCCGGACGGCACGACCGTCGGCGGGTGGGCGCGACTGCTCGCGGCGAGCGCGGCGCTCACTCTCGCGCGCGGACGCAGCGCCATCATCGTCGTACCCGACCACCGCGATCAGGCTCAAGTGGTCGCCGCCCTCGCGGATCTCGTGCCCGACGGCGGTGTCGTTCAGACCGACGCCCGCCAGAGCGGACCGTCGCGTTACGCGGGATACCTCCGCATCCTCGCCGATGCCCCCGTCGTCGTCGTCGGCAACAGATCCGCCGTCTACGCGCCGGCCCACGACGTCGGTCTCGTCGCGATCTGGGACGACGGCGATCCGCTGCTCTCGGAGCCGTTGAGTCCCGGAGTTCATGCCCGGGACGCCGCGCTCGTCAGACAGGAGATCGAGGGGGCCGCTCTCGTCTTCGCGGGGCACACCCGCACGACCGATGTCGAACGTCTCGTCTCGATCGGGTGGCTGCGCGAGATCGTCTCCGAGCGGCGCGTGACTCCGCGCATCGTCCTGAGCGCGCATCGCGAGGGCGAGTCCCGCGGTGAACGGGTTCCCTCGTCGGCTTTTGCGGCGGCTCGCGAGGCGGTCACGCAGGGGCCCGTGCTGGTGCAGGTCGCGCGCCCGGGATACGCCCCGACTCTCGTGTGCACGCGCTGCCGGCATCCCGCCCGGTGCGCGCACTGCGCAGGGCCGCTGCACGCGAAGCGGCCCCGCGCCACACCGGTGTGCGGCTGGTGCGGCCGGGCGGCGAACGACTGGGCGTGCAGCGAATGCGCGGGGGACACCCTGCGGATGACGTCCTCGGGGAGCGAGCGCACCGCCGACGAGCTGGGCCGGGCGTTTCCCGGCGTCCGCATCATCGTCGCCGACGGCGACCATCCCGTCCTCCACGTCGACGATCGGCCCGCCCTCGTGGTCGCGACAAGGGGTGCGGAACCGATCGCGGCCGCGGGCTACCGGGCGGTCATCCTCCTCGACGGCGACCGGATGCTGCAGGCCGAAGACCTGAGGATCGCGGAGTCCTGTCTGCGATGGTGGTCAAACGCGGCAGCCCTCGCGGCCGCCGGAGCGCCGGTGCATCTCGTCGGGGTGGGCGGGACGATCGCCCGTGCCTTCGCGACGTGGACGCAGCCCGCGTACGCACGTGCGGAGCTGGCAGAGCGCGCCCCCCTGCGGATGCCGCCGACAGTCCGCGTGGCGGCGATCGAAGGGGCGTCCCGCGGCGTGGAGTCGTCGCTCGCAGCACTCCGCTCCGCCGTGCCCCAGCTCGATGCCACCGCCGTTCTCGGCCCCGTCCCGACCGACGCGGGGATGCGCGCGCTCGTCCGGTTCGACTACGCGCTCGGTCCCCGCGTGACGGAGACCCTGCGAGCCGCTGTCGTCGCCGATGCCCTGAGCGCACGGAAGGCCGCGAAAGGTCGACCGCCGACGCCTCGCAATACACTCAGAGTGCGGGTCGATGTGCCCGACCTGAATCTGTGAGGAGAACATGCGTCTCGTCTTCGCCGGCACACCCGAGGCCGCCGTCCCCTCTTTGCGCGCGCTGGCGGAGTCACGACACGAGATCGCGCTCGTCGTCACGCGGACCGACGCACGGGTGGGTCGGAAGCGCATCCTGACGCCCTCGCCGGTCGCCGCAACCGCCGAAGACCTGGGGCTCGAGGTCTACAAGACCGATCGCCTGGACGAGGCGGCTACCGCGCGCATCGCCGACATCGATGCCGGGCTCGGCGTCATCGTCGCCTACGGCGGGCTCGTCCGTGAGCCGCTGCTGTCGTCGCCGACTCACGGCTGGATCAATCTGCACTTCTCTCTCCTTCCACGCTGGCGCGGCGCGGCGCCCGTCCAGAGAGCCGTGATGGCGGGCGACGCCGTGACGGGTGCGAGCGTCTTCCGCCTCGTCCCCGAACTCGATGCGGGCGATGTCTACCGCGACATCGAGATTCCGGTCCCTGCCGGCGCCGATTCCGGCAGTCTCCTCACCACGCTGTCGGATGCGGGCGCGTCGCTTCTGGTCGACGTGGTCGACGCCATCGCCAACGGGACGGCAGTCACGACGCCGCAGAGCGGCGAAGCGACGTATGCGCCGAAGCTCGGCGACGACGACGGACTCGTTTCCTGGACGGAGACGGACGCTCGTGTGCTGTCACGCATCCGTGGAGTCACTCCCGAGCCCGGTGCACGCACGGCGGTCGCAGGTGCGCGCCTGAAGATCCTCGAAGCGCGGGAAGCGGGCGAGGGTGCACCGATGCCGGCCCCCGGCGTGTTCGTCTTCGATGCGGGCCGCGTGTACGTCGGCACCGCCGGCGCACCGATCGAGCTTGTCGCCGTCCAGCCCGCAGGACGCACCGCGATGCGGGCCCCCGACTGGTGGCGGGGCCTTCGCACCGAGACACTGACGGCCGACGCATGAGCCGCTCGGAAGATCAACGGCCGTCTGGACGGACGACGACGCAGACATCGCGCAGGGTCGCGTACGAGACGCTGCGCGCCGTCCACGAGTCGGATGCGTACGCCAACCTGTTCCTGCCGACGGCGATGCAGCGCGCAGGACTCGAGGGGTCCGACGCGGCGCTGTGCACGGAACTCACCTACGGAACCCTCCGCCGCGAGGGAACGTACGATGCCGTCATCGCGCTCGCGGCAGATCGCGACGTCCGCGACATCGATCCCGCCGTGCTCGATGCTCTCCGGCTCGGGGTGCACCAGCTTCTCTCGACGCGAGTCGCTTCGCATGCCGCCGTCAACGAGTCCGTCGAACTCGCCCGCAGCGCAGCGGGGAGGGGAGCGGCCGGATTCGTCAACGCGGTTCTCCGTCGCATCTCGCGTGACACGCCCGGGGAGTGGATGATGCGGGTCGCCGACACCGCGAGGTCCGACGACGAGCGGCTCGGACTCCTGTTCTCGCATCCCGTGTGGGTCGTCCGCGCCTTTCGCAGGGCGCTGGCCGCCGAGGATCGGGCCGACGAACTGGAGGCGCTGCTCACGGCCGACAACGCGTCGCCCCGCGTGACGATGGCCGCGCTTCCCGGCCTCGCCGACGTCCCCGACGATGCCCGGCGGACCCCCTACTCACCTTTCGGCTTCCGTGCCGGCGGGGGAGACCCCGACGCCCTGATCCGTGCGTCCGGAGGCCGACTGCGCGTGCAGGACGAGGGTTCGCAGCTCGCGGCGCTCGCTCTTCTCGCGGCACAGCCCATCCAGCAGGGGGAGCGTTGGCTCGACCTCTGCGCCGGCCCGGGAGGGAAGACGGCCGTCCTCGCGGCGGAGGCGCTCGCCCATCGTGCGACGCTCGAGGCGAACGAGATCTCACCGGCGCGAGCGGGTCTCGTCCGCCGCGCGATCGCCGGTGTTCCACTCGAGGTGACGGTCACCGAGGAGGACGGGCGCGTCCGGGCCGCCGAATCACCGGGCACTTACGACCGCATCCTCGTGGACGCGCCGTGCACGGGACTCGGTGCGCTCCGTCGGCGTCCCGAGGCGCGGTGGCGGAAGGCGCCCTCAGACATCCCCGATCTGACCTCGCTCCAACGCGAACTCCTCTCGTCAGCCATCTCGGCGCTCACGCCCGGCGGAGTCGTGGCCTACGTCACGTGCTCTCCGCATCTCGCCGAGACATCGGGCGTCGTCGCCGAGGTGACGCGCGAGTGGGGCGACGCGGTCGAGGAACTCTCGGCGCGGGATGCCGTCACGGCGGCATCCGTGACCGACCCGGGTCTGCTGCCCCAGGCCGATGGGTCGGGGCGTGCGCAGCTGTGGCCGCACCGCCACAACACCGACGCGATGTCGATCTCGCTCCTGCGCCGGCGGTAGGCCTTCGCGCTACCTCTGCTCGGCCAGTCGGAATCCGTCCGGCATGAGTTCGAACTCCGCGCGGAGCGTGATGAGCGCCGCGGGATGCGTGCGTCCGAGTTCGGACGCATCGACGATCACGACGGCATCGGACGGAAGCGACGCGGCGAGCTCTCGCAGCACGCCCACGACGCGTTCGGTGCCCGCGAAGCCGAGCTCCCCGTCGAGCCGGATGACGCGTCCCTCCGGACTTTCCTCGACGCGGACCGCCGGGGCGGCGATGGTGTCGTGCGATTCCAGGAGATGCATCCCGAACCGATCGGCGAGGGTCTCGACCGCCGCGATGCCCCGCACGCTGTTGCCGTGGGCATCCAACCGCGGACTGAACGCTGCGACGCCGAACTGCGAGGGCGCGACCGCGAGGAGTCCTCCGCTCACGCCGCTCTTCGCGGGTAATCCCACACGAAGGAGCCACTCGCCGGAGTAGTCGTACATGCCGCACGACGCCATGATCGACAACACATCGCGGGCGACGGTCTCGCTCACGACGCGACGCCGTGTGACGGGGTTGATGCCGCCGAAGGCGAGCGTCGCCCCCATGACCGCGAGATCGCGCACCGTGACGAGCAGAGAGCACTGTCGGAAGTATGTCTCCACGGCGACGTCGACGCTGCCGAGGAGAATGCCGTTGGACTTCAGCAGGTGCGCGAGGGCGCGATTCCGGTCTCCTGTCGCGGCCTCCGAGGCGTAGACCGACTCGTCGACCCAGAGTGATCTGCCGGCGAAATCCGAGAGCTTCGCCGCGATGCGCGCCATGCGCTCGTCGACCTCTCCTTCGCCGACGAGGGAGGTCGTCGCGATCGCGCCCGCGTTGACCATGGGGTTCGCGGGGCGCCCCGTGCCCGCTTCGAGGCTGATGGCGTTGAAGGGTTCCCCGCTGGGCTCGACGCCGACGCGCTCGAGCACCGCCTCGCGCCCGCGATCCTCGAGCGCGAGAGCGAGCACGAAAGGTTTGGAGATGGACTGGATCGTGAACTCGTGGCCAGAATCCCCGACGGGACGAACCCGGCCCCGCGGACCCACGACGGCGAGCGCGAATCGATCGGGATCTGCTTCCGCCAACTCGGGGATGTAGTCGGCGGGAGCACCCGTGTCGATGGGGCGGATCTCATCGAGCAGATCGTCGAGCAGAGCGGTGATGGGGTCCACGGCTCGAACCTAGCGGACGGCGTGCCGTGCCTGGATCACACGCTCACTTCCTCTTGCGCCGGCACGGATGCGGAGGGCTCGGCGCCGGCTGTCCGCGTCCGAACGCGACGGATCATCCGAATGACCAGGTACGCGAGCCCCGCGACGACGATCGCGGCGAGAACGAGGACGGGCCATCCGACCGACAGCATCCAGCCGCTCGCCCGGACGGGGTCGAGGACCGCGGTGGGATCGACGAAGGCGTGCGCCTCCACGAGGACGTCGGCGGTGAGGGTGACAGCGGGAGCGGAGATGTCCGCCAGCGGCACGACGACCGTCACCCGATCGCCCGGTCCGAGGACGGGAAGCGGGCCGCCGTCCCACACGAAGACGTCCGTCCGGTCGTCGACGGTCGTCGACCACTCCAGCTCGCGCCCGAGGAGATCGCGGAGTGTGATGGCCGCCGTACTCTGCAGGCGGACGTTGCCCTCGTTGGACACGACGAACGACAGCACGCCGTCTCGCTCGGCGAAGGGGTCTGCCGGAAGATCCGACTCGATCGACACGTCGGAGACGGAGATACCGGGCGAGAGCTCACCGCCCACGCGTACGTAACCGCGGATGCCGAGCCGACGATCCACGGAGACGTCGCCCTCGCCCGCGAGCGACGTCAAGAGAGCGAACGCGTGATCGCCGGGCTCGGCGTCGAAGGGCGGGCTGACTGTGAAGGGCAAGGTCACGGCACTGCCGATGGGCACCTCGATGCGATCCGCCGCGAGTTCGACCCACTCGACACTCGAGCCGGGCAGGGCGTCGCCCTGGGCTCCCGCCGTCGCACTCCCGTCGGTGGCGATCCCCGCTTCGGTCACGTAGACATCGAGCAGGAGCGGGCGCTCGGAGTAGTTGGTGATGAGGACCGCATCGCTGCGCTGGGATCCCGGGGCCCCTTCGAGCGCCAGAGTGGGTCGATCCGTTCCGAGCGGGCCGTCGGCAGGCCGGATTCCCCACGTGACCTGCTCGTCCGCCGACGCGGCTGCCGCCGTCTCCCCGAGAAGGGGAACAGCGGCAGCCGTCGTCAGGGCGAGCACGAACGCCGCAAGACGCGTGCGTGCTCTCGTGCTCATCAGCCGAGCGCCGTGATCGTCATGGTGGCGGTGAAGCGACCCGTGGGGGCGTCCACGGGTACCTCGAGGAGGAGGTCCGCCCCGAGGCTCGTGCTGCCGCGCTCGTGGCCCGACGGCGCGCGTCCGAGAACGGCGGGGGTCGACAGTCCCGTGCCACCCGTGCGCCCCGAGGCGACGGGCGCGCCGGCCATGGCACCGGCGCCGGGTACGAGCACCTGGGGCGTCCACCCGAGGAGGTGTCCACCGAGCATCTCGCCGGACCCCGACGTGAACTCGTCGACCGTGCCGGTCACCGACCATGCCGGTGACGTCGAGCGCGTGTCGGTGACGGTGATGGCGGCGAGCGCGCCTTCCGCCCGCAGGTGGTCTCCCGCGCCCTCGGCCGTTCCGAGGTCGACGGGGCTCTTGTCGTCGACCGTCCAGACGAGCTCGCCCGGCGCGGACTCACCCGCGACGGTGACGGCCAGCTCGATTCCCTCGCCGGACGCGGGGCGACCGATGCCGAACTGGTCGATCACGACGGGTGCGACCTCGGGGGTCTTGACGTTGAAGGCGTATGTCGTCACGAGACCAGAGCCGGTGTCGAATCCCGTGAAGACGGCGAGATCGTTGTTCTGGACGAACGGCTGCGGCTGACCGTCGGTGCCGACGAACGGAGCGACGTTGGGCACGATCGGCTCGAGACCGCCGGGGTTGTTCTGCGCCCAGTAGTTCGCGGCGACCCACGGTGCGGGAGGCACGGGACGGGTCCGTCCGCTCAGCGGGTGGTACGCACCGTAGGTGTTGCCCGTGTTGGACGTCTCCAGCCAGTTGGTCACACCGTTGTCCGAGACGAAGCGGTTCCACAGGTGGCTGTGCCCGTTGTGCACGAGGTCGACGCCCGCATCTTCGAGGAGCGGCTGGAGGTCGTACAGCAGCTCGTTCTCGGTCGCGGGGTACTCGTACCGGACGCCGATGAGGTCGCCGGTGGCGTTGCGCTCTTCGATGCGCTGCGGGTCGGCGAACTGCGGCATGACGTTGTCGCCGAGTCCCTGCGGCCCTTCGTGCAGCATCACGACGCGGTAGCGCGCGTCGGCGAACGCCTCGCTCGCAAGCTCGTCCTGGAGCCACGCGTACTGCTCGCTCGATGCGTCGATCGCCTCGAAGATGTGCTCGCCGTACCCCTGTGCCATGGGGTCTCCGAGGGATGCCGCAGATTCCTGGTAGCGGCTGGAAGCCGTGCGGGCCGCGGGGTCGGGCGTCGCTGTCGTGCCGCGCCAGATGCGCGTCGAGTACAGCGACACGAGACGGACGTCGCCGACCGTCGTGGCGTAGTAGGTCTCGCCGCCGGGGGAGTCGGACGGAAGAGTGAAGATCTCCTCGTAGGTCGTCGTCGAGAAGGAGTTGTCGACGATCCACTTCTCCTTGATCGCCGGATCTCCCGTCGGGTTCACCTCCGCGGCGCGGACGGCGTAAGCCTGCTCCGCGATATCACGCGGGACGGGGCTGTTGAACGAGGAGCCGAGCGATACGGCACCGTCGCGCCTGCCCTGCACCTCGTGGTTGCCGACAGCGGGATACAGCGGAGCATGCTGGACGATCTCGCCACCCGCGTACTGCACGCCGCCGGTGGATGCGCGGCCGCCGTTCCCCTGGAGCGCCGGGAAGAACCCGGAGCCACGCGTGTCGTCGAACCACTCCGAGGCGCGGTCGGGGATGTTGACGAGGTCGCCGGCGAGGAAGACCGCATCGATCGTGCCGAGTGTCTCCGCCGCCTTCGCGAGGTTCGCCGGGGTGTTCACCATCGCCTGGTGGTCGCTCGTCAGCATGATGTTCATGGCCGTTCCCGCGGGGACGGCGGGCTGGACGCTGAAGGTTCCGGATCCCGCGATGCCGCCGAAGCCGTCGATGCTCACGACACGGTAGGGCACGCGCGTGCCGGCTGTCAGACCTGAGACGACGCCCTCGTGCCGCCACACGTCACGGGCGACGATGCCTTCGCTCTGCGCGGGCCGGACAGCGGGATCGATGTTGGACTGGTAGTCCTCGGCGACGCTGCTGAGCTTGCTCGTGGAGGCGACGAAGAGCGTGACCCCGGGGAACGCCTGTCCGCGTCCCGCGGCGGCGAGCTGCGCTGTCGTGAGCGCCTCGACACCCGGTCCGACGAGGACAGCGTGACGGGAGCCGGAGAACTCGGTGAACCACACGACGGAGGCGCCGTCGGCGGTCGGCGCCTGCAGAAGGGGGTCGGTCAGCAGGGCCCGGTCGCCGACGGGGTCGGTGGCCGGCGCCGTGACGGCGGGAGTGGCCGCACCGGCGGCGGGAACCGCGGCGATGCCGACGGCACCCGCGAGGGTAGCCGCCGTGGCCGCCGCGATGAGGGCCCGGGAAACCCGGGCGCGGGGGGAGGTGGTCGTCATCAGATCCTGTCCTTCGGGGGTGACGGAGGTGGTGCTCGATCTCGTCCAGAGTTCCGTCAGGACATGGCAGGCTCACCGCCCGCCCGTGAACGCGGCGGTCCGGCCGTGTGAACGGAACGTGACCGAGACGCCTGCCGCGTTCGCCGTCGCCCGCGATAATGGACCCGTGAACGACAGCGGCATCCGGATCAACCCGAGCATTCTCGCGGCGGACTTCGTCAACATGCAGGCGGAGCTCGCGCGCATCGCGACCGCCGATTTCGCACATGTCGACGTCATGGACAACCACTTCGTGCCGAACCTGACGTTCGGGCCGCAGATGGTCGAGCGCATTCAACAGACGAGCCCCGTACCGCTCGACGTCCACCTCATGATCACCGACCCCGACCGCTGGGCACCCGGGTACGCGGAGCTCGGCGCGGCATCCGTCACCTTCCACCTCGAAGCGGCCGCGGACCCCCGCGCCCTCGCCCGACGACTCCGCGACATCGGGGCGCGCGCGGGGATCGCGGTCAAGCCCGCGACTCCCATCGACGGTCTCCTCGATCTCCTCGACGACGTCGATCAGATCCTCGTGATGACGGTCGAGCCCGGATTCGGGGGCCAGTCGTTCATGCCCGAGACGATGCCGAAGCTCCGCGCCCTCGCTGACGAGGCCAAACGGCGAGGCTCGCATGTGTGGCTGCAGGTCGACGGGGGAATCGGCGAGTCGACGATCGCCCTCGCCGCGGATGCCGGAGCCGACACGTTCGTCGCGGGTTCGGCCGTCTTCGGGGCCGCGGATCCCGATCTCGCCATCGCGGGCCTGCGCGCCGCCGCAGCGCAGCATGCGCACGACCACGGAGCGAAGTGAGATGTCGGACGATCCGCGGCCGCGTCCGCTCCATCGCTTCCTGAGCGCCTACAGCGGAGAGCACGGGGTCTACGGTCTCGTGCTCGTGACGGCTCTCATCGCCGTCGCGTGGGATCAGGACAGCGACGCCGACGTGATCATCTTCGTCACGGGCACAGTCGTGGCCTTCTGGCTCGCACACATCTACGCCGCTGTCGTCGCGAGCCGGGCGACCCGGCCCGCACCGACGCTGAGGCAGTCGATCCGGAACGGTGCGCGGCATTCCTCGGGCATGCTCTTCGCGACCCTCGTGCCCGCCGCACTCCTCTCGCTCGGCACGTTCGACGTCCTCGACGAGTACACCGCGTACTATCTGGCACTCTCGTCAGGAGTCGTCCTGCTCGCGCTCATCGGATGGGCCAATGCCGCACGGAACGGCAGCACGTGGCCGTGGCGGGTTCTCGGAGCCGTCGTCACCACGATGCTCGGGCTGCTCGTCATCCTTCTCAGCATCCTCGCCCACTGAGGCGCGCTCACCACCTCCCGATCCCCGGTACCCTGGCATGGTGAAGACGTTCGACGCGCTGTTCGCCGAGCTCGCGGCGAAAGCTGCCGAGCGCCCCGAGGGATCCGGAACCGTCGCGCAGCTCGACGCGGGTGTCCACGCGATCGGCAAGAAGATCGTCGAAGAGGCCGCCGAAGTGTGGATGGCCGCCGAGTACGAGTCCGACGACGCCGCCGCGGAAGAGATCTCCCAGCTCCTGTACCACCTCCAGGTGCTGATGCTCGCAAAGGGTCTGACCCTCGACGACGTCTACCGACATCTCTGAGCGCTGCCCCCGCCGCTCACCCCTCGACTCCGAAAGTCCCGCCCCATGCTGCGAATCGCCGTGCCGAACAAGGGTTCCCTCGCGGAAACCGCGACTGAGATGTTGCAGGAAGCCGGCTACACCGGTCGCCGGGATCCGAAGGATCTCCATGTCCTCGATCCCGTCAACGATGTCGAGTTCTTCTACCTTCGGCCGAAGGACATCGCGACCTACGTCGGCTCGGGCGCTCTCGATGTCGGCATCACGGGGCGGGACCTCCTCCTCGACGCCCGCATGCCCGGCGCACGCGAGATCGAAGCGCTCGGCTTCGGCGACTCGACCTTCCGCTTCGCAGGTCCCCCCGGGCGCTTCTCCTCGTTGGAGGACCTCGAAGGTCAGCGCGTCGCGACGTCGTATCCGGGTCTCGTCGACGGTTTCCTCGATGAACGCGGTATCGCGGTCGACCTCGTACCGCTCGACGGCGCCGTCGAGTCCGCCGTGCGTCTCGGGGTCGCCGACGCCGTCGCCGACGTCGTCTCGACGGGCACGACGCTCCGCCAGGCCGGGCTGGAGATCTTCGGACCCGTGATCCTCGAGTCGGAAGGCGTCCTGATCGGCGCACCGAACGAGGCCGAGGGCACCCAGACGCTCCTGCGGCGCCTGCGCGGAGTGATGGTCGCGCGGCGCTACGTCCTCGTCGACTACGACCTCCCGGCATCCCTCATCGACCAGGCCGTCGCGCTCGCGCCCGGCATCGAGTCACCGACCATTTCGCCGCTGCGCGACCCCGAGTGGGTCGCCGTGCGCGTCATGGTGGCGCGCAAGAACGTGAATCAGGTGATGGATTCGCTCTACGGCATCGGCGCGCGCGCGATCCTCGTGACCGCGATCCACAACGCGAGGCTCTGATGAGCCTCGTCTGCCGCGTCATCCCGTGCCTCGATGTCGCCGGAGGACGGGTCGTCAAAGGCGTCAATTTCATGAACCTGCGCGACATGGGCGACCCCGTCGAACTCGCACGCGAGTACTTCCGCCAAGGTGCCGACGAACTCACGTTCCTCGATGTCACGGCGACGGTCGACGACCGCTCGACGACGTACGACGTCGTCCGGCGTACGGCCGAAGAGGTCTTCATCCCCCTCACGGTGGGCGGGGGAGTGCGCACGACCGACGATGTCGCACGTCTCCTGGCCGTGGGCGCCGACAAGATCGGCGTCAACTCCGCCGCGATCGCCCGCCCCGCCCTGCTCGATGAGATCGCGGACCGCTTCGGCGCTCAGGTCCTCGTGCTCTCGCTCGACGTCACGAGGGCCGAGACCACTCCCTCGGGCTTCGTCGTGACGACACACGGCGGACGCACGGCGACGACACTGGATGCGCTCGCGTGGGCGCGTGAGGCGATCGAGCGCGGCGCGGGCGAACTCCTCGTCAACTCGATCGATGCCGACGGTACGAAGGCCGGCTTCGACCTCGAACTCGTGCGGCTCATGCGTGAGATCTCGAGCGTCCCCGTCATCGCCTCGGGCGGAGCGGGACGCGCGGAGGATTTCGCGCCGGCGATCGAGGCGGGAGCGGACGCCGTGCTCGCGGCTTCCGTCTTCCACTCGGGACAGCTGACGATCGGCGATGTCAAGGCCGCCATGGTACGAGACGGCATCGCCGTCCGGGAGACATCATGACCGAGTCCCTTCAAGAACGCATCGATCGCGTCGCCTTCAACGGCGACGGACTCGTCGCCGCGATCATCCAGCAGTGGGACACGCGCGAGGTGCTCATGCTCGGATGGATGGATGCCGAGGCGCTGCGGCGCTCCCTCACGGAGGGCCGTGTGACCTTCTGGTCCCGCTCGCGGCAGGAGTACTGGCGCAAGGGCGACACCTCCGGCCACATCCAGCTCGTCAAGGGTGCACGTCTGGACTGCGACGGAGACGCCGTGCTCTTCGACGTGGAACAGGTGGGGGCGGCATGCCACACGGGCACGCGGACCTGCTTCGACAGCGACGACCTCGCGCCCGCGACGAGCGTCGAAGGCGCGCTGTGATCCGACGCGCGCGGCTGCTCGCGATCCTCGCGATCCTCGCGACGGGAGCGATCGGCACGATCTCCTCGACCCAGACATGGCTCACGGTGTCGCTGGGCGACGGACCGCACGACGCCCTCGCGGTACCGGGCGCCTCGGCGATCCCCGTACTGGCTCCGCTGAGTCTCGCCGTGCTGGCCCTCGGGGGAGCGCTCACGATCGTCGGACGCGTTCTGCGTTACGTCTTCGGGGTGCTCACGCTCCTCATCGCGGGAGTGCTCACGGTTCTCACGGGTGCCGTGGTCTTCACGCCCCAGCCGTCCCACGTCGCGAGCGTCGTCACCGAGGCAACGGGCATCACGGGTCGGGACGCGGTTGCCGAGCTCGTCTCGGCCCTCCACTCGACGCCGTGGCCCGCCGTGACACTCGTCGCCTGGATCGTGCTCGCCGCCGCGGGCATCCTCACCCTCGCCACGGGACACCACTGGCGCTCAAGCGGTCGACGCTACTCGACCGACGAGACCGGCGGGTCGGATCGCGCGACATCACGACCGCACGACGCGATCGACGACTGGGACGACCTCTCCCGTGGCCAGGATCCGACCGCCTGACCGCTAGACTCGGACCGTACCGCGTTTCTACGGAGGAGACCCATGAGCAACCAGATCGGCGACCCCGGCCACGGACACTCACCGGCCGCCTGGACTGCCGTCGTCATCATGCTGGTCGCCGTCGCGCTCGGCACGATCTTCTACTGGTTCGATCTGCCGATCCTGGTCTGGGCATCGGCAGGGCTCCTCGTCGTCGGCCTCATCGTCGGCTGGGCCATGGCCAAGGCGGGCTACGGCGTGAACGGCCCGAAGTACTCTTCGAAAGCTCACTGACGTGCTCGCCGACCTCACGGCCGGCGCGGTTCACGACGCGGAGGCCCGCTCCGCGCGACGCCCCCTCGAGGTCGTCGAACGCGATGCGCTGGCTCAGCCTCCTGCCCGAGACGCTCTGGCCGCTCTGGCTCCCTCGGAGCGCGTCAAGATCATCGCCGAAGTGAAGCGCGCGAGTCCGTCGCGCGGTGACCTCGCCGACATCCCCGACCCGGCGCTGCAAGCCCGGCTCTACGAGCAGGGCGGCGCATCGGCGATCTCGGTCCTCACGGAAGGCCGCCGATTCAAGGGCAGCCTGTCCGACCTCGAAGCCGTCAAGGCCGCCGTCAGCGTTCCCGTCCTCCGCAAGGACTTCATCGCCACCGAGTACCAGGTGCTCGAAGCGCGCGCGTCGGGTGCCGACCTGGTCCTCCTCATCGTGGCAGCACTGGCGCAGCCGGTGCTCGCTCGCCTGCACGCCCTCATCCTCGAGCTCGGCATGACCCCTCTCGTCGAAACGCACAGCGCCGAAGAAGTCGACACCGCCGCTGATCTGGGCGCGACGCTCATCGGTGTCAACGCACGGGACCTTTCGACGTTCACCCTGGACCGCGACCTCTTCGGTCGTCTGTCCTCCCGTATCCCCGCCGGTGCCGTCAAGATCGCCGAGTCGGCCGTCCTGACGCCGGCAGACGTCGCGCACTACCGTGCCGCGGGTGCCGACGTCGTCCTCGTAGGAGAAGCCCTCGTGACCAACGACCCGATTTCCACTCTCGCCTCCTTCCTGGGGGCCGGCTCATGAGCCTGCGCGAAGCGGCCGGTCCGTTCTTCGGCGACTTCGGCGGCCGGTACATGCCGGAATCCCTCATCGCCGCGATCGACGAGCTCACCGCCGAATACGAGGCCGCGAAGGCCGATCCCGCCTTCGCGGCGGAGTTCGCCCGCTTGCTGCACAGCTACGCCGGGCGGCCCTCGCCGATCACGGAAGTGCCTCGTTTCGCCGAGCACGCCGGCGGTGCGCGCATCTTCCTCAAGCGCGAAGACCTCAATCACACGGGTTCGCACAAGATCAACAACGTCCTCGGGCAGGCCCTCCTCACGCAGCGGCTGGGAAAGAGCCGCGTCATCGCGGAGACCGGTGCAGGCCAGCACGGGGTAGCGACGGCGACGGCCGCCGCGCTCTTCGGGTTCGACTGCACGATCTACATGGGCGAAGTGGACACGAAGCGCCAGGCGCTCAACGTCGCGCGGATGCGTCTGCTCGGCGCCGAGGTGATCCCCGTGACGACCGGCTCCCGCACGCTGAAGGACGCGATCAACGACGCGTACCGCGACTGGGTCGCCTCGGTCGAGACGACCAACTACATCTTCGGCACGGCAGCGGGCCCGCACCCCTTCCCGGCGATGGTCCGGGACTTCCAGAAGGTCATCTCCGAAGAGGCCCGTCAGCAGCTCCTCGACGAGATCGGACGCCTCCCCGACGCCGTCCTCGCGTGCGTCGGCGGCGGATCCAACGCCATCGGCATGTTCGACGCGTTCCTCGACGATGCCGATGTGCGTCTTTACGGCGTCGAGGCCGCGGGCGACGGCGTCGATACGCCGCGGCATGCGGCATCCATCGGGCGCGGACGCCCCGGCATCCTGCACGGCTCCAAGACCTATGTCCTCCAGGACGAAGACGGTCAGACGATCGAGTCGCACTCCATCTCGGCGGGCCTCGACTACCCGGGCGTCGGACCGGAGCACGCGTGGCTCGCGTCGATCGGCCGTGCGGAGTACATTCCCGCGACCGATGACGAGGCGATGCAGGCGCTGCGCCTCCTGTCCGAGACCGAGGGGATCATCCCTGCCATCGAAACCGCCCACGCCCTCGCCGGCGCGCTGCGGATCGGCCGCGAACTCGGCCCCGACGCGGTGCTCGCGGTTTCGCTCTCCGGTCGCGGCGACAAGGACATGGACACCGCCGCACGCTACTTCGGCCTCTACGACGACGGAGCGCAGTCGTGAGCCGGGTTGCGGATGCCATCGCGAGCGCGCGCGCGGAAGGTCGCGGCGCCTTCGTCGGATACCTCCCGCTCGGCTACCCCGATCTGCAGACGAGCATCGATGCCGCCGTCGCCCTCGCCGAGAACGGCGCCGACGTCCTCGAACTGGGCCCGCCCTACTCCGACCCCGTGATGGACGGAACCGTCATCCAGGAAGCCACCCAGGCGGCCCTCGCCGGCGGCTTCCGGTTGCGCGACACCTTCACGGCGGTCCGCGAGATCACCTCTCGCGTCGATGTCCCCGTCCTCGTCATGACCTACTGGAACCCCGTCATGCAGTACGGCGTCGATCGGTACGCCGACGACCTCCTCGCTGCGGGCGGCGCGGGCCTCATCACGCCGGACATCACTCCTGACGAGGCCTCCGACTGGATCGCGGCGAGCGAGCGCACGGGACTGGATCGCATCTTCCTCGCAGCTCCGACGTCGACCGACGAGCGCCTGGATCTCATCGTCCGCCACTCGACCGGCTTCGTCTACACCGTCTCGACGATGGGCATCACGGGGGAGAGGGCCGAGCTGGATGCCGCCGCCCGCACCCTCGTCGCGCGACTGCGCGACCACGGCGTCGACAACGCGTGCGTCGGCATCGGGATCTCGACCGCCGACCAGGTCGCGGGCGTCCTGGAGTACGCCGACGGCGCGATCGTCGGCACCGCCCTCGTCCGGGCACTGCGCGACGGCGGCATCGACGCCCTCGCGGCAGAGGTCCGCTCGCTGACCGCCGGCGCGGCCTGAGCCCGCGCGCAACTAGGATTCTCGTCATGCCCCTTCTGCCGCTGAGCATTCCGAGCCCGGACGTCAGTTCGTTCCAGCTCGGTCCGATCACGATCCACTTCTACGCGCTCTGCATCATCGCGGGGATCATCGCCGCCGTCTTCCTGACGAACGCGCGTCTGACCAAGCGCGGAGCGGAGCCCTGGGTCGTCATCGACATCTCGCTCCTCGCGGTGCCGCTCGCGATCATCGCGGCGCGCGTCTACCACGTTCTGACGCACTGGAACTTCTACTTCGGCGAAGGAGCCAACCCGCTGTCCGCCCTCTACATCTGGGAGGGCGGAATCGCCATCTACGGCGCGCTCATCGGCGGCGCGGTAGGTGCGTGGCTCGGCTGCAGGTGGACCGGCATCCGCTTCTGGACGTTCGCCGACGCGCTCGCGCCGGGTCTCCTGCTCGCGCAGGCGATGGGACGGTTCGGAAACTGGTTCAACCAGGAGCTGTTCGGTCTTCCGACGGATCTGCCGTGGGGACTCGAGATCGACTACCCCAACTCGGCATGGCCCGTGGGCCTTCCGGAGGGCACGCTCTTCCACCCCACGTTCCTCTACGAAGTGATCTGGAACCTGCTCGGCGTTCTCGTGCTGCTGTGGGCCGGTCGGCGCCTCCGCCTGCAGTGGGGACGCCTCTTCGGGCTGTACCTCGTCTGGTACAGCGCAGGACGCATCGTGTGGGAGTCGATCCGCATCGACCCGAGCGACATCATCCTGGGGCTGCGCACCAACGTCTGGGCCGCCATCGCCGGTGTCGTGCTCGGTCTCGTCATCATCGTCGTCCAGAAGCGCCGTCATCCCGGGATCGAGCCGTCCCCGTACCAGCCCGGTCGCGAGTGGTCGCCTTCGGGCGCGGTACAATCGCAGGACACACCCGACTACGTCGACGTCAGCGAACCACCGACGGACGCCGTCGAAGAGGCCAGCGCCACAAGCACAGTCGCCACGAAGTAATCTCCGCGCACCCCCCGCGCCCGGGCCGACGTCGTCCCATTTCGAGTACCAAATGTGAGGACGGTTGGTATGGCTTCGAGCCCCCGTCACAGCGGCCACGGCACTGTTGCCCTTGGTCCGTCAGGATTCCCCGCGAAGCAGGGAATGTACAACCCTGACTTCGAGAAGGACGCGTGCGGTCTCGCGATGGTCGCGACTCTTCGCGGCCACGCCGGACACGACATCATCGATCTCGCGCTGACGGCGCTGCGCAACCTCGAGCACCGCGGGGCCATCGGCTCCGACGCGGGCACGGGCGACGGCGCCGGCATCCTGACGCAGATGCCCGACGCGTTCCTGCGCGCCGTCGTGGAGTTCGACCTGCCGCCCGTGGGGGAGTACGCCGCCGGAATGGCCTTCCTCCCGCGGGACGACGAGGAGCGCGAGACCCAGAAGCAGGGCATCGAGCGCATCGCGGCATCCGAAGGACTCACGGTCCTCGGGTGGCGGAGCGTTCCCACCGATGACGAGCACCTCGGCAAGCTGTCCTTCGCCGCGCGCCCCGTCTTCGAGCAGCTCTTCGTCGCGGGACACCCCCGAGCCGACGCGGCCCCGCTGTCGGGCATCGCGCTGGACCGCCGGACCTTCCGTCTGCGCAAGCGCTCGCGCACCGAGCTGGGCTCGTACTTCGTGTCGCTCTCGAGCCGGACGCTCGGGTACAAGGGCATGGTCACGACCCTCCAGCTCGAGCCCTTCTACCCCGACCTCTCCGACGACCGGTTCGCCTCCGAGCTCGCCGTCGTGCACTCGCGCTACTCGACCAACACGTTCCCGTCATGGCCGCTCGCGCAGCCGCTGCGCATGCTGGCCCACAACGGCGAGATCAACACGGTCAAGGGAAACCGCAACTGGATGCGTGCACGCCAGTCGCAGCTCGAGTCCCAGCTCGTCGGCGACATCCGGCCGCTTCTCCCGATCTGCACCGAGGGTGCGAGCGACTCGGCCTCGTTCGACGAGGTGCTCGAGCTCTTGACCCTCACGGGCCGCAGCCTTCCGCACGCGATCATGATGATGGTCCCCGAGGCCTATGAGAAGCAGGTCGACATCGACCCGCAGCTGCGCGCCTTCTACGACTACCACTCGCTCCAGATGGAGCCGTGGGACGGCCCGGCGGCCCTCATCTTCACCGACGGCACGCTCGTCGGGGCGACACTCGACCGCAACGGCCTTCGTCCCGGACGGTGGACGGAGACGACCGACGGCCTGGTCGTCATCGGCAGCGAGACCGGCGTGCTCGATTTCGCACCCGAGCGCATCAAGCGTCGCGGACGTCTGCGCCCCGGCCGCATGTTCCTCGTCGACACGGCCCAGCGTCGCATCGTCGAGGACGACGAGATCAAGCGCGATCTCGCCACGATGCACCCCTGGCAGGAGTGGCTCGATGAGGGGCGGGTCCGCCTCGCCGACCTCCCCGAACGCGAGCACATCGTGCACCCCATCGCGTCGATCACGCGCCGCCAGCGCACATTCGGATACACGGAAGAAGAAGTCCGCATCCTGCTCACCCCGATGGGCCAGAACGGCGCGGAACCGCTCGGTGCCATGGGATCGGACACGCCTGTCGCCGTCCTGAGCGAGCGTCCGCGGCTGCTGTTCGACTACTTCACGCAGCAGTTCGCGCAGGTCACCAACCCTCCGCTGGACTCCATCCGCGAAGAAGTCGTGACGTCGCTGTCGCTGGGGCTCGGACCGGAGCGCAACCTGCTCGACTGGGGCGCCGCGCACACGAGGACGGTCACCCTCGACTTCCCCGTCATCGACAACGACGAGCTCGCGAAGATCCAGCACATCCACACGGCTCTCCCCGGACGCTCGTCCGTGACGATCCGTGGCCTCTACCGCGTGGCATCCGGCGCGAAGGGGATGCAGAAGCGTCTCGCCCAGATGTGCGCCGAGGTCGACCAGGCGATCGAAGACGGCGCCGAGTTCATCGTGCTGAGCGACCGCGACTCCAACAAGGATCTCGCGCCGATCCCGTCGCTGCTCATGCTCGCGGCCGTCCACCACCATCTCATCCGCAATGAGACGCGCATGCGCGTGGGCCTCGTGGTCGAAGCGGGCGACGTCCGCGAAGTGCATCACGTCGCGACGCTCATCGGCTACGGTGCCTCCGCGGTCAACCCGTACCTCGCGATGGAGACCGTCGAGTACCTCGTCCGCGCCGGCTACATCACGGGCATCGCGCCCGAAAAGGCGGTCAAGAACCTCATCTACGCCCTCGGCAAGGGCGTGCTGAAGATCATGTCCAAGATGGGCATCTCCACGGTGTCGTCCTACGCGGGCGCGCAGGTCTTCGAAGCCGTGGGGCTCTCGCAGGACTTCATCGACACGTACTTCACCGGAACCGAGACGAAGCTCGGCGGAATCGGGCTCGACGTCATCACGGCCGAGAACAACGCTCGGCACGCCTACGCGTACCCGGAGGATGCCGCGGCGCGGGCGCACGAGCGCCTGTGGACCGGCGGCGAGTACCAGTGGCGACGCGACGGCTCGCCGCACCTCTTCAACCCCGACACCGTCTTCCGCCTGCAGCACTCGACGCGCACCCGCCGGTACGACATCTTCCGCGAGTACACGAAGCTCGTCGACGACCAGGCGAAGGAGCTCAAGACCCTCCGCGGTCTGTTCCGGTTCAAGACGGGAGAGCGCCCGCCGGTTCCGATCGACGAGGTCGAATCGGTGTCCGCCATCGTCAAGCGCTTCTCGACGGGGGCGATGAGCTACGGCTCGATCTCGCGCGAAGCGCACGAGACGCTCGCGATCGCGATGAACCGCATCGGTGGCAAGTCCAACACGGGCGAAGGCGGGGAAGACGTCGACCGGCTCCTCGACCCCGAGCGCCGCAGCGCCATCAAGCAGGTCGCCTCCGGCCGGTTCGGGGTGACGAGCCTCTACCTGACCGAGGCCGACGACATCCAGATCAAGCTCGCTCAGGGTGCCAAGCCCGGCGAGGGCGGGCAGCTGCCACCGACGAAGGTGTACCCGTGGGTCGCTCGGACGCGTCACGCGACGGCCGGCGTCGGGCTCATCTCACCGCCGCCGCACCACGACATCTACTCGATCGAAGACCTCAAGCAGCTCATCTTCGACCTGAAGCGAGCCAACCCGGGCGCCCGTGTGCACGTCAAGCTCGTGAGCCAGTCCGGAATCGGGGCCGTCGCTGCAGGAACCGCGAAGGCACTCGCCGATGTCATCCTCATCTCGGGCCACGACGGCGGAACGGGAGCGAGTCCGCTCAACTCCCTGAAGCACGCGGGCACCCCGTGGGAACTCGGACTCGCCGAGACGCAGCAGACGCTCATGCTCAACGGCATGCGCGACCGTGTCGTGGTGCAGGTGGACGGACAGCTCAAGACCGGCCGCGACGTCGTGATCGGCGCGCTGCTCGGCGCCGAGGAGTTCGGCTTCGCGACGGCACCGCTCGTCGTGGAGGGCTGCATCATGATGCGGGTCTGCCACCTCGACACGTGCCCTGTCGGCGTCGCGACCCAGAACCCCACGCTGCGTGCCCGGTTCACGGGCAAGCCCGAGTTCGTCGTGAACTTCATGGAGTTCATCGCCGAAGAGGTGCGCGAGCTGCTTGCGGAACTCGGCTATCGGTCGCTCGACGAGATCATCGGCCGGACCGATCTGCTCGACGTCGACGGTGCCGTGCGCCACTGGAAGGCGAGCGGTCTCAATCTCGGCCCCGTCCTCGAGGGCCCGCCCTTCGCCGAGGACGAGCCGCGACGCAACATGCGCTCGCAGCAGCACGAACTCGAGGAGCACTTCGACGTGCAGCTCATCGAGCGAGCGGCCGGTGTCATCGCCGACGGTGGACACATCGTCATCGATCTCCCGATCCGCAACACGGAGCGCGCCGTCGGAACGATGCTCGGTCACCACGTGACACGGGCGCACGGCGAGAACGGCCTGCAGTCCGGTTCCATCGAGGTCAACCTGACGGGCTCGGCGGGACAGTCGTTCGGCGCCTTCATGCCGGCGGGAATCACGCTGCGACTGGAGGGGGACTCGAACGACTACGTCGGGAAGGGTCTCTCCGGTGGTCAGATCGTCGTCCGTCCTCCGCGCACCGCGACCTTCGAGGCATCCGAGAACGTCATCGCCGGAAACGTCATCGGTTATGGCGCGACGCAGGGAACGATGTTCCTGAGCGGCGTCGTGGGGGAGCGGTTCTTCGTCCGCAACTCCGGTGCGACGGCCGTCGTCGAGGGAGTGGGCGACCACGCCCTCGAGTACATGACCGGTGGTCTCGCGGTGATCCTCGGAACCACGGGACGCAACCTCGGTGCCGGAATGTCGGGCGGAACGGCATACATCTACAAGCTCGACCCGGACCTGGTCAACCGCGAAGCGCTCGCGAACGGCGAGCTCGAACTCGGGCCGCTGGGCTCCGGCGATGCCGAGATGCTCCGCGACCTGTTGACCCAGCACGTCGGCGAGACCGACTCGCGTCTCGCGGCCTCGCTCCTGGAGAACTTCGAGGCCGAGGTCGACAACTTCGTGCGGGTCATGCCGCGCGACTACGCCGCCGTGCTCCTCACGCGTCAGGAGGCGGCAGCAGAAGGACTCGACCCCGATGGGGATGTCGTGTGGAACAGGATTCTGGAGGTGACGGGTGGCTGACCCCAAGGGCTTTCTCAAGACGACAGAGCGTGAACTGCCGCCGCGTCGACCGGTCCCCGTGCGGATCATGGACTGGAAAGAGGTCTACGAGCCGGGCGACTCGGCGGTGCTGCGCCGTCAGGCGGGGCGCTGCATGGACTGCGGAGTGCCGTTCTGCCACAAGGGATGCCCGCTCGGCAACCTGATCCCCGAGTGGAACGATCTCACGTGGCGCGGCGAGGGCCGCGCAGCGAGTGAGCGCCTGCACGCGACGAACAACTTCCCCGAGTTCACGGGTCGGCTGTGCCCCGCACCGTGCGAGAGCTCGTGCGTGCTCGGCATCAACCAGCCCGCCGTCACGATCAAGCAGATCGAGGTGTCGATCGCCGACGAGGCGTTCTCGAACGGATGGATCGAGCCCGAGCCGCCCGGACGCCTGACGGGGAAGACCGTCGCCGTCGTGGGATCGGGACCCGCCGGACTCGCCGCCGCGCAGCAGCTCACGCGCGCCGGCCACACCGTCGCGGTGTTCGAACGGGACGATCGCATCGGCGGCCTCCTTCGGTATGGGATCCCCGACTTCAAGATGGAGAAGAAGCACCTCGAGGCGCGGCTTCGCCAGATGCAGGACGAAGGCACGCGTTTCCGCGCGGGTGTGGAGATCGGCAAGGACATCTCCTGGAGCGACCTGCGCGCTCGCTACGACGCCGTCGTCGTCGCGACGGGCGCGACGGTGCCGCGTGATCTGCCGATCCCGGGCCGCGACCTCGCGGGCGTGCACTTCGCGATGGAGTACCTCGTCGAATCGAATCGAGCCGTCGCGGGCGACACCGTCCCCCACCAGATCTCCGCAGAGGGCAAGCACGTCATCGTCATCGGCGGAGGTGACACCGGCGCCGACTGCATCGGCACCGCACACCGCCACGGGGCCTTGAGCGTGACGAACCTCGCCATCGGCAAGCAGCCGCCGGCGGAGCGTCCGGAGCACCAGCCGTGGCCCATGACGCCGACGCTGTTCGAAGTGGCCTCGGCGCACGAAGAGGGCGGCGAACGGTCGTTCCTCGCCTCGACGGTCGAGTTCCTCGCCAACGACGCCGGCGAAGTCCGCGCTCTGCGCGTCGCCGAGACGGAGTTCGTCGACGGGCGCCGCGTTCCCAAGAGCGGAACAGAGCGAGAGATCCCCGCCGACCTCGTGCTCATCGCCATGGGCTTCACCGGCCCGGAGCAGGCCTTCATGTCGGACCAGATCGGCTCGCAGTTCACCGACCGGGGCAACCTGCGCCGCGACGACGACTACCAGACCTCGACACCCGGCGTCTTCGTGGCGGGTGACGCCGGCCGCGGCCAGTCGCTCATCGTGTGGGCGATCGCCGAGGGTCGTGCCGTCGCCGCCAGCGTCGACGCCCACCTGATGGGCGAGACCGAACTGCCATCTCCTGTTCGCCCGAACGACCTCGCGATCGGTCTTCAGCCCGCGTAGGCTGAGCCCGGCCCTTCGCCACCCAACCCACTGGAAGAAAGCACGGATGAGACGCGCAAAAATCGTCGCCACCCTAGGTCCCGCCACATCGACGTACGAGATGGTTCGAGCCATCATCGACGCGGGAGTGGATGTCGCTCGGTTCAACCTGAGCCACGGTGACTACTCGGTCCACGACAACAACTTCGCCAACGTGCGCAAGGCCGCAGACGACGCCGGTCGTCCCGTCGCGATTCTCGTGGATCTGCAGGGACCGAAGATCCGGCTCGGCAAGTTCGAGAACGGTCCCCACTTCCTCGCGGTCGGCGACATCTTCAAGATCACCGTCGAGGACATCCTCGGCACCAAGGAGATCGTCTCGACGACGTTCAAGGGCCTCCCGCACGACGTCAAGCCGGGCGACTTCCTGCTCATTGACGACGGCAAGGTCCGCGTCCAGGTGCTCGAGACCGACGGAACGGTCGTGACGACCGAGGTCATCGTGGCGGGTCCCGTCTCGAACAACAAGGGCATCAACCTGCCCGGTGTGGCCGTCAACGTCCCGGCCCTTTCCGACAAGGACGAGGCAGACCTCCGCTGGGGCCTCCGTGCCGGCGCAGACCTCATCGCGCTCTCCTTCGTGCGCGACGCCAAGGACGTCCAGCGCGTCCACGTGATCATGGCCGAAGAGGGGCGTCACGTCCCCGTCATCGCGAAGATCGAGAAGCCCCAGGCTGTCGACAACCTCGAAGAGATCATCGACGCCTTCGACGGCATCATGGTCGCCCGCGGCGACCTGGGTGTCGAGCTTCCGCTCGAGGCCGTTCCGATCGTGCAGAAGCGCGCCGTCGAACTGTGCCGTCGCATGGCCAAGCCCGTCATCGTCGCAACCCAGATGCTCGAGTCGATGATCGACAACCCGGTGCCCACCCGCGCCGAGACGAGCGACGTCGCCAACGCCGTCCTCGACGGCGCGGACGCCGTCATGCTGTCGGGCGAGACGAGCGTCGGGAAGTACCCCGTCGTCGTCGTCGAGACGATGGCGCGCATCGTCGCCTCGACCGAAGAGCACGGCCTCGAGCGCATCCAGCCGCTCAACGCGAAGCCGCGCACACAGGGTGGCGCCATCACGCTCGCAGCCCTCGAAGTGGCGGAGTTCGTCGAGGCGAAGTACCTCTGCATCTTCACCGAGTCGGGCGACACCGCGCGCCGCATGTCGCGGCTGCGTCCGCGGATCCCCATGATCGGCTTCGCACCGGATCCGGCGATCCGTCGCCGCATGGCGCTCACGTGGGGTGTCCAGTCGACGATCGTCGAGCATGTCGCGCACACCGATCGGATGTTCATCCAGGTCGACGACTACTTCCTCGCCAACGACCTCGCTCAGGTCGGTGACAAGGTCGTCGTCATCTCGGGTTCTCCTCCCGGAATCATCGGATCGACCAACGACATCCGCATCCACAAGATCGGAGACGCGGTGCACGGCAAGGCGCCGATCTACCGCGAGTAAGACACGGGTCTGTTGCACGACGGCCGCGCTCGGTACGCTGAGCGCGGCCGTCGGCGTTCACGGCGGCGTGTCGAAAGGACCCGGCCATGTGGGACATCTTCTGGCTCATGCTCTGGTTCGCCTACTTGACGGCCTACATCTACGTCGTGGTGCTGATCATCAGCGACCTCTTCCGCGACACCGCGCTGAGTGGATGGTGGAAGGCGGTGTGGATCGTCTTCCTGGTGTTCGTCCCCTTCCTCACGGCCCTCGTCTACCTCGTTGCGCGCGGGAGCGGCATCGCCGATCGAGCGGGTCGGGGGCGTGGCGTGGTCGCTGAAGCGGACGACTACCGGCCTCGGGCATCAGCGAGCCCCTCGGAGGACATCGCGCAGGCGAAGGCGCTGCTGGATGCCGGGACGATCAGCCAGGGCGAGTTCGAAGCCCTCAAGAGCAAGGCCCTCGGAAACCAGTACTTCGGAGCATGAATCGATCGTGCCGGTGGTGGGAGTCGAACCCACACGCCCTTGCGGGCAACCGAGTTTGAGTCGGTCGCGTCTGCCATTCCGCCACACCGGCGCACGTGTCATCGACGATACCGCAGGAAGTTCGCGACGCTGGCCGTAGGATGTACGAGTGACTGAGCAGGAACAGACCCCGTCTTCAGCCCCCCGCCGCGTCGTCGTGGCCGAGGACGAATCCCTCATCCGACTCGACATCGTCGAGATCCTCCGAGACAACGGCTTCGATGTCGTGGGCGAAGCGGGTGACGGCGAGACCGCCGTGCAGCTCGCGACCGAGCTCCGACCCGACCTCGTCATCATGGACGTCAAGATGCCCCAGCTCGACGGCATCTCCGCCGCCGAGAAGCTCAGCAAGAACCACATCGCCCCCGTCGTGCTGCTGACGGCCTTCAGCCAGAAGGAGCTCGTGGAGCGCGCGAGCGAGGCCGGCGCACTGGCTTACGTCGTGAAGCCCTTCACGCCGAACGACCTGCTTCCCGCGATCGAGATCGCTCTGGCGCGCTACGAGCAGATCATCACGCTCGAGGCCGAGGTCGCCGACATGGTCGAGCGCTTCGAGACGCGCAAGCTCGTAGACCGTGCGAAGGGCCTCCTCAACGAGAAGATGGGCCTCAGCGAGCCCGAGGCGTTCCGCTGGATCCAGAAGGCGTCCATGGATCGCCGACTGACGATGCAGGACGTCGCGAAGGCCATCATCGAGCAGCTCGCGCCCAAGAAGTAATCAGGCGCGTCCGCTCGGCAGGTCGCGGATCATGTTCGTGATGCGGATGGTCGAGCAGCGGCGACCCTGGTCGTCCGTCACCACGATCTCGTGGACAGTCATCGACCGCCCGAGATGAATCGGCGTGCAGACACCCGTCACGATGCCGGATGTCGCGGACCGGGTGTGCGTGGCATTGATGTCGACGCCGACAGCGAGCCGACCTTCTCCGGCGTGCAGGTTGGCGGCCATCGAGCCGAGTGATTCGCCGAGCACGACGTATGCGCCTCCGTGGAGGAGACCCACGGGCTGCGTGTTCCCCTCGACGGGCATCGTGGCAACGCACCGATCGACCGCGAACTCGGTGAACTCCATGCCCATCTTCTCGGCGAGAGCACCCATTCCACGACGTGCGGCCCATTCGAGGCCCGGTGCATCGGAGGGGGAGGTCGCGCTCATCGGTCTCGCTCTCGACTGTCGGAGGCCCTGACTAAAGTGGCAGGGTGACGGACTCCGCAAAGCCTACCCTTCTCGTCGTCGACGGCCATTCCCTGGCCTACCGTGCGTTCTTCGCCCTGCCTGTCGACAACTTCACGACGAAGGACGGGCAGCACACGAACGGCATCTACGGCTTCCTGGCGATGCTGATCAACCTCATCAAGGCCGAGAAGCCGACGCACCTGGCCGTCGCGTTCGATACGTCGCGCCAGTCCTTCCGCACGCGCGAGTACAGCGAGTACAAGGCGAATCGGTCAGAGACGCCGTCAGAGTTCAAGGGCCAGATCCCGCTCCTGCAGGACTGCCTCGCGGCGATGAGCATCGAGGTGCTGAGCCAAGAAGACATCGAAGCCGACGACATCCTCGCGACGCTCGCGACGCAGGGTGCCGAACAGGGCTACACCGTGCTC
The DNA here is from genome assembly GCF_006715145.1 of Microbacterium sp. SLBN-146. Lineage (NCBI taxonomy): Bacteria > Bacillati > Actinomycetota > Actinomycetes > Micrococcales > Microbacteriaceae > Microbacterium > Microbacterium sp. SLBN-146. Next base: position 2,982,793 of record NZ_VFMR01000001.1, read on the forward strand.
GTGTGTTCCGGCGACCGTGACACCATCCAGCTCGTCAATGACGACGTCACGCTCCTCTACCCGAACGTCCAGGGTGTGTCGCAGCTCAAGCGCTACGACCGCGAGGCCGTCATCGAGCGCTACGGCGTGACGCCCGAGCAGTATCCCGACATCGCCGCGCTCGTGGGCGAGACGAGCGACAACCTCCCGGGAGTCCCCAAGGTCGGAGAGAAGACCGCCGTCAAGTGGCTCACGCAGTTCGGCTCCCTCGATGCCCTCATCGAAGGCGCCGACTCCATCAAGGGCGTCGTCGGCGGCAATCTCCGCGACCACATCGACGATGTGCGGCGCAATCGCCAGCTCAACCGGTTACTGCGTGATGTCGAGCTCCCCGTGGCGATCTCGGATCTCGAGGTCAAGCCGATGGACGCTCAAGCCGTACGCGACATCTTCGCGCGTCTCGAGTTCAAGACCCTCATCCCGCGTGTCGCCGAGCTCGCGGGGATCGAGCAGCAGATGGCGGCCGTCACGAGTGCCGCCGCCGTCACGGCGCCTGTCGCGGCGGAACTCAGCGCCGATCAGCTCACAGAGTGGCTCGAGCGGGCCGAAGGCGACATCGGGGTCACGATCACGGTCGCGGGAGGCACCCCCCAGCGGGTAGGCCTCGCCGCGGGTGACACGGCGGTCGAAGTGTCCTGGACGCCCGAGACGGCGGCGTCCCTCGGTCCATGGCTCGCGTCCGACGCGCAGAAGATCTTCAGCGACGCCAAGCCGCAGATCAAGGCCCTTGCCCGGTCGGGGATCCGCACCCGCGGTCTGGGGTTCGACACCGTCGTCGCCGGGTGGCTCCTGCGGCCCAGCTTCCCCGACAAGACCCTCGCCGACCTTGTCGACCGCTACCTCGATGAGCGACTGCCCGAGGCCGATCCGACGCAGCTCGTGCCCGAGACGGAAGGCGCGACACCGGGACAGTTGTCCTGGTACGCGCTCCGCGTCGCCGAGGCCCAGCGCGCCGAGATGGCGCCGAGCGTCGAGCGGGTCCTGACCGAGATCGAGCTGCCGACTCTCACGACGCTGGCAGACATGGAGCTCGCCGGCGTCGCGGTATCCCACGACACACTGTCGACGTTCTCCCGCGAGCTGGGCGAGCGCGCCGACGCGATCGCGCGCGAGGCGTACGCGACGATCGGTCGCGAAGTGAACCTGGGGTCACCCAAGCAGCTGCAAGAGGTCCTTTTCGACGAGCTCGAGCTGCCCAAGACACGCAAGACGAAGACGGGATACTCGACCGACGCGGCGGTGCTCGCCGACCTGCAGGAGACCAATCCGCATCCCTTCCTGAACCAGCTGCTGCAGCATCGCGAAGCCACGAAGCTCCGACAGATCATCGAGTCGCTCGATGCCGCGATCGCCGCGGACGGGCGCATTCGCACGACCTATGTCCAGACCGGGAGTCAGACCGGCCGACTGTCGAGCACCGACCCGAACCTGCAGAACATTCCGATCCGCACGGAGGAAAGCCGCCGCATCCGCTCGGCGTTCGAAGTGGGTTCGGGCTACGAGACGCTCCTGACCGCCGACTATTCGCAGATCGAGATGCGGATCATGGCGCACCTGTCGGAGGACCCGGGGTTGGTCGAGGCATTCAACTCGGGCGAAGATCTCCACCGCTTCGTCGGCGCGCGTGTCTTCGGGGTCGATCCGTCCGATGTCACGTCGCAGATGCGCACGAAGGTCAAGGCGATGTCCTACGGTCTCGTCTACGGTCTCTCCGCCTTCGGCCTGTCGAAGCAGCTGAGGATCGAGCAGTCCGAGGCGAAGCAGCTCATGATGGAGTACTTCGCGCGGTTCGGAGCGGTTCGCGACTACCTCCGTTCTTCCGTCGAACAGGCTCGGATCGACGGCTACACCGAGACGATCTTCGGACGCCGACGGCCGTTCCCCGACCTCGCGAGCCCCAACCGCGTGCTCCGCGAGAACGCGGAACGCGCGGCCCTGAACGCCCCGATCCAGGGCAGCGCCGCCGACATCATGAAGATCGCGCTCTTCCACATCCACGACGACTTCACCGCGGCAGGACTGCAATCCCGCGTCCTCCTGCAGATCCACGACGAACTCGTCGTGGAGGTCGCCGCGGGGGAGTGGGATGCCGCCGAGCGGATCGTTCGTGAGCGCATGGGGGACGCCGCGGAGCTCTCGGTTCCGCTCGATGTCCAGATCGGGCGCGGGGCGAACTGGAACGACGCCGGCCACTGACCCGGTGGTCGTGCGACGGCGAGTTGCCTAGGCTCGTCGTATGACTGATGCACCACGGACTCCTACGCCGATCGACGACATCGCCGACGCATGGGTCGACACCCTCGCGGAGCTGGTTCCTTCACTCGCGACCTACATCGGGCGTTTCGAGCACAACGACCGGTTCGGTGACTTCTCTCCCGCGGGCCACGAGCGACTCATCGGTGAAGCGCGTGCGACTCTCGCTGCGCTCTCCGCCGCGGAACCCGTCGACGACATCGACCGTGTCACGAAGCTCGACCTGACCCGGGAACTGGAGCTGGACATCGAGCTCTCGGAGGCGAAGTCCCACTTGCGCGACGTCAACGTGATCGCCTCGCCCGTGCAGGAGATCCGGTCGGTCTTCGACCTCATGCCGACCGATACCCCGGAAGACTGGAGCGTCATCTCGCGGCGGCTGAGCGCCGTCCCGGGCGCCATTCACGGCTACATCGAGACGCTCCGGGCGGGGATCGCGGAGGGCGTCGTTCCGGCCCGCCGTCAGATCACCGAGTCGGTGTCGCAGATCGCACGCTACACGGCGGACACCGGCTTCTTCGCCTCGTTCGCCGCAGAGGCCGCGCCCGCCGAGGGCCAGCTCCCGGCGTCGCTCGCCGTCGAATTGACCGACAACGCCAACGCGGCGCGCGTCGCCTACGACGAGCTGGCGCGTTTCCTCGGGTCGGAACTCGCCCCCGCCGCAAGCGAGAAGGACGCCGTCGGACGCGAGCTGTACGCGCTGCACTCGCGCCGCTTCCTCGGTGCCACGATCGACCTCGACGAAACGTACGAGTGGGGCGTGGAAGAGCTTGCGCGGATGGTCGCGGAACAGACCGCGATCGCGAACGAGATCCTCCCGGGCAGTTCGGTCGAAGAGGCGGTCGCGTTCCTCGAGAAGGATCCCACCCGGAAGCTTCACGGGACGGAAGCGCTCCAGAAGTGGATGCAGGAGACGAGCGACCGCGCAGTCGAGGAGCTCGGACGCACCCACTTCGACATCGCCGAACCGATCCGCCGCCTGGAGTGCATGATCGCGCCCACGAAAGAAGGCGGGATCTACTACACGGGGCCGACCGACGACTTCTCCCGGCCTGGCCGCATGTGGTGGTCCGTTCCCGAGGGCGTCACGGAGTTCGACACGTGGCGAGAGCTCACCACCGTCTACCACGAAGGCGTTCCCGGACACCACCTGCAGATCGCGCAGGCGGTCTACAACCGCGCCGAGCTCAACTCCTGGCGCCGCCTTCTCGCCGGCACGAGCGGTCACGCCGAGGGGTGGGCGCTGTACGCCGAGCGGCTCATGCAACAGCTCGGTTACCTCGATGACGCGGCGGACCGACTCGGCATGCTCGACGGTCAGCGGATGCGCGCCGCGCGCGTCGTCCTCGACATCGGCGTGCACCTCGAGAAGCCGCGACTCGACGGCCAGGGCACCTGGGACTACGAATACGCGCTCGACTTCATGCGCGCCAACGTCAACATGCCCGACGAGTTCGTCCGATTCGAAGTGAACCGGTACTTCGGCTGGCCCGGACAAGCGCCGTCCTACAAGGTCGGACAGCGCATCTGGGAGCAGCTGCGCGACGATGTGCAGGAGCGCGAGGGCACGGACTTCGACATCAAGCGCTTTCACAAGCGCGCCCTCGACGTCGGTGGTGTGGGCCTCGACACCCTCCGGGCAGCTCTCGCCGGCTGACCGGGAGAGACCGGATTGAACGGAATAGGCCGGGGCCGAGCAGGGTTTGCATTCGCATGAATGAGATTCAGCTCGGCCTCGACACGTTCGGCGATGTGACACTGGACGACGACGGCAACCGTCTCTCCGACGCACAGACCATCCGGAACGTCGTCGCACAGGCCGTCCTCGCCGACGAGGTTGGCCTGTCGTTCTTCGGCGTGGGCGAGCACCATCGTCCCGAGTTCGCCGTATCGAGTCCCGAGATCGTGCTGGCCGCCGCGGCATCCGTCACGAAGAACATCCACCTCGGCACCGCCGTCACCGTCCTCTCGAGCGATGACCCCGTGCGTGTCTACGAGCGGTTCGCCACCTTGGACGCCGTCTCGAACGGTCGCGCCGAAGTCATTCTCGGACGGGGATCGTTCATCGAGTCCTTCCCCCTCTTCGGCTACGACCTGAGGGACTACGAAGTCCTCTTCGACGAGAAGCTCGACCTCTTCTCTCAGCTCCTGACGGAGAAGCCGGTCTCGTGGCAGGGAACGACCCGGGCGCCGCTCGAGAATGCCGACGTCTTTCCGAAGACCGAGAACGGCATCACGGCGTGGGTCGGGGTCGGTGGATCGCCCGAGTCCGTCGTCCGCACGGCACGATACGGCTACGGACTCATGCTCGCGATCATCGGCGGACCCGCATACCGGTTCCGTCCCTTCGTCGATCTCTACCACCGCTCCCTCACGTCGTTCGGACGCGAAAGCCTGCCGATCGGCCTCCACTCACCCGGGCACATCGCCGACACGGATCAGCAGGCGTGGGACGAGGCGTATGCCGGCTTCGAAGCGATGAACAACACGATCGGACGCGAGCGTGGCTGGCCGACGTACAACCGTCTGCGCTTCCAGCACGATGTGGGCCCCGAGGGTGCGCTCTACGTCGGGTCGCCCGAGACCGTCGCGCGGAAGATCGTCGACTCCCTGCGGACGCTCGACGCGCAGAGGTTCGATCTGAAGTTCTCGACGGGCACGCTGTCGCATGAGAAGCTCATGCGCTCCATCGAGCTTTATGGCACGAAGGTGGCACCGCTCGTGCGCGAGATGCTCGCGACCTGACCCGTCTCACCGTCCTACGATGAACTCATGACGGATGCCGCCACCGCACCGGCCTCCAGCGCCACGACGTCCGAGCGCCTCGACCGCCTCCCCTTCACTCGTCGGCACCTCCGTGTCCTGACGGGATCGGGGATCGGCTGGGCGCTCGACGCGATGGATGTCGGGCTCATCTCGTTCGTGATCGCCGCGCTCGCCGTTCAATGGCAGCTCGCCCCCGGCGAGACGGCGTGGATCGCATCGATCGGATTCGTCGGAATGGCCGTGGGCGCGACACTCGGCGGTCTGCTCGCGGACCGGTTCGGCAGACGCCAGGTCTTCGCGGTCACGCTCCTCGTCTACGGTGTCGCGACGGGGGCGAGCGCTCTCGTCGGCGGTCTTGCTCTCTTGCTCGTCCTCCGCTTCTTCGTCGGCCTCGGTCTGGGCGCTGAGCTTCCCGTCGCCTCGACGTACGTCAGCGAATTCGCCCCTGCTCGCATCCGGGGCCGGCTCATCGTCATCCTCGAGGCCTTCTGGGCGGTCGGATGGACGGCGGCCGCGCTCATCGGCTACTTCGTCATCCGCGAATACGAGGACGGATGGCGATGGGCTTTCGCGATCGGCGCCGTCCCCGCCGCCTACGCCCTCATCGTGCGGTGGGGGCTTCCCGAATCGGCGCGCTGGCTCGAGCGGCGGGGGAGGCGCGCGGAAGCCGACGCGGTCGTCCGGCAGTTCGAGGAGTCGGCCTCCATCAGCTCCGCTGCGTCCCGGCGATTGACGACCGGGATCATCGAACTCCCGCCGGCGGCTACGAGCGCGCGGGACAGGCTGGCAGCGCTGTGGTCCGCGGAGTTCCGCGTTCGCACGGCGTGCCTGTGGCTCGTGTGGTTCTGCGTCAACTTCTCCTACTACGGCGCCTTCATCTGGATCCCCTCGATCCTCGTCGCGCGCGGTTACGACCTCGTGCAGTCGTTCGGTTTCACGCTCGTCATCACACTCGCCCAACTCCCCGGATACGCCGCGGCGGCATGGCTCATCGAGGTATGGGGGCGCCGCGCGACCCTGTCGGTCTTCCTCGTGGGATCCGCGGTCTCCGCGGTGCTCTTCGGGACGGCATCGGATATCGCCGTCATCATCGGCGCCGGCATGGCTCTGTCCTTCTTCAACCTCGGAGCCTGGGGCGCTCTCTACGCCGTGACCCCAGAGCTCTATCCGACATCGCTTCGCGCGACGGGTTCCGGCTGGGCCGCGGGTGTCGGCCGGATCGCGTCCATCGTTGCGCCCCTCTCGGTGCCGCCGCTGCTGGTCGCGGGCGGCTCGCCGCTCCTCTTCATCGTCTTCGCCATCTTCTTCGCCGTCGCCGCCGCCACGGCCTGGGGGCTTGGCGACCGTCGCGGGCGCGCACTCGACGACAGGTGAACCCGCCGTAGGCTGGGGACGTGGCATCCGTTCGTTTCGTCGCCATCGGCGACTCCTTCACCGAGGGGGTCGGCGACGATCTTCCCGACGGCAGAGTTCGCGGGTGGGCGGACATCACGGCGCAGGGATGGGCTGATGCCACCGGCGAGCCGATCGAGTACGCGAACCTCGCGATCCGAGGGAAGCTGGTCTGGCCGATCGTCGAGGAGCAGCTGGAGGCGGCACTCGCGCTGCGGCCGACGCATCTGTCGTTCAACGGCGGGGGCAACGACATGCTGCGCCCGCGCACGAGCATCTCGCGGATCGTCGCAGCCTTCGACCGGGTGATCGAGCGGTGCGACGAGGAGGGCGTGACGCTCATCCTGCTGTCGGGAGCCAACCCATCGGGCCAACTTCCCCTCAGTCGTGTCGTACAGCGTCGCGGCGATGTGCTGTCAGCCGCAGTGGTCTCGCACATCGCGAACCGCACCGGCATCGTCCGCGCGCTGAACTGGCCGGATCGCGAGCTGTCGACCGCTCCGTATTGGTCGGAGGATCGCCTGCACATGAACTCCCGCGGGCATCACCGCGTATCCGCCCGCGTGCTCACGGCTCTCGGGTTCGAGCCTCCCGCCGCCTGGTGGTCGCTGCCCGCCCTTCCCGCCGCGGGCCCGCGCGGCGTCGCCTACTACCGCGAGCACGTCGGCCCGTGGATGCGACGACGCTTGACGGGGACGTCATCCGGCGACGGACGGGCACCCAAGTACGGCACATGGGTCGAGGTGGCGCCGTCACCCGACGTGGACTGAGCGGTCGGGTGACATCACCCGGTACGTGAGTTCGGCGAAGGCTCCTGCACGACGCACGTCGGTCAGCTCCAGCCGCTCGGAGCCGATCCGGCGGGGGAGGAGCGGTGCACCGGACGGCAGCGTCGCGGGCGCGATCGACACCCGGATCTCGTCGAGGAGACCGGCATCCGCGAACTGACCGGCGAGATCGCCACCGCCGACGATCCAGACGTCACGTTCACCCGCCGAGGCGCGGATCTGGTCCCACGAATCGACGACCTCGCCCCGGGCGAAGCGGATGTCGGCACCCGGAACCGCGGGCAGATCGCGCGACGAGAACACCCACGTCGGGCGCTCGCCATAGAACTCCTGCCATTTCTCGGGATGCGCCAGGAGTTCCTCGTGCTCGAGCACCCACTCATAGGTGGATGACCCCTGCACGAGGACGCCGATGCCGGCGAGGAATCGCTGGAAGTCGTCGCCGCCGCCTTCGCCGCCCGGCACCTGGAAGAGCCAGTCGAGAGAGTGCTGGTCATCGGCGAGAAATCCGTTCAGAGTGGTCGCGGTGTAAAAGATGGCACGCGTCATGACCTGGAGGATAGGGCGAAGCACCGACATCGCACCCGGTCGATCAATGCCGCGCCAGGCCTGTGGTTGTCGAGAGCTTGGCGCGGGCCTCTCGATGCCCCAGACTCATCGGTGTGGACCGGGCCCGACGGGATCCGGAGAAGGAGGCCATCATGAGCATCGGCACCGGTATCGCCTTGTTCGTCATCGGCGCGATCCTCGCGTTCGCCGTCAACATCGAGGTCGAATGGATCGATCTCGACCTGGTCGGTTACATCCTCATGGGCGCGGGCGTGCTCGTGTTCCTGCTGGGGATCGTCCTCCTCGCTCGGCGCCGCCGCACCGAGACGGTCACGAGGAGCACGGTCGATCCGACCGTGGGCGAGCAGGTCACCCGCCGGTCGACGACGAGCGACGACGTGCTCTGATCAGAGGTTCGATCGGGGGCGCCGCGGCGGGTCCATGCCCAGACGGATCCTGGTCTTCTTCCGTTCGATCAGGATGAACGTCGTCCCCAGCGCCCACAGCGGAATCTGGGTGAGGAAGGCGACCCGGAACGCGTCGAGCGTGTAGGTCGCGGGCGTTCCCGCGCCCTGGAGGTCCAGGGCCAAGCCGATCATGAAGATCGCGATGAGCGCGGCGAGGAATCCGCCCGCGTTCGTCACACCCGTCGCGGTGCTCAGTCGGTGGGCGGGGTTATGGGTACGTGCGTGATCGAACGCGATCATGGACGCTGGGCCGCCCATCGCGAGCGCCACAGCGAGCGCGAAGAGGAGCCACAGGGGAGCGGGTCCGGGATAGGCGATGACGGCGATCCAGGCGACCGCCTGCGTCGCGATCGCCGGGAGCACGAGCGCCTTCGATCGCAGATGCGGGATACGGCGCGAGATGTCTCCCATGATGGGGCCGAGCGCCATCCCGACGATGACGTACACCGACAGGATCGTCGCCGCTTCGGCCGTCGTCCTCCCCTCGCCCGCGGTGAGGAACGGCATCCCCCAGAGAAGGACGAACGCCGTGCCGGCGAACGGCGTCGTGAAGTGCGACCAGAAGGCAAGACGCGTTCCCGGGTGCGCCCATGAACCCCTGATCCCGACTCCCGTGTCGATCGCCGACGTCACGACGCGAATCGCGCCCGTATCGGTGTTGACCGCGACATCCGCGTCACGCTCTGGTGGATGATTGCGCACGAGCGCGAACACGAGGATCGCGAAGAGGATGCCGAGACCCGCCACCGAACCGAAGGCGATCGTCCATGACGTGGCGTGCAGGACGGCCGCCAGCGGAGCGAGCGCGATGAGCTGGCCGGTCTGCCCGACGATGCCGGTGAACTGCACCATGAGTGGTGCCCGCTGGGCGGGGAACCACGTCGCGATGAGTCGCAGCACACCGGGGAAGATCGCCGCGTCGCCGGCGCCGAGGAGCACGCGCGCGAGGATCGCGATGCCGACGCTGGGGGAGAGGGCCATCGTGAGCTGACCGACCGCCATGAGCAGCATCCCGATCGTCATGATGGGACGCGCTCCGTAGCGGTCCAGGAGAACTCCGACCGGGATCTGCATACCGCCGTACATCGCGAGCTGCACGACTGCGAAGAGCGAGAGGGTCGCGGCATCCGCCTGGAACCGCTCGGCCGCGTCGACGCCGACAGCACTCAGCGAGCTGCGGTTGGTGACGGCGAGCATGTAGGCGGCCACGCCGACCGTCCAGATGAGCCAGGAGCGCCAACTCGGTCCCGCGAGCGGGGAGCGGGGCGCAGAAGACACCCCTCAACGCTAGCGAGGCCTGGGGGCTTCGGCGGCCACGAGGACGTCGATTGACCAGCATGAGATCGACGATTAGCGTCTTTCGTGGGCGTGCCCTGTGCCCGGATCGACACCCGAGATCAGGAGTCCGAGTGACGACGAGCGCCCCCGAGCAGGCGTCGCCCCGCAGCGCCGGCACCGTTCGCGAAGTCTTCCTCGCCTTCCTGAAGCTCGGGGTGACATCATTCGGCGGTCCGATCGCGCACCTCGGGTATTTCCGCGACGAGCTCGTCGTGCGGCGGCGGTGGGTCTCCGAAAAGAACTACGCCGACCTCGTCGCGCTCTGCCAGTTCCTTCCGGGGCCTGCGTCCAGCCAGGTCGGTTTCGCTCTGGGACTCCTGCGCGCGGGAGCCGGGGGAGCGCTCGCCGCATGGGCCGCGTTCACTCTGCCGTCTGCCATCCTGCTCGTCGGGTTCGCCTTCGGGGCGTCTCTCTTCGACAATCCGGTCGCCGACGGCATCCTCTCGGGGCTCAAGATCGTCGCCGTCGCGATCGTCGCGCAGGCAGTGATGGGGATGGCACGCGCTCTGACTCCCGATGCGCGCCGCGCCTCCATCGCTGTCGGCGCGGTTCTCCTCGCGCTTCTCGTCGGCGGCACAGTCGGTCAGGTTTCGGCCATCGTGCTCGGAGCTCTCGCCGGTCTGTTCCTCTGCCGTGAGGCGGTCGGCACAGCGGCCGCGGATGCTCTGAGGTTCCCCGTCTCGAAGAGAGCAGGGATCACGGCGCTGTCGGTCTTCGCCGCGCTGCTCATCGCCTTGCCGATCGCGGCGACGCTGCTTCACAGTACGGCTGTAGATGTCGCGGACGCCTTCTACCGCGCAGGTGCTCTCGTCTTCGGGGGCGGCCACGTCGTCCTTCCGCTTCTCCAGGCAGAAGTCGTGCCCGCCGGATGGGTCACGCCCGATCAGTTCCTCGCGGGGTACGGCGCGGCCCAGGCCGTCCCCGGGCCGCTCTTCACGTTCGCCGCGTATCTCGGCGCGTTCGCGGCACCCGTCGCGCTCGGCCTCGTGACCGCGGCGATCGCCCTCGTGGCGATCTTCCTGCCCGGGATGCTGCTCCTGGTCGGCATGCTGCCGTTCTGGGCACATTTCCGCGCGATGCCGCGTGCGGGCGCGCTCATGCGCGGGGCCAACGCCGCTGTCGTCGGCATCCTCGCGGCAGCGCTGTACGACCCCGTCTTCGTCACGGCGATCGTGGGGCCGGCAGAGTTCGGGCTCGCGCTCGTCTGCTTCGTCCTCCTCGTCGCGTGGCGGATGGCGCCGTGGATCGTCGTGCTCGTCGCGGCCGCCGGCGGTGTCGTCATCGGATTGCTCTGAGGCCGACGCCGACTGACGACATGTGGACATCGTCCACATCGTCCTCCATGATGGCGTGGTGACCACACTCAGAGTCCACAATCTCGCTATCTCACTCGACGGATTCGCGACGGGGGAGGGCCAAGCGCTCGAGACGCCGTTCGGCCACGCAGGGCACCGCCTCATGGACTGGTACTTCCCGACCCGCACGTTCGTGAGCACGTCGGGCCATGACGCCGAGGCGGTCGGTGCCGGCACACGCGGGGTCGACGACGCTTTCGCGGCGATGGCCTGGCAGGGGATCGGCGCCGAGATCATGGGCCGGCGGAAATTCGGTCCCCAACAGGGCGAGTGGGAAGACGAGTCATGGCGCGGATGGTGGGGCGAGGAGCCGCCGTTCCACACTCCTGTCGTCGTCCTCACGCATCACCCGCGCCCTGACCTCGCCGTCGGGGAGACGACGTTCCTCTTCCGCGATCTGCCGCCCGCCGACGCGCTCGCGCTCGCCGCGGAGCAGGCGGAAGGGCTCGACGTGCGGTTGGGCGGGGGACCCACCGTCGTACGAGAGTTCTTGCAGGCTGGTCTCGTCGATCACCTGCACTTCGTCGTCGTTCCGATCGTGCTCGGCAGGGGAGTGCGACTCTGGGACGGTCTGGAAGGAATCGAGTCGGGCTTCGACATCGAGGTGACCGCGTCACCGACCGGCGTCGTCCACTACGTCTGGACGCGACGCGGAGGAGTCGGATCTGCGTGACTTCGTCGGCTAGCATTCCGGGATGAGTGATTCGGCTCCGGTTGACGATGTCCCGATCGGCAGCGAGTCGATCCGACTCGGCCAGTTCATGAAGTACGCGGGGCTCCTCGACAGCGGCGGAAACGTGAAGGAAGCCATCATCGATGGATACGTGACCGTCAACGACGAGGTCGAACGCCGGCGTGGCCGACAGTTGCAGCACGGCGATGTCGTCGGCTTCGACGACCGCAGGGCCCGCGTCTGCCCATGACTCGACGCCTGTTGGCGGCTGCACTCATCTGCGCAGCCACCGTTGCGACGCCGGCGTGTTCATCGATTCCCGATGCCCCTCGCGTCGTGGGGGAGGACTACCCCGGAACGTGCATGCCGGCGGAGTTGACGTGGCCCACGGACTTCCTGGAGTCTCTGCCGGGGGAGTCGAGCGCCGTGGGCGGGAGCATCGTCGGACTCCGCCTGGAATACCGTGACTCCCGGTGGGCGTGGCGTCTGCGCAGCGTCAGCGCTCAGCGCGACGCATTCGGAGAATCGGTCGCAGACCGGACCTCCGGGCAGGAATCGATCGTCGACGTCCGGACGCTGGAGCTTCTCGCCACCCGCGAGGTCGAGCTGACCGAAGCGGAACAACGGACGGACGCAATCGGTGCCTCTGAGGCAGCGCAGCTCTCCGGAGAAGGATGGCCGAGCCCGCTGATCGTCGACATGGCTCGCGTCATGCAGGGCGAGGAATCCGTGTGGCGCATCACCCTGTGTGACACGGAGGCCAACGAGCTCTCCGTGATCACCCGCCCCTGATGACGAGCACGGTTTCGGGGCGCGTGTCGTCACGTTGGGGCGACAAACTCGCGCCCCGAGCAATGGATCGCGCCCCGCGAGTGAATCGCGCCCCGATGGGCGGCATCGCGCCCCGACCGTGATCACAAGAGGTCTGGGGCGCGTGTCATCACCTCGGGGCGACAGTTTCGCGCCCCAGGGTGAGGGCTCGCGCCCCAAGCGGTGCAGTGGCAGGGATGGCAATCGCCGTTCTGACATAATGTGCATTATCGGCTAATAGATCTGAGGCGCTGCCACCTGTGATTGGGCCCAGGGAGCGCTGCATCCCTAGGCTCGGATCATGCTGGAGTCGCTCACGGGGTTCGTCGTCGTCGGCGTCGCGATCTTCGTCGGATGGATCCTCGGCCGCATCGACCTGCTCGGTGAACACGCACGACCGGTGCTGGCGCGACTGACGTTCTTCGTCCTCTCGCCGTTCCTGCTGTTCGTGGTGTTGGCGCAGGCCGATGTCCGAACGCTCTTCTCGGCACTGCTCCCGGTCGCCGCCATCGCCGCGGTCGTCATCTTTCTCACCTACGTGTCGATCGCACGATTGGCCTGGAAGCGATCCGTCGGCGAGACGGTCATCGGCGCGCTCAGCGCGGGCCAGGTCAACTCCAACAACATCGGCATTCCGCTGTCGCTCTACCTGCTCGGCAGCGCGGCGTTTCCGGCACCCGTCATTCTTCTCCAGCTCCTCGTCTTCACGCCGATCACGATGGCGATTCTGGATGCCGTAACATCGGCGCGCACGTCGATCTGGCGCACGATCGGCCGTACGGCGGTCAACCCGATCGTGCTCGGCTCGGTGCTCGGCACGCTCGTCTCAGTCTCGGGTATCGAGCTCCCGCCGATCGTCCTGGAGCCGCTCGTCCTCGTCGCGAACGCGTGCGTGCCGATTCTGCTCATCAGCTACGGCATCTCGCTGCATGGCCAGCGGGTTCTCGGCCCCTCGGGCCGGCGCCGCGACATCGTCCTCGCGACGATGCTCAAGCTCGTCGTGATGCCCGTCGTCGCGTGGGTCGTAGCCGAGTTCGTGTTCGGACTAGACGCGCAGGACGTCCTCATCTGCGTCGTGCTGGCCGCGCTCCCCACGGCGCAGAACGTCTTCAACTACTCCCAGCGATACGACGTCGGCGAGACGATCGCGCGAGACACCGTCTTTCTCACGACCCTCGGATGCGTCCCCGTGCTTCTTCTGGCCACGGTGCTCCTCGGCTGAGTCAGTGCCCGTCCAGCTCTCGGAGCGACCCGACCACCAACCGCGACCCGTCGCCTGCGCGCAGCACGGTGAAAAGCGTCACCGTACACGCCCGGCAACGCACGATCGCCGCCTGCGCGTCGAGTTCGACGTCGGTCTCGGCGAGCGTCGACACGCTCGCACACTCCCCGCACACGCCGCGGAGCATCGTCACATCACCGACGAAGATCTCGGCAAGCAACCCGGCGACGGCATTGCCGTCGACTCTCGACATGACTCTCATCACGCACCTCCGAAACGCTCGGTCCGAATGCTGCTCGCGGGATGCCCGAGGCGCACGAGCGTGTCCGCGACGTGTTCGACGAATCGCGTCGGGCCGCACACGAATACCAGCGGCTCGTCGTCGGGCCGCCATGACGCCGCGGCGATCCCGGAGTCATCGAGTCGTCCGACTCTTCCCTGCCATCCGTCCGGCGCTCCACGCGTGTACGCCCACGTGACGGGTACTCCCCCGGCCTCCGCATCCCGCGTCAGCTCGTCGCGATATATCGCGTCCTCCGGCGTTCGGACGAAGTAGAGAAGACGACCGGATGCCGCAACACCGGCATCCGACATCGCCCGCGCGATCGCACGCAAGGGCACGATCCCAGACCCGCCCGCGATGAGCTGCACCGGCACCACTCCCCCGGCGCGCCAGACGAAATACCCGCCGAGCGGGCCCTTGACCTCGAGCTGATCGCCGACAGCGACGTCACGAACGAGATACGGAGACACCTCGCCGTCGGGCACTTCGTCGACGGCCAGTTCGATGATGTCTCCCGCTCCGTATGACCCGACCGAGTAGGAGCGTTCCGCTTGATAGCCGTCCTCGGCCGTCAAGCGGATGTCGATGTGCTGGCCGGCGTCGTTTCCCGGCCAGTCGGTCACGCGAACGCGGAGCACACGGGCGTGAGACGACGCGTCGACGACATCGACGACCTCGGCCGGACGCCACCCGCCGACGATCACCAATAGCGCTCCTCGGTCCACGGGTCGCCATGCATGTTGTATCCGTTCTGCTCCCAGAATCCCGGGGCGTCTTCGTCCATCAGGACGAGTCCGTTGACCCATTTCGCACTCTTCCAGAAGTACAAGTGGGGCACGAGGAGTCGGGCCGGCCCCCCGTGCTCGGGGTCGAGCGGCTCACCGTCGAACTCGAAGGCGACCCATGCCTTTCCATCGAGAAGATCCTCGAAGGGGATGTTCGTCGTGTAGCCGCCATAAGAGTGGGCCATTGCGAACTGCGCATCGGTCTCGACCTGCGCCATGAGCGTATCGATCGACACGCCTCGCCACGAGGTGCCGAGCTTCGACCAGCGCGTGACGCAGTGAATGTCGGTCGACACGTCCTCGATGGACATGTCCATGAGCTGGGCCCAGTCCCACGACACGACCTCTCCGTGCTCGTTGCGAATCGAGAACGACCATTCGTCGGTGTCGATGCGAGGCGTCGGTCCTGCCGAGAGCACCGGAAAATCCTCGGTCAGATACTGCCCGGGAGGAAGGTGAGGGTCTGTATCGCGGCGACGCGCGCCGAAGCCTCTCGAGAAGACGGCCATGCTGATCCCTTCGAGCGAGGACGTGTCGGGTTCAGTGTGCCAGGCATGCAGGACATTTGTCATGGCCCTGAGCGGGCCCCCCACGCAGCTTCCCCCACGACACGGGACTTTCGACTCACCCGGAAGTTTGTACGTCGGGTCTAGACTTCGATCGCCCCTCATCAGGAAACTCCCAGGAAGGACATCCCATGTCCACGGAATCCTCTACTGCCAAGGCTGCCGTCAACGGCATCCGCACGGCGCTCGGCATCGGCGGCGTGCTCGCCGTCATCGTCGGAATCCTCATCCTCGTGTGGCCTGGCCGCACCGCCATGGTGGTCACCGCGATCATCGCGATCTACGCCATCGCCGCAGGCCTCGTCTACGCGGGCCTCGGCATCTTCTCCAAGTCCAAGGGCGGATGGGCCCGCATCGGCCACATCGTCCTGGGCGTGCTGTTCATCATCGCGGGCGTCGTCGCCTTCTTCAATCTGGGCGCGACGACGGCCTTCCTCGCCCTGTTCCTCGGCGTCCTCGTCGGCGTCATGTGGATCATCGAGGGCATCGTCTCGCTCTCGACGCTCAGCGACAGCTCCTCGAAGGGCTGGACGATCTTCTTCGCGATCGTGAGCATCATCGCCGGAATCGTTCTGCTGTTCTCGCCCCTCTGGGGAGCCGTCGTCCTGTGGTGGCTCCTGGGCATCTCGCTCATCGTCCTCGGACTCCTCAACGTGGTCCGCGCCTTCACCTTCGGCAAGGGCGACCTGTAAGGATCACACCTCGAACGAACCGACGTCGGCCCCGGGAATCGCTCCCGGGGCCGACGTCTGCGATCAGGATGTCGGAAGCATCCGCGACCACCACTCTGTCACCGCATCGAACCTCTCCAGACGGTGACGAGGGCGACCCGAGCGCGTCAGCTCGTGGTCTTCGCCCGGGAAGATCAGCATCTCGGCGGGTGTCCCTTGGCGCTTCAGCGCGGAGTAGTAGCGGGTCGCCTGTTCGAGCGGACACCGGAAGTCGAGCTCCGAGTGGACGACGAGAGTCGCCGTCGTCACCTGACCGACGACCGCGAACGGGCTCTGCGCGGCGATCTGCTCCGCGTCCGTGCCGACGTATTCGTCGCCGAAGAACGAGCCGATATCGCTCGTCCCCTGGAAAGAGGCGGGATCGAGGAATCCGCGCTCGACGATCGCGCCCGCGAATCGATGGTCGTGCGCGATGATCCACGCTGTCAGGTAGCCGCCGTACGACCCGCCCATGATCCCGAGCCGTCCGCCGTCGAGCCGATCGTCCGAAGCGATGGCCGCTTCCAGGAAGTCGATGACGTCCGTGTGGTCGACGGTGCCCATCGCCTGACGGATGCTGCGCCCGTGCTCGCGACCGTAGCCGGCCGAGCCCCGCGGATTGCAGTAGACGACGGCATAGCCCGCATCCACGAGCACTTGGGTCTCGTCGAACAGATGTATGCCGTAAGACGCATACGGTCCTCCATGGATCTGCAAGATGACGGGAAACGGTCCCGCTCCTGCCGGCATTGCGACCCAGCCGTGGACCGGATACTCATCGCGCGCGTCGACCTCGAGCTCTCGCGGCGTCGTGATGCCGGACCCTGCTGCGTCGGCGCCGAAGGTCGTCAGCGTCACGGCTTCTCCGTCCTCGACCAGGACGAGCTCGCCGGCAGACGCAGGTGTCGCGACGGAAGCGATGACACTGTCGCTGACGGCCGCGTGACCGCCGACCTCGACATCACCGCCGAGGACCTCCGTGACATGGCCATGACGCGTCACACGGAGCAGACGGACGCGCCCGCGCGTGCGGTCCTGGACGAGGAAGTCCGGCCCGACGGCGGTGATGTGGCTCCCCACTTCACCCAGATCGATCGTCTCCTCGTCGGTGACTCTCCGAGGAGACCCGTCCTCGACGATCCACAGCCCCACTCCGGGAGCGATGAAATCGACGTGGGACTCGCCGGGTTCGAATGCGAGCAGAGCCAGCGTTCCGTCGTCCGCCACCGCGACGCCGCTGATCGAGAGGCCCGCCTCCGGAGCGATGATCTCGCGCTCTCCCGCTCCGTCGGCTCGGAGGCCGACGACACGAGAGCGGAGGTCACGACGGTCCGCCTCGATCCTCTCGGAGACCGCGAGGATCTCCTCCCCGTGGAAGACGAGCCCGGAGTAGGAGATGTCGTCTTCGGTGAGGCGAATCGGCTCGTCCGCGACGACGCGCTTCCTCGGCGCTGCATGCCCCTCTTCGAGCACGGCGGGCGCCGGTTCGTAGAACGGCTCGGCGTCGGTCGCGGGCACCGCCGCGAGGAAGACCTGAGAAGGCCGGTCTGCGATGTACCCCAGCCCGTTCGCGTGCCAACGGACGCCGGTGATCCGACGCGGTGACTCTGCGTTGGCGTCCAGCCCTTCCACACTCCCGTATCGCCCCGCTTCCGGCACGCAAGCCGCGTAGGCGATGCGATCGCCGTCCGGCGACCACGCGAACTCCGAGACGCCGAGCGGAGCATCCGAAACCTGGACGGGCTCGCCCCCGCCGGCGTCGACGACGAAGACCTGCGCCGGGCCGGCCGAGGCGGCTCGCAGGAACGCGATCTGCGACCCGTCGGGCGACAGTCGCGGAGCGGAGTCGGCTGTCCCGCGGGTCAGGCGGCGCGGCGTTCCCCCGGGCAGCTCGATTCGCCAGATCTGGCCGACGGCGCGATTGGCGGCGATGTCGGGTCGCGACGTGGCGAACACACCGAACGACCCGTCGGGCGCGATGTCAGGGCGTCCGACGGAGATGAGCTTCTCGATGCCCGCGGCGCGCATCGTTCACTCCTGAGCGAAGGAGCTGATGTCTCCCACGAGTCGGGTGTTGTCAGCGGGGATCGGCTCGACGGCTCCGCGCGCGACCTCGGCAGCGAACTCCGAGACGTTGTAGAGGCGCCCGGCGGACTCGCGCCGGGAAGAGATGGCGCCCGGGTTCGCCCGCTCGAGGAGTGTCGCCGTGATGGTGCCTTCGATCATGTCGCCCGACACGACGACGAATCCGATCCCGCGCGCGTCGAGGTCTGAGATCCGCTCGCGGAGCGCGTCTTCGCCGGCACGCTTGGACAGCGCGACCGGCTCGTACTCGGGCATCGTGGGTGTCGTGCGGATGAAGTGCGCCTGGTGGCTCGTGACGAAGACGACGCGCGCGCCCTCGTCGAGGATCGGAAGGGCTGACTCGAGGACATTCACCTGAGCATCGCGATTCAGCTGCAGCGCGTAGTCGGCGGCCATCCCGGACTCCATGCCGCCCGAAGCGTTGAGAACGAGGATGTCGAGGGAGCCGAACGTGCGCGCGATCTCGTCGATCATGGCCTGCACCGACTCAGGATCCGTGAGATCGGCGCCGACGACGAGCGCCTCGACCCCCAATGACCGCAGTTCCGTCGCGAGCTTCTCTGCGCGCGGCGCCTTGTTCCGGAAGTTGATGACGACGTTCGCGCCGGCTTCGGCGAGGTACCGGACCGTGTCGGCGCCGATTCCGCGGGAGGACCCCGTGACGAGAGCGGTCTTTCCGCTCAGCGAGCCTGGTTCGAGAGTCTGCGACATGGGGATGCTCCTGGAGTTCGAGGTGCCACACGAGGGCCGTGTCGACCCTATCAACCGGCTCCGCCGCGGCCGCTTCGAGCCCACGTCTTGGTAGTGTTCGAGCAGTCGCGCAAAGGGGTGAGGATGCTTCCGGATCTGACGCAGTACCTGTGGATCGCGTGGCTCGTACTGGCCCTGGTCTTCGTGATCATCGAACTCCTGACGCTCGAGTTCACCTTCCTGATGCTCGCCGCGGGCACGCTCGTCGGTGGTCTCGGAGTGAATCTCCTCGGCGGTCCCTGGTGGCTTCAGGTCGCCCTGGCTGCCGCCCTCTCGGGCCTTCTCCTCTTCACGATAAGGCCGCTCCTCCTGCGGCTCCTGCATCGGGGGACGCAGCCCGCTCTCACGAACGTGGATGCGCTGTACGGCATGGGTGCACGCGTGACAAGCCCCTTCGTCGACGGTTTCGGATCCGTGAGACTCGACAACGGCGAGACCTGGACGGCGAAGCTGCCGGACGATGCCGCCGACACGCTGGGCATCGGCACCCGCGTGAAGGTCATGACCGTCCTCGGAGCGACGGTCGAAGTCGCCCCGCTCCCCTCCGCCCCTTCGACTGAAAGGAGCTCCGAACATGGTTGATGTCGGTGCCTTCGTGGGCCAGATCTTCGTGATCGTGCTGCTCGTGGTCCTGGCAATCTTCGTGATCGTCGTCATCTTCCGCTCGATCCGCATCATCCCCCAGGCCTACTCGGGAGTCGTGGAACGCCTCGGCCGCTACCAGCGCACCCTGCAGCCGGGTCTGAATCTGCTCGTGCCGTTCGTGGACCGGCTGCGACCCCTCGTCGATATGCGCGAGCAGGTGGTGTCGTTCCCCCCGCAGCCCGTCATCACAGAGGACAACCTCGTCGTCTCGATCGACACCGTGGTCTACTTCCAGGTGACCGACGCGCGCGCCGCCACCTACGAGATCGCCAACTACCTCAGTGCCGTCGAGCAGTTGACGACGACGACGCTGCGAAACGTCGTGGGTGGTCTCAACCTCGAGGAAGCCCTCACGAGCCGTGACGAGATCAACGGTCAGCTGCGCGTCGTCCTCGACGAAGCGACGGGCAAGTGGGGTCTGCGCGTCTCGCGCGTCGAACTGAAGGCGATCGACCCGCCCCACTCGATCCAGGACTCGATGGAGAAGCAGATGCGCGCAGAGCGGGATCGTCGCGCGGCCATCCTGACGGCAGAAGGCTCGAAACAGTCTCAGATCCTCGAAGCGGAAGGTCGACGCCAGGCCGAGATCCTGCGCGCCGAGGGCGACAAGCAGGCCTCGGTCCTCCGCGCGCAGGGTGAAGCTCAGGCGATCGAGATGGTGTTCAACGCCATCCACGTGGGCGAGCCCGACGAGAAGCTCCTGGCGTACCAGTACCTCCAGACGCTCCCCAAGATCGCCGAGAGCCCGTCGAGCAAGCTGTGGATCATCCCGAGCGAGCTGACGGAGGCACTGCAGGGGATCGGCGACGCGTTCGGCGGGCGAGCTCCGACAGGGCCGTCTTCACCGCGCCCGCGACGTACGCCCTCGACGACGGTCGACACCGCCGACGAGGCTGTTGCCGCCGCGCGGGAAGCGGCATCCGCCGCGGACTCCATCGCGAACGAGGCGAAGGCCGTCACGCCGGACCCGCCGCGGCCCCGTGCCGAGTGACGGCCACCCTACGCGGCATCCGTACTTCTTCCCACCGGGGCCGCGGGTCCTGGCCCATCGCGGGCTCGTTACACGAGAAGCAGCCGAGCTCGGCGTCGTGGAGAACTCCTTCGCCGCCGTCGCGGCTGCGCACGCGGCCGGCGTCGACTACGTGGAGTCGGACTGTCATGTGACGCGTGACGGTGTCGCCGTCCTCTTTCACGACGACGATCTCACGCGCATCGCGGGTGATCCACGACGGCTCTCCGAGGTCACATCGACGGAACTGGAAGCGATGATGTCCGATCGGGGTGGGCTCATCGAGGTCGCGCAGGCGCTGGACGCGTTCCCCACCCTCAGGTTCAACCTCGACGTGAAGGCTGCCGCCGCAGCGGAGACGGTGGGCCGACTGATCGCCCCCAACGGAGAGCGGGTGCTGGTGACGAGCTTCTCCGACAAGAACCGCATCGAGGCGCTGGATGCCGCGAACCGCGCGGGAGGCGAGCGTCCGGCGACCTCTCCGGGAACCGCCACGATGGCACGCCTCCTCGCCGCTGTCGCACTCGGCTCGGACCGCGCCGTGCGGCGGATTCTCGCCGGCGTCGATGCGATCCAGGTGCCGGAGCGCCGCGGACGGGTGCGTGTCCTGACGCCTCGGTTGGTGAGAGCCGCGCACCGCCACGGAGTCGAGGTCCACGTCTGGACCGTCAACGCGCCCGACGACGTGCGGCGCCTCGTGGAATCAGGCGTCGACGGCATCGTCACCGACCATGCGGACATCGCGCTGGAAACGCTTGCGCCCTGACCTTCACCCACCCGCTGAGCATCGTCTGTGAATGCCTCCTGAGGAGGCCTCTCTCGCATGATCTGCCCAGGTCACGACGTTACAACTGGTAACCGTCGAGAGGACCACACAATGGCAGACCGCAGCCTGCGCGGCATCCGACTCGGCGCCCAGAGCCTACAGAGCGAAGAGGGCGTCGTGTTCCATGAGCGCGCACAGCACACATATTCCTGCACGTCCTGCGGACGTGACACCGTCCTGACGTTCGCCGTCGATGCAGAGGTTCCGGAAGCCTGGGAGTGCCGCACCTGCGGTGCCGAGGCGCTCCTCCGCATCGGAGAGGGAACCGCCACCGTCGATCACTCCGGCGACAAGACGCCGCGATCGCACTGGGACATGCTGCTGGAGCGTCGGACGCTTCCTGAACTGGAAGAGCTTCTCGAAGAGCGTCTCGCCTACGTCCGCGCCCGCCGCGGTGCCGGTGGCGACACGTCGATCGACAAGATCAGCGCCTGACGCGAATCACTCCGTCGAGACGCCGGCCCCTTCGGGGGTCGGCGTCTTCTCTGTGCGCCGACGCCGCACCTGAAGCGCGCCCAGAACGACGAGCACGGCGAGGCTCCCCCACCCGAGAATCGCCTGCACCCACGGACCGACGATGACGGCAGGAGTGAGTCCGGTCCGCAGCTCGACGTCCGTCAGCATGTGGCCCGCCTCGTTGGCGGAGAGTCCGTCGATGGTCGTACCGTCCGGCGCGATGACCTGACTCGTCCCCACCGTCGAGATGTTGACGACAGAACGACCCGTCTCGATGGCCCGCATGCGCGCGAATGCGAGCTGCTGCAGGTTCTCGTCGGTGTCACGGAAGTCGGCGTTGTTGGTCTGGAACATGTAGATCTGCGCGCCATCCTGCGCGCCCTGCCAGATGACGTCGTCGTAGATGACATCGAAGCAGATCGCGAGACCGACACCGATGCCGTCGACGTCGAAGAACGGCGGGTTCGTGCCCGGCGTGTACTCCCGCTGGATGAGCCCGATGAGGTCGGGCGCGAGAGCCTCGAAGAACCATCGGTCGGGGACGTACTCCCCCATGGGTACGGGATTCGACTTGTCGTGGAGCTGGACTGCGCCCTCCCCCGCCACCCACAGCATCGACGTGTTGAAGACGTCATCGCCGCGCTGCGTCGCCGCATTCACGATGAGAGGGGCGTCGACCCTCTCCGCGAGCGCGTCGAGCACGGCTGCGGTGCCCGTGTTCGAGAGCGGATCGGAGTCGATGCCGCCCTCCGGCCAGAGCAGGACGTCGATGTCCTCGCCCAAGAGCGGCGCCGTCGCCTCGAGCTGAGCGTTCAGGACGGCGTTGCGTCCACGCTCGTCGAAATAGGCAGACGGGCCATTCCCCTGGACGCTCCCGACACGCAGATCGCCCGCGGGAGTCGTCGGAAACGCCGGCACGACCACGAGGAGGATTCCCGCCACGGCGGCGGGAATCGCCGTCCGGACGTTGCGCTGCTCGGCCGCGCGAACCCACTCGATGACCGCGGCTGTGAAGACGACCATGAGGAAGGTCAGACCCGACACGCCGAGCCACGACGAGAGGTGGGCGAGCGGGCTCTCGGACTGACTCATGCCCAGCCGGCCCCACGGGAATCCCGTGTACGGCCACGAACCCATGAAGAGCTCCCTCGCGGTCCACAGTCCGCCGATCACGACGGGCAGGCCGACCAGCTGCGCCCACCGTCCGGGGAAGACGCGCGGGAACCACCGGTACGCGAGGGTGAGAAGGATCGACCCGACCGCCATGAAAACCGTCTCGAGTCCCGCGAGGGCGAACCACGGCACGACCCCCAGATAGCGCGTGATCCACATGATGTGGATGAGATAGAACGAGGCGCCGAAGATGACGCCGACGAGAAGTGCGCCCCACGCACTGCGCCCGATCAGCGTCACGAGTGCGAGTCCGACGCCCACGAACGCGAGGGGCCACCACCCCACGGAGGGATAGGCGAGGTCGAGAACGGCGCCCGCGACAGCCGCGACGATCGCGGCAGCCCACAGGGGCAGGAGGGGGCGGACTCTGCGGGCATCGGGCACGGGAAAGAGCCTAGTTCGGCGACGCTGAACGCCGGCCGCGCGCAACGGTCAGACCGACGAGTACGCGACGATGCCTCGCCGCACGGCGTCGAGGGCCGTCCGAGCGACGCTCGCGATCTTGCCGTCGGCGACGATCGACAACTGATCGAGCAGATCGATCGTCTGTTTGGCCCAGCGGACGAAGTCGCCCGCCGCGAGATCCGCCTCGTCCAGAACCCTGTCGAGCGGCATGCCGCGCGCCCACGAGGCCATCGCCTGGGCGAGTCCGGCGGAGACGGGCTCCGACCCGGGGAGGTGATGTTCCCGCTCGAGGTCGTCGAGGCGTTGCCACAACTCGTTCGTATCGCTCAGGGCCTGACGGAACGGGCCGCGCGGCAGAGCATGGTCTGCGGGAGCGCCTTCGTCCCGGCGGGGCTCGTAGACGAGACAGCAGGCGATGGCCGCCAGCGACGGCGCATCCAGTCGGTCCCACAGCCCCGTGCGCAGCGCCTCGGCTACGAGGAGATCGCGCTCGCCGTAGATGCGTCTCATGGTGCGGCCGTCGGCGGTCAGGCTCGCCGTCCCCTCCGGCGCGATCCGGACGTAGTCGAGGGCGACGAGCACGTCGACCACACGGTCGAAGACGCGGGCGACAGCACCCGTCCGCGTGTCGATCTGACGCCGGGTCTTGTCGATCGTGCGCTTGAGCTTCCAGTAGCGCTCGGCCCAGCGCGCGTGATTCTCACGGTCGGGGCACGCGTGGGCGGGATGCCGGAGCATCAGCTTGCGAAGGCGCGCGATCTCATTGACCCGCTTGTCACGGGTGGACCTGGATGCCGTGGCATCCTTCCGATTGAGCTTCTCCAGATCGCTCAGCTCACGGCGGATGCCGGAGTACTCCGTGAAATCACCGCGATCGCATGTCATGGCGTTCTCGTACCCGGCGAGCGACTCCTCCTGCTCGCGCACCTGGCGCGCGAGCCCGACGACCGACCTGTCGGCTTGGAACTGTGCGAACGAGGACTCGAGGATCTCTCGTGCGCGGGCACGGCCGAATTGATCGATGAGGTTCACGGCCATGTTGTAGGTGGGCCGGAAGCTGGAGTTCAGCGGATACGTGCGTCGCGAGGCGAGAGCGGCGACGGCCTGAGGGTCGAGTCCCTCCGTCCACTGGATGACGGCGTGTCCTTCGACGTCGATCCCTCGCCGACCCGCACGACCCGTCAGCTGCGTGTACTCGCCGGAGGTGATGGCGACGCGCGCCTCGCCGTTGAACTTCTCGAGCTTTTCGAGGACGACCGTGCGCGCCGGCATGTTG